>NZ_JBEZFP010000163.1:0-19842 GCF_040649515.1 Streptodolium elevatio
GCTGGCCAACTCCAACCTGGTCGGCGACTGGGCCACCTGGCCGGAGTTCCGCCGCCTCGAATCGCTCGGCCTGCCCATGTACGGGCAGATGACCGCCGGCTCGTGGATCTACATCGGCACGCAGGGCATCCTCCAGGGCACCTACGAGACCTTCGCCGCGGTCGCCGCCAAGCGCTTCGGCGGCACCCTCGAAGGCACCATCACCCTCACCGCCGGACTGGGCGGCATGGGCGGCGCCCAGCCCCTCGCCGTCACCATGAACGGCGGCGTGGCCATCTGCATCGAGTGCGACCCCTCGCGCATCGAGCGCCGTATCGAGCACCGCTACTGCGACGTCCGCGCCGACAGCGTCGACGAGGCCCTGCGCCTGGCGGTCGAGGCCCGCGACGCCCGCCGCCCGCTGTCCATCGGCCTGCTCGGCAACGCCGCCGAGGTCGTTCCGCAACTCCTCGCGATGGACGCGCCGATCGACATCGTCACCGACCAGACCAGCGCGCACGACCCGCTCGCGTACCTCCCGCTCGGCGTCGCCTTCGAGGACATGGCCGAGTACGCGCGCGACAAGCCCGCCGAATTCACCACCGCCTCCCGCGACGCGATGGCCCGCCACGTCGAGGCCATGGTCGGCTTCCAGGACAAGGGCGCCGAGGTCTTCGACTACGGCAACTCCATCCGGGGCGAGGCCAAACTCGCGGGCTACGACCGGGCGTTCGACTTCCCCGGCTTCGTCCCCGCCTACATCCGCCCGCTGTTCTGCGAGGGCAAGGGCCCCTTCCGCTGGGCCGCGCTCTCCGGCGACGCCAAGGACATCGCGGCCACCGACCGCGCCGTCCTCGACCTCTTCCCGGAGAACGACTCGCTCGCCCGGTGGATCAAGATGGCCCAGGAGAAGGTGCACTTCCAGGGTCTGCCCGCGCGCATCTGCTGGCTCGGCTACGGCGAACGCGACAAGGCCGGCGAGCGCTTCAACGACATGGTCGCGAGCGGCGAACTCTCCGCCCCGGTCGTGATCGGGCGCGACCACCTCGACTGCGGCTCGGTCGCGTCGCCGTACCGCGAGACCGAGGCCATGCTGGACGGCTCGGACGCCATCGCCGACTGGCCGCTGATCAACGCCATGGTCAACGTCGCGTCCGGCGCGTCGTGGGTGTCCATCCACCACGGCGGCGGCGTCGGCATCGGCCGCTCGATCCACGCCGGCCAGGTCACCGTCGCGGACGGCACCAAGCTGGCCGGCGAGAAGATCCGCCGCGTGCTCACCAACGACCCCGGCATGGGCGTCATCCGGCACGTCGACGCGGGCTACGACCTGGCCGCCGACGTCGCCGCCGAGCGCGGCGTGCGCGTGCCCATGCGGGAAGACGCGTCGTGACCTTCGAAGCCATGTGGCGGGACCTGCTGCCGGTCGGGCGCGACGCCCGCACCGGCGGCTACCGCCGGTTCGCGTGGAACGCCGCCGACCTGGAGTGCCGGGCGTGGTTCCGGGCCGAGGCGGCGCGCCGCGGGCTCGCGTACGAGATCGACCGCAACGGCAACCAGTGGGCCTGGTACGGCGGTTCGGCCCCGGACGCCGACTGGACCCCGGCCGACGCCCGGGACGCCGTGGTCACCGGGTCGCACCTCGACTCGGTGCCGGACGGCGGCGCGTACGACGGTCCCCTCGGCGTCATCTCCTCCTTCGCCGCGTTCGACCTGCTGGTCGAACGCGGCGCGGCGTTCCACCGGCCCCTCGCGATCGTCAACTTCGGCGACGAGGAAGGCGCCCGGTTCGGCGTCGCGTGCGTCGGCTCGCGCCTCGCGGCGGGCGTGCTCACCTCCGAGCAGGCCCGCGACCTGCGCGACGCCGACGGCACCCGCCTGCCGGACGCGATGGCCGCCGCCGGGTACGACCCCGAGGGCATCGGCGCCGACCCCGAACTCCTCGACCGCATCGGCTGCTTCGTCGAACTCCACGTCGAACAGGGCCGCGCGCTCGTGGACCGCGACGCGGCGGTCGGCGTGGCCTCGGCCATCTGGCCGCACGGGCGCTGGCGCTTCGACTTCCGCGGCGAGGCCAACCACGCGGGCACCACGCGGCTGGAGGACCGCCGCGATCCGATGCTGACGTACGCGACCACCGTGCTCGCCGCGCGCAAGAAGGCGCGGCTCGCGGGCGCGGTGGCGACCTTCGGCAAGGTCGCCGTCGAGCCCAACGGCACCAACGCGATCGCCTCCCTGGTGCGCGGCTGGCTCGACTCGCGCGCGCCCGAGGAAGAGGTCCTGGACGCCGTCGTCGCCGAGATCGCCAAGGCCGCGCGCGAGCGTGCCGAGCGCGACGGGACCGGCGTCGACGTGGTGCGCGAGTCGTACACGCCGGTCGTCGAGTTCGCCGGCGGCCTGCGGGACCGGATCGCCGGGCACCTGGGCGGCGTACCGGTGCTGCCCACCGGCGCCGGGCACGACGCGGGCATCCTGTCCGCCACGCTGCCGACCGCCATGGTGTTCGTACGCAACCCGACGGGGGTATCGCATTCCCCGGCCGAGTCCGCGGAGATGTCCGACTGCCTGGCCGGGGTCGGCGCCCTCGCGGACGTGCTGGCCGACCTGCTCGCGGACAAACCCGCGGACCTGATCGACAAGGGACCGACCGCGTGACCGCTCTGCCCCCCACCCGAGCCCTGTGGTGCGAGATCGTGCACACCCGCACCGGCATCGAACGCGACGTCGTCGTCGAGGTGCACGACGGCCGCATCACCGCCGTGCGGCCCGACACCCCCACGCCGCCGCCCGGCGCCGCGGTACGCCGCGGACTGACCCTCCCCGGCTTCGCCAACGCCCACTCGCACGCCTTCCACCGCGTGCTCCGCGGCCGCACGCAGGCCGGCTCCGGGACCTTCTGGACCTGGCGCGAGATGATGTACACCGCCGCGGCCAAGCTGGACCCGGACACCTACCTGGCGCTCGCCCGCGCCGTGTACGCCGAGATGGCCCTCGCCGGGATCACCTCGCTCGGCGAGTTCCACTACCTGCACCACGCCCCGGGCGGCACCCCGTACGACGACCCCAACGCGATGGGCAAGGCCCTCGTCGAGGCCGCCCGCCAGGCCGGGATCCGCATCACGCTCCTCGACACCTGCTATCTGACCGGCGGCATCGGCGAGAAGCTGACGGGCACCCAGCTCCGCTTCGACGACGGCGACGCCGACCGCTGGGCCGCGCGCGTCGACGGCCTCAAGGGCGACGACCACGCCCGCATCGGCGCGGCCGTGCACTCCGTACGCGCCGTCCCCGCCGCACAGATCCCCGTCGTCGCCGCCTGGGCCGCCGAACGCGAGGCGCCGCTGCACGCGCACGTGTCCGAGCAGCCGGCCGAGAACCACGCGTCGCTGGAGGCGTACGACAACACCCCGGTCGGCGTCTTCGACGACGCCGGCGCGCTCGGCAGCCGCTTCGTCGCGGTCCACGCGACCCACCTCACCGACCGCGACATCGCGGTCCTCGGTACGTCCGGCGCCGGCGTCTGCCTGTGCCCGACCACCGAGCGCGACCTCGCCGACGGCATCGGGCCCGCCGGCGAACTCTCGCGCGCCGGAGTCCCGTTGTCGCTCGGCACCGACAGCCAGGCCGTGATCGACATGTTCGAGGAGGCCCGCGCCGTCGAACTGGACGAACGCCTGCGCACCGGCAGCCGCGGCCACTTCACCACCGCCCGCCTCCTCGCGCACGGCACCGTCCTGGGGCAGGCCGCCCTCGGCTGGGACGACGTCGGCCGCATCGAGCCCGGAATGCGCGCCGACCTGGTCACCGTCGGCCTGGACTCGGTACGCCTCGCCGGGACACTGCCGCGCCTCGCCTCCGAGTCCGCGGTCTTCGCCGCCACCGCGGCGGACGTCACACACGTCATGGTCGGCGGCCGGACCGTCGTGGCGGACGGCGTGCACCAGACCGTCGAGGACGTCCCCGGCGAACTCGCCAGGACGATCAGGTCCTTGGTCGAGTAGCCGGCAAACCGTGGCGGCCTCGACCCGCGCGCCGAGCGACGCCCTCGCCCGGCGCGCGGAACACCGGGCCCGCACGACCGCCTCGGCCCCGTCGGCCGCCCCGCCTGCACCCCGGCCCCACTCCGCATCCGCACCCACCTACTCCCGGAGAACCGCGCCCGTGGCGTCCTTCCTGATCGACAACATCGCGTCCCTCGTCACCAACGACCCGTCGCTCGGGGACGGGCCGCTCGGCGTCCTGCGCGACGCGGCGGTCGTGCTCGACGGCGAACGGATCGCCTGGGTCGGACCGGCCGGCGACGCGCCGCCCGCCGACGCCCGGCACGACGCGGCGGGCCGGGCGGTGATCCCGGGCTTCGTCGACTCGCACGCGCATCTCGTCTTCGCGGGCGACCGCACCGACGAGTTCGCCGCCCGGATGGCCGGGCAGGCGTACGCGGCCGGAGGCATCCGCACCACCGTCGCCGCCACCCGCGCCGCGACCGACGAGGCCCTCGCCGCCAACCTCGAACGCCTGGTCGCCGAGGCGGCACGGCAGGGCACCACGCTCATCGAGTGCAAGTCCGGCTACGGCCTGACCGTCGACGACGAGGCCCGAGCCCTGCGCCTGGCCGGACAGGTCACGGACGAGGTCACCTACCTTGGCGCGCACGTCGTCGCACCCGAGTACGCCGACGACCCCGCCGGATACGTCGACCTCGTCACCGGCCCCATGCTCGACGCCTGCGCGCCGCATGCCCGCTGGGTGGACGTCTTCTGCGAGCGCGGCGCGTTCGACGGCGACCAGGCGCGCGCGGTCCTGACCGCCGGGATGGCCCGCGGGCTGGTACCGCGCGTGCACGCCAACCAGCTCGGCCCCGGACCGGGCGTACAACTGGCCGTCGAACTCGGCGCGGCCTCCGCCGACCACTGCACGCACCTCACCGACGCCGACATCGACGCCCTCGCCGGATCGGCCACCGTCGCGACCCTGCTCCCGGGCGCCGAGTTCTCCACCCGCGCCGCCTACCCGGACGCGCGCCGGCTCCTCGACGCGGGCGCCACCGTCGCGCTCTCGACCGACTGCAACCCGGGATCGAGCTTCACGACCTCGGTCCCCTTCTGCATCGCCGTCGCCGTACGCGAGATGGGCATGACCCCCGACGAGGCCGTCTGGTCCGCCACCGCCGGCGGCGCGGCAGCCCTCCGCCGCACCGACGTGGGCCGCATCACCCCAGGCGCGCGAGCCGACCTCGTCGAGCTCGACGCCCCCTCACACGTACACCTCGCCTACCGCCCCGGCGTCCCCCTGGTCCGCACCGTATGGCGGCAGGGAGCCCTCGTGGGGACCTGATCCGCAGAGCCCCGATGCCTGACAAAGCGTCAGAGATTGCTCGGCCGGGATTACGGGGGTCCCTCTGTCGGGGAGAGCCCCCGTCGTACATACTCCCCAGTAACCCTCACGACCAGACGCGTGGCCGGGACCAGCCGCCGAGCAGGCCCGGACATGCGCGTACACGAGAAGGAGGCGCCTGGTGGGCCGCCTTGCGCAGACCGACGGGCTGACCGACGTCCAGCAGGAGATCCTCTCCACCGTCCGCACCTTCGTGGACAAGCAGATCATCCCCGTGGCGACGGAACTGGAGCACCGGGACGAGTACCCGACGGAGATCGTCGAGGGCATGAAGAAGATGGGGCTGTTCGGCCTCATGATCCCGGAGGAGTACGGCGGTCTCGGCGAGTCGCTGCTGACCTACGCGCTCGTGGTCGAGGAGATCGCGCGCGGCTGGATGAGCGTGTCCGGCATCATCAACACGCACTTCATCGTCGCGTACATGATCCAGCAGCACGGCACGCAGGAGCAGAAGGACTACTTCCTGCCGAAGATGGCCGAGGGCGAGATCCGCGGCGCGTTCTCGATGTCCGAGCCGCACTGCGGTTCGGACGTGTCCGCGATCCGCACCAAGGCGGTCAAGGACGGCGAGTTCTACGTCCTCAACGGTCAGAAGATGTGGCTGACGAACGGCGGCACGTCCAACCTCATCGCGGTGCTCACCAAGACCGACGAGGGCGCCGACTCGGTCTACCGCAACATGACGACCTTCCTGATCGAGAAGGAGCCGGGCTTCGGCGAGACGCGCCCGGGCCTGACCGTCCCGGGCAAGATCGACAAGATGGGCTACAAGGGCGTCGACACGACCGAGCTGGTGCTCGACGGCGTGCGGGTGCCCGCGGACCGGGTGCTGGGCGGCGTCCCCGGCAAGGGCTTCTACCAGATGATGGACGGCGTCGAGGTCGGCCGCGTCAACGTGGCCGCGCGCGGTTGCGGTGTCGCGCAGCGGGCGTTCGAGCTGGGCGTGCGGTACGCGCAGCAGCGCGAGACCTTCGGCAAGCAGCTGCACGAGCACCAGGCGATCCAGTTCAAGCTGGCGGAGATGGCGACCAAGGTCGAGGCCGCGCACCAGATGATGGTGATGGCCGCCCGCAAGAAGGACGCGGGCGAGCGCAACGACCTCGAGGCCGGCATGGCGAAGTACCTGGCGTCGGAGTACTGCAAGGAGGTCGTCGAGGACGCCTTCCGCATCCACGGCGGCTACGGGTTCTCGAAGGAGTTCGAGATCGAGAGGCTCTACCGCGAGGCTCCGATGCTGCTCATCGGCGAGGGCACGGCCGAGGTCCAGAAGATGATCATCGGGCGTCGTCTGCTCGAGGAGTACAAGCTGCGCTGACACGCGCTGCCCGGACGACCCGCGGCCCGGCTGTCCCGACGGACGGCCGGGCCGCGGCGTTTCGCGGCGTAGGCCGAACGGGTCGTCATCCGGCGGCACCTCACTGCTTCGGGTGATCACCCGGTCGGCCCGTGCGTGAGAGCCTGGAAGCAATGATCACGAACCGCTCGGAACGGGCCGTTTCGCCCGCTGCCGCCTGCTTGTTGCTGGCGGTCGCGGCGGTGGCGTACAGCTCCTGGGTCCTGGAGGCGGCGCTCCCGACCAAGCTGAGCACGATCGACGGCTTCGCGAGTGAGTTGTTCGCGGCGGACCAGCCCTACCGGTGGTTCTTCGGCGGCCTCGACATCGTCGCGGGCGTGTGCGCGGCGGTCGCCGCGGGGCTTGTGCTGCGCCTCGTCCGCGGCGAGCGTCCCGGGCTGCGCTGGGCGTACGTCGGCTGGGCGGCCGTCGTCGTCTTCGGCGTCGCCACGGTCCTGGACGTCGTTTTCCCGCTCGACTGCGCCCCCTCCCTCGCGCCGTGCGAGGCAAGGGAGTTGGCCGGGCGGTTGTCGTGGCGGCACGACATGCACCTGGTCACGAGCGTGCTCGCGAACGCCGCGGGACTGGTGGCGATAGCGGCGCTGTGGTGGTCGGCGCGAGGCGGTACGGCGCGGCCGGTGCCGTCACGTCGGTGGGGTGCCGCGTTGTTCTGGGGCGCGCTGGTGATGACCCTGGCGACGATGCTGCTGAGCCTGCACGACATGCGCTTCGACGTGCCGTCCTTCCTCGCCGACGGGCAGGGCGTCCCGCAGCGCGTGCAGGTGGGGTTGTCGGCGGTGTGGCTCGGCGTCGCGGCCGCGTCGCTGCGCCGAACCGGGGCGGATGGCGGCGATGATGACCGCACCGGTGGTCACGACGCGGCGCGTGCGGGGGAACCGGACCCGGGGAGAGCGGGGAGAACGACATGGCAGGCGAAGGACGGCCGCCCGGTGAGTTCGTCGAGGTCGACGGCGTGGTCCTGCACGTGGTCAGGGACGGGCGCGGCGACGGGCCGGCCGTAGTCGTCACGAGCGGGCTGGGCGGAGCTTGGTGCGACTGGGACCTCGTGGCACCCGAACTCGGCCGGGACTGCCAGGTGGTGCGGTTCGACCGGCCCGGGCTCGGGTTCAGCGCGCCGGACCCCGCGCCGCAGACGCTGGACGGCGAGGCGGCGCGGATCGCGGCGTTGGTGGCGCGGCTCGGTGTACACGGGCCGTACGTGCTGGTCGCGCACTCCTTCTCGGCGTTCCACGCGGAGGCTTTCGCGCGGCTCTTCCCCGAGCAGGTGGCCGGGCTGGTGCTGGTCGATCCGAGCGTCGAGGCGTCGCCCCGCGTGCGGCCCGCCCCCGAGTTGCGGGTCAAGGCCGCCCGCACGGCGGGTGCGGCCTTTCGGGTGACGGGGCTCAGCCGTCCGCTCGGGCCCGCGCTGCGGTGGCTGGCCGTGCTGGCCCTGTCGCGCCGGGGACGGGACGTCGCGGATCCGAGATGGGCGCGGAAGGCGTACGGGTCGGGCCGGTTCCTGGCGGCGGCGTTCGCGGAGAACACCATGTACCGCGACCAGGCCGCCGAACTCGTCGCGCTGCGCAAGCGGCGTGCCCTGCCGGATGTGCCGCTGCGGGTGCTCGCGGGCGCGGGCGGCCGGGAGACGCTGGCGGTGCGGGCCCGGTGGCTGCGCGCGCAGCGGACGCTCGCCGACCTGGCCCCGCGCGGCCGCTGCGACGTGCTGGACGACGCCGCGCACCTGCTGATGATGGACCGGCCGGACGCGGTGGTGGCGGCAGTGCGCGAGGTCCTCGCCGAAGCCAAGACGGACTGACACCGGCCGAGCCGGGACAGACGTCGGTCACATGGGGATCGACGTCGGCCGAGCCGGGGTCGACTCCACCGAGTCGGGATGGCGTCCACCGAGCCGAATGGACGTGGCCCACATGTGGCGGACGAGGTTGTCCACAGCCAACGAATTGAACCCCCGCTCCAGGGGGTTTCAGCGCAGGCGGCGGATATCGTGCGTCGGTTGTCCACAGGCGGTGGACGGGCGGCACCGGGGTAGGCGCTTGCGGGAACGGGCTTCGGGAACAGGCTTCGAGAAAGTGGCTCCGGTGTGCTTTGCCGCTTATCGGGTAAACGGTTGCGAAGCAGACGATCTTCCTCGGCTCCCGAGGGCGGCCGAGCCCTGCTTCCCAGTCCCCGACCTTGGAGAAGACACGATGTTCGGACAGGAGAGGATTCCTCCGTCCGCCGGCGCCAAGCCGGTCGGCGGTGAGGTCATCGCGTCCTACACGGACTATGCGGGCGCCCAGCGTGCCGTCGACTACCTGTCCGACAACGAGTTCCCGGTCGAGCACACCGCGATCGTCGGTGCGGACCTCCGCCTGGTCGAGAACGTCCTCGGCCGACTCGACGCCAAGAAGGCGGCCATGGCCGGCGCCGCGAGCGGCGTGTGGTTCGGCCTGCTGATCGGGCTGTTCCTGGGCATCTTCGCGGAGCGCGCGACCGGGTGGATCTGGATCGTGCTGATGGGCGTGGTCTGGGGTGCGCTCGCCGGTGCGCTGTTCGGGTGGATCGGCTACCGCAGCATGGGCGGCAAGCGCGACTTCGTGTCGACGAGCCAACTCGTCGCGGCGCGCTACGACGTGCTGGTCGAGACGCAGTTCGCCGAGCGCGCCCGCAACATCGTGGGCCGCCTGAGTCTGTAGCCGCCCGAGTCTGTAGCCGCCCGAGTCCGCAGCCGTCCGAGTCCGCAGCCGTCTGACCTGGAACCGCCTGGCCCCGTGCTGGCCCGATCCTGTGACGGCCTGACCCGTGACGGCCCGACCCCGTTCAGAGCCAGCCGTTGCGCCGGAACCCGCGGTGGATCACCAGGCACACCGTGAGGGTCACGCCCAGCACGGTCGGGTAGCCGTATTTCCACTGCAACTCGGGCATGTGGTCGAAGTTCATGCCGTAGATCCCGGCGATCATCGTGGGCACCGCGAAGATCGCGACCCACGCCGAGATCCGCCGCATGTCCTCGTTCTGCGCGACCGTCACCTGGGCGAGGTTCGCCTGCAAGATCGAGGTCAGCAGTTCGTCGAACGACGCGATCTGCTCGCTCACGCGCGCGAGGTGGTCCTCGACGTCGCGGAAGTACTCGCGGATGTCCGGGTGCACCTGCCGCATCGGGCGCTCGGCGAGCGCCTGGAGGGGCCGGGCGAGCGGCGTCACCGCGCGCTTGAGCTCCAGGAGTTCGCGCTTGAGCTGGTAGATCCGCCCGGCGTCGCCGCTGCCGCGGCCGCCGAAGACCTCGTTCTCGACCTCGTCGATGTCGTCCTGGAGCGACTGCGTCACGTCGAGGTACGCGTCCACCACCCGGTCCGCCACCGCGTGCAGCACCGACGACGGCCCCGCGGCCAACAGGTCCGGGTTGCCCTCCAGCCGGTGCCGCAGTTCGCCGAGCCCGCCGTGCAGGCCGTGCCGCACGGTGATGACGAAGTCGCGGCCGAGGAACACCATGATCTCGCCGGTCTCGACGACCTCGCTGGTCGCGGTCAGGTGCTCGTGCTCGACGTAGCGCACCGTCTTGAAGACCGCGAACAGGGTGTCGTCGTAGCGCTCCAGCTTGGGGCGCTGGTGCGCGTTGACGGCGTCCTCGACGGCGAGCGGGTGCAGGTCGAACCGCTCGGCGATGCCCGCGAGTTGGGCCGCGGTGGGCTCGTGCAGGCCGATCCACACGAAGCCGTCGCCGCGCGTGTGCACGTCGTGGATGGCCGCCTCGGGGCCGGCGCAGCCCGACTGCCGCCTGCCGTCGCGGTAGACCGCGCAGTCCACCACGCAGTCGCCGTCCACCGGATCCGGGAGGGCGGTGAGCAGCGGCGCACGGCGGACGACGTGCGGACGTACGGCGGCACGCAGGTCGCGGATCATCGACATGGCGGGCTCCTTCACAGGAGGGCGCGCGTCAAGGCAGGCGTGTTCCCCGGCACATTGCGTGGCGCGATGGTGCGGGGAACGCGGCCGACCCCGGTGCGGGCGGCAATGGGGCACCGCCCAGCCGAGAGGCTGGGGGAAGGACAGGGATGCCGTCCGGTGGCCCGTTCGTCGCGGCGCGCGGCGCTTTCCGCGGGCCCGTGGTCACGGGCGGGGGAAAGAACAGCGGGGGACCGCGGTGCGGGTCAGGCGGTGTGGGCGCGGGCGGCGTATCGAGGGAGATCGGGTGAACCGCCGGTACTGCACGATGGACTGGTATGCACCACAACCACCTCCCTCGGCCTGTCCCCGCTGGGGGTACGACTCGACGCCTCGCCCGACGTTCCGGGGTGGGCCAGCAAATCAGGGTAGCAGGCGGCAAGTTGCCGCACGGGCGCGTTGCGGGGAACCCGTACGATGCCCAGATGTTCGACTTGACGCCGCATCACGAGCCGCCCGACCCCGTCCCGGCGGTGGAGGCCCACCTCGTCGAGGCGTTCGGCGAGCCGTCCGGGCGCGCCGGGGTGACCTTCGTCGGCACCGACCGCATTGAAGTGCTGCGCTTCGGCCCTGACGAGGGCGGCGTGTCGCGGTACGCGACGCTCGGCATGTCCCGCGTCCCGATGACCGATCCGGCCGCGGCGCTCGCCGACCCGGTACGCGGTCCGCGTGCCGAACTGGTCCTGTCGGTACGCGGCGCGCAGGACTCGGTGCTGCGTCCGTTGGCCGTGCTGGCGGCGTCGCCGCAGGTCGAGGGGATCGTGGTGGCACCCGGCGCGTCGCTGGACGTAGGCGGCCCGCTGTGGGACGGCGCCGCGTTCACCGCCGTCCTGGTGGCCGAGCCGGGCGGGCTGGTCGCGGACCTCGCGCTGCCCGAGCCGGCGGAGGCCGTACGGTTCCTTCCGCTGCTGCCGATGACCGCGGCCGAGACCGCGTGGAAGCGGGTGCACGGCGCCGAGGCGCTTCAGGAGCTGTGGCTGCAGAACGGGACCGACCTGCGCGATCCGAGGCGCAGGGCGGTCCCGCTGAGCTGACCGGGCCGACCGGCCGCGCGGCGACGGCCCCGCACCGCCGCCGCTTGAGTGCGTCCGTTGCGTGCGTCCGCCGGGTGCGTTACGTGCGTTTGCGTCCGTCGCGTGCGTACGGTTCACGGCACGAAGAACGGCGCCGCCGCGTGCGCGTGGCTCACGGCACGAGCAGCACCGGGCACGGCGACCGGTGCACGACCGCGTCACTGACGCTGCCGAGGAACAGGCGCGCCATGCCGTGGTGCCGGCGGGCACCCAGCACCAGGAGGTCGGCGCCGTAGTCCTTGACCTGGTCGAGGACGGCGTTGGGCACGTCGCTGCGCAGCGTCTCGCCGGTCCAGCCCTCGACGGTGCCGACGCCCGCCGCGCGCAGGATGTCGACGGCGTCGGTGACGGTCTTCTTCGCGGCGTCGGAGTCCTCCTCTTCGACGACCCCGCCGACACCCCCGCCGCCGTCGATGACGTCGACGGCCTGGACGTGCAGTACCCGGACCTTGGCGTCGAGCGGCTTGGCCAGGCCGGCCGCGGCGGCGAGGACGTCGGCGGTCTCGGGGGTGGAGTCGACGGCGACAAGGATGCGCTCGTACATGGTTCCTCTTCCTGTGCGTGCTGCGCTGCTGTGCGTTCTGCTGTGCGTGGTCTTGCGTGCGGATCTGCGGTGCGGGGCGTGTGTCTGCGCGTACCCGACGGGCCGGGATTCAGGCGCGGTCAGCCCGCCGCGGGCACCGGGTGCGGCTGGGCGGCGGCCGCGGGCGTGTGGTCCGCGGCGGCGGTCGCGAGCAGCCGGTGCGCTCCGGCCAGGACGCCTGCGGCGGCCAGGCAGGTGCCCGTCGCGACCAGGAACGGGACGTGCACGTTGAAGTGCTCGTGGAGCTTCGGGGCGAGGTACGGCGCGGCCGCGGCGGCGAACCAGCGCACGAAGTTGTACCCGGCCGAGGCGACCGGCCTCGGCGCATCCGACACCTCCAGGGCCAATTCCGTGA
The DNA here is from genome assembly GCF_040649515.1 of Streptodolium elevatio. Classification (GTDB taxonomy): domain Bacteria; phylum Actinomycetota; class Actinomycetes; order Streptomycetales; family Streptomycetaceae; genus Yinghuangia; species Yinghuangia elevatio. Next base: position 12,663 of record NZ_JBEZFP010000163.1, read on the forward strand.
ACACAGTGTTGTTGATCCCGATCAGCGCGCCCGAAACGATGACTCCCGTCACGATCACGGCCTTCGAGCCGTACGCGATGACGGCGAGGTCGGCGGCGAACACCACGAGGCTCGCGGCCGCCACCGCCACCGAGCCGAAGCGGGACTGCAGGCGCGGCGCGACGAGCACCGAGAACAGCGCGAGCAGGATGCCCCACGCGAAGAACACCGCCCCCGACTTGTACGGGCTCATGTCGAGCACGAACGGGGTGAACGCCAGGACCGTGAAGAACGCGTAGTTGTAGAAGAACGCCGATCCGGCGGTCGCCGCGAGCCCCTTGTGGCCGAGTGCCTTCAGCGGGTCGAGCAGCCCGGTCTTCCGGGCCGGCCGGGGCTGCTCCTCGAGGAACACGGTGATGGCGGCGAAGCCGATCGCCATCAGGGCGGCCGTCCCGTAGAACGGGTAGCGCCAGGACGCGTCGCCGAGCACCGCACCGAGCAGCGGGCCGCACGACATGCCGAGGCCGAGCGCCGACTCGTAGAGCAGGATGGCCGCCGCGCTGCCGCCGCTCGCGGCGCCCACGATGACGGCCAGCGACGTGGACACGAAGAGCGCGTTGCCGAGGCCCCAGCCGGCGCGGAAGCCGACGAGTTGGCCGACCGAGTCGGACGTACCCGACAAGGCGGCGAACACCACCACGAGGGCGAGCCCCAGCAGTAGGGTGCGGCGACCGCCGATGCGGCTCGACACGAACCCGGTGACCAGCATGGCCACCGCGGTGATGAGGAAGTAGCTGGTGAACAGCAGCGACACCTGGCTCGGGGAGGCGTCGAGGCCCTTGGCGATCGAGGGGAGGATCGGGTCGACGAGGCCGATGCCCATGAACGCCACGACGGCGGCGAACGCCGTCGCCCAGACGGCCATGGGCTGCTTCAGGATGCCGCCGCCGTGCTCGCCCGCTGCCATGTCTTCCTCCGATCGTTAGCTCAGCTAATAAATGTAGCGTACACCTAAATTGTCGGGAGTCCACCCTCTCCCGGCCGCCGCTCGGCGGGGCCGCCTACCTGTCGGTAACCCCGGTCGGGAATGATGTGCCGCAGAACCCCACGGGGCTCCCCGAGAGAGGACCGCATACACCATGCAGTTTGGCCGCTACTACGAGGAGTTCGAGGTCGGTGCGACGTACAAGCACTGGCCCGGCAAGACGGTCACCGAGTACGACGACCACCTGTTCTGCCTGCTCACGATGAACCACCACCCGCTCCACATGGACGCCAACTACGCCGAGAAGACGACCGACTTCGGCAAGAACGTCGTGGTGGGCAACTACATCTACTCGCTGCTGCTCGGCATGTCCGTGCCGGATGTCTCGGGCAAGGCGATCGCGAACCTGGAGATCGAGTCGCTGCGGCACGTCGCGCCGACCTTCCACGGCGACACCATCTACGGCGAGACCAACGTGCTCGACAAGTGGGAGTCCAAGTCCAAGGACGACCGCGGCGTCGTGTACGTCGAGACCAAGGGCTACAAGCAGGACGGCACCCTGGTCTGCATCTTCCGCCGCAAGGTGATGGTGCCGAAGACGTCGTACGGCGATGCGCGCGGCGGCGAGCAGCCCGGCCGTCCCGAACTCCGCGAGGACTGACACACCCGACACACCCGAGCGCCCGTGAACCCGGGGATCCCTGCGCCGCGAGCGCCCAGGGAACCCGGCACCCGCAAGCGCCTGAAGCACGGCAAGGGCCCGGGACTCCGAGGCCGTCGACCGCACCCGCGGCGGCAGCCCGAAGTCCCGGGCCCTCGCCGTCGCTTCTCGGCTGTGCGACGCTCCGCCCTTCGAAGATCGACTCGCGTGGGGGGAACGCGTGACGACGCGGGCACCGGCGCAGTGCGGCGATCTGGACCGTCTGTCGCGCGGCGGCGGTCGTCGTGCCGTGCGCGGGGGCGGGTGCCTTGCCGGGACTACGCGGGCGGCGGCAGGTCGGCGGGCGTGGGGTAGGACGGCTGGGCGCCTTCCGCGGTGACGGCGGCGGCGCCGACGCGGACCGCGTATCCGACGGCGTCGGCGAGCGGGTCGCCGAGTGCCAGCCGCCATGCGAGCGCACCCGTGAAGGCGTCGCCCGCGCCCGTCGTGTCGACCGGGTGCACCGGCGGTGCCGGGACGTGTACCAGGTCGCCGCCGTTCTCGGCGCAGACCGCGCCTGCCGCGCCCAACGTCACGACGACGGATCGTGGCTCGGCGCCGGAGGCCCGCAGGGCGAGCACGGCTCGGCGTGCGCGTTCGAGAGGTCCGTCAGAGGCGTCCCCGCGCGGGTCCGGCTCCAGCCCTGCGCTGTCCGCGCCGCGTACGGCGTCCGCCGCCTCGTGCTCGTTGACCACAAACGGATCGCACATGCCGAGCGCGTGCGGCGGCATGGCCCACAGCCCGGGCGACGGGTTCAGCACGACCCGCGTCCCCGAGGCCGCGCAACGCCGCATGACCTCCGCGACCGTCTCGTGCGGGATCTCCAGTTGCAGCGACACGACGCGTGCCCGGCGCAGGGCCGGTTCGAGGGCGTCGACGTGTGCGGGCGTGAAGCGTCCGTTGGCGCCGGGGGAGACGGTGATGGCGTTCTCGCCGTCGTCGTCGACCGTGATCAGGGCGACGCCGGTCGCGCCGTCGTCCGTCGCGACCAGCGAGGTGTCGACGCCGTCGCGGCGCAGCGCGCCGAGCAGCAGCGGGCCGTACGCGTCCGTGCCCACCCGTCCCGCGAACGCCACGTCCGCCCCGAGCCGGGCGGCCGCCACCGCCTGGTTCGCACCCTTGCCGCCCGGATGCACCGCGAGGTCGCCGCCGAGGACGGTCTCCCCGGGCCGCGGGTGCCGCGGCACCCGTACGACGAGATCGGCGTTGACCGAGCCGACGACCAGCAGCGGAGCCGCCACGGCGTCAGCCGACACCGGGGACGTTCCACTCCAGCAGCGCGTCGAGCAGACCCTCGGTGAGTTCGAGGCGGCGCAGTTCCTCGGTCGGGATCCAGCGCGCCGCCTCGGCGTCGTCCCCCGGGCGCAGCGTGCCGCCGTGCACGATGCAGGCGTAGTCGCGGATCTCGTACGTTCCGCCGTCGGACGCCGGGCGCGTCACGCTGCCCACCAGCGGCCCCACGGTCACGTCGAGTCCCGTCTCCTCCAGCAGTTCGCGGGTGAGGGCCTGGCCGTCGCTCTCGCCCGGCTCGACCCGCCCGCCCGGCAGCGACCACAGGCCCTTGCCCGGGGGCGTACCGCGGCGGATGAGGAGGATGCGCCCCTCACCGTCCAGGACGATCGCACCGACACAGGGAGTTGCCCGCATGTCCGCGAGCGTATCCGCCGTTCGGGCGGATCGGAGCCTCCCTTCCTCCGCGTGTCGACAACTCGCGCGGCGGTACGGGCGTTCGCCCGGTCGGCCCTGCCCGTCACCCCGGCGGCCGCTCCGCAGGTCACGTGCAGGCCGCCCGCAGGCCGCTCCGCAGGTCACGCGCCGGTCGGCCCCAGGCCGGCCGCCGGTCGGCAGCGCCGCGAGGCCGACTTCGGCGCCAATGGGGTGATCGTCCTTGACGCGGCGCTCTCGGCAGGGGACCGTCGTGCGTATGAAGGGCGAGCCGAGCTGCCCACGCTGCGGAGGCCGGGTCCGAGCCCCGGGGCTGTTCTCCGAGACCTGGCAATGCGACCTGCACGGATCAGTGCCGCCGCTGCAGCCGGTCGTCCCGCCGAGCGTCGACGCCCTCGACGTCGTCGTACGCCGCTCCCGCGTCCCCGTCTGGCTGCCCTGGCCGCTCCCGGTCGGCTGGCTGTTCACCGGAGTCGCGCACGCCGGCGACGACCGGTCCGGTCCGCGCGGCGTCGCCGTGGCGTGCACCGGTCCGGCGCCGCTGGGCGGCCCCGGCGAATTGGTGCTGGTGGCCGAGGAACTCGGCGTCGGCCTGGGCGCCCGCTTCGCGGGGCTCCCGGGGCCGGACCCGGGCAGCGACCTGCTCGGCACCCGGGTCGCTCCCGCGAAGGTCATGGCCGCGGGCCGGCCGACCGCGCTGTGGTGCGTGCCGGGCACACCCGGCGACCGGGCGGTGTACGCGGGCGAGGCCATGGGCCTGTGGCTGTGGGCGATCCTGTGGCCCGGCAAGGCCGGGCATCTCGTGTACGACGACGTGGTCCTCACCGACCTGCGCGACGCGGGCGCCGAACTGGGCCTGCTGCCTTGCGGCGCGTTGTCGCCGCAACTGCTCACCTGACGCTGCCGACCTTGCGTCCGGACGGCGTGGCTAGGGTTGATCGTCCCGGCCCCACCGAACCAGCGAGGTCCGCGTGCGCATCGACCTGCACACCCACAGCTCCGCCTCCGACGGCACGGACACCCCGGCGGCGCTCGTGCGTGCCGCACACGAGGCGGGGCTCGACGTCGTCGCGCTGACCGACCACGACACCACCGGCGGCTGGGCCGAGGCGGAGGCGGCGCTGCCCGACGGGCTCCGGCTCGTGCGCGGTGCGGAGATCAGCTGCATCGACGGGGACGGCATCAGCCTGCACATGCTGGGCTATCTGTTCGACCCCGACGAGCCGGAGTTCGCGCGGGCGCGCGAGTTGGTGTGTACCGACCGGGTACGCCGCGCGCGGGCCATGGTCGAGCGCTGCGTCGAACTGGGCGCGCCCATCACGTGGGAGCGCGTCGTCGAGATCGCCGGCGACGGCGCGGTGGGCCGTCCGCACGTCGCCACGGCGCTGGTCGAGGCCGGGGTGGTGGCCGACGTGTCGGGCGCCTTCACGCCGGAGTGGCTGAAGGACGGCGGCCGGGCGTTCGTCGACAAGTACGAGATCTCCGTCGCCGACGCGGTCCGCATGATCCGGGGCGCGGGTGGCGTCGCGGTGTTCGCCCACCCCGGCGCCACCAAGCGCGGCCACACGGTCTCCGACGCGACCATCGAGTCCCTCGCCGAGGCGGGTCTCGCCGGGGTCGAGGTCGACCACATCGACCACGACGACGCCATGCGCGCCCACCTGCGCAACCTCGCGCGCGGCCTCGGCCTGGTCACGACAGGTTCCAGCGACTACCACGGCACCCGCAAGACCGTGGGCCTCGGCCGCTACACCACCGACCCCGACACGTTCGCCGCGATCGCCGACCGGGCGACCGGCGTACCCGTGCTCGGCGCCTGACGCCACCGAAGCCCCGATCGGGTGGTGCTTCCCGAGGCATCTTCCGAGGCACGTTCCGAGGTACGTCCCGACGTGCTTGCCGACGTACGCCGCGAGCCGCCTGCGCGGCACGCGTGTTCGCGCATCGCGACCATCTGACCTGCCCGTCCCCGCAGCGTTACAGTGCGGAAAGTATCCGCATTTCTCGGAGGGGAGCGGCACATGAGTCGGCTGGTTCGCGGGGTCGTCGCGCGCGGCAAGGGCGCGCCGGTGAGCGTCGAGACGATCGTCGTACCCGATCCGGGGCCGGGCGAGGCGCGGGTGAAGGTGCAGGCGTGCGGCGTCTGCCACACCGACCTGCACTACCGCGAGGGCGGCATCAACGACGACTTCCCGTTCCTGCTCGGCCACGAGGCCGCGGGTGTCGTGGAGTCGGTCGGCGAGGGCGTGTCCGGGCTCGCCCCGGGCGATTACGTGGTGCTTGCCTGGCGCGCGCCGTGCGGCGAGTGCCGTTCGTGTCTGCGCGGGCGTCCCTGGTACTGCTTCGACTCGCGCAACGCCAGGCAGCCGATGACGCTCGAGGACGGTACGCCGCTGAGCCCCGCCCTCGGCATCGGCGCGTTCGCCGAGATGACGCTCGTCGCGGCCGGCCAGTGCGTCAAGGTCGACCCCGCCGCCCGCCCCGAGGCCGCCGGCCTGATCGGCTGCGGCGTCATGGCCGGCTTCGGCGCCGCCGCCAACACCGGCAACGTGCAGCGCGGCGACTCGGTCGCGGTGATCGGCTGCGGCGGGGTCGGCAACGCCGCGATCGCCGCCGCGCACCTGGCCGGCGCGCGCAAGGTGATCGCGGTCGACATCGACGAGCGCAAGTTGGAGTGGGCGAAGGGCTTCGGGGCGACCGACACGGTCAACGCGCGCGAGACCGACCCGGTCGAGGCGATCAAGGCGTTGACCGAGGGCAACGGCGCGGACCTGGTCGTCGAGGCGGTCGGCCGCCCGGAGACGTACGAACAGGCGTTCTATGCCCGCGACTTGGCGGGAACCGTCGTGCTGGTCGGGGTGCCGACGCCGGAGCTGAAGATCGAGCTGCCCTTGATCGAGGTGTTCGGCCGCGGCGGCGCGCTCAAGTCGTCGTGGTACGGCGACTGCCTGCCCACCCGGGACTTCCCGATGCTGATCGACCTGTACCTGCGCGGGCGCCTGCCGCTGGACGGCTTCGTCTCGGAGACGATCAAGCTCGACGACGTCGAGGCGGCGTTCACCAAGATGCACCACGGCGACGTGCTGCGCTCGGTGGTCGTCCTGTGATCGAGCACCTCACCACGTCGGGAGTCTTCTCGCTCGACGGCCAGGACTTCGACGTCGACAACAACGTCTGGCTCGTGGGAGACGCGGACGAGGTCATCGTCGTCGACGCGGCGCACGACGCCGACGCCATCGCCGCGGCGGTCGGCGACCGCCGCCTCGCCGCGATCGTGTGCACACACGGCCACAACGACCACATCAACGCGGCCGCCGCACTCGCGGAGCGGTTCGGCGCGCCGGTCCACCTGCACCCGTCCGACCGCATGCTCTGGGACGCCGTGTACCCCGACCGGGCTCCCGACCGCGACCTCGCGGACGGCCAGGTGGTCAAGGTCGCCGGGACCGAGCTGCGCGTCGTCCACACGCCGGGACACGCGCCCGGCGCGGTGTGCCTGTACGCGCCGGAGCTCGACACGCTGTTCTCCGGGGACACGCTCTTCCGCGGCGGCCCCGGGGCGACCGGGCGCTCCTTCTCGTCGTTCCCGGTCATCCTCGACTCCATCCGGGACCGGCTGCTGACGCTGCCCGCGGGCACCCGCGTCCTGACCGGGCACGGCGACGAGACCACGATCGGCGCCGAGGCCGCGGACTACGACGCGTGGGTGGCACGCGGGCACTGAGCCCGTGCGCCCGGCCGCACCCGTACGCCCGACTGCACCCGTACGTCCGGCCGCACCCCCACGTCAGGCCGCGGAACGACGCCGCGCGGGGATGCGAAACGCCGAGGCGCCCCACCCGGAATCCGGG
>NZ_JBEZFP010000164.1:0-19810 GCF_040649515.1 Streptodolium elevatio
CCGTCCTCGACGCCGCCTCGGCGCGCGCCGCGACATCGGCGGGCGCGCGCTTCCTGGTCTCCCCCTCCCTGCACCGCGACGTCATCGAGACCGCGCACCGCCACGGCGCGAGCGTGATCCCCGGCGCGTGCACCCCGACCGAGGCGGTGGCGGCCGTCGCCGCCGGTGCGGACGCCGTCAAGCTCTTCCCCGCAAGCCAGTGGACGCCGGGCTCCTTCCGCGACATGCGCGGGGCGCTGCCGCAGATACCGTTCATCCCCACCGGCAGCATCGCCGTCGCCGACGCCCCCGCGTGGATCGCCGCCGGCGCCGTCGCGGTGGGCATGGGCGCCAAGCTGGCCGCCGGCACCCCCGAGGAGTCGGCCGCCCGCATCAAGGACCTTCTGGCCTCGTTGCGATAGCCGACGCCCTTGACCCTCACGCGGCGTGATGCCGCATCGTCGGAGGCGTGGAAGATCACCTGACCGTAGGACGCGTGGCCGAGTTGGCCGACGACCCGGACACCGACGCGGTCGCGCACCTGCACCGCCTGTGCGGCCTGCTCCTGGAACAGCGCGACCGCGCCGACGCCATGGTGGCGGCCATAGACAGGGAGTTGGAGGCACGGGCGACGGGGGTCGACACGACGCCGGAGGAACAACTGAAGGCCTTCGGCACGCAGTTGTACGAATCCATCGGCTCCGCCTACCCGGCGACGCGGCGTACCGAGCCGCGGATCGCCGCGCGCGTCTGGGATGCGCTCGGGGACGCCCGTACCGTCCTGAATGTAGGGGCCGGCGACCCGATCGCCGGGCTGCGGGAGATGCGACGCGTGGCCCGCCGGGTCGTGGTGTTCACGCACGACGCCAGTGCCGCCGGTTCGCTCAACCGGTTCTGGCTCACCCGCGACTACCTGCCCGAGGTGGCCGGGCTGGTCGCCGGCCGGCCTTCGGTGGAGCAGTTGGCGGACGCGGTCGAGGCCCGCATCGAGCCGGTGCTCGTGCCGTGGGACTGCGCCGACGGGTTCTTCGAGGCTTACTGGCGTCGGCCCGACGCGTACCTGGAGGAACACGTTCGCCGCGCGGTCTCGGTGTGGACCCGGGTCGGACCGGAGGCCGAGCGGCGGGCGGTGCGCGGCCTCCGCCTCCTCGTCGCCTGAACCGCCGCGCGGGGAGCCTGCACGAGCCGTTCAGGCCTCGGCGCGGTCGACCAGGCGGGCCAGTTCGACGCGGGAGCGTACGCCGAGCGTGGCGAAGACGTTGCGCAGGTGGTGGTCGACGGTGCGGATGCTCACCGACAGGCGGGTGGCGATCTCGCGGTTGGTCGCGCCGTCGGCGACCGAGCGGGCGATGCGCAGTTGCTGCGGGGTCAACTCGCCCAGGTCCCCGGGCGGTTGCGCGGATGCCGGGGGTGCGCCGGTGGCGCGGAGTTCGGCGACCGCGTGGGCCGACCAGACCCGCGCGCCGTGGCGGTCGAAGGTGACCTGGGCCTCGCGCAGGAGGTCCCGGGCCTGGGCCGGGCGGCGCGAGCGGCGCAGCCATCGGCCGTAGGCCAGCAGGGTACGGGCGCGCTCGAAGCCGTTGTCGGGTTGCGGGTGGCGGGCGAGCGCCGCGGCGTACCCGGCCTCGACCTCGCCGGAAGGACGGCCGTCGGCGGCCGCCAACAGCGCCTGGCAGCGCGCGAGTTGGGCGGGTGCCTCGGGGTCGACGGCCAGTTCCGCCCAGATCGCGAACTCGGCGAGCGGGAGGCGTGCCGGTTCGGGTGCGCCGGACAGTGCGGCGGCTTCCACGAAGCACGGCACGGTCAGCATGCGCAGGGCGAAGTGGGCCTGCTCGGAGCCCGTGCGCAGGAGCGGCGCGAGGCGCGACGCCGCCTCGTGCGGGCGGCCCCGGGCCAGGTCCGCACGGGCCAGCGCCCAGGAGGTCAGGGTGGACGGCTGCCGCAGGCCGTGGGCGCCGGCGACCGTTTCGACGGTGTCGGCGTGGCCGCGTACGGTCGTCGCGTCGTCGTCGAGGGACGCCACCAGGGCCAAGATCGCGTGGTGGTGAGCGATCTGATTGCGTCGGCCGGTCTGCCGCGCGGCGAGCGCGCCCTCTTCGGCGTGGGCCCTCGCCTGCATGTGGCGCCCTGAGCGCAGTTCCGCGTACGCGAGGTGTTCGAGGATCCGCGGAACTGCCGTGAGCGGCCCGGAGACACGGGCCATGGCCAGTGCCCGGCCGTTGAGCCGGCCGGCCGCCGCCAGATCGCCGACGACCAGCGCCGCCGCCCCGGCCCGCAGCAACTGGTCGATGTCATCGGCTCGTTCGGCCCGGGCCACGACGTCGCGCAGGACGGCAGACCCGGTGATGATGCCGGCCACGTCGGCTTGCAGCACGGCTCTCATGCCGATGCCGTAGGCGATCGCGTCGCCCGGCCCGGGGAAGCTCTCGTCGGCGAGTGGCTCCACGGCGTCGCGGAACGCGGCGGCGTCGCCGAGTGCCCAGGCCGCCTCCGCCGCGTCGAGACGGCATCGGACCGCCAGGACGTGGGAGTTGCCGGCGAGGAGTCGGGCGGCGAGCAGGAAGGACTGGTGGGCGTCGGCGACGGACCCGTCGTGCAGGGCGATGAGCCCGTGCACGCGGGCCGCCGTGCCGCGGGCGACCGCGTCCGCGGGAAGGGCGCGGGCCTCCGAGGTCCACTGCCGGGCCCAGTCGGCGCGGCCGACGAGATGGGCGTGTTCCGCCGCTTCGGCGAGGAGCGCGGCGCGTGTCGAGATGTCGGGCACGAGGGTGGCCGCGCGACGCAGTCCGACGGCTCGCGTGGCGTCGACGGACGCGCGGGCACGCGCGGTGGCGGCCAGCTCCCGGGCGAGGTCGGGGTCCGGTTCCGAGGTCGCCGACGCCAGGTGCAGCAGGTGCGCGAGCCGGTCGTGGCCGGTGTCGAGCAGAGCGGCGAGGAGCCGGTGCGCGGCCTGCCGGGCGAGGAGCGGAGCGGCGCCGTACACCGCCGCGGTGCTCAGCGGCGGCCCGACGAACAGGTGTTCCGCGTCGGCGTGGACGAGGCCCGCCCGTTCCGCGGACTCCAGCGTGTCGGGGGCGAGTGCGGCGGCGTGCACGGCCCGCAGGACCAGCGCGACGGAAGCGCCGGGCGCGTCGGGGTCGTTGTGGTGGGCCGCGGCGATCAGCAGGAGCAACGCTTTGGCGTCCGGGGTCGGGTGGACCGGCCACGGCAGCAGGTGGCCTGCGAACGGCCTGGGGTGCCAGGCGCCGAGGCGCTGCAGGGCGGCGCGTTGGGCGGTGGCACGCGGTCCGGCGCGGCGTGGTGCGGGACGGCGCGGCGCCGCTCGGCGGTCGGGCTCGTCGTCGGCGCGGCCGGTCGCGGCTGCCCGTTCGGTCGCCCTCACGCGGCGGCGCGGTTCCTCCGGCACGGGCGGGCCCACCTCCCGGCGGCGTCGGGCCGAGCGACGACGGACGCCTCTGGGTTCCCGCGGGTGTTCGGGTCCGCGGGACGGGCGCGGCGCCCACGTTACCGTCGTGTTAACGCGGGCGAAAGGCCGCCGCACGGCTGCGGCCGGTGGCCGCGGACCGCCCCGAAATGCCGCCTGACCTGGCCGGACGCTCCCGCGTACGGCGTGCTCACGGGCGGTACGCGCACAATGCTGTGGGCCCCCACAACAACGCCGGGACGGTGGCGGCCGCTGGTGTCGCGGCCGCCACCGTCCCGGGTCGGGGGGCGGGAAGGTCAGGAGTTGTGCGGGCAGTTGCCCCGGTACTCCTCGATGGTCAGGCTCGGTCGAGGCAGCGGGCACAGGAACTGCTCGTAGCGGGTGTCGTTGTCGATGAACCGCTTGAGCCAGGAGATGCTGTACTTCGCGATCGTCGTGTTCGACGAGTTCGGCGTGAAGTGGGTGGCGCTGTTGAGTTCGAGGTACGCCCGGTCCAGCGACGACGGCAGCGACGTGTAGAACGGCTCGGAGTGCGAGGACACCGGCGCGATCGTGTCACCGTCCGCGCCGACGACCAGGGTCGGCGTCCGCACCTCCGGCCAGCTCGTGTCGAGGTTCCAGCCGGTGAGCGGGATGGCCGCCTGGAGCGAGGGGCGGCTCTTCGCGGCCTCCAGCGTTCCGCCGCCGCCCATCGAGTGGCCCATCACGCCGAGCCGGCTGCTGTCGATCCGGTCCCGGACCGAGCTGCGCTGCGTCAAGTAGTCGAGTGCCTCCAGGAGTTGGCGGCCCCGGCTGGCGGGCTGGTCGAGGGTGGTGTTGGTGTCGATCGTGAACACGACGAAGCCCTGCGAGGCCAGGCGCGGCCCGAGCCAGGCGATGGACGACTGGTAGGCGGTGAAGCCCGGGGAGATGGCGATCGCACCGAAGGTGCCGTCGGTGCGGGAGGTGGGGTAGTAGATCGTCCCGCCCCCGAAGCCGGTGACCAGCAGCGAGGACACACTGGTCTCCGACACGGCGTACGGGCCGCGTGCGGCCTCGATGCTCGACTGCGTGGGGGCGGGGCCGCGCTCGTAGGGGTTCTCGGCGGCCTGCGCTCCGCCGGGGAGTTGGGTGACGAGCAGGGCTCCGCAGGCGAGGATGCCGGCGACCGCCGATCTCACCAGGCGGCGCCGGGGTCCCGCGACGACCGCCGGCCGTTCGGCCGAGGCGGCGTGCCGCCTTTTGCGCATGAGGTACACGATGATGCGTTCCTCTCGCTCAAGGGTGGCGGATCCCGGGCGGGGCCGGCGGTTCGCTGCTCCCGCACGGACCGTGGAACGGTCCGCCCCGCCGGGATCCGCCACCGGTCGGTGTGTGGGGTCCACGCTCCCGGCGCGCCCGCGCGGCGGCATCGGTGAAATCACCAGTGCTGCGCGGGCGCGGTCGGCACACACCGGTTCACTCGCACCCGTTGGCCCACACCCGTTCGAGCACACCGGGTCCGTCACGCCGCCTCCATCCGACCGTTCCGATCCCGCCGCCTCGACCCGGCCGCCTCGATCCGATACCGCGTTCAGATGTTTCGGTCAGATGTTTCGGTCAGATGCTTCGGTCAGATCGCTTCGACCACGCGTGTCGCGAGGCGGTGCGCCCGGTCCAACTCGGCCGCGTCGCCGAAGAGTTGGAACCTCGTGTTGGCGGCGCGCAGGTACGCGTCGATGCGGAAGCCGTCCTCGGCGGGGTCGGTGCTGCCCGCGGCCGCCAGTTCGGCCTCCAGCAGGCGCAGCCAGTCGCGGGCGAGTTCGCGGACGGCGTCGGCCACCGGCCCCTCCCGGTGCCCGTACTCGACCGATGTCGTGGTGATGAAGCATCCGCCGGGGAAAACGCCGGCGCGGAGGTACGCGACCCAGTTGTCGAGCAGCGCCCGGAGGCGCGCCCCGCCGGTGCCGGCGTCGCGGCTGGGGTCGACGACGTGCTCCGCGTACAGCTTCCGGGCCTCGGCCACCGCGGCGAGCTGGATCGCCTCGCGGTTGGCGAAGACCGTCAGAATGCCGCTCTTGCTGTGCCCCGTCTGTGCGGCAAGCGAGCCGACGGTGATGGTGTCCAGGCCGTGCACAGTCGCGGTCATCGCCGCCTGCCGCGCGACGTCGTGCCGGGTCCGGTCGCCGCGGGCACGGCGGCCGTCGGAACCGGGCGAGGGCGTACGGGCGTTCGTCACCGCGCCATTGTAAGCGACCGATCGGACGTGTAATCTCGCGGCCATCCCCGGATTCACGACCGATCGATCGCATACTTGGGAGGCCCCTGGTGGACGTCGGCGAAACTCAGGTGCAGGCCCAGGAGCCGAAGCACGAGCACGTGTTGGACGGGTTCACCCGACGTACGTTCGCCCTGCCCGGGGAGGCGTCCGCCCGCGACGAGAAGACCGTCCACGTGGCCGGCGCCGGTCCCGCGGTGATCGTGATGCCGGAGATGCCCGGCATCAGCCCCGACGTCGTGCGCTTCGCCCGGTGGGTGCGGGACGCGGGCTTCACCGTCTACCTGCCCTCGCTCTTCGGCGTCGACGGCGCGTACCCCACCGTCGACCTGGGCGCCGACGTGCTCCGGCGGGCGTGTGTGAGCCGGGAGTTCCGTGCCTTCGCCGGCGGCGGCACCAGCCCGGTCGTCACCTGGCTGCGGGCCCTCGCCCGCACCGCCCACGAGGAGTGCGGCGGCCCGGGGGTCGGCGCGGTGGGCATGTGCTTCACCGGCAACTTCGCCCTGACCATGACCCTTGAGCCGGCCGTCGTCGCGCCGGTGCTCGGGCAGCCCTCGCTGCCACTGGACGACCCGGCCGCGCTGGAGCTGTCCCCTGACGACGCGGACACGATCCGGCGGCGATTCGAGCGCGACGGCCTCACCGCACTCGCCTACCGCTTCGACGACGACAAGTGGTGCACAGGGCAGCGCTTCGCCGCGTACGCCCGGCTCCTCGGCGACCGCTTCGACGGCCGTGTGCTGCCCGGCGACTGCGCGAACCCGGCGCCGCCGCCCTTTTTCCGCGAGTCGGTCGGCACCCCGCACAGTGTGGTGACCGCCCACCTCGTCGACGAGGAAGGCCACCCGACCATGCGCGCCCGCGACGAGATCCTCGCGTTCCTCCGCAGCCGACTGCAAACGGCCTGAAGCACCGCCTGCCTGCACACGGCCAGAATGCCCCGTGCCCTGAACGCGCCGTGCCCTGAACGCGCCGTGCCCTGATGTGCCAGGGCCCGAAACACGGCGGCCGCGGCCCGGCGGAGTCCGCCGTGGCCGCGGCCGCCGAGGGCCGGTCCTGTGTGTCAGCCGTTCATCGGCGCGGTCAGCCCGGGCTCGCCGCCGTCGAAGTTGCCGCCCGCGTAGATCGCGAAGAACGAGACCACGACGAGCACGATGATCAGCACGGTGAGCGTCACGAACGCCGCGGGCTTGATCGTGCTTTCGACGGGCTCGGCACGCGTGTAGACGGCCCGCTCGACCGCGTTGCCGGTGTCGGCCGTGTCGACCGCCGCGGTGGATTCGGTCCCCTGGCTCAATGTGCTCATGTGTGCTTCGCCTCTCTTGTCATCCCGAATGGATCTACCACCTCGGGAGGGGCGACGTCCAGCGAGCGCTACCGGACGGGTGCCGCGGCTCCCGTCCGGCGCGCCCCCGGCCCGCCGCCTCAGGAGACGAGCGGAGCGTCCTCCGACTCGGCCAGCTTGACGGTGCACAGACCGCCGCGCTCGGTGGTCACGTCGGTCACCTTCAGCTGCGTGCCGGGCAGCAGGATGTACTCCTCCTCCTCGGTGAACGCGGAGAAGCTGCGGATGCCGACGGCCCGGGCGGGCCGCACCTCGAACAGCGTGCGCTTGCCCCTGCTGCCGAGGAACGCCCGGGCCACACCGAGCTTGGACGTGCACGAGGACACGCCCCACCACGTCACGGTCCGGCCGAGCGGGTACTGCGCGCGCAGGTCCAGCGACACGCCGCGCCACAGCGGCTCCGTACGCGTCGGGAGCGCCGCCACCGCGTCGAACAGCAGGCGCAGGTACGGCAGGTACGGCACGACCCGGGCGCGGTCCGGCGCCCGCAGAATGGCGTTGATCTCGCGATAGAACGCGGACTCGCAGGTATAGAGGTACAGCGCGGCGATCGCGTCGGCCGACAGGCCTCCGTCGGCCGCCGCCTCGACTCGCCGCATCCCGAATTCGTGGGACATCTTGACGTGCCGGTCGAGGCCGGCGAGCAATTCGGCGACCGGCGACACCGCGTCGCGGAAGTCCATCGCCGGGGTGTCGAACACGCCGGTGATCGCCGGGAGGACGAGGCCCTCGTCCTTGACGCCCGCGAGCCGTTCCAGGTAGAGCTGGTGCAGTTCCATCGTCGAGGCGATGAACGCGCCCATGCGTTCGGCGGTGTCGTCGTTGCGGCCGTCCGCGTCGTCCGCGGCCGTGTTCCAGCCGGTGCTGGGCAGCCAGTCGACCGGGTCGGCGCCCACCGCCGCGAGGGCGTCGTTGACCATGGCGAAGTGCTCGCCGTCGCAGAAGATGTCGCCCTGCGCCGCGGGGTTGGCGTGGTCGATGTGCCGGACGTCGACGCCCGGGTACTTCTTCTGGAGTTCGAGGACGATCTTCTTCAGGTTGCGGGCGTGCGCTCCCCACCACGCGAAGACGACGCCGCGGTCCTCCTCGTCGGCGTCCTGCTTGGCCTTGAGGATCTCCTCGACGATGCGCTCGACGACCGGGCGCCAGAACGCGGTGTGCCGGTCGGTGCCCCGGGACGCGTCGCTGTTGGCGGTCAGTGCCGCGTTCAGCAGCAGGACGCCCTGTGTCAGCATCGCCTGGAACCATTCCGGCGGCTGTACCGTCTCCTGCTTTCCGAGGAGGCCGCGGATTTCGGCGATCGGGGTCTTCTTGGGAATTCCGTACTTCCACATCGCCGCTGCCTTGATGATGCAGCGGATACTGACGACGCGGCCGAACTGGCTGTCCTTCCAGTCGTGGAAGGTGTTGTCGAACATCGCGATTCCGGTGGCGCTCTCCGGACGCGGGTAGGGATTCTGCCCGAATACCACCACCTTCCACTTGTGCGGCGGATTCGGCTTGAGCGCCTGGAAGGTCAATTCGCGGACCGGCACGACCTCGGGGCTGCGGCCCGGACCGATGAACGCGGCGGCGTCCCGTTGGGCCTCGATGACCGGCTTCAGCAGCGGGAGCCACGGTTCGCCGCCGCCCTTGAACAGGTCGGCGAGAGCCAGCGGGTCGTTCGCGTCGGGCAGGGCGGGGGCGTTGTCGTCGCTCATCGTGGGGTGCTCCGAATAGTCGACCGTGTTCGGCAGGGGCGACCGGCGAGGCGGGTGATATTCGCGGAACATCCCGGTTGCGCGGACATAAGTCCGGAACGCCCACTTTTTCGGACCTGGTGGTCCGGCCGTGGGCGGCGTCGGGCGACAATTCCTGTCTCGCGGTGGTCTGGCCGCAGGCTAGCAGTGGGCCCGGACACCGGCAATCGAGCCGAAAAGCGCCGGCCCGGCACCCGCCGCCCGATTGTCGGGGCGCCGCGATAATGTCGTTCGTGGTGGGTAGGCAGTGCTTTTGGAACGGGGTGGAATATGACGGTCAATCGCGTGGAAACGCCGCTCAGGGTGGTGCTGACGGACATCAACCCGGAGGTGGTGGCGGCCTGGCGGGCGGCGTTCGCGGACACCCCCGGCATCGAGATCCGCAACGGGTCCATCCTCGACGAGAAGGTCGACGCCTGGGTCAGCCCGACCAACTCGCGGGGCCGCATGGACGGCGGCGTGGACGCGGTGGTGAAGCGCCACCTCGGAGCGGGCATCCAACTGCGCGTGCAGCGCGCGATCCGCGACGGGTTCGCCGGGAACCTCCCGGTCGGCAGCGCGGTCTGCGTACCGTCCGGGGCCGTCAACCCGAAGTTCCTGATCTCCACGCCGACGATGGTCACGTCGTCGCAGAACGTCAGCGAGACCCTGAACGTGGCGCTCGCCTGCGCCGCCGCCTTCCAGGCGATCCACCGGCAGAACGACGCCGAGCCGGGCAGTATCCGGTCGGTGGCCCTGGTCGGCATGGGCGCGCAGACCGGGCGGGTGCCGGCGCGGGTGTGCGCCAACCTCATGTGGTCGGGCCACACCCTCTTCCACGACCACCAGTTCGCGGACTACGACGACCTGCGCGCCACGATCACCGCGCAACTCGACGACCTGGAGCAGGCGCCGGCCGAACGGCGGGTGCGCATCCACCCGCCCGAGCGCGGTACGTCCCGCGGCTGACCCTGCGGCACGGACCCCCTCAGGCCATGTCCCAAGTGCGGCGGGGCTTGTCGTGCATCCGCCCCGGGATCCCGGGGCGGCGCTGCCAGGGATGCGGGCCGGTCGGCGGCCGGTACGCGACCCCCAGCGCGTCGAGCCGGGCATAGTGCGCCGCGTCCATCCGCCGCTCGAAGTCGCCGAAGTCCCGTGCCTCCGGCCGCGGCAGTGCGGACCAGGCGACTTCGGCGAACGCGGCGAGGCGCGGGAACACCTGGTAGTCGACGCGGGCGCGGCTCTCGGTGACCTCGCTCCACAGGTTGGCCTGCGTGCCGATGACGTGTACCGCGTGCGGGGTGCCGCTCAGGCTGGGCGGCACCGGCTCGAACCGGTACACGTCCTCCAGGGTGTGCACCCATCCGAAGGGCACGGGCTCGCCCGGGTCCGCGGACTGCACATGGTCGAGGTAGACCTCCTGTTGCGGGCACATCACCACGTCGTGGCCGGCCTTTGCGGCCGCGACACCGCCGGTGTACCAGCGCCAGCACATCACCGCCGCGCCGGGCGCCAGGCCGCCCTGCAGGATCTCGTCCCAGCCCACGAGGCGCCTTCCCCGGGCCGCCAGCCAGCGCGCGAAGTGGCCGATCATCCAGGCCTGGAGCTCGTCCTCGCCGCCGAGGCCGAGCTCGCGGATCCGGCCTTGCGCGATGGGCGACCGGCGCCATTCGTCCTTGAGGCATTCGTCGCCTCCGATGTGCACGAAGCGGCCGGGGAAGATCTCCAGGAGTTCGGTGAACACGCCCTCGTAGAAGGCGAGTACGGCGTCGGTGGGGGCGAGCACGTGAGGACTGATGCCCCACTCGGTCTTCACCCGGAGCGCGCCCGTGTCGACGACGTCGACGTTGCCCAGTTCCGGGTACGCCGCGATCGCCGCCTGCGAATGCCCCGGGAGGTCGATCTCGGGGACGACCCGCACGTGGCGCTCGGCGGCGTACGCGACGATCTCGCGCAGGTCGTCCTGGGTGTAGAAGCCGCCGTGCGGGCGCTCGTCCCAGACCTCCGGCTCCCGGCCCCAGCCCAGGCGGGTACGCGGCCGCCACGCCCCCACCTCGGTCAGCCGCGGGTACCGCTCGATCTGCACCCGCCACCCCTGATCGTCCGTCAGATGGAGGTGCAGGACGTTCAGTTTGTGCGCCGCGAGCAGGTCCACGTACCGCAGCACATCGTCCTTGGCCAGGAAGTGCCGTGCGACGTCCAGCATCAGGCCCCGCCAGGCGAACCGCGGGGCATCCTCGACGACCACGTGCGGCAGCACCACCGGCCCGTGGTCCACCGGTGCCCGTCGGAAGCCGTCCGCGCCGCCGAGCTGGCGCAGCGTCTGGCGCGCCCAGAAAACCCCGGCCTCGTCGCCGCCGACGATCTCCACGCCGTCGGCCGAGACCGTGAGCCGGTACGCCTCGGGCCCGAGCGCCGGATCGACCCGGCAGGCCGGCACGCCGTCGACCGGACCCGAGCCTCCGGTCAGCTCCAGTCGGCGAGGTGCGGGAATCAGGTTCGGTCCTCCGGTCACGCGTCCTCCCTGACTGGCCCGACGGTGAAGTCGCCTGCATGACAGGGCGATTCCTCCCCCGATGGCAGCACCCGCAACCCGAACGGCCACCCAAGGGGCGCCAACCGTGCCCCCATCAGATCGCCACCGTGGCCCCACCGGGTCGTCGGCCGGAAACTCCGGAGCGCCCGTTCAGAAAGCCGGGCAAGGCTGATTTACTGCCCCCATGGCCGATCCGATCAAGGACCGCGAGGCAGCCGCCGACGCACTGGAGCGGGTCTTCCGCGCCGCCGGCCCCTACCTCGACGGATTGCCCGAACTCCCGGTGCACGATCGGGCCGCGGACGCCCTCGCGGACGACCTCGGCGGGCCCCTCCCGGAGAAGGGCGACGGCACCCTCGCGGCCGTGGAGCACCTGCTGCGGGTGGGCACGAAGGCCTCGACCCGGACCTCGGGCCCCCGCTTCTTCCACCTCGTGGTCGGCGGCGCGACGCCCGCCGCGATGGCCGGGGACTGGATCACCTCGCTGCTCGACCAGGCCTCCGGTCTGCACATCGCGTCCCCGCTGGCGTCGCGTGCCGAATCGGTCGTCCTCGACTGGCTGAAGGACCTGTTCGGCATCCCCGCCTCGTACGGCGGGGTGCTGACCCCGAGCGCAACCCTCGCGCATGTCACCGGTCTTGCCTGCGCGCGGACCTGGTGGGCGGAAGGGCACGGCGTCGACGTCGCGTCGCAGGGCCTCGCGGGGCTTCCGGTCATGCCGGTGTTCACCAGTGGCCTCGTCCACCCGAGTACACGCAAGGCGTTGCAGATACTCGGTTGCGGGCGCGACACGCTGCGCACGTTCGCCCGCGACGACACGGGACGCATCGATCTTCCCGCGCTCGAAGCGGCTCTCGTGGAGTTGGAGGGCGCGCCCGCGGTGCTCGTCGGCAACCTCGGGGACGTGCACTCGGGCGACTCGGACCCGCTGGACGCCATGGCCGACCTGGCCGAGCGCCACAACGCCTGGCTGCACGTGGACGGCGCGTTCGGACTGTTCGCGGCCGTGTCGCCGCGCACCGTCGGGCTCGCCTCCGGCGTGGAGCGCGCCGACTCGATCACCTCGGACGGGCACAAGTGGCTGAACGTGCCCTACGAGAGCGGCTTTTCGTTCGTCCGTGATCCCGCGCTCCAGGTGCGGGCGTTCGGCGCGTGGGGTGCCTCGTACCTGCCCGAAGCCGAGGGCGGGCACGTCGACTTCAATACCGTGGGCCCCGAATCGTCGCGCCGCGCCAGGGCGTTCCCGATCTGGGCGACGCTGCGTGCGTACGGCCGCGACGGCTACCGGGAGATGGTCGAGCGCCATCTCGACGTCGCCGAGCACCTGGGCCGACTGGTCGACGAATCACCCGACTTCGAACTCCTCGCCCCCGTGCGGATGTCCATCGTCTGCTTCCGTCACCGCCCGCCCGGGGTGCCGGACGACCGGCTTGACGAGCTGAACGGCCGGCTGGGCGAGGCCCTGCTGCGCGACGGGCGGGTGTACGCCGGGACGGCCACGTACCGCGGCATGAAGGTGCTCCGCTGCGCACTCGTCAACTGGCGGACCACCGCCCCCGATGTCGAACTGCTGCTCACGGTGCTGCGCGAGGTCGCCGCCGACCTCGAACCCTGACCGGGCGAGGCGGCGCAGCACCCGACCGGCCGCCGGACACCGACCGGCTCACAGCTCCCGGTGCTGGTGCTGCTCCGGCAGGCTGCTGTCCGGATGCGCCCACAGCACGATGTTTCCCGGCATCCCGCCCTCCGCCTCCTCGAACTGCCGCCGGAAGAAGGCCAGTACCTCGCGATCCGAGTAGCGCAGGCTGAAGTGCGTCAGCACGAACAGCGTCTCCGGGTGCGCCTCGACCACCGGCCTGAGCCTGCTCCACACGGTGTGCCCGATCCGCTCCGCCCGGTCCAGCTCGGCGTCGTCGAGGAAGGTGCACTCGGTGATGACGACCGGGTACGCGAAGAGCCACGGGTTCCGCTCGAACACCGACACGTGGGTGTCGCCGAGGAACGCGAACAACGGTCGGCGGACCGTTTCGTCGACTTCGACGCCCTGCTTGCGCCGCTCGGCCATCATCCTGCCGAATTCCGCACCGCGCCCCTCGCCGACCAGCGAGCGCCGCAGTTCCTCGAACTCGGGCCGCAGTGCCTTGCGGCGCTCCGAGAACGCGTACCCCACGCACGGAACTTTGTGCTCGCACTCGACGACCCGCACGTGGTGCCCGGCCCGCCCGAACTCGAACTCGTCGTCCTGGCGCACCCCGTGCAGCCGGTGGCCCACCAGGCCCGGATCGAAGGCGGTGCCGTGGTTCAACTCGGCGCTCGCCCGCAGGTACGCCTCCACGTACGGCACCGCGTCGGCGGGCAGGTGGATGTCCGCACCTCCGGCCTTGGCGGCCAGGAAGTCGAGGTCCTTGGCGTGGTCGTGATGGGTGTGGGTCAGGAACACCGTGTCCACCTGCCGCCCTTCGCACAGCCCGGCGTCCAGGCTGCAGCGCAGTTCGGGGATGTGGAAGAACGTCTTGTCGTTGGCGCGGGAGTAGCCGGTGAGCGTCAGCTCGGTCCCCGGGATACGCCAGGTCTTCCACTGGCGGAACGGGTGCCCCTGGTCCAGGAGTCCGGGGTGCGCGGGCACCACCGGGGAACCGGCGTTCGTCGCGGTAGGCATCGGGAACGCCCTCCAATCTGCGGCCGCTGCGCATCCTCGCAGGCCGGGGGCGCCCGGGGGGAACGGTTTTCCGCGCGGCGCCCGCGCCCGGCCGCCGTAAGGGCAGCTTGACGTCAGGCTGTCTTGACGACGAGTCGGCCGCGGTGGCACGGTGGCCTCATGGCCACACCCGACGAGCTCGAACTTCACTACACGCTGCTGTCCGCCGCGGCGCGCCTGGACGCGCTTCGTACGCAGGAAGCACTCGCGTCGTCGTTCGGTATGCCGGACGCGGAGGCACCGGACGACGTGAGCGGCGCCCGCCCCCTCACCCGCGAAGAAGCCCTGGAACTCCTGGCCTTGGGCGAAGTGCTCGCTCGCAAGGCCGCATACGGCCGACAGCTCTCGGTACGCTCCGCCCGGCGCGCGGGCGCGTCCTGGACCCAGATCGGCGCGGCCGTCGGCACTAGCAAGCAGGCCGCGTGGGAAGCCCACAACCGCTGGATCGACGAACAGGCCAAGCGGGACCGGGACCCAGGGCACTGGGGCATGGACGCCGACGAGGTCGACGCGGCCCGCTCCCTGGCCGGCGAACCGGACTGACGGGTCTCACCGGCGAGGCAGTCCGGGTCGTCAGCTGCCGGCACGGTGCTTCACGCGACGTACGCGGCGGAACAGGGGCGCGAGCAGCCAGGCGAGCAGGAGCACGCCGACCGCGGCCAGGCCCCACGGGGTGGTCGTGGTGCGCAGCTCGAAGACCGCCGCCGGGGCACCTGGATCCGTTGTGAGGCCCGCGAGTTGCCCCCGCACGTGGTACGTCCCGTACGCGGGCCCGCCGAGGGTGACGTCGATGTGGAACGTACGCTGCTCCCCCGGCGCGAGTGTGCCGACGTCCGGGGTTGCGACGAGGGTCGTGGGCGGGTCGTCCCGACCGACCACGACGGAGAGCGGCGGGGCGGCGGCCGGCCAGGGGCCGGGGTTGCGCAGGGTGAGCACGAGCGTCCGGCGCGCGGAACCGCCGAACCACGCCGACCAGCTTGCGTGCCAAGGACGTTCGTCGACGAGCCGGGCGTCGGCGATCTCGACGGCGGCGGGCGCGGGCGCGGCGGTCGGCGCCTGTGGCAGGTCGGGCAGTCCGCTGGGCGCGAAGGGCTGCGTCACGCGGCCCGTCGTCGCGGCGTCCGAAGCCTGCACCACGCACGGGCACGCGACCGGTGGCGCGGCGACGGCGAGGACGACGGCCGCTGGGGCGGGGCCGCGGACATAACTCGAGACGGCCGTGGCGTTGGCGCAGTCGGCGGAGCCGCGCGTCGCCGCGTTGCCGCACAGCCGGACCGTGATCGTGCCGGGCGTCCAGTCGGTGAGCCACACCGTGAGGCGCGTACCGACCGGCGCGGTGTCCCGGTCGAGCACCATGCGCCCGACGGGCTTCACGGGTACGGGAGTTGGCGGCGCGGTCGCAACGGATACCGCGGCGTCCTCCGGTCCCGGCGCCGTGCGGTCGCTGTTCCACCGCAATGCCGCGACGGCCGCGCAGACGACGGCGGTCACGAGCAGTGCGGTGATCAGTCGGCGCGGGGGTCCGGAGACAGCCGGCGGGCGCGGGCGAGGCCCGGGGCCACGCAGCGGGCGGAGGCGACGGCGACGAGTCGGCGCGGCGGAGGTCATCTTCGGGGCCGTCAGGAAGTCCGCTCGGCGGTGCCGACGGCCGCGGCGGACTCTCCGGCGGCCGCCGCCGGGGTGCCGCGCCGCCGCAGACGCAGCGCGACCGTCCCGAGCACAGCCAATGCGAAGAGCGACGCGAGCGGTATCCAGGGCACGGCCCACGCAGTCGTCGTACGCGTCGTGCTCACCGGCGCGACGGCGGCGCCCTGCGGGGCCGGACCGGTCCGGACGGTGACGGACGCGGTGAGCCGCCCGGCGGGGAACACGCCGTCGAAGTGCACGGTGCGGGTGAGTTCCGCACCGGGCAGCAGTTCGGCGACCGAGTCCCCGCGCGGGCCGCCGAGCGTCCAGCCCAAGGGGCCGTCGACCTTGACGTCCGCGGCGGCCGACACGCGGGTGTTGCCGGTGTTGCGCACGCGGTAGGTGACCGTTGCGCGCGAGCCGGGGAACGGGTTTCCCGGGGTGTCGTAGGAGAGTTGCACGTCCTGGATCTGCAAGGCGGGCCGCAGCGGTCCGGCGACGCGGAAGTACGCCCGCGCCGCGATCCGCCTGTCGACCTGCACGAGGCGGCCCGACGCATCGGCCTGCACCGTGGCCACGGACGCGATGACGCCCGCCGCGTGGTCGCCGGGTTCGGCGTCGGCGGGCACCGCGATGGTCACCGGCACGTCGACGCCCGCGCCCGGGGCGACGGTGACGCTGGTCTGCCCGGGCGTGATCCAGGTGCCGGCGTCGGAGGGGCCGCGTTCGGCGGGCAGCAGGCTGAAGGAGCCGTCGTTCGTGGTGAAGGCGTCGGTGCCGTAGACCGTGAACGTCATCGGCTGGTCGGAGTAGTTGGTGATGCGTACGCCGTCGTCGAGCTTCTGCCCGGGCACGAGGTCGTGCACCAGGTAGGTCCGGCCCGGGAGGCCGGCCTGGCCGACGGGTTGTACGGCCCAGCGGAAGGAGTTGTCCGCGGAACCGGGCGATGCGGCAGGCGGCGCGGCGGGCGACACGGCGGGCGACACGGGTGGCTGCGCGGGTGGCTGCGCGGACGGCGCGACAGGAGGAGCCGGCGACGGTGTGGCGGCGTGCGCCGTGCCGCCGACGGGCAGGAGCAGCACGCCCACGGCGAGCGCGGTGGCGGCGACGCGGCGCCGGGCCCGGTGGCCCGGCGGTGCCGGAACGCGGTTGGACATGGTGCTCCTGTGAATGCGTGCTGTGGGGTCGGAGTACGGCGGGCCGGGCGTGGCAGGAGCCTCGGCCCGCCGTACCGTCCTGGTTCGCCGCCCGGACGGCATCGGCCGGGCGACGGCGGGGTTTCCGATCAGGCGAGGGTCAGGGTCAGGGTCGAGGTGTAGGTGCCGGCGGGGGTGTCCGCGGGCACGCCGAGGTCGAGTGCGCCGCCGCAGGTGAACACACCCGACGAGGCGCCCGCGGCGGACGAGCACAGCGTCTTGGCGGTGCCGAGCCCGGTGCCCGGGGTGACCTCGGGGCCGGGTGTGACGACCGGGGCGACGGTGGTGCTGTTGTCCGGGGACACCGCCGCGGCGGGCCGCCAACCGAGGTTCGCCGCGGGGATGGTGCCCTGCGGTTCGCCGGTGAAGTCGGTGACCTGGCCGGTGAGCGTCCAACCCGCGCCGGTGCCGCGCAGGTCGGACACGGTGGCGGCGTTGAGCGACCCGGTGGAGGTCAGGTTGCTCGCGGCGCCGGACAACGAGGCGTCGGACAGCCGGATGACGTCGCCGGGGACGGACAGGGTCAGCGGCCCGCCGTTGACGGCGACGACGACCTGCTGGTCGGCGGTGCCGCCGCCCGGCTCACCGGGACCACCGGGGCCGGGGCCCTGGTCGTCGACGAAGGTGACCGGGATCTGGACGTCGTCCTGCCGGTCGGCCGAGGAGGTGTGGTCGGCGCGGGTGGAGACCACACACTGCACGCCGGTCGCGGTGCAGTCGGTGAACTCGTCCTTCGCCGTGAGGGTGAGCTGGTACTCGAATGCGCCCGAGCCCTTGTTGAAGGGCTTGGCGAGGCCGACCCCGTACGCCGGGACGTGGTCGCCGACCCACAGCGAACTCCCCGAGCCACCGCTCATGTCGACGCCGCCGACGCACGGCGACGCGACCTGGCCAGGGCCCTGGTAAACGCAGAGGCCGACGTAGATGCCGTCGTAGCCGGTCGGCCGGGTGCGGTTGAACCCGGTCCCGGAGACGGTCACGGTCTGGCCGTCGGGGTCGATGGTCGTGTCGGAGACCGTGAGGGTCTGGCCCGCCGGCCCGGGCTGCGTCCCGGGGTCGGCGTGTGCGGGTGCGGTGGGCAGGACGAGGGCTGCCGCTATGCCCGCGGCTGCGACGGCCCACGCCCGGCGGCGGCGCCGCGAAGCCGAGGGCTGATCAGTACTCATGTCGGTGAAGACTCCCGGGGGTTCGGCATCCGGCGGCGTGAAGCGCCGGAGCTGGAAAGGAATGTGACGCCTCGTCGACGACGCCCGCAGGCGGACGGGCGGCACCCCGCCACCCTCGCCTTCATCGAACTTAGGTAAGGCTAACCTAACCTCTCGCGATCTCCGAGGGAAGGCCCCCAAGCCCCGGATCTTTCCGAATAGCGGGGCGAACGCCCCTTTTACGCACCGGAGTTACGAGCATGCCTCCGGTCCGCGGATGCCGGATCACCTCGATGCGGTGCCGGTAGACGCGGGTCAGCAGCTCCCCGGTGAGCACCTGCGCCGGCGCTCCGCACGCCGCGATCCGGCCGTCCTGGAGCACCGCGACCCGGTCCGCGTACGCCGCGGCGAGCGCCAGGTCGTGCAGCACCACCACGACGGCGTCCCCCGCGGACGCGCGTTCCGCCGCGGTGCGCAGCACGGATTCCTGGTGCCGGATGTCGAGTGCGGCGGTCGGCTCGTCGAGCATCACAAGCGGGGCCTGCTGCGCGAGTACGCGTGCCAGCGCGACACGGGCGCGCTCGCCGCCGGACAACGAGGCGAATCCGCGCCGTGCGAACCGCGCGGTCTCGGTGCGCCTGAGCATCGCGTCGACCACGGCGTCGTCGTCCGCCTCGGCCGGGGTACGGGCCCACGGCGCGCGTCCCATCGCCACCACCGCACGCACGGTGAAGGGGAAGGAGAGTTCGTACGACTGGGTCAACACCGCGCGGCGTCGGGCGAGTTGGACCGCGGTCCAGTCCGCGAGCGGCCGCCCGTCCAGGAGCACTTGCCCGGCGGTGGCCGCGACGTCCCCCGCGAGCGCGCCCAAGAGCGTCGACTTGCCGGCGCCGTTGGGGCCGACCAGCGCCAGTACTTCGCCCGTGCGGACCTGGAGGTCCACGTCGCGCAGCACCGTGCGCCCGCCGAGGTCGACGCGCAGCCCGCGCACTTCCCCGATCACCGTGCCCGGCTCGGAGGGCGTGCGGACGGCGGTCGGTTCCTCCCTGTGTCCGGGGCGGCGTCCGGGTCGATTTACGGATCCACGTCCGGGTTCCCGTCCGAATCCGGGTGCGAAGCCCAAGCGGCTCATCCCCAGCCTCCCGCCCGCAGCCGTGCCCTGCGCAGCAGGACGAAGAAGACCGGGCCGCCGACGAGCGAGGTCAGTGCGCCGATGGGGAGTTCGCGCGGTTCGACCAGCGTGCGCGACGCGAGGTCGCCGAGCAGCAGGACCAGTGCGCCGCCGAGCATGCTGCCGGGGAGCACCAGCTTGTGGCTCGGCCCGGTGACCATGCGGACCGCGTGCGGCACCACGAGGCCGACGAAGCCGATGACCCCGGAGAACGCGACCGCCGCCGAGGTCAGCAGAGCCACCAGCAAAATCACCACGGCGCGCAGGCGCTCGACGTCCACGCCCAGGTGCCGGGCGGGCTTCTCGCCGAGCGAGAGCAGGTCGAGGCGCCGGGCGTACATCGGCGCCGCGGCCAGCCCGACGGCCGCGCACGGCAGGATCGCCGAAACCTTCTCCCAGGTGGCCCCGTTGACGCTGCCCAGCTGCCAGAACGCGATGTCCTGGATCTGGTCGTTGGTGGAGTACGACGTCAGGATGCCGATCGCGGCGACGGTGACGGCGGTGAGCGCCACGCCGGTGAGGATGAGGGTGACGACTTCGGTGCGGCCGCCGGACCGGGAGAAGACGTACACCAGCGCGGTGGTCGCGAGGCCGAACACGAACGCGGCGGCGGGCTGGGTCCAGGCGCCGAGCGTGGTCGCCCCGGTGAAGATCACCAGCACCGCGCCGACGGTCGCGCCCGCGGACACCCCGACGACGCCGGGTTCGGCCAGCGGATTGCCGAACACGCCCTGCA
>NZ_JBEZFP010000165.1:0-19629 GCF_040649515.1 Streptodolium elevatio
TTCGCGCCGCCGTACCCGGGTACGGCGGCGCGAAGGGGGCTTGCGGGCGGGCTTACGGCCGGGATTGTGGGCGGGATTGCGGGGTGGTTCGCCGCGGGCCGGTCCGGTGGATGCGACCAGCGTCACGTCCTCGGGGCGCCGGCCGCGGTGCGGTCGCGGACGAGGAGGGCCGCCCCGGCGCCGAGCACGGCCAGCACGACGCCGAGCAGGATCGCCCGGTCGCCGCCGGCCGCGAGGGCGTCGGCCGGGGTGGCGCCGTCCGCGGACTGCACGACCGCGACGACCAGCGCCCCGCCGATGGACGCTCCGGTGTAGCGGGCGGTGTTGGCCGCGCCCGCGCCCATGGCGGCGCGGTCCACCGGGACGCTCTCCACGGAGAGGCGCGCCGAGGCCGCGTTGAGGACGCCGAGTCCGAGGCCGGCCACGACGAGGCCCGGGACGAGGCGGGGCCAGTGCGTGCCGGTGTCCATTCCGGCGAGCGTCAGGAACCCGGCGGCGATGACCGTCAGGCCGACGGCGACGAGGCGGCGGGCGGGCATGTGTGCGGTGAGGCGGCCGGTGGCGACGGACGCGACCACCGAGCTCGCGGACCAGAAGGCGAGCACGCCCGCCGAGGCCAGCGGGCTGAGGCCGAGGACGCCCTGGAAGAGCGTGGGCAGGTAGGAGCCGACCGCGATGACCGCGAGTCCGGTGATGAAGGACCCGAGCAGGGAGAGCGCGAAGACCGGGCGGCGCAGCAGGCGTACGTCGATCATGGGCTCGCGGCCGCGCAGCGCGGTGGCGACGTACGCGGCAAGCAGCACCGCGGCCGCCGCGAGCAGGACGAGGACGACGGGTCGGCCCCAGCCCTGGCGCCCCTCGACGAGGGCGGCGGTGAGGGCCCCGATGCCGCCGCCGAGGGTGAGGGCGCCCAGGGGGTCGAGGCGTCGGCGTACGTGTGACCGCGACTCGGTGAGCAGTAGCGCGGCGACGCCGGCCAGGGCGACGGCTGCCGCGGTCTGGGTCCAGTAGGGGGTGGCGTAGCCGCCCGCACGGGTGAGGCCGGCGGCCGCGAGGGGGCCGACGGCGATGCCGGCGCCGAGGGCGGCGCCGACGGATGCGGTGGCGCGTACGCGGGCGTGGCCGGTGGGGAAGGCGTGTCCGACGAGACCGAGTCCGGCGGCGAGCAGGGCCGCGCCGGCGACGCCTTGGAGGACGCGGCCGACCACGAACAGGGCCAGCGACCCGGCTAGCGCGGTGAGCGCGGACGCGGCGGCGAGGCCGAGCGCGCCCGCGACGAAGACGCGGCGCCTGCCGAGGATGTCGGCGAGGCTTCCGGCGGTCAGTTGGAACGCGGAGAGGCCGAGGCTGATGCCGCTGAGGATCCACGCCGGGCCGGTCGGCCCGGAGTGCAGGTGGCGGACGGTGTCGGGGAGCACGGAGATGGGGGCCGTGTAGGTCATCAGGACCAGCAGGGTCGCGGCCACGACGGCGGCGAGTGTGACGGCCGGGGAGGCGGTCCGGGCGTGCCGGGTCCGGTCTTCGTCCCCGGTGCGGGCGGGCGATGGTGCGGTGGCTGTCGGCGCCGATGCGGACGGTCCCTGCGTCCGGGTCGCCGTGACGGCCGGCGTGGTGGTCGCCGTGATGGCCGACGTGGCGGGCGTGGTGGTCGGTGTGGCTGTCGGATCTGCTGCGGACGCGGCGGTCGGCGGCATGGGGTCCCCTCGGAGCGATGGTGCGGTCGGTACGGCGGCGCGTACTGCGGTGCGGGCGCGGACGGGCGCCGCCGCGGCTTGCCAGTTCGTTCGTCAGTTCATTCACTGAACCGACCGGCTCGACTGTAGCAGTATGAGTTCAATGAATGAACCAAGAGAGGTACGCTGGTGGGCATGGCACTCGGCAAGGACTACGCGGGCCAGCAGTGCGCTCTCGCCCGCGCTCTCGAACTGGTCGGCGAGCGGTGGACCCTCCTCGTGGTCCGCGACGTCTTCTACGGCGTCCGCCGCTTCAGCGACTTCCAGGCGCACCTGGACATCCCGCGCGCCGTACTCACCTCGCGCCTCACGGCCCTGGTCGAGGCCGACGTCCTGGAGCGCCGCCGCTACCAGGAGTCCCCGCCGCGCGACGAGTACGTCCTGACCGACACCGGGCGCGCCCTGTGGCCCGCGGTCTTCGCACTCGCCCAGTGGGCGATCGAGTTCGTGCCGTCCGCCGCGGGCGCGCTGCGCGAGTTCGTGCACATCCCCTGCGGGGTCATCGTCGACCGGAGCGGCCTGTGCCCCGGGTGCCGTACCGTCGCGCCCCCCGACGAACTGGAGATGCGGCCCGGCCCGGGCATCCTCACGCACACCAGGACCGACCCCGTCAGCCTCGCGCTCCGTTCGCCGCACCGACTGCTGGAGCCGCTCGACCTGTCCGGCGTCGCCAAGCCCGCCTGAGCCGCGGACCTGAGCCGTAGTTCTCGGCCGCAGTCCTCGCGCGTCCCGCGTGCCTCCGCCTTCCGCATGCTGACTCATCGTCAGCGCACCGGCGCGTCCCGGAGCCAATAGGGTGTGCACCGGCTGCCCGCGCGACCGCGCGTACGGGTGGAGAGGGTACGGAGGGGACGTGGGTGTGAGGGCTGCGGGACTGCGGGCGTTCACCGCGGTCGGAGTGCTGATCGCGCTGTATGTGGCGGTCGCCCTGCCGTTCGTGTTCGTGGCCCTGGCCATCGGGCTGATGGTGCGCGGCTTTGACCTGTTCGCCTCCGGCGAGGCGGTCATCGTCGCCGAGTTGGTGATCGCCCTCGTCGCCCTGGTCCTCGAACTCGCCGGACCGCGCCGCCTGCCCGCCGGGATCGCCGTCACCCCGCGTGACCAGCCCCGCCTGTGGGCTCTCGTCCGCGCGACCGCCCGCGAGCTCCAAGTCCCGGAACCGGACGGCATCGTGCTCACCGGCGGCACGGTCGTCGGCCTGCGCGCGGTACGCCGCCCCGGCATCACGCTGCACAAGCACCTCGTGCTCGGCTCCGCAGTCCCGACCTGCCTGACCGAGCCCCAACTGCGCGCCGTCGTCGCCTCCGCGCTCGGCCGCCTGCGCCGCCGCCGTCCGCCGCTGCCCGACCAACTGGCGCTGCACGGACTCGACATGGTCGCCGGCCTCGCCGAATCGGCACGTGCGCGCGGCGCCGGCGGACTCGCCGACGCGGCGCAGCGCTTCGCGACCCGCTACGAGGAGATCTGCGCGCCGGTCCTGCAACTCCAGGAGCGCACCGCCGACCGGTACGCCGCCGGCGTCTACGGCACGGACGCGATCGCCGACGGCCTCGACGCGCTGCGCCGCGTACAGGTCGCATGGGGGTGGTACCGGCGCGGCTACCTGAACGCCGGGCTGGCCACGGGTGTTCTGCCGCTCGATCCGCTCGGCGACTTCAAGGCCCTGCTTGCCGACCCGGTCCGCGTCGCCGCCCTCGACGGCCTTGCCGACGACGAGCCGCCGCGTGTCCTGGTCGAGCGTGCGGCCCGGCTGCGGGCCCGTCCGCTGCCGGGGACCGTGGCGCTGCGCGGCGGGCAGCAGGGGTTGGCGCTCGGCCTCGACGACCCGCGCCGCGTCGTGTCGCACCTGCACGCGTACCTGCTGGCCACCGACGACGAGGGCATCGCGGCGAGCGGCGCGTTCGAGATGCTCGACGGCATGACGTCGCTCGACCGCGAGGCGTTCCTGCGGCAGGTGAGCGGCTACCGGGCGGCGTACCGGGCGTCCCGGCTGGCGCCGGCGGCGCGCCGCGCGGGTGCCGAACTGCCGGTCACCCTCGGGGGCGTGGTGGCCCTGCTCGTCGAGGGGCAGGGGGCGAAGCTGGCTCGCGAACACGCGGAGGGCGGTGCCGCCGAGACCGGACCGGACAGCCCCGTCGTGTCCGCGCTGACGGCGCTGCTGGGGTGTGCGTGGGTCGACGCGGGCCGCGCGCGCTGGGACTTGACGTGGTCCGGACACGACCGGGTTACCGGGTACGACGGGGTGCCGCTGGACCTGGCCGGGTTGGCCGCGCGGGCGATCGCGGGGGCGGCGGGGGCGCGGGAGCTGCGTACCGCACTCGCGGATGCGGGGGTGTCGCTGTACCACGAGGTACGCATGCCGGCGTCGTTCCACGCCGCGTCCGAGCGCGAGACCGCGGTCGGGCACCGGTGACGCGCACGGGTGACGACACAGGTGACGCGCGACGCGCGCAGGTGCACGGGCAGTGCGCCGGCAGTGCGCGCCGTCGCCGGGCGCCGGTCGTGGTCATCGCGGGCGGGCGAGAGGGATAGCCTGATCTCGTGAGCATCCCGCAACAGCCCCGCGTGACGGTCGACGCACCCGCCGACAGTGCTGCGGAGGACGCGGTCGACGAGCACGTCGTCGCCGAAGACCCGGTTGCGGAAGACGCGGTTGTCGAGGACTCGGTCGGCGCGGACGCGGCGGCTGCCGTGCCCGGGGCGCGGACGGCGGCGAACGGGCGGGCGCCGGGACTGAGGCCGGCGAAGTCGGCCTCCCCCGCGACCACTGCCGCCAAGAAGGCCGCGGCCAGGAAACCCGCCGCGAAGAAGGCGGGCGCCAAGAAGACCAGTGCGAAGAAGACCACTGCGAAGAAGGCCGGTGCCAAGAAGGCCCTCGACGCGCCGACCGACGCCGTGGAGCGCGAATTGCGCGAGGCCGGGGCGCTGGTGGTGGCCGGGGTCGACGAGGTGGGCCGCGGTGCGTGGGCGGGACCGGTGGTCGTCGGTGCCGCGGTGTCGGCGCTCGGCGTACCGCCGACGGGGCTCACCGACTCGAAGCTGCTGACCGCGCAGCGCCGCGAGGAGTTGGCGCCGCTGGTCGCGGAGTGGACCGTCGCCCACGCGTTCGGCGCGGCGTCGCACGAGGAGATCGACGCACTCGGTATGACCGCCGCGCTGCGGCTCGCCGCAGTACGTGCGTTGGAGGCTTTGCCCGTACGGCCCGACGCGGTCGTGCTCGACGGCAGCCACGACTTCCTCGGCGACCCGTGGCGGGTGCGTACCGTGGTCAAGGGCGACCGCGTGTGCGTCGGTGTCGCGGCGGCGTCGGTGCTGGCGAAGGTGCACCGCGACCGGCTGATGGCGGAACTGGGCCTCGACTACCCGGAATTCGCGTTCGGCGACAACGCCGGATATCCGTCGCCGGTGCACCAGGCGGCGCTGGAGGAGCGGGGGCCGACCCCGTACCACCGCATGTCGTGGGCGTACCTCGACAATCTGCCGCGCTGGCGGCACCTCAAGCGGGTGCGTTCGGTGCTGGAGGACGCGGGACAGACCGCGCTGGATTTCTGACCCGGGATCCCGTGGGACATTCACGACAGTTCGGTTGATGTCCCATCACGGTTCGCCGCACGCCGCACGTCGCGCGGGAGCGGACGGTAGGTTGCCCGCGTGACTGCCTCGATACCTCCCGGCTGGTACGACGACCCTTCAGCATCCGGCATGGAGCGCTGGTGGGACGGCACCCAATGGACCGAATCCTCACGTCCGCGGACCGACAGCTCGCCCGGTGTGCCGCCCGCGCCCGGCCACCCGTCGGACCAGCAGCCCGGCGGATACCCCTCGGACCAGTTCCAACCCGGCCCCGTGCACAGTTCGGGCCCGGGGCAGATGCCGGGGTCGGGCCCCGGACAGATGCCGGGTTCCGGCCCTGGGCAGATGCCGGGTTCCGGACCCGGGCAGATGTACGGCCCGGGTCAGTTGTCCGCGCCGGGGCAGACGCCGTACCCGCCGTACGGTGCGTACCCGGGGCAGGGCCAGGGCGGGCCCAGCCGGCGCAACCGGAACACGATCATCGCGATCGTGTCGGTGCTCGTCGTGGGCGGTCTGGTCGCGGCGTTGATCGTACTGCTGGGCGGCGGTGACGACGACAAGACGGCGACGGCCGGCACGCTCCTCGATCCCGGCACGGGCGTGTCGGTTCCGCGGATCAAGGACTGGGACGTCCCGAAGCCGAACGGCGAGCCGACCCACCAGCGCAAGGACCGCATCGCGTGCGAGCCGGCGTCGGGCAGTCCCTCGGACGGGCCGTCCGACGGGCCTTCCGGTTCGCCGGGCGACTGCTACCTCGGCGAGTCGTACGTCGACACCACCTCGGCAAGCTCGTTCGCGAAGGCCGTCACCGAGACGCAGGAGAGGTACGAAAGCCTCGACGGCGAGGGCTACCAGCTCGTGAACACCGAGAAGAACACCGGCACCACGGTCGACGGCAAAGAGGCGCACATCCTCGAGTACAAGGTGCGCGACCCGGCCAACCGCATCATCTACGCGCAGTTCGTCATCATCAACGCCGAGGTCGACGGCTCGTACCCGGTGCTCACCACCGTGATCTACGACGTGCCCAACGCGCCGGGCCGCGCGGTCTTCGACACCATCAGGAACGGCGCGAAGGTCGGCATGCCGGTTCCCTCCGACAGCGCTTCCTGACCTCCCGCCCGCGCAAACGGCAGTCCTCGGACGCGCATTTCGGCGGCGTGTGGGTGAACCGGCGTATGGTTCGGTTTCACCCGCGCGCGGCTCCGTCTCCGCGTGCGGGCCGCCGCGAACGGGTATTTTCCCGGGCCGAGGGGTCCGTGGGAATCCCATACGCCACCGGGGGGTGCCCCGCACCGCCCGCCGGTCGGCAGACCATCAATGGGGGGTGACCGTGCGTCTTGGGGACCGCCTGCAATGTCCGGGCTATGCCGTGGTGGGAGTGGAGACCACCGGGCTGTCGCCGCACCGCCACCGCATCGTGGAGATCGCGGTCGCGCTGTGCGACCCGGACGGCCAGGTGACCGACTTCTTCACCACGCTGCTCAACCCGGACGGTCCGGTCGGGGACTTCCAGACCCATGGGCTGTTCGACGACGACATCGTGGACGCGCCCGGCTTCGGCGACATCGCCCCGTGGCTGGTCGGCCTGCTGCGGCAGCGCGTCGTCGTCGCCCACAACGCGCGCTTCGAGCTCGGCTTCCTGGAACGCGAGTTCCAGCGCCGCAGGCACCCCTCGGTGCCCCCGCTGACCATGCTGTGCACGATGCGCGAGGCGCCCGAGTACGTGCCCGAGGCACCGCGCTTCTCGCTGATCGCGTGCTGCGAGGCGGCGAGCGTGCCGGTCGACTCGGGGTACGGCGCCGCGGCGAAGGCCATGGGCGCGGCGCGCCTCCTGTCGTACTACCTGGACCAGGGCGCGGGCGAGGCGCGGCACTGGCAACAGGCGCGCACGGTCGCGGCGTCCCTCAACTGGCCGCGCCGCAAGGCCGGTGAGCCGCGCCCCTACACGCGCGACGACGCGCACGCGGCGCGGCGTGCGCGGGAGGAGGCGGAGCAGGCGCGCCGCCGGGTCGCCGTGTCGTACCTGGAGAAGGCCCGCGCGTTCGGCCCGCCGACCGGGGTCGGCGAGGGTCCCGACAGCTACCTGGCGGTGCTCGACGCCGCCCTGGAGGACCGCGTCATCACGCCCGAGGAGGCCGCGGACCTGGCCGAACTGGCCGTGTCGCTGGGCATCTCCGAGGCGCAGCGCAAGGACCTCGACCGGCTGTACGTCACCACGCTGGCGGCGTCGATGGTCGCCGCCGGTCCGGTCATCGACCGCGAGGAGCGCGCGGATCTGACGCGCGTCGCGGCCCAGTTGGGCATTCCGCGGATCGCCCTCGACGACATCATCGGCATGGCCCGCGACACGGCCTCCGGCCAGTCCGCCTCGGCGCACGGCACGCCGCGGATGCTGGCGCGCGGCCGGCCGCTGCTGCCCGGGCAGCACGTGCTGTTCCACGGGTACCTCGCGGTGACGCGCTCCGAGTTGGAGCAGCGTCTGGCGCGGGCCCGGCTCGAACTCGCGTCGGGCATCCACGACCGCGTGGACGTCCTCGTCGTGGCGGACCCCGACGAGTCCTCCGACCGGACGTACTGGGCGCGTCAGCGCGGCATCCGGGTGCTCATCGAGCCGGTTTTCCTGGCGCTGCTCGCGGACCTGGAGAGGGAGCGCGGCTCGGCGGCCGACGCGGCGTCGCGCGTCGCGGCAGCCGGGGCGCTCGCGTACGCCGGGGCTTCCGGGGCCCAGGGCGCCGTCACAGGGCCGCCGCGCACCACCAGCGGGTTCCTGCTGCCCCGACCGGGGAGTTCGGGCCACACGCCGCCGCACACGGCCGGGCCACTGGTGGCCGGCGACGGTCCGCGGACGGGGGACACGCCGGTCGAGGCGACCGAGCCGGGGACCGTACCGATCCCGCCGATTCCGCCGCCCCCCTCGCCGGCTGTCACGGCGGCTCTCAGCAGCTCGGGTCCCGGTACGGCGCGCGATGCGGCGCAGGACGTCGTGCACAAGGACGCGGGACCGGATGCGGGGCCGGACGCGGGCCTGGGCACGGGAGGCGCGGGCAAGTCGCGGACGGGTGTGGAACGGGCCGGGGGCCGCGCGCCCAGGCGGCGCGGACTGACGCCGTCGTCACCGATGCCCGCGCTGTCTCCGGAGACGGCGGATCCGCGGACCGGCCCGGCGGGCGGATCCGCGGTGGACACCGGCTCCGAGGCCGTGCCCGACACCGCCGCCGACGTCGCGCCCGAGGTACTGGCCGAGGCGGGCCTGGGCGCGCGGGTGGACGCGGCGCCTGACACGTCGCTCGACGCGGCACCTGACGGGGCGTCGGATGCGGCGCCCGGAGTTGTGCCGGAGACGGTCGGGGAGTCGGTCGTACCGCCTCGGCCGAGCGTCCCGCCGCCGGGCACTGCGCCGGGCACTCCGCCGCCTCCGTCGCGGCCCCCGATGCCGACTGCCGCGCCGACGATCCTGCCGCGTCCGTCCGTACCGGCGACGCCTTCCGTGCCGCCGGTTCCGTCGACTCCGTCGATCCCGCCCGTGCCGACCACGCGCCCGGCGACCGGCCGGACCGCCGCGCCGGACCCGCTGTCCCAGCCGCGGACTTCGCTGCCCGCCCCGCCCGTCGAGGAGCCGCGCGCACTCAAGCGGGGCCAGGCCGTCACCATCGACCAGCTCGGCACGTTCACCGGCGCCCTGCGCGTCGAGGCGGCGTGGTGGGGGCCCGAGGCGGTCGACGCGGACGCGGACGTGGTCGTGCTCGTCCTCGACGACGACCGGCGCGTCGGCGCCGACGAGGACCTGGTCTTCTACAACCAGCCCGTGCACCCGAGCGGCGCGGTGCGGCTGGCCGGCAAGTTGCAGGACGGCAAGCGCGGTTCGGACTCGGTGGACATCGACGTCACCAAGCTCCCGGACGGCCGGGTGCGCGTCCTGGTGGCGCTGGCGCTCGACGCCGCGGCCGGTGCCGCGTTCGCCCAAGTCCCCGTCGCCGTCGGTATCGTCGACCCCGTCACACGACGCAGGCTCGCCGACTTCCGGCTCACCGGCGGGGAGGAGACGGTGATGATCCTCACCGAGGTGTACCGTCGCGATGACGCGTGGCGGTTGCGCGCGGTGGGGCAGGGCTACGCCGAAGGGCTCGCCGCCCTGGTGACCGAGTACGGAGTGGTGGTGGACGAATGACGCGGTAGCGCCCGTTGACCCAACGCGCCCGTCCCCGCTCGAGCGCCGCGCGAGTGCCGCCGCTCCGCACCACGGAGCCGAAGCCGTTCCGACCCTGTTCGGACGCCCGGTTCCGATGACGGCCGGACCCACCGTACGTGCCCCTGAGGCACCCGCGGACCCGGCCGAATTCCAACCGTTACATCAGCCGACACCGACCCGGTCTGTGCATGCCCGGGGAGGCTTTGATAAGACTGGCGACCATGCCGCGTGTGTTTTCCGGGGAACCGGACGCCGATCTGTCCGGGGCGTCCCCGCAGATCCCCGCCTCCGGTCATTCCGGAGCCACCGACGAAGAATCCAGTGTTTCCCGACTCACGACTGCGAATCTGGTGACGACAGCAAAGTCCGCGGCACCCAAGCCGTCTGTACCCCGTAACCCCGCCCACGCGTCCGGCGCGCCCAAGCCGGGCCCGCCGCGGCCGTCCGCGCCGAAGCCGGGACCGCCGCGTCCCGCCGCTCCGGCCGCCACCGCACCGGTTCCCGCGCCGGCCGCACCGCCCGCGCTGGCCGCACCGCCCGCGCCGACGGCACCGCCTGTGTCGGCCGCACCCACCGCTCCGACCGCCCCGGCGGCGCCTGCCGCTCCGCCCGCCGCCGCGTCCGCGCCCGTCACCCCGACGGTCCCCGCGGCGCGTCAGGGCGAACGTCCCGCCGGACCCGACATCCGCCTCGTGTCCGCGACCCCGGACACCGCCCTCGACGTCGCCGACGACACCGTCGACCGGCTCCTGGACCAGGGCGCGGCACCGGACTCGATTCTGGTGCTCACGACCGGGGACCCGCACCCGTGGCAGCAGCACGAGGAGTCGTTCGGCGCCGAGCAGTACTGGCGTCAGTACACCGAGGGCCGCGACGTGTTCTACGCCCCGGCGCTCAACGACCGCCAACTGCGGCGCGAGACCGTCGTGCTGGTCGTCAACGGCTTCGCCGACCCGGCCCGCTCGACGGACGCGCTCGTGTCCGCGATCGGTGCCGGCACCGGCGCGGTCATCGTGTGCGGGGACCTGGACGAGGTGCGGGCGCTGACCGGCCTCTGAGCCGGCGCTCACGCACGACAC
This sequence comes from Streptodolium elevatio, assembly GCF_040649515.1. Classification (GTDB taxonomy): domain Bacteria; phylum Actinomycetota; class Actinomycetes; order Streptomycetales; family Streptomycetaceae; genus Yinghuangia; species Yinghuangia elevatio. The sequence continues at coordinate 10,578 of NZ_JBEZFP010000165.1, forward strand.
GCACCTACGACACGCGCACCTACGACACGCGCACCTACGACACGCACTTACGGCACGCGCGTCCGGCGTGTACGTGCGGCGTGTACGTAGGGCGCGGGCCACCCGCGCGTACCGTTCGCGGGTTCGGCCGCCCGGCGTGCGGCGCGGCCCCGACCTGTCCGGTTCGCGGCGGACGACTGGCTGCTCACGGGGGCGACCCCCGGCGCGGTCCCCGGTGTTCGGGTGCGCGCGCGTGTGCGCGTTCCTCGGTGCCGTGCCGTGTGGTGCGGTGTCCTGGGTGGTGTCGATGCCCGGGGTACGTGGCGTGTCCAAGGTCCGGCGTGTCCCAGCTCGGCGTGCTCGGACTCGACTGTCCGGAACGCGCAGTTGGGTGCGGGCCCTCGGCCGGTTCCGCGGGTGCCTTCGGTGCGCTCCACTGCCGTCCGGGGCTGCTGCCCGGTTCGCTCACGCGGCCGGGCGGTCAGTGCTGCCGTACCACAGGACCACTCGTGGGGACGTACTCCTGCCCCGAGCCGCACGCGCGGGGCCGAAGTCGGCTACGGTTCGTTCCCATGTCGGAATCGCCTTCGGTAGCCCGGCAACCGGGCCCGTTCTCGGCCGAAGCCAGTGGGCTACGGTTCCCTTCCATGTCCGAATCCCCCTCTATAGCCCAGCTCCTCGACCGTTTCCTGAGTGATCAGGAAGACCGGTTGACACTCCAGCAGTACCGCGCGTGCAGCACTGTGGTGGACATGCTGGCCGCGTACCTCAACCGGTACGCCTTCGCCACTCTGAACGTCGCGGACCGCAAGGAATGGGACGACGCCTACGAGGCCGGAGACGCCGAGGCGTTCTGCAACCTGTTCGGGGTCCGCAAGCTCGTCGCCGGCATCAAGCCGTTCCACGGCGAACACCTCACGAACCGCCTGCACGCTCCGGAGATGGTGCAGGAGCACGCCCTGACCGTCACCACCGAACTCGCGGACTGGCTCTCGTCCCAGGGCCACCGCGGCGCCTAGCCGCCCCCTGGCGGGGCGCCACACCCCACCTGACGCCCCGTCAACTTGCCCCTCGGGCCTTGCGGTTCGCCGAGCGGCCGCGGTGCGGTGCGCGCCTCTTCCGGGAGTACGCGGAACGGCTCGTGGGCTGCAAGGCGGCAGGCCGGCGGAGCTGTACGGGCCGGGCGCGGCCAGATCGCTTTCGGGTGAGGCTCCGGTCTGCGCGGCGACAACCTTCGGCGGGCGGATCGCGGCTACTCGCGGCTCTGCTGCCGCCGAGCGCGCGTGCGGCCCGTGCGGCGGATGCCCCGCAAGCCCCCTGAGCGGCGCCTGTGGTCCCGAACCGACCGGTTCCCGCATGCGGACCTGGGGCCTGCTCTCGTACGGCGGCACGCGGCCGCTGGCGACGTCCGCGGTGGTGTGGCGTCCGGCGCTTCTTCCTGACACATCGTCAGCTCGCGTACCCCGCCCGCAGTTCGCCCGACTCGGCGCGCGTCGGCCGCACGCGCCTGCCACGCCCGGTCCGGCGGAACTCGGCGGCCGTCAATCCGCACCGACTTCACACCTGCCTGCGCTGCCCTGCCCCGGTGCCCCTTCGCCGGCGGTGGTCTGCCCCGGTAGGGACTTCGGGCTCCTGTCCTGGAGTGCGGCCGTCCGGACAGACGGCTGTCGGCCACCCGTGTCTCGTCCGGGACCGCCCCTCCGTCGCCTCGGCGGCGCGCCGAGCGGGACGTCCGTTGGCCCTGTTGGTAGGGCAAGGGCCACGCCCGGATTGCGGTTTCCCGACGCCAGACAACCCGTCGACTGCGGCCACACAGGAGCCGTCGTGCGCGACGCGCTCGCGAACTCAGGGCGATGCGCCGTCTTCGGGGCGGGCTTCGTCCAGCGCGCTCAAAGGGGCTGCGTACCACCGCGTCCTGCGCCGAACTGCTTGTTGCCCGGCCGCAGGTCCTATGCCGTGGCCACGTCCGGGACCAGGCGGACCACCGGTGGTCTTGGGGGCGGCGCGGGGCCCTCGGGGTATTCGGCGAATGCCGCCACGGCGACGCCCGCGTGGTCGGAACGGTGCGGCGGATGGGGACGCGCCACGGGGTGGTGCGGGGTGTCGGTGGCCGCCGGCGGTGTCGTCGCGGGAAGGGCCGCGGCTGTCGGGAGCGCAGTGGCGGGCGTGGGGACGGCCGGGCGCGGAGAGGCCGACACCGTGGGCCGGCGTGCCGGATTCGGCTGCCCCACCGGGGCCGGTGTACGGCCGTTCCGTCCGTCGCCGACGACCTGCCAGCCGTCCTCGGCCATGATCACCGCCGCGCCGCAGCGCAGGCCGTGGAGGCCGCAGGCGTCGCGCAGGCCCCACATCCAGCGGCCGTCGTCGGGCTCCCAGTCGCGCTGCCCGTCGCGGCACAGGAGCAGGACGGTCGTGCGCGTGGGGGTGGCGCGGCGCAGGTCGTCCGGGACGATCATGCGTAGGTGCGCCAGGATCGTGTTGCGGCACTCCCACCCGTCGGTCGGTCCCGATCCGTTGTCGAGCGCGAACGACGCACTGGCGACAGGACGTCCGTCCGCGTCGAGGACGGCGACGACGGCGGTTCCGGGCTCGGGCCGGTGGAGGTCGTGGAGGCGCTTGAGCAGTCCGCGCGGGTCGCGCAGGAGCGGCACGTCGTACGCCTGCCACTGCTCGGGATCGACCATGCGCACGGGTTCCTGGGCGGGAACGCGGCGGTGGCTGAGTCTGGACCACAGGGAGGCTGAGGCGGCGGCGGTGGCAGACACGGCCCTCCTTTGGTCCGGGAGCGGTCCGGGGAGCGGACCGTCGTCAGCCGGTTGTCGTCGCGCCGGTGAGACCGTGCGGATTGTGCCGCATCACAAAGTGATGCGGCCCGCAAAGATCACCAGGACGCTATGTCGATTCTTCCGCGCGCAGGGGAGTGGCGGCAACAGGGAAACGTGATCAGCTGCACAGGAATCCCACGTTTCACACGACCGACACATCCGTCTCGCACGGTCGTTGTTGGCAGTTGGCTGTCACTGTTTCACGCGATTCCGCAGGTTTTTGTCCGTTCTGGCAACCCATGTTGTCCGTTGGATCGCGACGCGTCCCAGGGGCGCACGCGCGTCGCCGGGTCCCGGTCGCTCGGCGGCGCCGCACGATTTCAGGCATCGCCGCCGCCCGTGGCGGGATGGGCTTGGCTTGGTGGCGACAACTCGGTTGGGTCGCCTGAATTGTCGATATATCTCTGATGTCAGGGTGGTGTCGATCCGCATCGGGCCGCCGTTACGCCTCGACCGCCAGCACCAGGGGCAGCACCTCGGCGGCACCAGCCCGCCGCAACAGCCGGGCCGCGACCGTGACCGTCCAGCCGCTGTCGACCCGGTCGTCGACCAGCAGGATCGGTCCGTCGACGGCTGCGACCGCTGCGGCGAGGCCCGGCGGTACGGTGAACGCCCCTGCCAGTGCCCGCAGTCGCTGCGCGCTGTTGCTGCGGGCCGGGGCCGGCTCCGCGCCTGGGGCGTACTCGATCCGGCCGAGGAACGGCAGGCGCCCGACCTCGGACAACCGGGCTCCGAGGCTGTCGATCAACAGCCCGTGCGTGCGGGAGGCCATCGTGACCACACCGGCGGGCCGCCGCTCCCAGCCCCACGACGCCAGGACCTGGACGACCGCATTGAAGACGTCGTCGGTGACCGGGGCGTCCCCGGCATCGGCCGCGAGCACGGGGCGCAGCCGGTTCCCCCAGCCGATGTCGGACAGCCGCCCGAGCGCCCGTCCCGTCGAGGCCTGCTCGTCGGCCGGGATCCGCCCCTTGAGTTGTACGCCCGCCTCCGTCATCCCCGTCGGCCACATGCGGCGTGGTTCCACCTCGACCCCAGGGCGGCCGAGGGCCGCGCGCGCCGCGTCGAGTGCGCCGGGATCGACGGCGGCGTCGTAGCGTGGCCCCGCGCACCCGTCGCAGCGTCCGCAGGGCACGGCCTGCTCGTCGTCGAGCTGCCTGCGCAGGAACTCCAGCCGGCAGCCGGCGGTTGCCACGTAGTCGCGCATGGCCTGCTGCTCGTGGGCGCGGGCCTGCGCCACGCGCGCGTAGCGCTCGGTGTCGTACCGCCACGGTTGGCCGGTGGCGGTCCAGCCGCCGCGGACCCGCCGCGCCGCACCGTCGACGTCGAGCACCTTGAGCATCAGCTCCAGCCGGTTGCGCCGCAGGTCGACCCGCGGCTCCAGGGCCGCGGTCGAGAGCGGGCGGTCGGCGGACGCGAGGACGTCGAGGGTGCGGCGCACCTGGTCCTCGGGCGGGAAGCCCAGCGACGCGAAGTAGCGCCAGATCGCCTCGTCTTCGCGGCCCGGCAGCAGCAGGACGTCGGCGCGCTCGACGGCGCGGCCCGCGCGTCCGATCTGCTGGTAGTAGGCGATGGGGGATTGCGGTGCCCCCAGGTGTACGACGAATCCGAGGTCGCCCTTGTCGAAGCCCATGCCGAGCGCGGAGGTCGCGACCAGGGCCTTGACGCGGTTGGCCAGCAGGTCGGCCTCGGCCGCCTGCCGCTCGGCGTCGTCGGTCCGCCCCGAGTAGGACGCCACGGTGTGGCCGCGCGAGCGCAGGTACGCGGTCACCTCCTCGGCCGCGGCCACCGTGAGGGTGTAGATGATGCCGGACCCCGGCAACTCGTCGAGATGCGCGTCCAGCCACGCCAACCGGTGGGCGGCGTCGGGCAGTTGCAGGACGCCCAGGGTGAGGCTCTCGCGGTCCAGCGAACCGCGCAGCACGAGCGCGTCGGTGTTCTCCGCGCCGGTGCCCAGCTGCTCGGCGACGTCCGCGGTCACCCGTGCGTTGGCCGTCGCGGTCGTGGCCAATACCGGCACCCCGCCCGGCAGATCGCCGAGCAGCGTGCGCAGCCTGCGGTAGTCGGGGCGGAAGTCGTGGCCCCAGTCGGACACGCAGTGTGCCTCGTCGACGACCAGGAGCCCGCAGGTCGCCGCCAGCTTCGGCAGCACGGTGTCGCGGAAGTCCGGGTTGTTGAGGCGCTCCGGGCTGACCAGGAGTACGTCGACGAGGCCGTCGGCGACCTCGGCCTGGATCGAGTCCCAGTCGTCGATGTTGGCCGAGTTGATCGTGCGGGCGCGGATGCCGGCGCGGGCCGCCGAGTCGATCTGGTTGCGCATGAGTGCCAGGAGCGGCGAGACGATCACGGTCGGACCCGCGCCGCGGGCACGCAGCAGCGCCGTGGCGACGAAGTACACCGCCGACTTCCCCCAGCCGGTGCGCTGGACGACCAGCACCCGGCGGTGCTCCGCGACCAGGGCCTCGACGGCCCGCCACTGGTCCTCGCGCAGCCGCGCGGTCTCGCCCGCGAGGCCGCGCAGCACGGCGTCCGCCTCGTCGCGGAGTGCGGTCGGGGCGGCGGGGTCGCGGGGTGCGGAAGCGGCCGGGGTGGCGTCGGAGGAGTCCATACGCACCTTTCTATCCGTTCCGCCGGACATCGTGGCAACGCGTCGCCGAATCTGTGGAGAAACGATTCATCCAGCCATCGTGCCCGCTGCTCGGCCTCCCGACGCCGCCGGAGGGAGCAGCATCGCCGTCCGAAAGTTGCGAAGAACCGCCCTCTGCCCTTGGCTCACGCGCCCCGGAGGTGAAGGGTGGGACAGGACTCGTGGACACGGATTCCCCCGGGAGGACACGATGCGCCACCTCGATGTCGAAGGATTCCCCAGGCTCGGCCGCATCGGGCTCGGAACGTGGCAGTTCGGGTCACGCGAATGGGGGTACGGCGACGCGTACTCCTCGGTGACCGCCCGCGCGCTCGTCGGGCGCGCCCTGGAACTGGGCGTCACGCTGTTCGACACCGCCGAGATGTACGGCTGGGGCCGCAGCGAGCGCATCCTCGGCGAAGCACTCGGATCCGACGCCGCCCGTGTCGTCGTGGCGACGAAGTTCCTCCCGGTGCTTCCCGTCGCGCGCGTCGTCAAGGCACGCGGGTACGCCAGCCTCGACCGCCTCGGCCTCGACCGCATCGGCATCTACCAGGTGCACTTCCCGAACCGGCTCTTCGGCATGGACACCACCATGCAGGGGCTCGCCGAACTCCAGGACGAAAAGGTCGTCGACGAGATCGGGGTGAGCAACTACGACCTGGCCCGCTGGCGTCGCGCGGAGCACGCGCTCGGCAGCCGCGTCCTGTCCAACCAGGTGGAGTTCAGCCTCGCGAAGCCCGGCGCGCTGGACGACCTCGTGCCGTGGGCGGAGACGAACGGGCGTCTGGTCATCGCGTACAGCCCCCTCGCCCAGGGGCTGCTGGGCTGTCGCTACGACGCCTACAACCCGCCGCCCGCGTTCCGGGCCCGCCGCAGGCTCTTCCACCCGGAGAACCTGCGCCGCGCGCAGCCGCTGCTCGAACTCCTCCAGGAGGTCGCCGCGGCGCACGACGCCACGCCGGCCCAGATCGCATTGGCCTGGACGCTGCACCGTGGTCCGGTCGTGGCGATTCCGGGCGCGTCCAGCGTCGAGCAGTTGGAACAGAACGTCGAGGCGGCGGAACTGGAACTCGCCGAGGACGAGTACGCGGCGCTGACCACACAGGCGCGGGCGTTCGAGCCGGACCTGCGGCGACACGGGCCAATATCATTTCCGTCCGGCCGCCACAGTCACTCGTAGGAGTGAACTCGCTTTCCACAACCGCGAGTTATCCACAGTCTGGCCGGTCCGGGCTGGACGGCCGCCGGGGTGCCGCAGGCTCGATGCATGAGCGAAACAGCCCTCACCCCGATGTCCGCCACGACCGTCATCAAGGTCGCCACGCCGAGTGAACTGGCCGAGGCGATCCCCTACTTGCTCGGTGCCCAGCCCACGGACAGCCTCGTGCTGCTCGGCGTCCGGCCGGAGGACGGCCGGGTAGGCCCCGTCCTGCGCCTCGACCTGCCGCCGCCCGAACGATTCGCGTCCGCAGCCCATCACCACACGGCGCAACTCGTCCAGCACGGCGTCCGGTTCCTGTCGTCGATTGTGTACGTCGACACGCCACCACGCGACGGCACCCGCGGTGTGGACTTCTACCGGCCGTTGGCCGAGGCGGTGGCCGGTGCCTGCCGTCGTCGCGGCCTCGTCCTTCAGGAATCCGCCTGCGTGCAGAACGGCAGGGTGTGGTCGTACATCTGCCGGATCCACGCCTGCTGCCCGCCGGGCGGCACGCCGCTCCCGGCCGAGCGGCACACGGCGGTCGCCGCGGCCGCCGTGACGGCCGGCATCCCGCCGCCGATCCCGCTGTCCGAACTGGCGGCCCGGGTACGCCCACCGGAGTTCATCGCCCGTGAGGCGGTCCGGCAGGCGTTCGCACACCGGCGCGCCGAACTGGCACGCCGCAGCGGCGACGGTGAGGACGGCGTCCGGTACGAGACCATCGCCCTCCTCCAGGCCGCCCGGATCCGATTCGCCGGCGGCGACCGCTCGATGACCTACGACGAGGCGGCTCGACTGGTCCTCGGCCTCGACGACCGCAAAGCCCGCGACCACGCGATGTCGTGGCAGGACGGTGCGCTGCCGGCTCTGTGGACCGCGCTCGCGCGCCGGTCCCTGCCACCGGACTCCGCCGCGCCGCTGTGCCTGGTCGCGTGGGCGGCCTGGACCGGGGACGAGCCCGCCTTCGCCCGGGTGGCCGTCAACCGCGCCCTCGACGCCGATCCCACCTACCGGCTCGCGCAGTTGCTCCACACCGCCATCAACAGCCGCCTCGACCCGGCCGAAGCCCGCCACCTGCTGTTCCCCGCCCGCCGCCCGTTGCGCGCCACCCCACCGGAAACCCCGCCCGTCGTTCCCGACAAGTCGGCCACGACCGACCCCGAGCCGCCGCGGGACCCGCCGTGAGCGGCGGCTATCGGCCGGCGACGAACTCCCACGTGCCTCGGCCCAGGTCGAACGTCGCCGTGTGGTCGACCTGTTCCGGCGGTCTCCCGCCGAGCCGCCAAGGCTCCGGCAACGCGGACAGGAGGATGCGCGCCGTGCGGCTCTCCGGGTCCGCGGAGTCGTCGACAATCCCCAACCAGCGAGGACTCTCATGGATCAACCGAGCTGTCAGCGTCGTGTCGGGCTGCGGGACCGCCACCGACGAACGGGCGGTGTCGCCACCGGTCAACGAAGAACGCGCGGACAACGCCAGCAGGCGCCCGAACACCGACACGGGCATGGCCGGATCCGTGGTCTCGATCCTGAGGAAGCAGTCGTCATGTCCGCGGTACCAGACGCGCGAGTCGGCCAGGTGCGGCAGAACCGGCCCGTCGAAGGATGCCGTGCCGACGGCGAGGGCGATCTCGTCGAGCCGGGCTGCGTTCGGCCGGTCCGGCACGTCGATGATCGACAGCTCGTACGGCGACCAACTGCCGTCCAGAAAGCGGGGGAGATCGCTACGCCGCATCACCAGAAGCTCGTCCGACAGGCCCGGGGTGGCCGCGGCCCACGCGCCGACCCGGTGCACGACACATTCGACTCCCACTTCGGCGGCAACGAGCGACGGATCCCACAACTCGCGCGCCGGGCTCCAGAAACTGGTCGTCGCCAGGTCCATGACCACGACCGTGCCGTTCGCCGAGTGTGTGAGCAGGTCCACCACCTCGCTCGCCTGGGCCACCGTCCCGCTGACGATCCACGACCCGTCGGCCTCCCGGACGCTGAACGTCAGCGGGATGGGTGGCAACGGAGTGTCCTCAGGTGTGGTTCGGCGTCGCCGGCCGACGGTGCATCGGAGTCGCCGGTCTTGATCACGTGCCGTTCTCCCGGGTTCCGTGCGTCGGTCTGGCGCAAGCCTCCATGATCCACCGGGGATGCGCGAGGGCGTATGGCGTGCCGGGGTGGCGTGTGCCTTGCGGGCGTGGCGAATCGGCTTCATGTCGCGGATCCGCGTGACCCCAGGCCCGTCGGCGCGTTCCCCATGGGAACGGGCACGCGAAGCGCTGCGTGCCGCGTGACCGGCACGGGGGCGGTCCTCTCTGGCCTCCGTGGGCGGATCCACGAGCGCAGATTGAGGATCCACGTCGCGGCGTCCGCACACCCCTTCGCGATCGCCCCGAGCGGATCCGCGACAAACCCCGCCGTCTGCACCGG
>NZ_JBEZFP010000166.1:0-19563 GCF_040649515.1 Streptodolium elevatio
ATATGGCTGCTGGGGTTCCTCTTCCGCAGCACCGGGGCAAGCGGCAGCCGCGGACGCTGGTACCGCTGGTGAACCCAGGCGTGGTCCCCGCCGGGCGCCGACCCAATGACGTGGTCGAGTAACGCCCGGCGGCCCGCCGCGGCCGCCTGGAGTGCCAGGCGGCCGGTGGGACCGCTGACGACACCGGGCGTGCCCGCGGTGTCCTCGTCATCGATCAGCCGGTGCTGAAGGGCCGCCCGGGCCGTTCAGCACCGGCTCTCGGGGTCGGACGCGAACTCGGTGACTTTCCACTGCCCTTCGACCAGGGCCAGTCGAGCGGTGGCGACGTGTCGCCACTCCCGATTCTGCTGAACCAGGTTCCCGCCGGCGTCCGTCGTTCGCAGTGCGGAGACGTCCTGGCAGTCCTCAACCGCGGCGGTTTCAGGTTCGCCCGTAGGCACCAGTGCCGTGACACGGGGCGAGTGCCGGATCTCGCCGGTGACGGTGAGGCCCTTGCGCCGCTGCTCCTGGGTGTCGGCGACCAGAGCTGCGCGCGCATCGCCGGCGCTCACCGCGGCGATGGCCGCGAGGTCGACCTGGCCCGTCCGCCGGAGTTGCGCCTGAACCTGACGCATCTCCAGGTACGCGGCGACCACTTGGGCGCGCTGTTGCTCCTCTGCCGTGGACGGTGACCGCGACGCGGTCTGTCCGGACACTTCATGCGGGTCGGAACTGTCCGAACACCCGGCAAGGGCCGCGGCAAGGGCCGCACACACAAGAACTGTTGGTGCGCGCATACGTCTCCCCGATCGACGTGGTCGCCGTCTGCCACAACAAAGCTGCCCAGTCCGACACCGCGCGATGCCTATTGGATGCGCCGCCCAGCCCCCGAAGGCCGACGAGCAGAAGAACGACGACCTGTAGAGACGCCCCCGCCCGGTCGTTCGCAGATACGTTGCGCACCTTGAAAACCCTTTGCCACCCAGGGCGTTGGACGCTTCAGGGCGAAGCATGACCCGCAGCCTGCCGCAACGCGCGCCCAGTGCGACTGTTTTGGGCTGGGACGGCGGCCGCGGTATCCAATGCGCGCGGATTGACGGTGTGCTGCTTGTCGCTGTGACACCTCGAACCTAACTTGAGCGCCTTCCAGCGCCGGGAACCAACTCCCGCGCCACCGAGGAAGGTTCCACGCCATGTCCGGTGATCACGCGCTGCCCAGCAGAAGAAGCTTCGGACGCCGGGCGGTGTCCTTGGGCGCCGCGGCCGGAGTCGGCGCGGTGGCGGTTGCGGCCACACAGTGGTCGGCCGACGCGGACGCCGCCGGGTCCACCTACACCGTCAATGTGCGTGACCACGGCGCGAAAGGCGATGGCAAGACCGACGATTCGGACGCCATTCGCGCCGCCGTCACGGCGGCGATCGCCGGGCGCGTCGGCGGGGCGGCGCAGAAGGACGTCTACTTCCCGCCGGGGAACTACAAGGTCACCAAGAAGGACACCCTGATGTGGTCGCCGACCGGCGGCACCGCGGACCAGATCTTCGGGCTCCGGTTCCGCGGTGCGGGGCCGCGTGTGACGAACATCGACTTCGCCACGGACTTCGCCGCGAACCCGGACCCGCGCCAGAACAACCTCATCACCGCTGCTGTGCGCCTGCGGTACACCTACTTCCTGGACATGAGCTTCCGATCGACGAACGCGAACAACCGCTTCGCGTACTACTGGTCGCGGGACGGCGACGACCAGGCGCTGCAATACCCCGAGTACGGTGTCGGCCAGAACCAGTACTTCGTGTACCAGAACGTCGAATGGCACGGCGTGTGGGACCGGGTCATCGGTATCGACGGTGACAAGCAGGCCAACAACAACAGCGAGCACCACTTCCTGATGTGCTCGACCGATACGCAGTCGCGCTACACGGACGCCTTCCTGCACTGCGGCATCACCACGCCGAGCGTCAACTCGCAGCAAAACCAGTTCCTCAACTACTTCATGATGGCGTGCAACTTCGCGCTGGCCGGCGGCGACTTCTTCCGCTTCGACCGGGGCGGCTCGATCAACGTCCTCGGCGGCTCGTGGTCGATGGTCGGTACCGACGCCGCGCGCTACTTCTACATGCCGCTCGGCAACGGAGAGATCACCGCCACCCGTCTCAACGTGAACGGCGTTCGCTTCGAGCCCAAGATGAGCCCCGACCAGAAGATCATCGACTGCGGCTGGGGCAACGGCAACGTCACCTTCACCTCGTGCTCCGACATGGCCGCCGTCCAGGTGCCCGGCGCGGCCAACCACAACTACCACCGCTACACCGGCTCCCAGAACCGGATTCCGATCGTCCGCTACCAGGACTGCATCCTGGCGGGATACCACCTGGTCGACAATCCGGGCGCGGCGCTCGCCAAGGGCAAGATGATCTACGAGGGCTGCCGCTTCTATCACACCAGCCAGGCGCTCAGTTCCGCGTCGGGCGCCGCCTTCCTCCGTTACACCGGTCCGACCGGCCGGTACGCCTTCCGCGACTCGTGGGACACCGCGGACCTGAGCGGCTGACCCGATCCCCGCTGTCGGCCACGAGTACCGGCAACGCCGCATGGTCTGCCCGGACGGCATTTCGGCAGGCGCTCCGACCGGTCGGAGGCCGCTCTACTGGCGTTGCGCGGTGTTGAAGAGCACGTCTCTGTCGATGTCCGGTGCCAGGGGCTCGACGTCGGCCCGGACGGCCTTGACCTCCCAATAGAAGCCGTGGGAGGCGTCCGGGCCGGAGAGGGCTCGGACGGTGAATCTGCCGTCCTCGACCGCCGAGGCGGCCAGCGGGAAGACCTCCTCGTCGTCGACGAACTTCGGGGTGAGTTGCACCGTTCTCCCCCTGCGTTGGACCAGGGCCTCGAAGTAGCGCGGTAGTTCGATCACCGCGCGGCCCTTCGCGAGGGTGGCTTCGCCTCGGTAGAAGACGGCGTTCTCCGGGCCTTCGAGGGCCGAGTGCACGAGGGTTCGTTTGGCGTCGAGCGGGTGATCGATGGCGAAGTGCTTCGTGCGGGCGTAGAAGGCGCCGTTGCCGTACATCTGGATCGGCCAGACGTTGGCGTCGGCGTTGCCGACGTAGAGGCCGCCGCCGGCGAAGACGTCGTGGGAGATGATCCCCCCGCCGCTCCACCCCGGGATCTGGCCCGCCTCGCGCTGCACCCCGAGGTTGCGGTGGACGTACAGCGTCCCGGCGTTGGGGTCGTTCGGGTGCCACGAGGACTCGACCCGGACGCCGCCCTGGTTCATCAGGTACAGCCGTTCGGGGCCGTCCACGTGGAGTCGCCCGCGGCCGGCCAGAATGTCGCCGAGCACGATGTTGCGGTCGACGTTCAGGCTGCCGGCTTCCGGGTCGGCCGCGTGCGGTCCCGTCGAGACGTACACGCCCTTGCGGTTCATCAGGTAGAGCCGGTCCGGGCCGTCCACGTGCAGCAGGCCCTGGCCGCGAACGGCCTTGCCCGGGCCGACCGTCACGTCTTCGGCCGCGTTCAGGGTGCGCAGCGACAGGTCGGCGTACGCCTGGCTGCCGCGCCCGTAGTCCAGGTTCGGGAAGTTCCCGCTGCGGTCCACCAGTTCGAAGCCGCGTCCGGCCCGGAAGCTGAGCTGGCCGTGCTGGACGCCCCAGCCGAGGAAGCCGAGGCCGGCCACGACCTGGTCGCGCTGGTACTGCGTGCCGCTGATGCCGCCCAGCAGGAGCATGCCGTCGGCGATGCGCAGGCGTTCAGCTCCGCCCTGCTGGAAGTCGATGGTGTCGTCCGCGTCGTTGGCGGTGCCGATGAGCAGTGTGGTGCCCTCGCCGCCGTGCACGTAGTAGCGGATGAACGCCTCGTCGAAGGCGCCGCCGCCGGGATCGCGGGGGAACTGGATGCCGGCGGTACCGCTCTTGCCCACCGTCGGGGTGATCGGCCCGGCCTGGACGCGGATGCCGGAGAGTTGGCGGGTGGACAGGTCGACCTGGACCACTCCCCCTTGGCGCTTCACGGTGCCGAGGACGACGTAACGCGGGTCGGTGGGCGGGGTGGCCAGCAGCTCCAGCCGTGCTTCCTCGACGATCCTGGTCTCGCCCTGCCCCCCTCCCTCGTCGCGCGATTCGGCGGCGTGCTCGGCGCAGTGGACGGTCGCCAGGTACGTGCCGTCCCCCGTCGGCAGCGTCACCCGGGTGTCCTCGGTCAGCACGATGGGCGTGCCGTCCTCGTCCGTGGCGACCCCGGCGGCGACCGTCACGTCGCCGCCGGACGCGGTCAGGCCGAGTCCGCTGACGACCCCGGCGGGGATCAGCTGGCGCAGGAGCAGGTGCTGCCGGGAGAGCAGGTAGTCCTGGGTCAGGCTGAGGTCGTCCGCGCGGAGGAACATCCGGCTGAAGTAGCGCGACCGCCGCATCGGCAGGGCGACTTGGCGGGCCTTCTTCCAGTAGATCGTCATCTCAGCTTCCCCCCTGTGAGGTGTCGGCCGAAGTGCCGTCGGAGATACCGACGGTGGGCTCGACGGACGTGGCGGTCGTGTCGACGGCGTCTGCGGCCTCTGCGGCCCCGGCGGTGTCGACGGCGTCGAACCGCAACCCGCTCGTGGCGATGCCGCCGCCGGTGCGCTTGGTTCGGCCGAGCCACAGATGTACCGAGCCGTCGGTCCAGCGGGCCAACTGCCATTGCCGGACCACCCGGACCCCCGAACGGCCGACCTCCTCTTCCGGCACGGCCAGTTCCACCAGGCGTCCCGGTGCGTGCGGGTCCTCCCGCCAGTCGAGCAGCCGACTGTGGCCGGTCACCGGGACCGGCACCCCCGAAGCGTCCACGACCTGCAACGGCGTTCGGTGCAGGCGGACTTGGTCGGGCCGACCGTCGGTCGGGCGGGGCACCAGCGGCACCCAGTGCGTGGGGACCGCGCTCGCCAGCGTGTACCCCGCCTCCGGCACCCCCGTACCGGTCGGACGCGCGGCGCGCCCCGGCGCCACGGCGCCGGAGTGCTCGCGATCCACCGGCCGTCCGGTCGCGCTGGTCACGACGCGCTCCACCGCCCAGCCCAGGTTGGCCATCTCGTCCCGGAGCAACCGGACTTCCTCGACCGGCGGGGAGGCCAACGCGTCCACGGCGGTGGGCGGCAGCACCAGCAGGGCGTCGACAGGCGCGCCGGTACGCGGCGAGGGACGGAACAGCGACCATCCCCGCCCGGCCGGTGCCGGCGGCACGAGAGTGCGTACGCCGAAGGTGTCGGTCACCACGAGCGAACGGATCCGGGTCACCGAGCCGATCGGCAGGTCGAGCGGCACCAGGAAGTGGTCGTTGGCGTAGACCGTGCCGTACTCCAGCAGCACCATCCGCGCGAGGTCGGTGCGGCCTGCCGCCACCGACCCCAAGTTGACGCCGGCGTCCTCGAGTTCCCAGAACCGGGTGGACGGCATCCCGGGATAGCCGACCGGGGTCGGCAGTACGGTGCGGACGACGTGCTCGACGTCCGGCTCGGCGTGCAGCGTACGGCCGGGCTCGTGGTCCAGGTGGTACCAGTCGAGCCGGTCGCCCCCGTATTCGGTGGCGCTGAGCACGACCTCGTCCTCGGTGTGGGCGGCCGCGACGGCGAAGCTGTACTCGAGCCGGTCCCGCTGCCAGGCGGTCCCCTCCAGGCCGGGCACGCTGACCGGCGGCAGGGCCTCGGGCGGCGGCCACGGCAGCCGCGGTGGCCGCTCCGTCGCCGGTGCCTCCAGTACGCCGGGGAGCTGCAGCAGGTAGCCGGGGTCGGGTTCGGGCGGCCGGGGCGGGACCCCGAGCCAGGTCAGCCACGCGGCGGCCGTGCCCTCCACCGCCTCGACGAGTTCGCCCGGTACGTCGAGTTCGGCGACGAGCCGGTCGCCCGCGCAGGCGTCCAGCAGCGGACGGCCGTGCGGCACCCGGCCGGACACGATCCGCAGGTAGCCGTCGGTCGACTCGTCCGCCGGACCGCCCGCGGCGGTCGGGAGCGGATAGCGCGCCAGCACCGCCGGACGCAGGGCCCCGGCCCCGTGCTCGGTGAGCAGCCGCAGGAAGACCCGGCCGGTCTCGGCCGCCCAGCGCAGGTCGGCCACCAGCTCCGCGGGCTCCCGTTCGACCACGGTCTCCAGGGGCGCGCCGGATTCCAGGGCGATCGACAGGTGGCCGTCGGGACCGCCGCGGTAGCGGGTGAACCGCGCGGCTTCGGCGTCCACGCGGGCCAGGATCGGGGAGCCCGCGTCCTCGCCCTGGAACTCGCCGAACTGCCACTGTCTGGCCAGTAGCCACAGCGGGTCGGCGATGCGGGCCTCCGACGCCGGGCTGAGGTCGGCGGTCCTGGTACGCGGCTCCAGCCGGGTCCACGTGGTGATCGAGGGCTGCGTCACGGGCTCCGTGGAGGGCGGCGTCGTCATGAAGTGCTCCCACCGGTCTCGGGCGTGTCTTCCGCGTCGGGCGTGAAGTCGGTGCTCAGCGCCCTCGCGTGCAGGTCGACCGGGAAGTACAGCCCGGGCAGGAACTGCCCCACCTCGCCGAGCGAGTCGACGTCGGCGGCCCGGACCCGGGCCAGGTCGTACGCCTCCTCGACGGTCTGCACGAGCCGGTCCGGGCGCCAGGCGGGGGTGCCGTCCCCGCTGACCGCGAGCAGCACCGCCTGGGGTGCCGCGGCCGCCGGCGCGTCGTGCTCGAACGCCAGCCCGGTGTGCCGCCGTTCGGCGGGGACCACCTCGGTCCACTCGTCCACCACCACGCCGCAGACCGGCTTGGTGACGTCGAGTTCTCCGCAGCCGACGACCACCAGGGAGAGCGTCTGCCGGTCCGTCGGCGGAGGGCTCTCACCGACCCAGTTTTCGCCCGGTGTGTACGGGAGTTGGGCCACCCGAACGGTCGGCGGCAGCTTCACCACCCCGCCGGAGTCGAGTGCGTCCGCGTACGTGAGCACCTCCTGAAGTCGGGCCAGCGCGGGGCGGACCCGGGCGTAGCGGGTGAGCCAGCGCAGCGCGGGGTGCGGGCCGCCGCCCCGGAAGGCGGGCCCGGCCGTCAGCGCGGTGCTCAGCTCGGCCGCCCGTGGGGCCCAGGCACGCGGCAGGATCGGCAGATCGGCGCCGAACAGCGCGTGCAGGCGGTCCAGTTGGAATTGCCGGCGGCGCTCGGCAGGTTGCGCCGGATCGTCGAAGTCGCCCTGGGAACAGCGGCATGCGCCGTCCCCGGTGCACACCCCCTGCCGGAACTCCCGTGCCAGTCGACAGTGTTCGGCCAGTCTCCGGGCCAGCTCCAGCCGGGCGACAGCCGCCGTCTCCGCGACCTGCTCGGCGCTGCCGGGGCCGGGCGGCGGCGGTACGGCGCCGAGCACACCGAATCCGGCTGCGGTGCGCAGCGCCGACCGCAACGCCGCCTCCTCGCCGCCGTCCAGCGCGGCCGCCGTCGCCTTGGCCAACAGCCAGGACTCGTCGGCATGGTGGACGGTGTACGGGTCGAAGTCCGGTGGTACGACGCTGCCCGGCGCGTCCAGGTCGGCGGCGACCACCGGCCGGGCCTGCGCGAGCAGGTCGCGTACCGCCCCCGCGGCCTGGAGGAATTCCCCGACCGAGACCCGCTCGGGCCCCCAGGCCGGATCGGCCCGGAAGTCCAACTCCGTTTGCTCGTCGATGCCTTCGACCAGCGCGATGCGCCGCTCCAGTTCGGCGTCGGCGACGTCGAGCGGCCGGGGCGGGGTGGCCAGTTGGTCGATCGCCGAGGCCTGGAGGAAGTCGAGGCTTCGGTCGCGGAACGGGCCGGGCGCACCGTCCACCGGATGCCGGCGGAACCGCCAGCTGATCCGGTTCGACGGCGGCAGCAGGGTGGCGGCCAGCGCGTCGGCGGCCGGACTGCCGATCAGCCGGGGTTGCTGCCCCCGGGCGGCAGGCCAGTCCTGGCGCAGCCGGTCGAAGCGGCTGTCGTGGTTGACCAGCAGCAGGACCCGGTGGGTGACCGCGATGCCGGTGTCCTCGGTGCGGACGAACTGCAGTTCGGGGGCGACATCCGCGCCGGCCGCCGCGTTGACGGCCGCCGCCGCCCGGGTGACGTTGCCGACGGTCAACTGGTGGACGCCTTCGGCCAACAGCGCGTCACCGACCGCGTCCACCGCGTCGGTCAGCGATGCGAGGACTTCTTCGACCGCGGTGCGGTCGGCCGCGGGCAGCCCGCCCAGCGCGGCGGCCAGGTCCCCCGAGCGGTGCAGCCGGTGCAGCTCCAAGCCGTCTGCCACCGCTTCGCTCTCCACCACCGGAACCGGCGTGGCGTCGGGGTCGACGCGATGGGCGCGGACCGGGGCGAGGAGCCGGAACAGTGGCAGGTACCGGTCGAGGATCCGGTCCGGGTGCTCGTGCAGTCCGCGCTCGAAGCGGCGGCCGAGCAGCAGGCCCAGCCGTTGGCCGTCGCGGACACCGTCCAGCAGTTCCTGGGCCAGCCGGACCCGGCGCGAGGAGAGATCGACGGCCAGCGGGTTGTCGTCCCCACCGCCGCGCGAACGCCAACCGCCGCGCAGCACCGAGGCGGTTGCGGCCTGCCCGAGCGAGGGCGCATGCAGATGGCCCTGCTGGTCGGGCGCGGGGTACAACTGCCCCGCGGGCACGCCCTCGGGGGGCGCGACCGAGGTCTGCGGCGGGTCCGGCCGCAGGTCGTGCACCCACCCGTAGCCGCCCAGGTGGACGCCGTCGGGCAACTCGGCCGGGCGCGCCTGGCGCTGCTGCTCCAGCCGACGGGTCGCCAGCGACGTGATCCAGGCGTCCAGCCGGTGGGCGGACAGACCGAGCGTCCCGGCGACGTGTCGTTCCAAATCGGCGCGGGGGCGGCGCTGTTCCGGCTCGGCCGCGACGTAGTCGTGGTGCAGTTCGGCGAGTACCGCGCGGAACTCGGCCAACCGCGCGGTGACCTGACTGTGCCGGGCGTCGGCTCCGGCGTCGGCGACGTACGCCCCGGCGGTCTTCCCGGCTCCCGGCACGGCCAGGTCGAGCCGGCGACGCAGCGTGGGGGTGGTCCGGCCGGGGAAGATGTCGACGAGTTCCGCCTCCGGCCGCCACCCGGCCCCGGGCAGCGGCCCATCGGGCGAGGACGCCAACAGCCCGACGGCGATGTCGTGTTCGGCGATCAGCGAGGCCCGCAGCAGGCGGTGCAGCAGCGGTCGCGGGCCCTCCGGCGGCGGGTGGTCGGCGGGCAGCCCGACCGCCGCGAGTGCCGCCAGGTAGGAGAGGTCGTCCCCGACCAGCGCGGTGCCGAGCCTGAACGAGGTGTCGGCGTACGTGACCAGGGCCAGCCGGGGGTCCTCCGGGTCGGCCAGGCCGAGTGAGGCCAGCAACTCCCGCGCGGGGCGCAGCAGTCGCGCGCGCCAGTCACCCTCCGGGTAGGAGCGGGTGAACCGCCACAGCCAGCTCACGTACTCGTTGCCGAGCACGCTGCGGGCCCGCACCTCGCGGACGCGGGCGTCGGTGGCCAGGATCTCCAGCATCAGCCGGTCCGGCTCCGCGTTGCCGGGGCGTATCCGGGGAACCGGCGAACGCAGCCACACCTCGGTCAGCCCGGTGAGCACCTGTACCGCCCGGGCCTCGTCGGGGCTCGTGCTCTGTCGGCCGCGCAGCGCGGTGACCGGCAGCAGGCCGTACGGCTGCGCGCCGATCCGCAGCGTCGGCAGCGGCCCCTCGGGGTGCACGTACCGCACGAAGTGCTCGGCGAGGGCGTCCGGGTGCGGGAGCCGGTCGAGGGGCAGCATGTGCCGGAACAGCCTGCCGAAGCCGGACGGCCACAGCGCGCGGCGGACCGGGCGGCCCAGCGCGCGGTCGGCGGACTCGCCGTGCGCGGCCCGGCCGAGCGCGGTGGGCGCCCCGGCCCGGACGGGGCGGCGGCGCACCGCGGCCAGCGCGTCGCCCGGCCGATGACCCAGCGGCAGGCCGAACGCGGAGGCGGTCAGCGCGGCCGCCGTCTCGGCGTCCTCGGCGGGCGTGCCCTGCCCGTCGGTCACTCGGGCCGCCAGGATCGTGGCCCGGGAGTTCGGGTCGTGGCCGGAAGAGACGGTCTCGGTGTTGTTGGTCGGGGTGTCGGGCGGCAGGAAGCCCAGGCCGTCGGTGGCCGCGTGCGCCTCCAGCAGTTCGGCCAGCCGGGTCGCGGTGGCCTGTGGCTGGGCGGTCTCGTCCACGCCGACGACCACCAGCAGTTCCACTTCCTCCGGGACGGTGGGCCGGTCCGGATCGGCCGGGGGGACGGTCAGGGTGAGTGCCATCCCCGCCGTCAGCGCGGCATCGAAGTCGGTCAGCCAGCGCATGCCGAGTTGGACCGGGGCACCGTCCTCCGGCGGCGGCGGTTCCGTCGACCGCGGGTCCGGGCCCAAGGCGGGGGCGGCCGCCACCGGAGCGGAACTGCCGTACAACATCTGCCCGCTGCGGGTGCGGGCGACCGCGTGCCAGCGGGTCGGCAGCGCGCGGGCGACCGGCGCCCTGCTCCACCGGCCCGGCCGGTCCAGCGGCTCAGGGTACGGGCCGCCGGGGAATTCGGGCTCCATCACCCGGGCGATCCACCCGGCTCTGGCGGCGCCGTACTCCCGGACCAGGTCCTCCCAGGCCGCCTCGCACCCCTCCCGGTCCTGCTCCGGACCCGGTTCCGGTTCGGACGGCCCGGTCCGCTCCCAGTAGCGGCGCCCGGAGTCCCGTTCCTCGACGGTCAGTTCCGGTTCGTGGGAGTCCACGTGGATCTGGTCGGGGTAGATCCGCACCCGCAGCTCGGTACCGAAGAACCGGGTCTCCAGCCGCACCGGGAGCAGCGCCACCGGGTACCAGGTGGACAGTCCCCAGGCGGTCTTGGGCACCGCCTCGGACAGCGGTGTGCCGGTCATCGGGTGGCCTCCATGGCGGGCAGCACGTCACTCGCGTGACGGGCGATCAGGACGGGGCGCTGGAGCGCGACACGGGCCATGTCGGCGGCGTTGCGGCCGTACTCGGCGCCGTCGAGCCTCCGCCCCGCCGGGCTTCCGTCGGGGTTGCGGCCCAGTCCCGGTGCGTACGGGGACAGGAAGCGCGCCCCGTCGGGGAGGTGCCCCCAGTGCAGTTGGTCCCAGTGCGTGCCCTCGAACGGTTCGGACGTCCAGTCCTCGGGCGGGAGATCGAGGCCGAACCTGGGCGCGGTGGGCTGCTCGCGGAGCACGAAGAAGCGGCCCGCGTCCCCGGCGGTCCGACTGGTCGCGCCGCGGGCCACCGCGGCGGTGAGCGGGAAGCCGAACAGGAGGAGGTCCGGGGAGAGCCAGCCGCTGAATATCGGAGGCAGGTCCTGGCCGACCGGGTCGCGGCCGGTCTCGCTGGTCCAGACGGCCTGACGCATCGTCACCACGGTGGAGGGGTAGCGCCGCAGCACCTCACCGCGCACCACCAGGATCAGCGCGTCCTCTCCGGGCGCGCCGACCGAGGTCAAGTGGCTGCCGAGGGAGCCGCTGCGCCACACGTCGTCGGAGAACGGCGGCAGGTCGGTGAGCGGGCGGTCCGCCGAACGTGCGTTGCGCACGTCCCAGAACTGCCGGAACCACGTCTGCCTCGGGTCGGCGGGGAACTCCCGCCACAGCAGCTCCCGGCTCGTTTCGTGGTTGAGCCCGACCATGAACGCCTCGATGAACCTGGCGTTGGCGGCCAGCGCCGTCATGGTCTCGGGTGCGACGGCGGGCAGGCCGGGCGCGACGTGCTCCTGGGCGAGCCCGCGGAGCAGTTCGTACGCCGGCACGTCGAAGGTCAGCCCGGCGAGCAGGCGCCGCAGGCTGTCCCCGCTGTCCCTGCTTGGCGCTCCTGCCCCGCTTGCCCTGATTGCCTCACCTGGCGTGCTTGCCGTGCTTGCCGTGCTCGCGCTGCCTGCCGTGCTCGCGCCGCCTGTCGCGCTCGGCCTGCTGACCGCGCCGAGCGCCAGCGCACCGGCAAGCGGACGGCCGCCGACCTCGATCGATTCCAACACCCGTGCCGGGATGGTCTGTTGCGGGTCCAGCCGGGCCCGGATCCGCTCGGCCGCCGAGCCAAGTTGCACCTCGTCCTGGCTGTCGTCCTGGGACGATCCGAACACCGACAACAGGTGCGCCTGGTGCGGAGCCGCGGCCGCGGCGAAGTTGGCGGCGGTCTTCGCCCGCAACTCGGCCAGCGCGGCGCGCAGTTCGGCCACCGCGAGGCCGGCGCCCGACACCTCGGCGCCCGGCGGTATCCGATGCGGCTCGTACGGGTCGCTCCATCGTGCGACCCCGGTGCCGGCGTCCAGGTCGAAGCCGATCCGGAAGGTCCCGGTATGGCCGGCGGCGGCACTCCCGGTGATCCGGTAGACGACCAGATCGGGGGCGCTCGTACCGGTCAGGTCGGTGACCGCCATGCCGGTCGCGGCGCTCGGTCCGGCCGACCCGTCCGCCACCGTGAACGGGCCGTGCCAGCCACCGACGACCTGGCCGCGCCGGTTGACGCCGCGGCCTACGCCGTACCGGCAGACCCGGGCGGCGCCGTCCTGTCCGTCCGCGAGCACCACCAGGTGCGGAGTCTGCTCCGCACCCATGGCGACCACGTCGACGCCGACGCCGTCGATCGCGGAGAAGGTCCACGGCGTCGGGACGGAATCCGTCCAGCCCCGGGCGGCCTGCCCGTCGGCGTCCAGTCCCCAACCGATCCGGTAGTACACCCGGTTGCGGTCCCGGTCCGGACCCGAGACGCCGTACGCGAGGACAAGCTCCAGTCGGCCGTCCCCGTCCAGGTCGGCCAGGGTCAGATCGGCGCCGCGCGCGTTCGGATGCAGCGGGTCCGGCAGCCGGAACGGGCCGAGCCAGCCGCCGGTCGGCACACCCTCCTCGTCCAGGGCTCGGCCGATCCGGTACTCGGCCACGCACGGTGCGCCGGCCGTGGGCTGACGGATGGTCAGGACGACCAGGTCCGGACGCAGCCCGCCGGTGACGTGCCCGACGGCCACGCCCAGCGCGCGGGCCCGGAAGTCCAGGGCCAGTGCCTCGCGCGGCGGCGAGAGCGAGTCCGGCCGGCCCTCCAGATCCGGGTCGTGCGCCGAGCCGATCCACAGCCGGCTGCGGTCCGGGTTGCTCTGGCCCAGCAGGTGTGCGGTCAGGAACGAGGAGAACAGGCCGGTACCCGGCAGCAGTTCGGGGCGCGTGACCGCGGCGGACTCCATCGGGCCGCTGCCGCGCGGGTCCAGCGGCACGCCATGGTCCTGCCAGTCGGTGCCGACCCGGCACGTGAGGCGTCCGTCGGCGGTGACCATGAAGGTCTCCTCGCCGGTGTGGCTGTCCCCGATGACCGGGCCGATCCGGCGCGGGGCCAGCCCGGCCGGGTGCTGCCAGCGCGTCTGGCTCCAGCTCCAGCGCACCCTGGACCGCCCGTCCGGCAGGTCCTCGTCCCACTCGCCGAGGGAGGCCACCTCCAGTTGCCCGGTCGGTGTGGAGACCAGCACGTTCACGCCCGGGGAGCCGTCCTGGAACACCTCCACGCTGTCCATGCCGACCGAGACCACGCGGTGGTCCGGCAGCGGGCGGCCGTGGTCGACCCACGCGTCGCCTGCCTGCCGCCCCAGGTTGCCGCCCGGGGTCAGGTAGAAGAACCGGTTCAGACGGTGCACCGCGCTGGGCGAACCCGTCAGCACCTGCGTGGAGTTGGCGGGGAACCATACCGGGGCGCCGTAGGGGTCGGGGCGACTGCACACGAACAGGCGGTTCTGGCTGGTCGCGACCCGGATGGACGTGGCATCGATCGGCCGCGGCGTGGCGAACAGCTTCTCGTACGGGGCGAGTTCGCCCGGCTTGCCGAGGGCACGCCAGATGCGAGTGGCGGTTTCGAAGACGTGCAGGCCTCCGTCACCGCCGAGCACGAAGACGCTGCCCCCCGCGGCGACCGGGCGGCTCGCCAGCCCACCGGGCGGCGCTCCGCAGCCCACCCACCGCCAGCGGTCGCCGTCCCAACTCCGCTCCCACAGAAGATTGTTGCCGGTTCGGACGTACACGCGGTCGGGCGGCACCGCGGTGGCCGAGGTGATCACCGGGCTCGTCGCGTTCGGCCGGCCGTGGTCCCGCCACGTCCAGGTCCCGGCCAGCCGCCTGCGCTCGAACAGCCGTCCGTCCTGGGACCTGAGGAAGAACCGGTCGTTGTCGAGCAGGTCTCCGCCGGAACTGCCGACCGCGGTCATCGGTTCGTCGGCGGCGACGCCGGCGAGAGCATTGGGCGGCGTGGAGGGATGCGGTCCTATCTCCGGCTGCGCGGTGTCGGACTCCGGCGCGGCGCCGGCGCCGTCGGGCTCCGCCGCGGGCCCGGCGTTGCCAAGTTCCTTCTCGGGTCGCGCCGTTGTCGCTGCGACCGAGGACCACGCCGCGGACGGGTTGCCGAGACGGTCGGGCCCGTAGTTGTCCAGCGGTTCCCTGGAGACGTCGCCGAACCCCATCCCGCCGTCCGGGAGGGCGGCGGCCGGGATCGCGCTGCGGCCCTCGGCCAGCCAGGCGGCCGGGTCGGCGGTGGGCGGTGCGTCCAGGCGGCGGGCAAGCGGCCCGCGGGGGCGGGTGAGGCGGCGCAGCGAGGACGAAGTGGTCGCCGCCACCCCGGCATTGCCGTTCAGGTCCGCATCCGCGGTCGATCCGTCCTCGTGCACGGGCCGGGTCAATGCGAGCAGTTCCCCGTCGGAGAACGCACGGCCCGGACGCGCCGGGTCGATCCGCTTGCCGTACAGCTCGGCCGCCGCGTCCCGGGCCAGCTGCCCCTGCATCAATTGCGCGTTGATGTCCACCAGTTCGGCGGCCCGCTGCCAGGCCGCGGCGGCCAGGTCCTCCTGATGCCGCTGCACCACGGCGGTACCCAGCGCGGCCGCGGCCCGGTAGCGGGGGTCGAGGTTGAGTTCGCGCAGCCACTGCGGCGGCGCGCCGGCCTCGGGCAGCCGTACCTCCTGGGCGTGCCCGATTCCGTACACCGGCGGTGTCAGCCACGCGTCGTGATTGCTCAGCAGGGTTTCCATGACGGCCTGCCAGGAGGCCTGCGGGTCGGCGGCCCACTCGGTCCGCCGCATCGCCGGCGAGGCCACCGCCCCTTCGAAGCCGAGCACCGAGACGCCGTCCACGCCCGGTTCGCCGACCGGCAGCCCGCTTCCGGCGGTGTTCAGGTCGACGCGGCGCAGCCCGACGGACTCCGGCAGGGGACGGCCCCGGAGCCGACGGACCAGCGACTCGAAGTCGCCGCCCACGCCGGTGGCGAACCGCCAGTGGTGGAGCACCGGCAGCGTCACCGACTCGGACCCGGACTCGGATCCAGACTGCGATTCGGACTCCGATCCCGACCCCGAACCCGTTCCCGAGGCCGATTCGGACTCCGATCCCGATTCGGACTCCGCACCCGATCCCGATCCCGAGTCCCCGAACGCGTCCGGGGACGAAGGTGTCCCCCAGGCCGGTCGCAGCACCCGCCCCTCCAACGGGGGTTGACCGAGCCCCGCCCGACAGCCCGCGTCGAACGCGGGCACCACTGCCGCCAGGTAGCCGACTCCGGGCTCCAGCCGACGCGGGCAGACCAGCCGCGACAGCGTCCGCTCCGGGTGCCCGGCGATCACGTCCGCCGGGTCCTCGGCGTCGTGCTCCAGCAGGAGTTGGGCGTGCGCCCAGGCCCAGGACTCGTCCAGGTCGGGCAGTTCGGCAACCGGCGCGGTCAGCCGGGGCAGTGCCCCGGCCGGGGTGCGGAACTCGACGCCGGGCGCGTTCTCCGGGACGACGACCAGCACCAGCCACGGGCGCAACCTGCCTTGGGCGTCCGGTCGGGCGGGGGTGAACTGCCAGGGCAGTTCGGGCGCGTCGAAGTCGACCGCGGCGAACAGCGAGACGTCCACGCCCTGCGCGTTCGGCTCGGGGAAGCACCGGATCACCTGCCGAGGGTCCAGCGCGGTGACGTCGCCGGGCCCGTGCACCGCCGCGTCGGTGCCCACGCTGATCGTCTCGGGGTCCGCGCCGCTCGCCGCCACCTCGACGGTGAGCCGTACCTCCCCGCGCTGCCGGCTCAGTGCACCGCTCAGCGGGTCCTCGTCGGCGAGTGCGCGGACCACCCCGTCGCGCACCCAGGGCAGAAACCTCAGCCCGGCCATCTCAGCGTCCCCCGCTCCCGGTCGTGGTCAGCCCGAGCCCCGCGCCGCCGAAGCGCGCCGGGCCGCTGTCCCTGGTCTTGGCGTTGGCCGCCGGGCCGTTCCCGGCGAACCCGGTCACCGGGGCGGCCGCGGCCGTGCCCGGCAGCGGCCTGCCCGGTGCGTCCGGGTGGTCGACGACCCAGGCGTCGTACGCCCCGTCACCGTCCAGCGCCGCGCTCACCGTGAGCCCGACGGCGGGCAGGTCGGTGCCGCCCGGCAGGCCGAGCCGTCGTCCCGTCTCCTGCCACCGGTAACCGGGCTGGTCGAGCAGTTCGTCCACGCCCAGGTCGTGGAACTGCCCCGGCGCGAACCGGTCCAGGACGGGATCCCCGACCGTTCCGGCGTGCCCGTCGCCATAGCCGAACGACAGGATCCGGAAGTGGTTCGGCCCCGAGACCCGTGCCGCGCCCAGCCGTTCGATCTCCACCCCGAAGGGCAGCACGTTCTGCCGGATGCCCAGCACGGTGTCGGGCCGCAGCACCAGTCGTCCGGGCAGCTCGGGCGAACGCAGCACCGCCAGGTCGCCGTTGCCGCCGGCCGTGGCCTCCCACGCGGAGGGCAGGGCGAGCGCGTCGCGCAGCCGGTCGACGGCTCGGACGAACGGCAGTTCGGGCGGCGCCGCGGCGCCCCGCTTGCGCGTGTCGAAGCTCTTGTCGACCTCCAGGAAGAGCAGCTTGAGCTTGACGCGCCCCCAGAAGCCCCACGGCTGCGGGCCGCTGACCCCGACCAGCAGATCGACCCCGAGCAGGGTCTTGCCGAAGACCTTCACCGTGACCCGCGCGCCCAGTTCGGCGGTGAACCACAGCGGGTCGAAGCGCATCAGCGCGTCCAGATGGGCATGACCCTCGATGTCAATCTTCCAGAACGTGATGCGCAGGTCGATCGAACCGCCGAACTGCACGCTGTTGCTGGTGATCGCGAGGTACGCGCTGATCCGGGAATTCCCGTTGTCGGACAGCGCGATGGTCAGCCGCCGCAGCGCCGGGAAGCCGACGGGAGGCCGGAAGGCGGGGTGGAACCCGCCGAGCGACAACGCGAACGAGGCCTCTCCCTGCCAGCGCGCCCGCAGCGCCATGTCCCCGGTGATCGTCCGGCCCAGGAGCTTGGAGTCGATCAGGCTGCCGTCCAGCGAGAATTCGCCCCGGTCGAAGTCCAGCACTCCGACGACGTCCAGGCGCAGCCGCCCGATCTGCTCGAGGTCGACGATCAGTTGCCCCAGCACCACCACCCTGACAGGGGTGGGCAGTTGGATCAGCACGGCCAGCTTGGCGGTGATCAGTTTCCCGAGCATCTCGCCCCGGGCCATCACGCCGAGCACGGTGCTACCCGGTGCGGGCGGGAGGAGCCGCCCCAGGGTGCCGATCACCGCCGGGGCGTCGCCGACCGGGTCGGCCGGGAAGAGCAGCGCGTCCAGAGCCCCGGTCCTGGTGGCGCCGCGAAGTTCCTCCACATCGGTGCGCCGGTTGTGGCCGACCACCACCCCGACGCCGTTGAGGAAGATGCCCCAGCCGAGCGCGATGCCCGGCGACCACTCGTACGAGGCGACGACCAACAGGGAGAAGAAGCCCTCGTCGGCAGAGTCCGGCGCCGGACCTCCGCCGACCGCCTTGGTGTCGAGGATCGCCACACCCTGCAGCCGCCAGGACGACAGCGCGGCCACGCCGCCCAGGCCGAGTTGGAAGACCCCGGCGTACCGGCCCTTGTCGCGGTCCAGGTAGAGGTGCCCGCCGCCGTTCACCGGCCCGGCGGAGACGGCCAGCCCGGCGCCGAGCGGCGGGACCAGGTCGAATCCGGCGTCCAGTCCGAACAGCAGGCCGTCGTCGGGAGTGTGGTGGAGCGCCAGGGCGATGCCGACCTGCTGGACGGTGGCGCTCACGGGTCCGAGGGCGGCGGTCAGGTCGACGGTGGCCGACAGCCGCAGACCGTCACCGTCCGCCGCGCCGCGTACGGTCAGGTCGCCGACCCGGACCGGGCCCAGTTCCAGGTGCAGCGGGAAGGTCCGCTCCATCCGCCCCGAGCCGCGCAACGTCAACCCGGTCCGGCTCGACCAGACCAGTTCGAGGTCGGTCTCGACCTCGACGATCCGGCCGCCGGTGACGGAGGAGATCAGCCCGTCCAGCGCCGCCGGGTCCAACACGACGCGCAGCGCACGGACTTCGAGGCCGACGGCGACCTCCCGCACCTCGACGCCCTCGGTCTCCACGGCGAGCCACGCCCGGGAGCCCCCGAGGGTCACTCCCGCGGTCGCCGGGTCACCGAGCACGGTGAGCGGCTGGGCAGGCCGGTGCTCCACGGCCACCGTGAACTCGCCCGAGACAGCCGTCCCGTCGGCGTGCGGTGCCAGGGAGCCGGGCCGCAGCAGCACTCCGATCGCACCGGAGGCGTCCGCCTCGGCGGTCAGTTCGACCCGGATGGTCGCGCTCGGCTCGAACACGGCTCGGGCCGCGCCCGCCGCGTACGGGCCCAGCAGCAGGCCGTTCGGGGCGGTGCCGGGCTCGGGCGGGACGGGGAGCAGTATGAGACCGGTCTCGGCATAGGCGGCCGCGTCGCCGTCGTGGCCCTCGACGGCGGCCAGCGGCATCCGCAGCACCAAAGGCGGCGGGGTCGGCATCGGGCTCGGCGGCGGGCCGAAGTACTTCTCGTACAAGGCAAGTTCGGGGACGGCACGGACCGCGGGAAGGCCAAAGGCCGCCGCCACGTCCTGAACCGCGCGCAGCAGCTTGTACGCGTTCAACCCCCCGCCCCAGCCGTAGGCGCGGTGCGCCAGTTCCCGCGGGTCGCCGACCAGCAGGACGAGGCGGTCCCAGTGCACCTCGGTGGCCTGGACCCCCGGGATCCGGTACGGGCTCGGCTGTACCGGCTCCCGGCTGATCACCCCGGTGAGCAGCAGCAGCGCGAACAGGGCCGGCTTCTCCCGGCGGAGCTGATCGGTGAGGAGGTAGCCGGGCAGTTCGGCGGCGAGCGATGCCCACAGCCCCGACTGGTTCAACGGCGCGGGCAGCCCCGTACCGTCCGTGGCGCTCAGCCCTTTCACGGCCGCGACCACGTCGCCGACCTGTTGGACCAGCGCCGCCCAGTCGCCGCCGTCGGCGAGGAACTCCCCGAGTGCTTCGGCGGCTTCGGCGAGCTGCTCGGCGACCGCGCGGATCGGTCCCAACGAGTCGGCGGCGAGGGGCCCTTCGGGCGGAACCCAGCCGAGGTCGAAGAGCAGAAGACGCAAGGCCGCCTCGTCGGTGGCGGCGGCGGTCAGCGGCGAGAGGGTGTCCAGCACCGCCCCGAGCAGGTCCTCCGCGAACGTCCGTACCCCCATGTGCGTTCTCCCCTGGGGCGATGGTCAAGGTCCGTCGAGCCGTCAAGCGGTGAAGCCGTGCATCCGTCGAGCCGTCAAGCGGTGAAGCCGTGCATCCGTCGAGCCGTCAAGCGGTGAAGCCGTGCATCCGTCGAGCCGTCAAGCGGTGAAGCCGTGC
>NZ_JBEZFP010000167.1:0-19236 GCF_040649515.1 Streptodolium elevatio
CGGACGCCGTTGTCCGGGGGCGGCCTCGACGCGTGGGCCCGGCACGAAGCGGCGGCCACGCGCGAGCCTGCCCCGGTCAGGAACTTGCGCAACGCCTCGACCGGCGTCTCCCCATGGTCCGGAATCCCGCGGCGGGGCCGGTGCCGCCGCCGGCGACAAGGCCGGTGAGCGGGTCCCCGACACTCTTGGGAGCCGCCGGCGCCGGTCGGCCGCTCCCTCTTCACGTACGGACCGAAGGCGTCCGGAGTTCAATCGCGCGGGACGGTCCTTCCGACTCCGTTTCCTTCGGCGGACCCCGGGCAGCCACTTCATATCCGGGATTTCGAACGCGCGCATCCTGCCGCCGCTTCGTATCGTCCCGGCCCGATCGGAGGGATCACATGTTCAGAGCCATCGGAGACGTTTTCCGGAAGATCGGCGGAGCGATCGCAACCGTGGTCACACTGCCGTTCCGTGCCGTTGCCCGGCTGTTCGGCGGGGCGTCCGATTCGGCGCGCGGCCGCCACTGACCACGGCCGGAACCACGAACGAACCGGCTCGACGCACCAAGACCGACGAAACGGATCAATGAAGCGGATCCAAGAGGAGTATTGATGACCGACCCGAGACGCGTGCGCGAGCCGCGGGCCGTCCCGAGCCGGGTGAGCCTGCTCGCCCCTCGGGGCGAGCTGGACGAGGCCGCGGCGGACGCCTTACGGACGGAAGCCGCCGCGCGGATCGCCGAGGGCCGTCCGGACCTGGTGGTCGACCTGTCCGGCGTCACGTTCTGCGACGCCTGCGGCCTGAGCGCTCTGATCGGCATCCGGCGCGGCGCCTTGGAGGCCGGTGGCTCCCTGCGGCTCGCGGCCGTACCCGAGGACCTGGACCACCTGCTGACCAGGACCGGGCTCCGGGATTTCCTGATCGCGTTCCCGACCGTCGAGGACGCCGTGTCGGCGCCCGACGCGAAGAGCATGACGCTGCCGCTCAAGCATCCCGGCCGGACGCGTCGCGCGGCGCAGGCCGGGGCTTCCCGCGAGCCCAGCCGATAGCCGCGGGTCACCCGGGTTCGTGGCGCACCACCGCCCGGGCCCGGCCGCCGCTATCCGGCGACCCAGACGCTCGCGGGTGAGAAGCCGCCGAGGTCGGCGATCCCCGAGCGTCCGGGCACCTGGTACGGGCCGCCCACACAGTCGTCGTTCATGAACATCGCCGCACTCGAGGTGTGGGTGTTGGCGACCGAACGGACGCGGCCGGCCCAGCCGTGGTCGACAAGACTCACGCAGGTGCCGCCGGGCACCAGCGAACTGACCGTCAGCCGTTGTCCCGTGAAGCCCGTGCCGTCGAACAGGCACAGAGTCCGGGTGAACGAACACGCGGACGGTCCTCCCCCGGACGACACCGACGATGCGGCCGGCACGGCGGCTGACGCGGTCGGCACAGCCGCCGCCGTCGTGGCAATCGCCACGGCGATCCCGGCGGCGGCCCTGGCATGGGTTCCGGTGTAGCGGCGCATATGGCTGCCTTCCCTCCGTTGCGGCGACTGCCTCCGTTGAGTCGACTGCGGTCCCGTCACAGCCTTCGTGTTGCAGCCGTCTCGTTATAACGAGGACACCGGAGAACATCCACCCAGAGGACGTCCAACTCCCTTGCCATAAAAGCCTGTTCTCATGCTCAACTGGTCGGCTCACGGCGCGGGGGCCGCTCCGCACGGGGCCGCGTCGCCGCCAGGACAAGCGCCGCCGCAGACGCCAGCGCGCCCCCGAGGTACATGACCGAAGCGGTACCGAGACCGTCGGCGGCGCGTCCGCCGAGAAATGCCCCCAGCGCTATCGCGGTGTTGAAGACACCGACCAGAAGGGCCGAAGCCGCCTCGCGTGCCCGGGGGACGGCGGCCAGGAGCCAGGTCTGCACGGAAACCGACACCCCGCCGTAGGCAACGCCCCACAGCACCAGCAGCGCCGCCGCGGCCCACACCGAGTCGCCGAGTGCAGGCACGAGGAACACGGTGGCGGCAAGCAGCGCGGACAGGAGCAGCAGCGTGCCGCGCGCCGAGCGGGTCGCGCCGAAGCCCGCCGCGAAGTTGCCCGCCACGCCCGCGATGCCGTACCCCAGGAGCAGCGCCCCGACCAGGGCCGCCCTGATCCCGGAGACGTCCTCCAGGACCGGGCGCACATACGTGTATGCGGCGAAGTGCCCGGTCACCAACAGCGCCACCACCACCAGCGCGACCCGCACGCGGGCGTCCGCAAGGGGTTCGGCGAGACGAGGGCGCGCGGCGTCCGCCGGCAGCGCCGGGAGCGCCGCGGCCAGGGCGACGGCCAAGCCGAGGCCGAGACCGCCGGCCGCCACGAAGGCCGCCCGCCAGCCGAGGATTTCGCCGACATATGCGCCCGCCGGAACGCCGAGCACCGAAGCCACCGCGATACCGCTGAACACCAGCGAGGTCGCCGCGCCGACGGAGGTCGGCGGCACGAGGCGTACCGCGATCCCGGCGGCCAGCGCCCATACGCCGCCCATCCCGATGCCGACCAGCAGGCGCGCGGCGGTCATCACCGCGAAGTTCGGCGCCCATGCGCTGAGCAGGTTGCCCAGGCCGACGAGCGCCATCAGGAGGACGAGGGCCCTCCTCCGGTCGTGCCGGGCGAACACCGGCGCCAGCGCCGGCGCGGCGACGGCCGCCGACAGTCCGGTGACCGTGAGGGCCAGGCCGGCCGTGCCCTCCGAGACGGCCAGTGACTCACCGAGAGGGGTGAGCAGGCCGACGGGCAACATCTCGGACGTGACGACGGTGAAAGTCCCGGCCGCGACGACGGCGACGGCCGGCCAGCCGCCGCGCGCGGAGTGATCGACTTGATCGACAAGAGCCATGCCGCCAGGCAACCGTCCCGGTCCCCGGGGAACAACGGGAGATCTCTCATGCTTTCCATGAGCGTGGCTCATCGATCGCGGCGGGCCGCGCGACGGAACGGGGCGGAGCGACCCGAGGCGGGCGCCAGGGGCGCCGCATCGGGAGAGTGGAGCGGCATGGCGGGCGGGATCGAGATCCGGGAGATCGAGGCCTTTCTCGTCCTCGCCGAGGAACTGCACTTCGGCCGGACCGGAGACCGGCTGTACGTGTCGCAGAGCCGCGTCAGCCAGTTGCTGCGCGCGCTGGAGCACCGGGTCGGCGCACGCCTCGTGGAGCGTACGAGCCGCCGGGTGCGCCTGACCCCGCTGGGTGCGCGCTTCCACGCGTCGCTGACCCCGGCGTACGCGGCGCTGCGTACCGCCGTCGACGACACGCGCGCGGCGGCCGGGGACGTGGCGGGCACACTGCGCCTCGGTTTCCAGGGCAGCGCCAACGACCAGCTCATGGACGCGATCGCCGCATTCGAGAGCCGGCATCCGGGCAGCGCCGCGGAGGTCGGCGAGGTGCCGTTCAACGACCCCTTCGGGCCGCTGCGGCGCGGCGAGGTCGACGCGGCGATCGTCCTGCTTCCGGCCGAGGAGCCGGACGTGGCCGTCGGACCGGTGTTCTCGCGCCGCCGCCAGACGCTCGCGGTGTCGGTGCGGCACCCGTACGCGGACCGCGCCGAGATCACCGCCGAGGATCTCGCGGCCTGCGATCTCATCACCGTCGCCGGTCCGGCCCCGGACTACTGGCGGCGCGCGAACGCCCCCGAACGCACTCCGGAGGGAAGGGCGATCCCGCGCGGTCCCGCGGTGCGCACGCTTCAGGAGGGCCTGGCCGGCGCGGCGGTCGGCCGCGGCGCGATGCTGCTGTGCGAGCCGACCGCCGAGTACCACGCACGGCGCTCGCTGGCCTTCGTGCCGGTGACGGGCCTGCCGATGTCCGCGCTGGCGCTCACCTGGCCGCGGAACGGCTCGGGGCCGTCGGCGCGCGTGGCGGCGTTCGCGCGGGCGCTGGCGGACACGGCCGACCCGGCCGACGACTCCGAGGAGCACTGACCGCGCGGGTCCTCGGCCGCTCTACCGGCCTGTCGGCCGTCCCCGGCCCGGTCCCCCGCTCAGCCCTCCGCCCACTCCTCGTCTCGCCGTACCGCGGCCTCGTGGACCGCCCCCGGCGGCTTCTCTCCCAGGATCCTGTCCCGCTGCGCGCGCAGGACCTCCGGGCGCGTGGTGCCCGCGAACTCCGGCCGCTCGTACAGGCGGCGGGTGTAGGCCCACAGGTTCGGATAGTCGGGCAACCCGCGCCCGTCGCGCTCGATCGCGGCGTGGTAGCCGACCTCGAAGCGGATCAGCTTCACCCACAGCCGGATGTCCGAGAGCGTCAGCGTCTCGCCGTGCACGAACGCCGACTCGGCGAGTTGCGCCTCGTGGGCGTCGAGCGCGTTCACGCCGTCGACCAGGCCACCGGCCTTCACCTCGGCGGTGATCCGGCTGTCGTACGCGTCGATCTCGCCGCGCAAGTGCTCCGGGTAGAGGTCGACCGACGCGTCGCCCCAGGCGTCGAACCGCGTCGCCAGATCCACGGGGATGACCGGGAAGTCGTTGCTCACCACCCGGGTCGTGGCGCGGTCCCAGAGGGTCGGCACCGAGATGTGCCCGTCGTACCCGGGCTCGGTGAGTTCGTACGCGTCCCGCAGCAGCGCGAAGCCGTTGACCGGGTCGGGGCCGAAGCGCTCGCGGAACGCCCAGCCCCGGCCGTCGCGTTCCTCGTCCACGTAGGAGGCGGTGACGACCTCCTCCAGGTCCTTCGCGGCCCGGACGACGGATACGATCTGCGCCCACGGGCAACCGTACGAGACATACAGGTGGTACCGGCCCGGCTCGGCGGGGTACGGCGACGATCCCGGTGCGCCGATGCGGTCCTGGAAGGGATAGAAGGGCCGTTCGACCCCGTCACGCGGGGAAGGGTGCCGGGCCTGGTAGGCGCCGAACACCTCGGTGTCGACAGGGCTTGCGAAGACGGCTGCGGTGGTCATTCTGACTCCTTCGGTCGCGAATCGGTCGTGGTCCGGTCGTGGTCCGGTCGTGAAAAAAGCGCTCGTGATGCGGTCGTGGTGGTCATGCGGTGAGGCGTTCGGTCGGCGCCGCGACGGGGGTGGGGGCCGAGGCCGCCAGACCGCGCAGCACGTCGCGTGCCAGGCTGTCGTTGACGCGGAACGTCGGCGCGTCGAACCGCGGCCGGGCGAATCCGCCCACGGCGACACCGCCCGCGACCCCGTGCCCTGTCGCGAACCGCGCGTTGTGCACTATCCCGTCGGAGTCGACCAGGCGGTGCGTGCCGGCCTCGGTCCGCACCTTGCCGGTGGGCGCCCCGGCGAGCAGTTCCTCGGATACCGCCCCGCGGGCGTACAGCCTGCGCAGCAGCGGGTCCAGGGTGCGCGCCAACGCCGGCTCCGGAAGCCTGGCCTCGACGAGGGCCCGGGCGCGCACCACGCCGGGAACCGCCGGGCTGTGCGCGACGAACGCGCCGTCACGGGCGGCCACCGCCGTGTCCGGGCCGAGGAAGCGGATGACGCCCGCTTCGGCCAAGGCGGCCATCTCCGCGAGGCGCGGCCCGGGCGGACCGCTCGCGATGTAGCTGAAGTAGTTGTGGAATTTCGGAAGTTCGTGCAACTGCGCGCTGTCGGAGATACGGCCTGCGGCCAACAGCCGGGCGATGACGCCGTATGCGGCCAGCAGGGCGTGGATGACCGCCAGATCGGCACTGAACCGGGGGTCCGAGCGCCGGGCCAGATCAGCCGCCATGTGGGTGAGCAAGGCCTCCTGCAGCTCCGTCGCGTCGGCGAACCGCCTTCCTGCCAAAGGGCGGTCGAGGAGTCCGAGGTCGAGGCGGTCGTCCGGGGCCGGCACGGTCGCGTTGACCAACGGCGCATGATCGCCGTCGGCGAGTGCTTCGGCCAGCGGTTCGGCGACGTCGGCCCAATCGGCGGTGGTGCGGTCCCGGTGGGCGGTGAACAGGCGTTGGTAGTAAGCCCACAGCATCTCCCGGTCGAGTGCGGGGCGAATGTCGCGATGCCATTCCAGCGCCCGGGGCCCGGGGCGGTCGTCGAAGGTCTCGACGGCGAGGAACCGGGGCACATGGCGGTCCCCCGTCAGTTCGTACCCGGTCTTGGCGCGATAGGGCACGCCGCGTCGCGAACCGACGTACAGCACCGGTTCGTTGCCCGAGGGATGGTAGGTCGGCACGCCCTCGGCGCCGCGCCCGAACCGTCCACCGCGCCCCGAGCTGACGCGGACCATCAGGTCGACGAAGGCGAGGCCAAGGCCGCGCACGATCACCGGCTCACCTGGGGCCAGGACCCCGAGGTCCTGGTCGGCGGCGTAGCCGCGCGGCAGATAGGTCAGGCCGTTCTCGCGTGCGTAGCCGACGAGTTCCCGCTCCGACGGGTCCGGCTCATGGTCGAGGTGGCCCTGCGCGAGCACGACGGCGTCGGCGACGATCCCGGTGCCCCCGGCGAGTTCGAGTTGCTGGCGGCCGAACGGTCCGTCCGTGAGGTCGACGGCGCGGTCCCGGTGCACGATGATGCGGACGTTCGGCGGCGCGGATGCCGCCGTGGCCCGGAACACCCAGGCGAGGTAGGCGCTCAGCAGCGGTCGGCTCGGAAACGAGACAGGCGTCAGCCGGGACAGTTCGTCCGCGTACGGCGCAAGCGCCGGTTGGGTACGCCCTTCGCGGATCTCGGCAGCCCGGTCGCGCCCCCACTCCCACAGGGAGGGACCAGGCGCTATCGGTCCTTCGCATGTCGCGGCCTCGTCGGTGAACAAAGTGATGTCCGAGGCCAGGGAGTTCGCCCACAGGAGCGGTGACTGCTCGCGCCGCCAGACGCGGCCGGCGCCGGGTGGATGGGGGTCGACGACGTGCAGGTGCAAGGGATGCCGCGGCAACAGCTCGGCGGCGTTGGCGACCAGGCGTTCGATCAGCGAGGTGCCGCCGGGGCCCGCACCGATGACGGCGACGGAGAACGGACGGGGGTGGGCCATCGGGGTCTCCCGGATACGGGCGCGGCGGTCGGCGCGGCGCCGCTCGAATGCGTACTGAGAGTGGGGGGGATTCCGCGCACCGCCGCACGGCCACGACCGCAGGGCTGTGCCGGTCGGGCCGTGGCTCCAAAGGCTGTGCCTGGAAGAACGTGGTACCAGGACGTGCCTACAAGGACGTGCCTACGGCGGCATGACCGTGAGACGCGGGGCAGGCGCCGGTGCGGGAAGCGTCCGGCGGAGCGTCAAGCGGCCTCAGACGCGCGGACAGCAGGTGCCGGCCACTCGGCAGTAGTCGATGTGGCGGCAGGACACCAGGCGCAGGTCCGTACTCACGTAACGGACGCTACGAAACCCGGCGCCGCGCTGTCAACGCCGAGGGGCCCCGGACGGCGTATCGCCCCCAGGCTGCCTGGGTGGCGAACTCGCCTTGTTTCACGGTCGGTTCATGTCGCTGTCACAACTGCGGACGACGATGGGTCAGTCGGGACCATCGAAGGGCGGGAGGCGTGATGACGTACGAACCGTTCCTGTCCGGCCGCCGCTACCTCGACTTCGGGCACGCCGTCAGTGCCGCGTGTCGCCCTCGCTGACGCCGTCTCACACCGCCGGCAGAGCCCTCACCGACGCCCGACGCCACCCGTGCGTCGTCCCGCCCCTTCCGTTCGGAGTCCCGTCATGCCATCCGTCCTCACCTTGTGGGGTTCGCCGTCGCGCGTGTCGCGCACCGGCATCGTCGCCGCACACGTCGCCGACCGCCTTGCCGAAGCCGGCCACCGCGTCGACCGTCTGGCCGTACGCGACCTCCCGCCGCAGGCATTGCTGCACGCCGACTTCGCCGATCCGGCGATCCGCGACGCGCTCGCACTGGTCGACAAGGCCGATGCGGTGGTGGTCGCCAGCCCCGTCTACAAGGCCGCCTACAGCGGCGTGCTCAAGGCTTTCCTCGACGTCCTGCCGCAGTTCGCGCTGCGCGGCAAGGCCGTCCTGCCGGTGCTGACCGGCGGCACCCCCGCGCACGTCCTCGCACTCGACTACGCGCTGCGGCCCGTGCTCACGTCACTGGGCGCGACGCACGTTTCGCAGGGCTGGTTCGTCCACGAGTCGTACGTCCATCCCGGCGACGGGAACGGGGAAGGGGACGGCGGCACCGGCCACCGGCTCGGCCCGGAGGGCCTGGCGCCGCTGTACGAGCTGGTCGACGCCTTCTCCGCGCACGTGGCGGGCCGTGCCTCGACCGGCTGACCGCGCGGGGCCGCCCGGCGGCGGCAACGGCCACCCGTGGTCGACGCCCGTGGGGCCCGGACCGGAGTCGGTCCGGGCCCCACGGGTGTTTCCCTGCCGCCTGCGCGCCTCAGGCGCCGCCACGACGGGGTCTCAGCACCAGACCGCGGAAGGCAGCCGGGCCGCGACGTGCGGCACGACGTCCGAGGCGAACAGCTCCAGGACGCCGCGGCGCTCGTCGGCCGCCAGGCCCTCCACGCCGAGCGCCTGGACCTGGTGGCCGTACGCCTCGTGGTAGCGGCCGATCTTGTCGACGATCTGAGCCGGGCTCCCGACCAGCGCGGGCCCGCGTTCGATCGTGTCCTCCAGCGAGGCGAACGGCGAGTGGTTGTGCTGCGCGGCGGCGGTCCGCGAGAAGGCGTCCCAGTACGGCTGGAAGCGCTGCCTGGCCTCCTGCGAGGTCCGCGCCACGTAGCAGCCGCCCGCCCCCGAGCCGACGACGGCGTCGCGGGGATCGTGGCCGTACGCCTCCCAGCGCTCGCGGTAGTGGTCGATCAGGGCGGCGTACTTCGCCATCGGGTGGAACCCGTTCGCGGTGAACAGCGGGTCGCCCCACTTCGCGGCCAGTTCCGTCGACTCGGTGCTGGTGGCACTGCCGTGCCAGATGTGCGGCCGGGCGCGGAACGGCCGGGGCTGGGTCGTCACTTCGGCCAGCGGCGGCCGGAAGCGACCGGACCAGGTCACGTCCTCCTCGTGCCAGAGGCGGCGCAGCAGCTCGAACTTCTCCTCCTGGTACTCCCATTGCCGCTCCTCCTCCAGACCGAAGAGCGGGAAGTGCCGGGGGTCGTTGCCCTTGCCGACCATGAGTTCGAGGCGGCCTGCGGAGAGCTGGTCGAGGGTCGCGTACTCCTCGGCCACCCGCACGGGGTCGAGGACGCTGATGACCGTGAGGGTGGTCAGGAGCCTGACGCGGGAGGTCCGCTCGGCCACCGCGGCCAGGAGCACGGCCGGCGAGGAGGAGAGGAAGGGCGCGCCGTGGCGTTCCCCCACGCCGTAGGCGTCGAAGCCGAGTTCCTCGGTCAGCACGGCGGCGTCCACGACGTCGCGGAGCCGGTCGTACGGCGAGAGCACTTCTCCGGTGACGGGGTTGGGGAGGTTGGCGACAAGGGTGAAGACCGCGAATTTCATGGTGTCTCCGGTCGGCGCGGGGCGAAAGACGGGGAACGACCGCAGGGCGGACCGCGGTGCGGCGGGTGGCAGGTGGCGGGGATCCGATGCGGACCCTGGCTCAGGTTCGGGGCCGCAGCGCGGTTCGGGCCCCGCCGGGCACCGCGGCGATGAGGTCCCGCGTGTACGCGTGCCGCGGCGAGCGCAGGACCTCGTCCGCGGTCCCGGACTCGACGAGGCGGCCCTGCCGCATCACCCCGACCCGATGCGCCACCCGGCGCACCACAGCCAGGTCGTGCGAGATGAACAGCAGGGCGAGCCCCAGCTCGTGCTGGATGTCGGTGAGCAGTTCGAGCAGTTGCGCCTGCACGGACACGTCGAGCGCGGAGGTCGGTTCGTCGCAGACGAGCAGGTCCGGGCCGGGCGCGAGGGCGCGGGCGATCGCGACGCGTTGACGCATGCCGCCGGACAGTTCGGCCGGGCGGCGGTCGAGGACGTCGGGGGCCAAGGCGACCTGGTCCATGAGCGTGGCGGCGCGGTCCCGGCGGGCCGCGCGGTCGCCGATGCCGAACGCCCGCAGGGGTTCGGTGACGATCTGCGCGACGGTCAGCCGCGGGTCGAGCGATGCGTACGGGTTCTGGTGCACGACCTGCATGCGGCGGCGCAGGCGGCGGAGTTCGGCGCGGCCCGCGCGGCTCCGGGCGAGGCGGGTGACGTCGGCGCCGGCCACCTCGGCCCTGCCCCGGGTCGCGCTCTCCAGCCCGAGGACGAGCCTGGCGGTGGTCGACTTGCCCGATCCCGACTCGCCGACCAGCGCGTACGTCTCGCCCCTGTCGATGTGGAACCCGACGTCGTCGACGGCCCGCAGGGTCGAACCGTCCGGCAGCGGGTAGTCCTTGCCGAGGCCTTGGACGGCGACGATGCGGCGGTCCGCGGCGCCGGATTCGGTCGGCGGCTCGGGGCCGAGGCCGTCGTCGAGGCCCGGGGCCGCGGCGACGAGCGTCTGGGTGTAAGGGTGTTCGGGTCGCCGCAGCACCTGGTCGGCGGGGCCCGACTCGACGACTCGTCCCTGGGACATGACCACGACCCGCTGCGCCCGGTCGGCCGCCAGCCCCAGGTCGTGGGTGATCAGCAGGACGGCGATGCCGTGTTCGCGCGTGAGCGTGCCGAGGTGGTCGAGGATCCCCTTCTGCACGGTCACGTCGAGTGCGCTGGTGGGCTCGTCGGCGACCACCAGCCGGGGGCGGCACGCGAGGGCGATCGCGATGAGCACCCGCTGCCGCATTCCGCCGGACAGTTCATGCGGGTACTGCCGGGCGCGGATGTCCGGAGCGGGCAGGCCCGCTTCGCCGAGGAGGCGTACCGCGTGGGCGCGGGCGGTCCGAGCGTCCGCGGCCTTGTGCACGAGCAGCGCCTCGGCGACCTGGTCCCCGACCCGGCGCACCGGGTTGAGCGACACGGCCGGGTCCTGCGGAACGAACCCGATTCCCGCGCCCCGGACTTCGCGCATGTCTCGCTCGCGGAGCGTCAGGAGGTCACGCCCCTCGAACAGCACCCGTCCGCCGGTGACCCGCCCGGTCCCCGGCAGCAGGCCGAGTACGGCGTGTGCGGTGGTGCTCTTGCCGGACCCGGACTCCCCCACCACTGCCACGACTTCACCCGGACCGACGGTCATGTCCACGCCGTGCACAACGGTTCGCGGCGCGGAGTGACGTCCCTGGTAAGCGACTTCGAGTCCGCTGATCTCCAGCAGCGTCATCGGTCGTCTCCTCGTTCGGTGTCGAGGGCCCGGGAGATGCGGTTGGCGGCGAGTACCGTCGCGGCGATCACCAGGCCGGGGAAGGCGGTGAGCCACCAGGCGGTGGCGACGTAGTTGCGGCCCTCGGAGACCAGGGATCCCCATTCGGGGGTCGGCGGGGTGGCGCCGAAGCCGAGGAAGCTGAGGGACGACACGGCGAGGATGGCGACACCGAATTCGAGGGCGGCCATCACGAGGACGGGCCCCCAGGAGTTGGGCAGGATATGCCGCAGCAGCACGCCCGTGGGGCGCACCCCGCAGGCGTGCGCCGCCTCCACGTAGCCGGCGGACCGTACGCGGAGCACTTCCGCGCGCATCACGCGCGCGAACCCCGCGGCGCTGGCCAGCCCGACCGCGAAGGCGACCTTGGTGGTGCCGAAGCCGAGCGCGGTGATGACGGCGAGCGAGAGCAGGAGCCGCGGGATGGCCTGGAGCACGTCCACGAGACGCATCACGGCGTCGTCGACGACTCCGCCGACGAAGCCGGCGGCGAGGCCGAGGGACGTGCCGAGCACCAGGGCGACGACCACCGCCAGCGCGGTGGCGCGCAGCGACAGGGACGTGCCGTGGACGAGGCGCGTGAACACGTCCCGGCCGAGCTGGTCGGTACCGAACAGGTGTTCCGCGCCCGGGCCTTGCAGTTTGTCGGCGGGTTCGCCGGTCAGCGGGTCGCCGGGGGCGACGATGCCGGGAGCCACCGCGGCGAGCAGCACGAAGGCGACGAACACGAGGGACACCGCGAGCCCGGGCCGGTGCCGCAGGAAGGTCCCGAACCCGCGGGCCCGCCCGCGAAGACGGGCGGACCGCGGCGGTACGACGGCGTCCTTCCCGCGGGCAGGCCACGGCTGATCGGTCGTCGCGGCGGCGGCGGTTCTCTCGGTTCCGGATCGGTCCGCAGGGGTGGCGCCGTGCGCACCGTCACCGTCGGCCGCTTCTGCGGTGCGCGGCGGGTCGAGGGTTTCCGACATGGGTTCCTCCCTCAGACCCGTCGCGCGGGCACGGTGGCGATGCGCGGGTCCAGCAGCGGATACAGCAGGTCGACGAGCAGGCTGACCAGCACGAAGACCAGGGCGGACAACACCACGACGCCCTGCACGACCGGCACGTCCTGGGTGTCGACCGCAAAGGCGGTCACCCGGCCGAGGCCGGCCCGCGAGAACACCGTCTCGACCACCACCGATTCGGTGAGCAGGTTCCCCGCGAGCACGCCGAACACGGTCAGTGCGGGCAGCGCGGCGTTGCGCAGCGCGTGGTGGATGTGGATGCGGGCGCGGCTCGCGCCCTTCGCCCGCGCGGTGTCGATGTAGGGAGACGCGAGTGCGGTGGTCATGCTCTTCGCGAGGATCTGGGCGATGAACGCGGACGCGGGCAGGGCCATGGTGATCGCGGGCAGGATGAGGCTGTCGAACCCTTCGTTGCCCAGCGCGGGCAGCGCCCGCCACTGGAACGACACCACCTGGATGAGCAGCAGCCCCACCCAGAAGACCGGCATCGATATGCCCAACGCCGGCAGGGAGAGCAGGAATTGCCGCAGCCGCCGAGTGCGGGCGTACGTCGCCGCGAGGGCCAGGCCGACGCCGAACACCAGGGTCAGGAGCAGGGCCAAGCCGGTGAGTTCGAGTGTTTCGGGGAGCGCGTCGGCGATCATGCCGCGCACCTCGCCACCGGTCTGGACCGAGTGGCCGAAGTCGCCGGTCACGGCGTTGCGCAGGGCCTTCACGTACTGGAGCAGAACGGGGTCGCCGATGCCGTACTCGTCGCGTACGGCCGCGATTTCCTCGGGTGTCGCGGTCGAGTCGATCCCGCCGAGCTTGATGCCGACCGGGTCGCTGGGGAGTGCGAAGAGCACGAAGTAGGACAGCGTGAACGCTGCCCACAGCACGAACAGCGCCTGGAGGAGCCGGCGGACGAGGTAGCGCGCCATGCGCCCGTCAGCCCTTCAGCCAGGCGTCGTGCAGGCTCAGCCGCGAGGACGCGTCGAGGGTGACTCCCTGCACCTTCGCGGCGAGGCCGTGCACCTGCGCGAGTTCGAACAGCGGTATGACGTAACCGCGTTCGACGATCACCCGCTGTGCCTCGGCGACCTGCCCGTACCGGG
The DNA here is from genome assembly GCF_040649515.1 of Streptodolium elevatio. Classification (GTDB taxonomy): domain Bacteria; phylum Actinomycetota; class Actinomycetes; order Streptomycetales; family Streptomycetaceae; genus Yinghuangia; species Yinghuangia elevatio. Next base: position 13,197 of record NZ_JBEZFP010000167.1, read on the forward strand.
GCCCCTGGTCGTTGAGGCGGGACTGCTGGTCCAGAGCGGTGTCGAGAGGGCCGACGGGCAGGTGGCCGCGGTTGGCGCTCTTGGTCGAGAACAGCACGCGGAGCACGTCCGGGTCGGACCGGGTCAGGTTCAGGTAGCTGAAGTCGAAGTCGCCGCCGGCCAGGACGGTGTTGGTCTCCCCCGGGGTCAGCTTGCGAAGGCGCAGGTCGACCCCGACCTTCTTCAGTTGCTGCTGGACGAGTTCGAGGACGGACTGACTGGCATTGAAGGCCGGTGCGAAGACCACGTCGAAGCTGAGTTTGCGGCCGTTCTTGGCGCGGATGCCGTCCGATCCCGGCAGCCACCCGGCGGCGTCCAGGATCCGCTTGGCGCCTTCGGGGTCGTACCCGAGTGCCGCGCCCTGGTCGACGTAGTCCGGCGTGACCGCGGCGAGCGGACTCGTGGCCGGTTTGTACCGCGGGCTCAACACGGTCTGCGTCAACTCGGGGCGGTCGACCGCCTTTTGCACGGCATGTCGCACCGCGTCGTCGTCGAGGCCGGGGCGCACGACGTTGGGGAACAGACCGAAGACGACACCGGGGTTGGGGCGCGTGACGACGGTGTACGCGCCGCCCTCGAAGCGTCCCTCGTCCTGCGGCTGGATGTCGCTGATCGCGTCCACCTGGCCGGACTCCAGCGCGCCGGCGCGTACCCCCGACTCGGGGATGATCTTGTAGACGACCTTGTCGAGGTAGGCCTCCCCTTCCTTGTGCCAGAGCGACGAACCCCAGTTGTACCCGGCACGCCGGGTGATCTCGACGCTCTGGTTCTGTTTGTACGAGCCGAAGACGAACGGCCCGGAGCCCACCAGCGCCCCCTGGCACCGTTCGTCGGCGGACCGGGCGAGCGTCGCCGGTGCCAGCAGACCGAGCGACACGGTCGAGGTGGCCTGGAGGAACTGCGCGCTGGGCGTGCCGAATTCGACCCGCACGGTGGTCGGGTCGACGACGGTGGACCCGGTGTAGCCGGTGAGGTAGACGCCCGCGATCTGGGCCTTGGCGCCGAGGGCCACCACCCCGTCGAGGTTCGCCTTGACCGCGGTCGCGTCGACCGGTGTCCCGTCGCTGAACGTCACGCCGGGCCGCAGGTGGAACGTGAACTGCGTGGCCTCGGGGTTCACCTCCCAGGACTGCGCGAGCCACGGTTTGATCTCGCCGGTCGCCGGGTCCTGGTCGGTCAGCGAGTCGACGAGCTGACGGCCCACGTTGAGGCTCGCGTTGAGGCCGTACTGCTGGGGGTCGAGGCAGGTCGGGTCGACGGCGAGGGCAAGCGTCAGGGTGCCGCCCGCGCGCGGCGGACCCGCGTCCGCGGCGGTCGCCGTGGTCCCGTCCGTCCCCGAGCACGCGGACGCGGTCAGGGCGAGTGCGACCGCGGCGGCGGGAAGAAGGGCAGGGCGGCGGATGCGGCTGCCGGGACGGCGGACGGCGGCACCGGTCCGGCCGGGGATTGCGACGGTGCGGCCGGCGGTGCGGCGCGATGCGGGCACGGGGTTCTCCTGAGGGCGTCAAGGCAGCACGCGACGCCGCCGGGCCGCGCGATCGGGGCGCGCGGCAGGCCGGAATGTGCGGCGGCGTGCTGGAGGCAGGAACAGAGTCGGGTGCCGGGCAGGGCACCGGCGAAACGGCGCGGTGGACGCACGGCGGCGTCCGACCGGGTCGCGGCGTCAGCTGATGCGACAGCCCGCGCTGTGGACGCGCCCGAGGTCGATGTGCCTGCGGCTGCACAGCGGTTGCATGGTGCTCCTTGCCGTTGTGGCCCGCCCTGCCCGGCCGGCTTGGCTCCGGGAGCAGATGCGTACCCGCAGGAGCCTAGAAGTCGCGTGCGCCGCGAACAAGCCTGGTCACCGCGGTAGTTGATGCACCGGTATGAACTCTTTGTGTCGTGCCCCGCGGCGGGCGCCGCGCCCGGGCTTCCGCAGCCCTGGCGCACGGGAGGACGGCATGTACGATCCCGGCAAGATCACCGACGCCGCGGAGAGGGCCCCATGAGAATCACCTCGCACCTCGATGCGCCCGACCGCGAGCGGGTCGAGTCCCGACTCGCCCGGAACCTCATCGCGTGGCTGACGAGCGTCCGGCCGGACGGGCAGCCGGTGAGTGTGCCGGTGTGGTTCCTGTTGCGCGACGACGAGACGATCCTGGTCTACAGCCGTCCGGGCAAGGCGAAGCTCCGCAACCTCGCCGCGAACCCGCGCGTGAGCCTGACGCTGGACGTCACCGACATCGGCCGCAACATCGTGCGCATCGAGGGGACCGCGCGGCACGACGCGGAAGTGCCGGCCGCGCACCTTGTGCCCGCGTACCTGGCCAAGTACATCGAGCGCATGGGGGCGATGTTCGACACCCCCGAGCGGTTCGGCGAGATGTTCTCCGCGCCGCTGGTCATCACCCCCGCGAGAGTGCTGATCTGACCGCCGCGCCGTCCCGCGCCGTACCGGGACGCCCGCCCGCGGGGTCTAGGGGTGTCTTCACATTCGCGTCGTGCGCTATCCCGCCGACCGCGTGCTGATGCGCGAGGCGGACGCGACCGATTGCCGGACCGGGAAGCGGCGCGGGTCCCTGGCGGCGCTCAGATGATCAACGTGGCCTCGGGAAACGGCGTCGTCCACGCGACGCAGTACGGCACCCAGCACATCCACGTCACCGGGCCGCAGTCGCGGCCGGAGGAATCCGGGCACGTGTCAGGCGGGTGACGCAGGGGGCCGCGGCCGGGCGGTGGATAGGATTGCGGACATGTCCTCTCCGTCCGCCACGGTCCGCACCGACGCACGCAGCAGCGACTCGGGCCCGATCCGCTACGCCGCCATCGCCGAGGTCGTCGCGGCGGCGCTGCGCCGGCGGATCCTCGACGGAGAACTCGCCGACGGCGACGTGATCCCCAAGCAGGACGAGCTGATGGCCGAGTTCGACGTCGGCCGCACCACGCTGCGCCAGGCGATCCGGATCCTGGAGACCGAGGGGCTGATCACCGTCCGGCGCGGCAAGGTCGGCGGTTCGGTGGTCCACAGCCCCACGCCGCAGGACGCCGCGCGCATGTTCGGCATGGTGATGCACGCCCGGCACGTGACTCTGGACGACCTGGCGCAGGCGCTGCGCCGCCTCGAACCGGTGTGCGTCGCGCTGTGCACCCAGCGGCCGGACCGGACGACCGCGGTGCTGCCGCGGCTGCGCGAGGTGCACGAACGCATGGCGGCGGCGATCGGAGACCCGCTGGCGTACATCAGGCTGAGCCGCGAGTTCCACGAGGCGATCGTGGCCGGCTGCGGCAACCAGACCATGCAGGTCCTGCTGGGCATGGTCGAGACGCTGTGGGCGCGGCAGGAGCAGACCTGGGCCGAGCAGTCGGCGGCGGACGTGAGCGACGAGATCCGTGCGCTGGGCGTTCGCGAGCACCAGGAGTTGATCGACCTCATCGCGGACGGCGACGACAGCGCCGCCTACCGGTTCGCGGTGCGGCACCTTGAGGGCGCGCACGCGTACCCGCTGCGCGGCCACGGCGCGCGGCCCATCGACTCCGACCCGCCGACCCACTGAGGCGCCTCCACACACCCCCGTCCTCTTATGCCGTCCTGCCACTCCGCCTTTCCTGGCCGCGTTCCTTGCTTCCTGACGCGCTGACCCCCTCTGCGCTCGGCTTCCGGCCGTCGACATGGATGCTTAATCATGGCTATGATAGCCAGGAAGAGTACGCAGGCCTCCGGCTTGCCCGCGCCACCTGCCCGGAGGCCTCATGCGCTTCAGCTTCAACACGTTCAACCACTCGACCTACTACGGCCTCGCGCCGTCGCTGCCCGCGCAGATCCGTGCCGCCGCCGCGGCCGGATACGACTTCATCGGCCTGGACCTCCTCTCGGTCCTGGCGCACGAGCGCGACGGACTGCCGCCGCGGGAACTCGCGAAGCTGCTGGTCGAGCACGAACTGCCGTGCTACGAACTGGTGTCGCTCTCGATCTCCGCGGACCGCGACGCGACGCGGCGCAGCCTGGACCACATCCTGCGTGCCGCCGAGGTCCTGCGTCCCCGCGAGGTGCTGTGCGTCGTGACCGGGGAGCCCAATGCCGCGGTCGTCAGCAACGCCGCCGAGTGCGCGGCCGCGCTCGCCCGCGAATCCGTGGGCCTGTCCCTGGAGTTCCTGCCGACGCGCGACGTCGACTCCATCGAGGTGGCCGACGCCCTGCTCGACCGGGTGGCACACCCGAACCTGCGCCTGGTCGTCGAGAGCTGGCACTTCTTCCGCGGCCCGAGCACCTGGGACGACCTGGCCCGCCTCCCCCTCGACCGCTTCGGGTTCGTGCAGTTCGCCGACGCCCCCGCCCCGGTGTCGGACGACATCCACCACGAGTCCATGCACCGCCGTGTCCTGCCCGGCGAGGGCGTCTTCGAACTCCGGCGGTTCTGCGACGCCGTCACCGGCAAGGGCTACGACCGGGTCGTGAGCATGGAGGTGCTGTCCGAGCAGTGGCGGCAGGCCGACCTGGGCGACTTCGCCCGCGCGACCCTCGACTCCGCCCGCCGGCTGTGGGCGCGGCCGGACCGCGCACCGGCGTGACCCGTGCCACGTGTCCCGGGTACGCCGCTACCAGGCGCCGGCACTCGTGAAGAGCGGTGCGAGCGGCGCCGGCTTGGGCCTGCGCTCGCGGCCCGCGCCACCGGTGGTGGCGTCGGCGACCCCGCCCAGCCCCTCCAACGCCACGATGGTGTTGTCGATGACCAGGCCGTACAACCGCTCCATGGCCTCGGGCAGCCGGTCGATCACCGGCTCGACGCGCGCCCGGTGTTCGGGCGCCGCGTCGCGCAGCGCCTCGCGCATCACGGGTGCCATCTCGTCGGCCGGCGCGCGCTGCGTGGCCAAGATTGCCTGGCCCACGATCGTGGTGCCGACCAGCGAGATGGCCAGGGCCATGTCCTCGTCGTCCAGCCCCAAGGGACTCAGCAGACTGGTCAGCATGATGAACGAGGGCAGCCACGCGGGTTGCCGTGTCGACGCGATGTACGGCAGCAACTGCGGGTAAGGGCGCAGGTGTTCCATGCTCGTCAGCATCCACGCGCGCAACTTGTCCTGCCACGTCGCGCCCTCGGGCGGGTCGAAGTGCATGTCCGTCGCGACCCGGTCCGCCACCGCGTGCAGCAGATCGTCGCGGTCCGGGAAGTACCGGTACAGCGCCATCGGCGCGGACCCGACCGCCTCCGCCACGCGCTTGATGGTGAGCGGCGCGCCGGGGTCCGCATAGACCAGGGCCACCGCGGCCTCGATGATCTGCTCGCGCGAGAAGCGCGCGGGTCTGCCGCGCCCCCGTGTGGCAGTGCCGTCCGCGCCCTCAGTCATGCCAGTCCTTTCGCCGCGCCCCGTACTGCGCCGAGTCTGTGTGGCTCAAGGTTACGCAGTCGGAGCCCGGCCGGGGACGGCACGGCCGCCGCGTTTGGCCCTCGCCTGGATCTTGAATGCGCAGGCAATTCATGTAACGGTTCCACAATTACGTTCGCCGATTTACGCGGCCGAGCCGCGGCACCGTCGGCAGGCACACTTCTGAACGACCGAGGAGGACTCCCGGTGGAGTTCGGCATCTTTCTGAACGGGTTCACCCCGGGACCGGCTGCGCACGACCGCCCGTCCGAGCACCTGTCCCTGATGCGCGAGTTGGACCTCGCGATCAAGGCCGACAAGCACAATTGGAAGTACGTCTGGTTCGGTGAGCACCACGCCCTGACCGAGTACTCCCACATGTCGGCCCCCGAGGTCGCGATGGGCTACGTGGCCGCAAGGACCGAGCGCATCCACCTCGGCACCGGCATCAACAGCCTCTCGCCGCGCAAGGAGCACCCCGTTCGCTTCGCGGAGCGCGCCGCGATGCTGGACCACATCACCGAGGGCCGCTTCGAGTGGGGCACCGGCCGCGGCGCGGGCAGCCACGAGGTCGCCTCGTTCAACATCATGGACACCAACTCGACCAAGGCCGAGTGGGACGAGGTCTCGCGCGAGATCGTGCGCATGTGGGAGCAGT
>NZ_JBEZFP010000168.1:0-19229 GCF_040649515.1 Streptodolium elevatio
CGCTGTGGGGCCGGGAGGACGTCGTCCTCCCGGCCCCACTGTCGTTTCCCAGGCGTTTGTCCGCCCCGCCCGAACTCCCTGGTCCCGCACCCCGGTACGGCCCGTCCGCTGAGCGCGAGACGCGGTGCGAGACGCCGTGCGAGACGCCGCGGGGACGGACGGCTGCGACCGCGGAGCCGCCGTCGTACGGGCCGAACTGCTCGACTTACTCGGCCTGGAAGGCCTCGTCGAAGCGTGCCGCCAGGTAAAGGTAGTCGTTGCCCCAGCCGCTGGAGATCGACAGTTCCTGCAACGGGCCGGTCGGCAGGAACAGGAGCCGCATGCCGGCCGGGCGGCCGCCGGCCCCGACCTCGGCGGCCAGCGCGTCGAACTCCGCCAGTGCCTCGGCGGCGTCGTTCCACGACGACCAGCCGAAGTCGTTTCCGGGCAGCGCCATCAGTTCGCGCATGCGGGCCAGAACCTGCGTCAGTTCCACCGGAGTACAGATCGTCAGGGCGCCGCGGACGCGGAACCGGCGGTCGCCTCGCCGCCCGCGGCCTCGGCGGCCCCGGACTCCGCGGCCTTGGCGGCGTCGTAGCGTTCCTGCGCGGCCAGCACGCCGGCCATGTTGCCCTCGATGAACCCGATCAGGTCGCTCAGGCGTGCCACGACGCCCGACCCGAACTCGGTCAGCCGGTACTCGACCTTCGGCGGGATCGCCTGCCGCACCTCGCGTACGACCAGGCCGTCGCGCTCCAGGGCGTGCAGCGCCTGCGCGAGCATCTTCTCGCTGATGCCCTCGACTCGGCGGCGCAGCGCGTTGAAGCGCATGTCGCCGTCGGCGAGCGCGACGAGCACGAGGCCGCCCCAGCGGCCGGTGACGTGCTCCATGGTCGGCCGGGACGGGCAACCCCGGGCGAACACGTCGAACACGACCTCCTCGAGGCCGTCTGCCGCGTGCTCGGCGACGCGGGGGCTCTTGGTGGTGTCCATGCGCACAACGGTACCTCCACAGTACTGGCGATGCGAGAGCACTATCTGATGGGTTGCACTTTCAAAAAGTTAGTGCCATGGTCTTCGTAAGCGCCGGGCCACACCGCGCACCGCCCCGCACACCGCCCCACGCATCGAGGAGAACCACCGTGATCGTCGTCACCGCCGCCACCGGACGCCTGGGCCGCCTCACCGTCGAGAACCTGCTCGCCCGCGGCGTCTCGCCCGCGGACATCGCCGTCGCCGTCCGCTCCCCGGAGCGCGCCGCCGACCTCGCCGCACGCGGCGTCCAGGTCCGCGAGGGCGACTACGACCGCCCCGAGACCCTGGCCCCCGCCTTCGCGGGGGCGGACCGGCTGCTCTTCGTCTCCGCGAGTGCGCACGACAACGACCTGCGCATCGCGCAGCACGTCAACGTGGTCGCCGCGGCCCAGGAGGCCGGCGTCGGCCGGGTCGTCTACACCTCGATCGTCGAGGCCGACACCAACCCGCTCGACCTGGCCCGGGTGCACAACGACACCGAGCAGCGCATCCGCGCGACCGGCCTGCCGTACACGTTCCTGCGCAACAGCTGGTACTTCGAGAACTACACGGCAGGCGTACCGGGCGCGGTCGAGCGCGGCGGCATCGTCGGCACGGCCGCCGACGGCCGCATCGCCGCGGCCTCGATCGCCGATTTCGCCGAGGCGGCCGCGGTGGTGCTCACCACGGACGGCCACGACGGCAGGGTGTACGAGCTGACCGGCGACACCTCCTGGACCGTCGCCGACCTCGCCGCCGAGGTCTCGCGGCAGTCCGGCAAGCCGGTCGCCTACACCGACCTCCCCGCCGAGCAGCTGGCCGAGATCCTCGCGGGCGCCGGACTGCCGGCCGGTCTCGTCGCGCTGCTCGTCGACGCCGAGACCCACACGCGTACCGGCGCGCTCGGCACCGTGACCGACCAGCTGCGCACGCTGATCGGCCGCCCGACGACGACCCTCGCCGACGCGGTCGCCGAGGCGCTCAAGGACTGACGGAACGGAAGTCACCCCCCGCACGAACACGACGGCCCGCCGCGGAACTCCGCGGCGGGCCGTCAGGCGTGCGGGCCGAGCTTGCCGTCAGCCGTGCACGATCTCGCCGCCCACGGCGACGAGTTCACAGACCGTGTCCGGGATCTCGGCCGGGTCCGCCGCCAGGATGTCGCGCGACAGGACCACGAAGTCCGCCAGCTTGCCCACCGTGAGGGAACCGCGCTCGTGCTCCAGGAAGTTCGCGTACGCCGACCCCATCGTGTAGCCGTGCACGGCCGTCGCGACGTCGACCGTCTCGGACGGCACCCACGGCTCCCCTCCCCCGAGCGGACGCCGCGTCACCGCGGTGTAGATGCCGACCATCGGGTCCATCTCGGCGACGTTCCAGTCGCTGGAGAACGCGAGCACCGCGCCCGCCTCGTGCAGGCTGCGCATCGGCCACGCCTTGTGCCAGCGCTCCTCGCCGACGTTCTCCGCCCAGTCCTGCCCCGGCCCGGCGATCTCGGGCGCGCAGTGCCGCGGCTGCATGCAGGCGACGACGCCGAGTTCGCGGAACCGCGCCACGTCGTCGGGGTCCAGGCACTCGACGTGGACCACCTGGTGGCGCGCGTCGCGGGCGCCGTTCACGTCGCGGGCGTGCGCGACGGCGTCCAGGACCGTCCGGATGCCGCGGTCGCCGGTGGCGTGCACGAAGCACTGGAAGCCGCGTGCGTCCAGCTTGGCGAGTAGCCCGGCGAACTCCTCCGCGGGGTAGAAGGTGTCCCCGCGGTGGTGGGCGCAGCCGCGGTACGGCTCCAGCAGCGCCGCGGTGCGCGGCTCCACGACGTCGTCGATGTAGAGCTTGAGCGGCCCGACCGAGAAGCGCTCGTCGTCGAACTCCTTTGCCGCCGCGGCGAAGTCGTCGAGGTCGGCGTCGGTGGTGCCGCGCGGGTGGAACAGCGCGGCGACGACGCGGGAGCGCAGCCGCCCCTCGGCGCGGGCGCGGGAGAACAGGGCGAGGTCGTCCAGCGAGTTCTGGGGTTCGACGACGGTGGTGATGCCGTAGCGGATGGCGTCGTCGAGGCTGCGCGCGAGGCGGCCGTACTGGCGGTCCGGGCTCGCCCACGGCACGCCGAGCGCGCGCAGTTCACGGTGGCCGTCGCGGGAGAGGCCGCGTACCGCGAAGTCCTTGATGAACCCGGTGGGTTCGCCGGTGGCCTCGTCCTTGTGCACCCGGCCGTACGGGAGAACGTCGCTGTCGCGCGTGATGCCGAGGCGGCGCAGCGCGGCGGTGTTGAGCCACGCGGTGTGCACGTCGTAGGAGAACACGATGGCGGGGGTGTCGCCGGTGGCCGGGTCCAGATCCTCGGCGCGCGGCATGCGGCCGTCCGGGATGGCGGAGTAGTCGAACGCCTCGCCCTCGATCCAGGAGGCGTCGGGATTCTGCGCGTGCCACGCGCGGATGCGGTCGTGGATGGCGTCGAGCGTACGCGCGCCCGCGAGTTGCACGCACGCTTCGTCGGAGCCGAGGCGCACGTGGTTGTGCGCGTCGACGAACCCGGGCAGGACGCGGCGGCCCTCGCCCGCCACGACGCGGGTGCCGGGGCCGATCCACGCGGACGCGCCGTCGTCGGGGCCGATCCAGGCGATACGCCCGGCGACGACCGCGAGGGCTTCGGCCTCGGGCAGATCGGGGTCGACGGTGTGTATGCGCGCGCCGCGCAGGACGAGGTCGGCGGTCTGGTTCACGGGAGCTCCCAACGGGGGTGGTGCGGGTGGTGCGTCATGCGCGTGTGCCATGTGGCGTGTGCCATGCGGCGGGTGTCATGCGACGTGCGGCGCGCGGCGCGCGGCGCGCGGCGCGCGGCGCGCGGACGGTGCGTCGTGCGCGATGCGCGCGTGGTGGCGCGTCGTGCCTGTCGGTCGGGCGCGTCAGTTCCGGCGGAACTGCGGTTCGCGGCGGGCGAGAACCCAGTAGAGGAGTCCGGCGACGACCGCGCCCACGAGGGTGAAGTCACCGCCGAGCGGGGCGACCAGCGGGCCGGTCCACAGGGCGGATTCGGCGGCCAGCGCGGCAATTGCGACGCCGGTCGCGAGCGCGGCCATGCCGGGGATGTGGAACCCGCGGTGGTACCAGTACGCGCCGCCGGTCATGTCGTGCAGTGCCGCCGCGTCGTACCGGCACCTGCGCATGAGCGTGTCGGCGATGAACACGCCGCCCCACGGCGCGAAGACGACCAGCAGCACGGACAGGAAACTGGTGAGCGACTCGGTGAAGTCGACCCAGAAGAGGGTCGCGAGCGAGCCGGCCGCGACGACGGCGGTGCTCACCAGGATGCCGCGCGAGCGCGACCACGGGATGCCGAGGACCTGGAGGTTCAGGCTCGACGAGTAAAGGGTCAGGATCGAGTTGGTGACCGAGCCACCCACCACCAGGAACAGGAACAGCGCCTGGAACCAGCCGGGCAGCAGGTCGGCGACGCCGGCGACCGGGTCCGTCATGTCGGCCTGCGTCGCTGCGGCCACGCCGACCACGCCCAGCACGACGGACGCGAGCATGCCGCCCACCGCGCCGCTCCAGGTGATCGCCTTGAGGGTCGTGGTCCTGGGCAGGTAGCGGGTGTAGTCGGAGGGCATCGGCAGGTACGACACCGGGCCGGCGATCATCACGACGAGGGCGAGCGTCCAGGCGTGGAAGCCGCCGCCGGAGACCGCGCCGGGGTCGGCGTCGGGGACGACGAACAGCACGACGAGGGCGAAGCCGGCGCCGAGGACGTACGCCATCCACCGCTCGGCCGCCTGAACCGTCGCGTGCCCCCACATCGCCACGACGAAGGTGAGCGCGAGCGTGACGACCAGGGCCAGCGCGCGCCCGAAGTCTCCGCCGTGCCAGCCGAGTTCCGCGAACAGCGCCTCCAGGGCGAAGGTGCCGACCACGGTGTTGAGGATGGTGTAGCCGATCCCGACGACCCAGTTGAGCAGCCCGGCGGGCAGGTTGCCCAGCACGCCGAAGGTGGCGCGGGAGATGACGAGTGTCGCAGTGCCGGTGCGGATGCCGGCGAGACCGAGGGCGCTGACCGCGAAGAACGCCAGGCCGCCGAGGACGACGACGGCGGTCGCCGCCCAGAAGGACAGGCCGAACGCGACGGCGAGGGTGCCGTTGATGACGTACGTGAAGGTCAGGTTCGAGCCGAACCACAGCCAGAACAGGTCCTTCGCGCCGCCGTGCCGCTCGTCGTCGGGGATCGGGTCGATGCCGTGGGTCTCGACCTGGAAGACCTCGTCGCGGGCGGCCGCGGTGGCGGCGGACGCGGCGTCCGAGGCGGCGGACGCGGTCGTAGGCGCGGTCGCGGACGCAGCCGTGGCCTTGGCGGCGAACGGCGCCGCGGGTTCGCGGGGCAGGGTCACCGGGACCTCCCCTCTCCGGGGCAGAAGTTTGAATGACGCTCAAGAACTTTGAACGGCACTCAAGGTCGTTCACGGATCGCGCCGCTGTCAAGAGTTCTCCGGAAATCCGTGACATATTTGACCGACGTTCAAGGTTCCCGGGCGCAGGGGCGGCCTGCGGGTAGGGTCTCGGCGAGCGGCGCCGCCCATCCGGTCGGCGCGGACGCGGGACGCGGCACACGGAGGTTCAGCGGTGGCGGCACGGCGGCGGGACGGGCGGATCGCACAGGACCGCATGCTGGAGGAGGCGGTCACGGCGATCGCCGAGGACGGCCTCGCGTCCCTCACGATGGCCGGCCTCGCGGACCGGCTCGGCACCAGCGGCGGCCACATCCTGTACTACTTCGGCAGCAAGGACCAGCTCCTGCTGGCGGCGCTGCGCTGGAGCGAGGACCGGCTGAGCGGCGAGCGCGCGGCCCTGCTCGGGCGGCGCGTACGCCCGCCCCGCATGCTCGACCTCTTCCTCGGCCTCTACCTGCCCAGCGGGGCCCGCGACCCGCGGTGGATGCTGTGGCTGGAACTGTGGGCGCGTACCGCCGGAAACGACGAACTGCGCAGCGCCCAGGAGGAGATCGACCGGGGGTGGAGCGACGACCTCGAAACGATCCTGCGCCGGGGCGCGGACGCCGGGGCCTTCGCCCTCGGCGACGCGGCGTCGGACACCTCGGAACTGCTGGCGCTACTGGAAGGGCTCAGCACCCGGGTGGTGCTGGGGTTGGCGGGGGCGACACGGGAGGACGCCCTGGCCACCGCACGACGGGCCGCGGCGCGCCTGACCGGTACGGCCTAGCGCGACGCGGAGCAGGGCGACGTGGAGCAGGACGACGCGGAACAGGGCGACGTGGTGCCCAGCGGCACGGAGCAGAACGGCGCGGCCCAGCACGGCGCGGGCGTCCAGGACGCGTCAGCCGGACTCGCGTACGACCACGCGCGGGTGCACGACCATGTGGTCCCGGTGCTTGTACGGCCGTCCGGTCATCAGCGCGGTCACCATGTCCGCCGCGCCGCTGCCCATCGTGCGGGTGTGCATCGCGACGCTGGTGAGCCGCGGCCACACCAGGTCGCAGAAGGGCAGGTCGTCGGCGCCGACCACGGCCATGTCGTCGGGCACCGACCAGCCGCACTCGCGCAGTGCGGAGATGATCATGAGGGCGAAGTCGTCGTTGCCGGCGAAGACCGCGGTGGGCGGCTCGGTCTGGCGCTGCCAGCCGCGCACGACCGCGAGGACGTCCTCGCGGACGTAGCCGACGTCGACCCGCTCCAGGAAGCAACCGGCTTCCTCCGCCGCCGACTTCGCGCCTTCCCAGCGTTCGTTCGCGAGACCTGCGAGTGGGCCTGCCGGGACGAGGCAGGCCATGCGTCTGTGTCCGCGGCCTATCAGGTGGCGGATCGCGAGCGCGCCGGAGTCCCGGTTGTCGAAGATCGCGGTCGGCACCCCGGGGTGCTCCTCGCGGCCCCACGCGAAGATGGCGCGGACGCCGGCCCGGCGCAGCACCTCCACGCCGCCGTCGGTGAGCCGGTTGGACTCGGCGAGTACCGCGAGCGGGCGCAATGCGGCCCAGGTGCGCGCCGCGTCCACGCCGCGCGCATACCGGTCGCCGTGGATCAGCAGGTTGAGGTCCTGGCGGCGCAGCGCCTCGGTGAACTCGTCCACGAACTGCTCCAGGAGCTGGCCCATCGGCTGGAGGGGCAGCGGGAACAGGACGATGTCGCTGCTGCCGGAACGCAGCGAGCGGGCGGGCGCGCTGGGGGCGTAGCCGAGTTCACGCACGGCCTTGAGGACGCGTTCGCGGGTCTCGGCGCTGACCCGGGCTCCGGGCGGGGAGTTGAGCACGTACGACACCGTCGAGCGGGACACCCCCGCGACGCGGGCGACGTCGGCGCTGGTGGGGGGCTTGGCCCCGGACTCGGGCATGGTCATGGCCGACACCCCTCCCTGAGCCGCCTGGGGCGGCCTTGTCGCGGCGCGTGCACCGGGGTTGGACGGAACCCCATGTCGAGCACCCCCGTCACTGCCAGTTGGTGGCCTCGGGCACGGATCGACATGCCCAGGAAACCTTACTGTTTCCTTGCTCAAATCAGGGGTTTTCAGCCTGATGAATTCTCGGGTTCCGGCAGGTTTTCCGGGCCGCGCGGGCCGGATACGGAACGGCGGCGTCCGGGACGTCCGGGACGTCCGATTCAAGCGCTTGATTCAGCACGGGACGGGGGCGGACTACCGCCCGGAGTCCGGCTCCCAGCCCGCTCCGAGCCAGCCCGTGTCGACGAGTCCGGACATCGCCGACCACGCCGCGTCGATGGTGACGGCGAGGTCCTCGGGGTCGTACGCGCCGCGCTCGGTCCACTCGTCCATCGCGACGCGCACCACCGCGTTGAAGCAGCTGACCGTGATCGCCGGGCGCAGGTCCCGGTGCGGGTCGACGCCCTGGCGCCGGGCGATCTCGGCGGCCATCAGCCGCTCGGTCTCCATCGCGTGGCGCAGGCTCGCCGCCATCAGCGTCGGATTGCCCTCGATGAGGCGGCGGGTGCGCAGCCACGCCTCGGTGGACCCGAGCTTGGGGTCGCGGGCGATGGCGTCCATCACCTCGGCGGTCGCCCGGCGGAGAGTGACGACCGGCGGCTCGTCGGCGGGCCGGGCCGCGACGGCGGCGACGAGCGAGCGCTCGACCTCCGAGGAACGGGCGAGGGCGACCTCCTCCTTGCCGGGGAAGTAGCGGAAGAAGGTACGCCGGGACACGTCGACCGCGGCGACGATCTCGTCGATGGTCGTCGCGTCGTACCCCTTGCGCCAGAAGAGTTCGAGCGCCGCATCGACGAGCGCTTCCCGGGTGCGCTCCTTCTTGCGCTCGCGCAGGCCCGTGGCACCGCCGGCGCCGGGGGCCGTGCCCGAGGTCGCGCCCGGGGTCGTGCCGGGGGTGGTTCTCGCCGAGCCCTGGTCCACGATCACGCTTCCTCTCCCGTTCCTGGCGGCGAGTATGCCACCTGCCACTCAGTGCAACATGGCGCGTTTTGCCATATGGCACTCAGTGCCATAACCTGTGTCCGTTTCCCGCGCCCCGCAAACACCCCCTGGGGGATGGACCGATGCCGAACACCACCGCCCCGGAACGGGACGCCAGAGCGCCCCGCTCACCCGACGCACCGTCAACCGACGTCAAGACCGCCTGGCCACTGGGCCGACCAGGGCCTCGGCCCGCTGTCCGGCGACGCGGTGGACCAGATGAAGGACTCGGTGTCGACCGGCGTCGCGCCCGTGCCGCCCGGCACCGCACCCGACCTCGCCGCGAGGATCTCCGAGGCGTCGCACGCGTCGTTCCTCGACGGCATGCATCTGTCCTTCGCCATCGGTGCGATCGCGTTCGCCTGCGCGATCTCCCTGGCGCTGCTCGTCCGGTCAGGCGAACGCCGTGAGGGCATGGCGTCCGTACACGTCTGACCGGCGCCACGGGGGAAACGAGGGGCCGACTGGTGAAGCAGTCGGCCCCTCACCGTCTCCGCTCTCCCGCTCCCCGCTCACCCGCACTGGCGTGTCACGGGCGTCCGGTGTCGACGGGGCGGTAGCCGGAGCAGAGCACGCGCAGCCAGGTGATCCGGTCGCCGTCGGTGGCGTAGTACGCCTGCTGCTCGACGAGGAAGCGGGCGTCGCCGGTGCGGACCTGGAGGCGGTAGGCGAGGTGTTCGCGGTCGCCCATCGACCCGGTGCCGACGTGCAGGAGGCGCTCGATGTGGTCGTCGGGGTCGAACCAGCGGCCCAGGATGATGTCGTCGACGACCTCGGCCGCGTCGGCGGCTTCCCACGGCCTTCCGGGGGTGAGCCCCTTGAAGTCGACGTGGGGGTCGAGCAGGGCGAGCAGGGCCTCGCGGTCCTTGGCCACGAGCGCTTCGGCGAACCTCTTGCCGAGTACGTCGCTACTCACGTGGTGGTCCCTTCTGCGGTCGGCTTCTGCCATTCCACAGCAGCGGTACGGGGAAGGCATCCGTTCGCGATATCGAACTTCTCGCGGTGGTGGCGGTGAGTGACGAGGCGCGCCGCGTCGCGAACCGGGGAAGCAGTCGGCCCCTACGCCGGTTTGCGGGCAGATAGACAGGTACTCTGACCGCGTGCATCAAGACGCGCTCGCCGGAGCCCACCCGGGGTCGGAACTCGTGACGCTGCTCGTCGGCGCCGTACGCGGCATCAGCCAGGTCTTCTCGGACCGCATGACCGCCGCCGGCTTCGACGACGTACGCCCGACCCACGGCTTCGCCCTCACCCTGGTCGGCGAGCACGGCACCACCGCCACCGAGCTGGGACGACGGCTCGGCATGACCAAGCAGTCCGCCGGCGAGGTCGTCACCCACCTCGCACGCCAGGGCTACGTCGAACGGCAGCCCGACCCCGAGGACCGCCGCGCCCGCCGCATCACCCTGACCGCACGCGGCCACGAATGCGTCGGCATCATCTGGACCGAACTCGCCGACATACAAAGCGCCTGGGAGGGAGCCGTCGGCACCGCGGGCCTCGACGACCTCACGACCGGCCTGCGCAAGGGCCTGCGCACCCTCCGCGACGGCGGCCACATCCCCGAAGGCCTGCGCCAGGCCTGGTGGTGGTACGCGTGACCCCGCACCCGGCGCCGCGCACCGGTCACCCGGCTCGCTGGGCTCACCGGGTTCGGTCGGCTCACCGGGCTCGGTCGGCTCAGTCGGCTTGCTCGGTTCACTCGGCCAATGCCAGGACGGCCGCGGCGATCAGCGAGACCAGAACGGCGGCCGCCGCCGTGAACGCGATCGGCCCGGCGCCCACGACGGGAGTGCCACGGCGGATCGCGTCGTCGACGCGGCGGAAGCGTACGGCGCTCGCGAGGTAGACGAAGACCGACACCGCGATGACGACCGCGCCCGGGACCATCCACCCCCAGTGGTCCAGGCGATGGCCCGCGTGCAGCATGAGCCCGCCGTTCGCGAGGAAAGCCAGGGCGGTGCGCGACCAGGCGAGGCGGGTCCGCTCGGGCTGGAGGCCCGGGTCGACGGGGCCGTTGCGCGTCGCCGGTGCCCCGCCCGTCACCCGATCGCCATCAGGATCACGCTGACGACGATCACCGCCGCGACCCCCAGCGAAAGCATGAGCGGCATCGACGTCGCGGGCAGGGCCTGGCTGAGGCGCATCGCCCGCTCGACGCGGAACCAGCGCCGGTACGAGAACGCCGCGAGCGCGGTCGCTATGGCGACGAGGACGAACCCCAGCACCAGCCGCTGGCCGCGTGGGCCGAGGTCCGGCAGGAACTGCACGACCGCGACCCCGCCCGCCAGCAGCGACAACGCGGTCCGTATCCACGCGAGGAAGGTGCGCTCGTTGGCGAGGGTGAACCGGTAGTCGGGCTCGTCCCCGATGTCCTGGAGCCGGGGACGGCGCCGATCGTTGGCCATGGTCACGATTGTGCCGTGTGCCCTCCCGACCCACCGCGCGGGGCAGCCTGGCGCGTCGCGCGGATTTCCGCCGCCGGTCGGAACAGGCCGCCGATGACGTCGGGGAGCAGGCGCTCGGCGAGCGCCGTGGGGAGTTGTTCGAGGAGCGCCAGGACGGGGGCCATGCGTTCGGGGAGCGAGCCGCCCGCGCCGATGCCGGCCAGATCGAGGAGAGCCGCCGAGTCGGCGGCGCCGAGCGCCGCGGGGTCCACAAGGGCGGCTGCTTCCACGAGTTGCCCATCGGCGACGGCCGGGCCGAGCGTACGCGCCTCCGCGGCCGCCGACGCGAGCGCGGCGAGCAGCTCCGGGGCCTTGCCGTCGGCGGCGGCGGTCACCGTGAGGTGCACGGTGCGCGGCAGTCCCGCGTAGCCGGGCTGCGGCTGCACGTACCAGCCGTGGGCGCGCAGGCAGTCGGCGAGCACGAACACGTCCAGCTTCGCGTCGTCGCTCGCGACCGCGAGGAGTGATCCGGGCGGGTCGCCCAGGACGCGCAGCCCGGGGATCGCGTCCACGCCGACGCGCAGCGCGCGGGCGGTACGAACCGTGCGGCGGGCCAGTTCCTCGTAGCCCGCGTCGCCGATGTGCCGCAGCACCGCCCAGGCCGCCGCGAGCGGCCCCGCCGACTTGGTGCCCTGGAGGGTCGCGTTGACGACCGGGTAGCCGGGCCATGCGGCGCACGCGAAGTAGCCGTGGCGGCGCAGTTCGGCGTCGCGGAAAAGGAGCACGGAGGCGCCCTTGGGGGTGTACGCGTACTTGTGCAGGTCGACCGACAGGGACGTGACGCCGGGCACCGACAGGTCGAAGTCGGCGACGGGTGCCGCCTCGGGCAGGCGCCGCGCGTACGGCAGCAGCCACCCGCCGATGCACGCGTCCACGTGGCACAGCACGCCGCGCCCGGCGGCGAGCCCCGCGATCTCGGCCACCGGATCGACGACGCCGTGCGCGTACGACGGTGCCGACGCGACGACCAGCGCGGTCCGCTCGCCGAGCGCGGCGGCGACGGCAGCGGGGTCGGGCGTGAAGGTGCGCCCGTCGACCGGCAACGCGACGGTCTCCAGTCCGAACAGGTGCGCGGCCTTGTGGAAGGCGGCGTGCGCGGTGACCGGCAGCACGAGCTGAGGGTTCGTCACACTCCGTGTGGCCCGGGCGTGTTCGCGAGCCGTCAGGACGGCCAGCAGAACGCTCTCGGTGCCGCCCGAGGTGACCGTGCCCACGGTGTCGGCGGTGCCGCCCAGCAGGCGCGCGGTGGTGCCGACCACCTCGTTCTCCAGCGCCACGACGCTGGGGAAGGCGGTCATGTCGAGCCCGTTGACCCCGGCCACGGAGGCATACGCGGCCTCGGCGAGTGCGGCGGTCTCCGCACCGAGCCCGGAGTCGTAGACGTACGCGAGCGTGCGCCCGCCGTGCACCGGGAGGTCGGCGGCGCGCAGGGCGGCGAGGTCGGCGAGAATCGCGGCGGCGGACTCGGCGGACTCGGCGGGCGCGGCGGACTCGGCGCGGGCAGGGGCCGCGGCGGACTCGGCGGGCGGGTTGTTCTGCACGGTCACACGGTGTCCTCTTCGGCGCGGGCCGCCTCCGGCGTCCGCGCGGTCTGGGCGGGGATCTTGGCGTGCCGGTCCCGCAGTTCGGCCAACTTCTCCTCGGTCAGGTCGTAGCGCAGGATGAACGGCATGCTGATCACCAGCAACACCGCCGGCAGCAGCGTGAAGCCGAGGAGCACCCCGGTCAGCGCCGAGTCGGGCTGCGGTACGCGGTGGTCCGCGTCGGACGACACGAACCCGCTCGCCTGGAGCATCGCGGCGAACACCCCCGCGCCCAGGGCGAGTCCGAGCATCTCCCCCGCCGTCCACACGCCGGTGAAGACGCCCGCGCGGCGCTGCCCGGTGGTCATGGCGTCCACCGCGACCGCGTCCCCGATCATCGACATCGGCAGCATCTGCATGCCCGCGTAGCCGACGCCGGCGATGCCGGTGATGGCGTACACGACACCGGCCGGGACCTGCCCCGCGGACATCATGAGCAGCGACGCCACCAGGAAGCAGCACGAGGCCGCGAACGCGGCGTTGCGCTTGCCGAAGCGGAGCGCGGCGCGCGACCACAGCGGCATCGCGACGATCGACGGCAGGACGAGCGCCGCGAACAGCCAGGTGGTGGCCGACGAGTCGTCGAGGATGTAGGTGGAGAAGTACTGCACGCCCGCGAGCATCGCGCCCGCGCCGATGGCCTGGATGACGTACATGCCGAACAGGTTCATGAAGGAACGGTTCGTCCGCGCGATGGCGAGCTGCTTGAGGATCGAGCTCTCGCTCGCGGTGACCGGCACGACGGTACGCGCGCGGGCGGTGGTGAAGAACGCCGCGAGCATCCCCGCCATGAGCAGCACGCCGAGGACGACCCCCATGAGGCGGTAGCCGCCCAGCGTGCCGGGGTCGTCGCCGCCGGAGTGGCCGGTGATCAGCGGGGCGAGGCCGCCGGAGAGCATGATCGCGAAGGACAGGAACGCGACGCGCCACGCCATCATGCGGGTGCGCTCGTGGTGGTCGGCGGTGATCTCCGCGGGCATCGCGATGTAGGGGACCTGGAACGCGGCGAAGGCGGTCGCGGCGAGCAGGTACATGACGCCGACGTACAGTGCGGCCCAGCCGCCGGTCAGCGGCGGTCCCGCGAACATCGCCGCGAAGAAGAAGGGGAGCGTCAACGCGCCGCCGAGCATCCACGGGCGGCGCGGGCCCCAGCGGTGCTCGGTGCGGTCGGACAGGGTTCCCGCGTAGGGGTTCGCGACGGCGTCCCACGCCTTGGGCAGGAACACGACGACGCCCGCCACGAGGGGCTCCACGCCGAGCACGTCGGTGAGGTAGAAGAGCAGCAGCAGGCCGGGTACGGCGCCGAATATGCCGGTGCCGAACGACCCCAGGCCGTAGCCGATCCGCACGATGCCGGGCAGGGGCGGGATCTCGGGGGCCGACGGCTCGGCGGCGTCGGGGCCCGCGGCGGAAACCATGGTCATGAACGTAGGCCCTGCCGGGGCCTGCCACCAGGGTTTTACCTGTGGTCCAGACCAATTTCGGAGCGGCTTGGAAAAACACGCCGCGACCGGCGACGGGATTTGACGCCGATTGACGGAAAACGCCCGCGCGGTGGCCTTATTCGCCCCGTCTCGAGCACCCCGCGTGCGGCCCCGGCGGCTTGGCTCGCCGTCCGAGGGCGCTCCGCAAAACGCCGACGCCCGCGGGGCCGTCGGGCTCCGCGGGCGTCGGCGATACTCGAAGGCCGTGCGCGGGTCAGCGCTGCAGCGTCGGCTTCAGATCCTTCAGCCGGGCCAGCAACCCGTTCACGAACTGCGGCGAATCGTCGGTCGAGAACTCCTTCGCGAGCTCCACCGCCTCGTCGATCGCCACCGCGTCCGGCACGTCGTCTTCCCACAGCAGCTCGTACACACCCAGCCGCAGCACATTGCGGTCGACCGTCGGCATGCGGTCCATGGTCCAGCCCACCGCGTACGTCGAGATCAGGTCGTCGATCCGCACCCGGTGCGCCTGCACGCCCTCGACCAGCTGCATCGTGTACTCGGCCACCGGCGGCGTGTCCGCGTCGTTGCGCGAACGCCCCACCCAGTCCGCGAGCACCCGCGCCGGGTCGCCGCCGCGCTGGTCCGCCTCGAAGAGGATCTGGAGCGCGCGGCGCCGGGTCTTGGTACGGGCACCGGCCACTAGCTGTTCACACGGCCCAGGTAGTCACCGGAACGGGTGTCGACCTTGACCTTCTCGCCGGTCGTGATGAAGAGCGGGACCGCGATCTCGTAGCCCGTCTCCAGCTTCGCCGGCTTGGTGCCGCCGGTGGAGCGGTCGCCCTGCACGCCCGGCTCGGTGTACTCGATGACCAGCTCGACGGACGCCGGCAGCTCGACGTACAGCGCCGCGCCCTCGTACATCGCGACGGTCGCCTCGAAGCCCTCGAGCAGGTAGTTCGCCGCGTCGCCGACCACCTCGGGCGTCACCGGCAGCTGGTCGAACGTCTCCGTGTCCATGAACACGAAGTCCGAGCCGTCCTTGTACGAGAACTGCATGCCCCTGCGGTCCACGTTGGCCGTCTCGACCTTGATGCCCGCGTTGAACGTCTTGTCGACGATCTTGCCGGACAGCACGTTCTTGAGCTTGGTACGGACGAAGGCGGGGCCCTTGCCCGGCTTGACGTGCTGGAACTCCACGACGGACCAGAGCTGTCCACCGTCGAGCTTGAGCACCAAACCGTTCTTCAGGTCGTTGGTCGTGGCCACGGGTGCGGGGTCTCCTGCGTTGCTTCGGACCTGGCCGCCCTCACCTGCCGTACGCGGGCGCGCACTACAGGACAAGCAGCTCCTTGGTCGTGATGGTAAGTAGCTCGGGCCCGCCGTCCTCGGGCGGACGGACCACGAGGGTGTCCTCGATGCGGACGCCGCCGCGCCCCGGGAGATAGATCCCCGGTTCGACGGTGACCGGCATGCAAGCGTCCAGCTTACCGCTCGACGTCGGACCCATGCGCGGGTCCTCGTGGATCTCCAGCCCGACGCCGTGCCCGAGGCCGTGCGGGAAGTACTCGCCGTACCCCGCCGCGTCGATGACGTCCTTCGCCGCGCGGTGCACCGCGGCCGTCTCCACCCCCGGCGCCAGCGCCTCGCGGCCCGCCTTCTGCGCCGCGAAGACTACGTCGTAGACCTCCACCTGCCAGTCGGCCGGCTCGTTGCCGATCACAAAGGTGCGCGTCATGTCCGCGTGGTAGCCCCGGTAGCACGCCCCGAAGTCGATCTTCAGGAAGTCGCCGTCCTCCACCCGCCGGTCCCCCGGGCTGTGGTGCGGGACCGCCGAGTGCGGGCCGGACGCCACGATCGTCGGGAACGCCGGGCAGTCCGCGCCGTGGTCCGCCATCCGGCGCTCCAGCTCCAGCGCGATGTGCCGCTCGGTACGCCCCACGAGGATCGACTCGATCATCTCCGCGATCGCCTGGTCGCCGATCTCGCACGCGATCCGCAGCGTCGCGATCTCGTCGGCGTCCTTGACCCGGCGCAGTTCCTCGACCGCGCGGCCCAGCGCCACCCGGTCCACGCCCTTGGCCGCCTCGCCCAGGGTCCGGTACATCTCGACCGTGACCGCGTGCTCCTCCACCGCGAGCCGCCGCACGCCGGCGTCGGCCGCGCGCGTGGCCAGGGCCGGCGCGCACGCGCGCTCCACGACCAGCTCGATGTCGGGCGCCTGCTCGGCCACCTGGGTGACGTACCGGCCGTCGGTCGCCAGCACCGTCCCGGAGCCGCGCTCGGCACCGTCGGGCACCGCCGCGAACACCAGCAGAGCGGCGTTCGACCCGGTGAACCCGGTCAGGTAGCGCACGTTGACCAGATTCGTGATCAACGCGGCGTCGGCTCCGGTCGCGGCCACACGGGCGCGCAGCCGGTCACGTCGAACGGCGTGGGCCTCGGGCATGCGCTCAGCGTAACCCCGCACCAGGTGAACGGCCCGGCAGGGCAGGTCCGGGGCGGGCGCCTCCCCCTCCCGGACCGGCCAAGCCGCAGGCCCGCACCGGGCGTGTCGCAATCGCCGCCACGCGGGTTGGCCCATGTACGCGCCGCCCCGGCCCCCTCCGCCGCGCGTTCCTGCCACAGGCTCCGCCGGCTTCCCGCCGACACCGTTCGGGCGTACGCCAGTTCGAGTCCGCGGGTGTTCGAACCGCCGCGTGTTCGTCCGTTCGGTTGACCTTCGCCCTGGTCGGTCCAACAGACCCTCCGGCGGCCTCGCGCAGCCCTACGCTTCTTGCAGGTCTTACTGCGGGTCTTGCAGGGTGCGCCGTCCGGGTGGGGATCCGGCGAACTTTCCGCGGCCCGTCGCCACGTCGTCACACCCGGGGGGTGGTCGCGATGAACATCGGGGAACTCGGCCAAGGGGGCGCGGCGGATCCCGCACTCCAGGAACGCCGTATCGCACAGATGGCGGCCGCCGCCACGCGGCACCGGGGCGCACAAGGCCAGATCGACGACATCGCGCGGCGGCGCGAGCAGGGCATGCGGTATCCCGACGAGCCCGAGCGGCTGGCCCGGCGGGCCCGGCGACTGGTGCAGGCCGGCGAGGTGCCCGGCGAGATCCTGCTCGCCATCCCGCCCGGCGGCGACGCCGTGGAGACCGACGAGCGCATCATCGGCGACTCCAACGACCTCCAGGCCGCGGCGTTCCTGCCGCGCGGCGTCCGCGCGTCCGCGACCGTCGGCCGCATCTGGCTCCGGCTCGGCGGACGCGTGCAGCCCGCCGCGACCGGCTTCCTGGTCGCCCCTCGGCTGCTGCTGACGAACCACCACGTCTTCCCCGAGGCGGCAGGCACGCTGGACGCGTTCGTGGAGTTCGGCGCCGAGGCCGGCCTCGACGACATGCCCGCGCCCACCGTGCGCTTCGGCTTCGCACCCGACGTGTTCTTCCTCGCCGACGAGCACCTGGACTACGCCCTGGTCGCCCTCGCGCCGGGCGCCGACGGACGTAGCGCGGGCGAGCTCTTCGGCTGGAACCGCCTCGACCCCGCCGAGGGCAAGCTCGTGATCGGCGACCCCGTGAACATCATCGGCCACCCGTCCGGGCGCCTGAAGGAGATCGCCGTCCGCGAGAACGAACTCCTGGTTCGCCTGGACGACTTCCTGCACTACAAGACCGACACCGAGCCGGGGAACTCCGGGTCGCCGGTCTTCAACGACCAGTGGGAAGTCGTCGCCCTGCACCACCGCGGCGTGCCCAAAACGGACGACCAGGGCCGTACGCTCAACGTCGACGGCGGCGTGTGGACGGCGGCGCAGGGTGATGCCGCCGTCGCGTGGATCGCCAACGAAGGCGCGCGCATAAGCGCCGTAGTGAGGCACCTGGCCGCCAACACCCCCGACGAATTGCGGCCGGTGCTCGGCGAGTTGGGCCCGGCGGTCGGAGCACCGCCGTCGAGTCCCCCGGGCACGTCGGGGGCCGCCGCGGCGACCGGGGCGGCGGGCTCCACAGCGAGTTCCACAGCAGGTGCCGCTGCGGGTGCGGCCGGCTCGGCGACCGGGGCGCCGATCGGCGGGCCGAGCGACGCGCCGGCTCCCCTCGATCCGATCGCGGCCGGCCCGGCCCCGCTCGACCAGCCTGTGCACGACCAGCCTGTGCTGGGCCCGGCGGTGTTGGTGCCGCCGCCGGCGGGGCCGGTCCCGCCGACGGTGGGGCCCGCGGCGCCCGTGCCCACGCCCCGGGCGCCGGAGACGGTCGGGGCGACGACCTCGACGACGTACCGCACGGGTGTCGCCGGGCGTACCGAAGCCTTCGGCGCCGCACGGCAGTTGGTCTTCCTGCACGGCCGCAGCCAGCAGGGCCGCGATCCCGAGGAGATGCGGCGCGAGTGGGCCGCGGGCCTCAACAACGGGCTCACCCGGCTGGGCTTCGCGACCGTCGACCCGCGCGATGTGTTCTTCCCCTACTACGGCGACCTGCTCGCCGACGCCCTGAACACCCGGGAATCGGTGGCCACCAGCTTCGACGCCGTCGCCGACGACCCCGCGGCGGCGGCCGCTCCCGCATCTGCGTCGGCACGCGACCTGTACCACGGCATGCTCGACCAGGCCGCCGAGCGCTCCGGGATGCCCGCCGGCGCCCGGGAGGACGGCGACAACGGCGTCGCGGTCGGCGGCGACGAACGGTTCGGGGTCGGCGGCGTCGTACACCTCACCCGCCGCCCGCTCGACTGGATCGCCCGGCACTCCGGGGTGGACCGGCTGGTCGTCGCCAAGGCGTTCCGCGATGTGGCGCTCTACCTCGACACGGCCGCGGTCCGGGAGCGCGTGCTCGCGTGCGTACGCGACACCGTCCCGCGAACCGGCGGCATCGTCCTCGTCGCGCACAGCCTCGGCACCGTCGTCGCGATGGACCTGCTCTGCGACCCCGAGGGCCCCGACGTCACCGGCCTGCTGACCCTCGGAGCACCGCTCGGCCTGGACACCGTGCACGACCGGCTCCGCACCCGCGGCCCACACTGCCCGACGCGCGTGCCGTGGTGGTTCAACGGGTGGGCGCCCGCCGACGGCGTCGCGATCGGCTGCCCGCTGCGCGGACGCTGGTCGGGCGTCAGCACCGAGGCCTGCGTCGACAACCCGCGCGACCGGGCGCACGACATCGACGAGTACCTGACCCGCCCGGAAGTGGCCGCGGCGCTGGCGACCGCGCTCGGCCTGGCTCGGAGGTGAGGTTCCACCAACGCCCAGGGCCGGTGTGCCGGTCCCGCGCTGCATCACGGTCGTCGCCCGGCGGACGACGCTGACGACGTCCACGCCGACGCCGACGCCGAGGGGCCCTACGACGCCTCGTGCGGCGGGGCCGGGGAAGCGGGACTTCCCCG
>NZ_JBEZFP010000169.1:0-19228 GCF_040649515.1 Streptodolium elevatio
TACGGGTGATTCGCCCGTACGCGCCGACTGCCTCGAACCAGATCCACCGCCCCCGTGCGCCGCTACGACGCGCGCTGCGCCGCCTCGTCGTCCGGGGCGACCGGCGGGACGGGCGGGACCGGCTGCACCGGCGAGACGCCGAGCCGCGCGACCTCCTCGACGACCTTGCGCGAGATGTCCTGCGCGTTCAGCCCGATGCGGGCCAGGATCACCCCGGGCTTCGCGTGGTCCAGGAACTCCTGCGGAATGCCGAAGTCACGCAGCGGGACGTCCACCCCCGCGTCGCGCATGGCCTGCGCGATCGCCGAACCGACGCCGCCCGCGCGGCCGTTGTTCTCGATCGTGACCACGAGCCGGTGGCGGGCCGCCAGCCCAGGCAGCTCCGCGTCGACCGGCTTGACCCAGCGCGGGTCCACGACCGTCGACACGATGCCCTGGTCCGCGAGCCGGTCCGCGACCTGTACGCCGACCTCGGCCATCGCCCCGACCGTCACGATCAGCACGTCGCCGGTCTCGCCGCCGCCGTTGCGCTCGGGACCCGTGCGCCGCAGCACGTCCATGCCGCCGATCCGGCCGACCGCGGCGACCTCGGGACCCACGATGCCCTTGGCGAAGCGCACCACGGTCGGTGCGTCGTCCACCTCCAGCGCCTCGCGCAGCTGCGCGCGCACCTGTGCGGCGTCGCGCGGCGCCGCGAGCCGCAGCCCGGGCACCACCTGCAGGATCGACATGTCCCACATGCCGTTGTGGCTGGCCCCGTCGTCACCCGTCACACCGGCCCGGTCCAGGACGAACGTCACACCGCACTTGTGCAGCGCGCAGTCCATGAGGACCTGGTCGAACGCCCGGTTCAGGAACGTCGCGTACACCGCGACCACCGGGTGCAGGCCGCCCAGCGCGAGACCCGCGGCCGAGGTGACCGCGTGCTGCTCGGCGATGCCGACGTCGAACGTGCGGTCCGGGTAGGCCGCGGCGAACTTGTGCAGGCCGACCGGGATCATCATGGCCGCGGTGATACCCACCACGTCCTGCCGCTCGGCCCCGACCTTGACCATCTCGTCGGCGAAGACCGAGGTCCAGGACGCACCCGCCGCCTTCGCGAGCGGCAGGCCGGTCTCCGGGTTGATGACGCCGACCGCATGGAACTGGTCGGCCTCGTCGTTGCGGGCCGGGTCGTAGCCGCGGCCCTTCTGGGTGAGGGCGTGCACGATGACCGGGCCGCCGAAGCCACGTGCCCTGCGCAGCGCCTGCTCGACCTGCTCGGTGTCGTGCCCGTCGACCGGGCCGATGTACTTGAGGCCGAGGTCCTCGAAAAGCCCCTGCGGGGCGACGAAGTCCTTCAGCCCCTTCTTGGCGCCGTGCAGGATGTCGTACACCGGGCCGCCGACGACGGGGGTGCGCCCGAGGACGCCCTTGCCCCAGTCGAGGAACCGCTCGTAGCCGCGCGTGGTGCGCAGGGTGGCGAGGTGGTTCGCGAGGCCGCCGGTGGTCGGGGCGTACGAGCGCTCGTTGTCGTTGACGACGATGATCACCGGGCGGTCCTTGGCCGCCGCGATGTTGTTGAGCGCCTCCCAGGCCATGCCGCCGGTCAGCGCGCCGTCCCCGATGACCGCGACCACGTGCCGGTCGTCGAGGCCGCGGACCTGGTACGCCTTGGCGAAGCCGTCCGCGTAGGACAGCACCGTGGACGCGTGCGAGTTCTCGATGACGTCGTGCTCGGACTCGGCCTGGCTCGGGTAACCGGAGATGCCGCCCTCCTGACGCAGGGCGGTGAAGTCGTGGCGACCGGTGACGATCTTGTGGACGTAGCTCTGGTGGCCGGTGTCCCACAGGATCTTGTCGCGTGGCGAGTCGAATACGCGGTGCAGCGCAAGGGTGAGCTCCACTACCCCCAGGTTGGGGCCGAGGTGGCCCCCGGTCCTGGACACGGAGTCCACCAGGAATTCGCGGATCTCGCCTGCGAGCACGGTGAGCTGCTCGGGAGAGAGCGCCTTGAGATCACGGGGTCCTCGAATGCTCTCCAGCAGGCCCACCCGTACCTCCTCAATCGGTCTGTCGCGGTCCTCGCCCGTCCCCCGGGCGGGAAACGCACTTATCGAGTCTAGACGCGAGAAAGGCCGCGCCTGGTTCGCCCCGGCGGACGGGCGCGTCCGGAAGAGGTGGCGATACCTGGCGTCAGGCCCGGCCGCTGGCCTTCTGGCTGCGCCGGGACACCGAGTCGAGGACCACGGCGGCGAGCAGGACGGCACCGGTGATCATCAGCTTGACCGAGGAGTCCACGGACTGCAGGTCCATGCCCGACGAGATCGACCCGATGACCAGCATGCCCAGCAGTGCGGAGTACGTGGACCCGCGGCCGCCGAACAGGCTCGTGCCGCCGATGACCGCCGCCGCGATGGCGTTGGTCAGGACGTCGCCGGTGCCGGTGCTCTGGCCCGCCGAGACGATGCGGGACGCCGCGAAGACGCCGCCGAGCGCCGCCATGCCGGAGCAGATCATGAAGACCGAGATGCGGACGAACGTCACGTTGATGCCGGCGCGCCGGGCCGCCTCGATGCCCCCGCCGACCGCGTAGATCTGCCGACCGTAGCGGGTGCGGCGCAGGATGATGTCGCCGACCACCACGAAGGCGAGGAAGATCACCAGCGCGAGCGGCGTGCCGTACCACTGGTTGAGGACGTACGCGACGGCGAACGCGATGATCGCGAGGATCGCGGTGCGCAGCGCGAGGTCCTGGATCGGGATGACCGGCAGGCCGGCCTTGGCCCGCCGCTCGTGCTCCAGGTAGCGCGTGACGGCGTAGATCGCCACGAGGACGCCGGCGATGGCGTAGCCGACCGCGACGTACTCGAAGTAGTAGCTGGTCAGCTTGTGGATGGTGCTGTTGTAGCGCAGGTTGATGGTGCCCTGGTCGCCCAGGATGTAGAGCTGGAGGCCCTGCCACCCGATCAGGCCGGCGAGGGTCACGACGAACGCGGGCACGCCGATCTTCGCGAAGAAGAAGCCGTGCAGGAGGCCGATCAGCACGCCGACCACGACGGCTGCGATGATCGCCTCGACGTCGCCCCAGCCGTGCTTGATGTTGAGGACGGCGAGGACCGCCGAACTGACGCCGCTCACCGAGCCGATCGAGAGGTCGATCTCGCCGAGGAGCAGGACCCAGACGATGCCGACCGCGATGAGCCCGGTCGAGGCGATCTGGATGGAGAGGTTCGAGAGGTTCTGCGCCGACAGGAAGCGGTCGTTGAGCGACTGGAAGACGATCCAGATGACGATGAGGCCGAAGATGACCGGCAGGGAACCGAGTTCGCCGCCCTTGACGCGGCGCTTGAACTCCGAGAAGTAGCCGCTGAAGCCCTGCTGGCGCATCACCAGGCGCGGGTCGACCTGGGCGACCGCGGCGGCCGGCGGGACGACCGCCCCGGCGGGCTCGGGCTGCTCGGGCTGGTTCCGCGTCGAGCCGGTGCCGGTGTCCTTGTCGCTCACAGCTGCTCACCCCTGTCCTGCGCGCCGCCGCTCTGTTCGCCGCCGCCCTGTTCGCCCCCGTCCTGCCCGCCGCCGCCTTGCTCGCCGCTCTTGCGGGCCTGGCGCCGCGACACCGCGTTGTCCGTGGCTCCGGTGATCGCCGCGAGGAGTTCCTCGCGCGTGACCGTGCGTACGTCGAACACCCCGTTGTTGCGGCCCAGCCGCAGCACCGCGATGCGGTCCGCGACGGCCAGCACGTCGTCCATGTTGTGGCTGATGAGGATCACGCCGAGGCCGCGCTCGCGCAGGCGCTCGATCAGGTCGAGGACCTGCGCGGTCTGCTCGACGCCGAGGGCGGCGGTCGGCTCGTCCAGCATCACGACCTTGGGCTCGCCGAGCAGCGAGCGGGAGATCGCGACGGTCTGCCGCTGCCCGCCGGACAGCGACGCGACGGGGATGCGCACGCTGGGGATCTTGACCGACAGGGTCGTCAGCAGCTCGGTCGCCTGCTTCTCCATGCCGACCTCGTCGAGCAGCAGCCCGCGGCGCAGTTCGCGGCCGAGGAAGAGGTTGGCGACGACGTCGAGGTTGTCGCACAGCGCGAGGTCCTGGTAGACGGTCGCGATGCCGAGGGACTGCGCCTCGTGCGGCCTGGGGATGGCGACCTGGCGGCCCTCCCAGGTGATCCGGCCGCCGTCCGGCGGCCCGACGCCCGCGATCACCTTGATGAGCGTCGACTTGCCCGCGCCGTTGTCGCCGACCAGTGCGACCACCTCGCCGGGGTGCACGTCGAGGTCGACGTCGCTGAGCGCCTGGACCGCGCCGTACCGCTTGGAGACGCCGCGCAGCGACAGGACCGGGGCGCCGGCGCCGCGCGCCTCGCCGGGGTTGCCGCCGGAAGTCCCGCGTGGGGTACCGGCGTCGCCTGCACTGCCGGGCTTGCCCAACTTGCCGGGCTCACCGGAGTCACCGGGGGTGCCGAGAGTGTCCGTCATGTCCGCCTCCTAACCCAGGCCCGCGGTCTTGCACGCGGCCGCGTACTCGGGCGTGCAGATCTCCGAGACCGTGTAGTAGGGCTTCTTCGCGACGGTGTCCTTGACGTTGTTCCTCGTCACCGGGACGGGGGTGAGGATCGTCGCGTCCACCTCGACGGTGCCGTTGTCCTTCTTCTGGTCGGCGCCCTCGAACTTCTCGCCGATCGCGGCCGCGATCGCCATGCCGGCCGCCGTCTCGGCCTCCGGCTGGTACGGCTTGAACACCGTCATGTACTGGTCGCCCGAGATGATCCGCTGGATCGCGGCGAGTTCGGCGTCCTGGCCGGTCACCGGCGGCACGGGATTGAAGCCCGCCGCCTTGAGCGCGGCGATCGACCCGCCCGCCATGCCGTCGTTGGCCACGTAGACGCCGACCACTTTGCCGGGGCCGCCGAGGGCCGTGATGGCCTGCTCGGTCTCCTCTTGGGCCTTGTTGTTGGACCAGTCGGGGGTGTCGTACTCGCGCCCGATGATCACCTGGCCGTCGAGGGCCAGGTGCGCGCCGCGTTTGTACTCGCCGGCATTGGGGTCGGTGGGCGAGCCGTTGATCATGATGATCGGCGCCCGCTTGGCGTCGCCGCCGCGCTTGATCGCCTCCAGCAGCGCCTCGCCCTGCATCTTGCCGACGGTCTCGTTGTCGAACGAGACGTAGCCGGTGATCGGGCCTTCGGCGAGGCGGTCATACGCGATGACCGGGACGTTCTTGGACTTGGCCGAATTGACGATCGCCGCCGCGGCCTTGGTGTCGACGGCGTCGAGCACCAGCACGTTCACGCCGTTGGTCAGCATCGCCTCGGCCTGCTGCTGCTGGGTGTTGGTCTGCTGCTGGGCGTTGGCGTACTGGACCTCGCACTTGGGGCACAGCTCGTTGACCTTGGCCTCGAAGAACGGCTTGTCGAACCGCTCGTAGCGCGCCGTCTTGTTCTCCGGCAGCAGCAGCCCGACCTTGAAGCCCTTGTCGACGGTGAGTCCGGTGCCGCCACTGCCACCGCCCTGGTCGGCCTTCTCGGCCTGCTTGGCCTTGCCGCATGCGCCCACGCCGAACACGAGGGCCGCGGCGATGCCGAGCACCGCCATCGGTCGAAGCACCGTCTTCACGTGGGCCTCCTGAAAACGAGGGGTTTCCGAGGAGGCCCTTGCCCGGCATCGGCTACGAAGAGTTACAAATAGGACTTATTCCACCCGTTTGGTGGCGTCCCACCTGGCCTGACAGCACATGGTCACGACTCGTCCACACAGAGCCTGCGTACCCAAGTACGCAGGCTCTGTGCCATGATCGAACATGTGAGCGAATCCAGGTCCGATGCCACCCCCCGACCCGCCTGGGAGCAGCCCGGGCGCTTCGAGCGGGCCGCCGCGGGCCGGACCGGGCAGGACGGGGTCGTACCGCCCGGGTGGCCGCACGGGGTACGCCCTCCCGGCGCACCCGACTGGGAGCGGACCGCCGTCGCCTGGCTCTACGACCTGTGCCCGCCGGGCTACCGCCGCCACGACGTCCTCCGGCGCCACCCGCCCCTGCTCGCCCGGATGGCCCGCCAGCACGTCGAGGCGGCGCTCCAGGCGGCCCGCCACGGCTACGGCACGGCCCGGGCCGACCTGCGCGACGTCGACGCCCACACCGTCGAGGCCGTCATGCGGATGTACGAGTACGAGGGCTCCAAGACCGCCGCACTGGAACGCGAAGTCCGCCTCGTCGAAGAGGCCTTGCAGGGCAAACGCTGGAACCCCCGCCTCTGACCGGCGCGTTCGCCTGCACGGCAGGCGGAAGGGCCGCCTCCCCGGGGTGGGGAGACGGCCCTTTCGGTGTCGGTGCGGCGGGACTGCTCAGTTGCTCAGCCGCTCAAGTGCCCGTGCGGATCGGTCACTTGCCGACGAGCGAGCGGAGCACGTACTGCATGATGCCGCCGTTGCGGTAGTAGTCGGCCTCGCCCGGGGTGTCGATGCGGACGACGGCGTCGAACTCGACGCCGGTGTCCGTGGTCACCTTGACCGTCTTGGGCGTGCTGCCCTCGTTGAGGGCCGCGATTCCGGTGAACGAGAAGGTCTCCGAGCCGTCCAGGCCCAGCGAGTCCGCGGTGTGGCCGGCCGGGAACTGCAGCGGGATGACGCCCATGCCGATCAGGTTGGAGCGGTGGATGCGCTCGTAGGACTCGGCGATGACGGCCTTGACGCCGAGCAGCGAGGTGCCCTTGGCGGCCCAGTCGCGCGACGAGCCGGAGCCGTACTCCTTGCCGGCCAGGACGACCAGCGGGATGCCCGCGTCCTGGTAGTTGACGGAAGCGTCGTAGATCGTGGTGACCGGGGCGTCGGACTGCGTGAAGTCCTTGGTGAAGCCGCCCTCGGTGCCCGGCGCGATCTGGTTGCGCAGGCGGATGTTCGCGAACGTGCCGCGGATCATCACCTCGTGGTTGCCGCGGCGCGAGCCGTACGAGTTGAAGTCCTTGCGCTCGACGCCGTGGTCCGCGAGGTACTTGCCGGCGGGGCTGTCGGCCTTGATGTTGCCGGCCGGCGAGATGTGGTCGGTGGTGACCGAGTCGCCCAGCTTGGCGAGCACCCGGGCGCCCGCGATGTCCGCGACCGGGGTCAGGTCCATCGTCATGCCCTCGAAGTACGTGGGCTTGCGCACGTAGGTCGAGTTCGGGTCCCACTCGAAGGTGTCGCCGGTCGGCACCTCCAGCGACTGCCAGCGGTGGTCGCCCGCGAACACGTCGGCGTAGGACTTGGTGAACATGTCCTGGTCGATCGAGGACGCGACGGTGTCCGCGACCTCCTGGTCCGACGGCCAGATGTCGGCCAGGTAGACCGCCTTGCCCTCGGAGTCGACGCCGAGCGGCTCGGTGGTGATGTCGAGGTCCATCGAGCCGGCGATCGCGTACGCCACGACCAGCGGCGGCGACGCCAGGTAGTTCATCTTCACGTCGGGGTTGATACGGCCCTCGAAGTTGCGGTTGCCGGACAGCACCGACACGGCAGCCAGGTCGGACGCGTTGATCGCGGCGGAGACCTCCTCGGGCAGCGGGCCCGAGTTGCCGATGCAGGTCACGCAGCCGTAGCCGACCAGGTTGAAGCCCAGCTTCTCCATGTACGGAGTGAGGCCGGCCTTCTCGTAGTAGTCCATGACGACCTTGGACCCGGGGGCCAGCGTGGTCTTCACCCACGGCTTGACGGTCAGCCCGCGCTCGACGGCCTTCTTGGCGAGCAGCGCGGCGCCGAGCATGACCGACGGGTTCGAGGTGTTGGTGCACGAGGTGATCGAGGCGATCACGACGGCGCCGTGGTCGATCTCGTACGTCTTGCCGTCGGGGGCCGTGACGGTCGTCGGCGCGGTCGGGCGCACGCCGTTGGCCGGCGCGTCGGAGGCCGGGAAGGACTCCTTGCCCGCCTCGTCCACGTCCTTGACGTAGTCCGGCAGCGCGGCTCGGAACTTCGCCTTGGCCTCGGTCAGCACGACGCGGTCCTGCGGGCGCTTCGGGCCGGAGATCGAGGGCACGACGGTGGAGACGTCCAGCTCGATGTACTCGGAGTACTCCGGCTCGACCGCCGGGTCGTGCCAGAGGCCCTGCTCCTTGGCGTACGCCTCGACGAGCGCGAGCTGCTGCTCGGGACGGCCGGTCAGGCGCAGGTAGTTGATGGTCTCGCCGTCGATCGGGAAGATCGCGCAGGTCGAGCCGAACTCCGGCGACATGTTGCCGAGCGTGGCGCGGTTGGCCAGCGGTACGGCGCCGACGCCGTCGCCGTAGAACTCCACGAACTTGCCGACCACGCCGTGCTTGCGCAGCATGTCGGTGATCGTCAGCACCAGGTCGGTGGCGGTGACGCCGGGCTGCAGCTTGCCGGTCAGCTTGAAGCCGACGACGCGCGGGATGAGCATCGAGACCGGCTGGCCGAGCATCGCGGCCTCGGCCTCGATGCCGCCGACGCCCCAGCCCAGCACGCCGAGGCCGTTGACCATCGTGGTGTGCGAGTCGGTGCCGACGCAGGTGTCCGGGTACGCCTGGCCGTTGCGGACCATGACGGTGCGGGCCAGGCGCTCGATGTTGACCTGGTGCACGATGCCGGTGCCGGGCGGCACGACGGCGAACTCGTTGAACGCGGTCTGGCCCCAGCGCAGGAACTGGTAGCGCTCCTTGTTGCGGTCGTACTCGATGTCGGTGTTGATCTCGAACGCGTCCCGGCGGCCGAAGACGTCCGCGATGACGGAGTGGTCGATGACCATCTCGGCGGGCGCGAGCGGGTTGATCTTGGCCGGGTCGCCGCCCAGCTCCTTGACCGCCTCGCGCATGGTGGCGAGGTCGACCACGCACGGTACGCCGGTGAAGTCCTGCATGATCACGCGGGCGGGCGTGAACTGGATCTCCTCGCTCGGCTCGGCGTTGGGGTCCCAGCCGCCGAGGGCGCGGATGTGGTCGGCGGTGATGTTCGCGCCGTCCTCCGTGCGGAGCAGGTTCTCCAGCAGGACCTTCAGGCTGTAGGGGAGCCGGGCGCTGCCCTCCACCTTGTCCAGCTTGAAGATCTCGTACGACTCGTCACCCACGTTCAGCGTGGTGCGGGCGTCGAAGCTGTTCGCGGACACGACTGCTCCTATCTCGGTTCCACGGCCGGCACCCTGAGCGGCCGGCGGCGGGGGCCCTACGGTTTATCTTGACGTCGAGACAACTCTACTCTACGCGTCCCCTGCTGTGCCCCTACCCCCGTTGCCGTGTGTCACCAGGTCCGAACCGGGGCAGAACCGCTCCCGAGCCGGGCCCGCGGCGGCTCGGAGGGGCGTGCCAATGCGGGAGGTGCGCCCTACGATGCGCGCACCGGGCCACACCATCAGGGGGCTGCCATGGAACGGATCCGCATCGGCGTGCTGGGGGCGGCGCGCATCGCGCCGACCGCGCTGACGAAGCCCGCACGGCTGATCCCGGAGGTGACGGTCGCGGCCGTCGCGGCCCGGGCCCCGGAGCGGGCCGAGCACTTCGCGCGGCGCCAGGGCGTCCGTACCGTGCACCGCACCTACGCGGACCTGCTGGCCGACCCGGACCTCGACGCCGTCTACATCCCGCTGCCCAACGGGCTGCACGCCGAGTGGGCGGTGCGCGCGATGGAGGCCGGCAAGCACGTGCTGTGCGAGAAGCCGATGACGTCCAACGAGGCCGAGGCGCGCGAGGTCGCGGACGCCGCGAAGCGCACCGGGCGCGTGTGCATGGAGGCGTTCCATTGGCGCTACCACCCGGTCGCGCGGCGCATGCGCGAGATCCTCGACGAGGAAGAGCTGGGGGCGGTCCGGCACGTGTCCGCGTCGATGTGCTTCCCGCTGCCGGCCTTCGGGGACATCCGCTACAACTTCGCGCTGGCCGGCGGCTCCCTCATGGACGCCGGCTGCTACGCGGTCAGCGCGGTACGCCACCTCTCCCCCGCGCCGTCCGCCACCGAGCGCATCGAGGTCGCCGCGGCCCGCGCCACCACGATGCGCCGCGACCCGCGCGTCGACCGCGCGATGGACGCGACCCTGGCCCTGCCCGGCGGCGCCACCGCGACCGTGCACAGCTCGCTGCTGTCGCGGCGCGTCTTCGCGGTCAACGCCAAGGTCGTCGGCGAACGCGGCGAGATGACGGTCACCAACTTCGCCGGACCGCACTACTGGCACCGGTTCTCGGTGACGGTGGACGGCCGGAAGCGGCGCGAGCACCTGGGCCATGCGGCGAAGACGTCGACGTACCAGTACCAGTTGCAGGCGTTCGCGGACGCCGTGCTGCGCGGACGCCCGCCGCTCACCCCCGCGGAGGACTCCGTCGAGACGATGCGACTCATCGATGCGATCTACCGCAAATCCGGCCTACCGGTCCGCGGCACGGTGTGAACACGCGACGTCACAGCACGAGTTGACACATCCGAGGGGGCGGACATCGACGGCTCGCTGAGGTAGAACGTGTTTCCGTGAAGCACCTCAGCGAGCTGAACCAGAAGGCCGTCGTCAGCGTGGTCTTCGTGGCCGCGATGTTCATGACCGTGTTGGACTCGACGATCGTCAACGTCGCCATCCCGGCGATCGCCGACGACTTCTCGACGTCGCCCGAGTCGGTGGGCGGCGTCAACGTCGGCTTCCTGGTCAGCCTCGCGGTGTCCATATCGGCGGCCGGCTGGCTCGGCGACCGGTTCGGCCAGAAGCGGGTGTTCCTGTTCGCGCTGGCGGTCTTCACCGGCGCGTCCGCGCTGTGCGGCCTCGCGCAGGACCTGCCGCAACTCGTCGGGTTCCGGGTGCTCCAGGGCATCGGCGGCGGGCTGCTCACCCCGGTGGGCATGGCGATGATGTTCCGGACGTTCCCGCCCGCCGAGCGCATGCGGGCGTCGCGCGTGCTGATCATCCCGACGGCGCTGGCCCCCGCCCTCGGCCCCATCATCGGCGGCCTGATCGTCGACCACTCCTCGTGGCACTGGGTGTTCTACATGAACGTCCCCTTCGGCGCGGCCGCGCTGCTCTTCGGCGCGCTCTGCCTGCACGAGGAGAAGCAGCCGGACGTCGGCCCGTTCGACCTCCCGGGCTTCCTGCTCGCCGGCACCGGGCTGGCCTCCGTGCTCTACGCCCTCACCGAGGGCGCGCAGGAAGGCTGGACGTCGCCGCTGATCCTGGGCGCCGGGATCGGCGGCCTCATGATGCTCGCGCTGCTCGTGGTCGTGGAGTCGCACACCGAACACCCCATGCTCGACCTCGGGCTGCTGCGGAACCGCCTGTTCCTGACCTGCACGATGGTCACGGTAACCTCGTCCGCGGGCTTCCTGGGCACGGTGTTCGTGCTGCCCATCCTGATCCAGCGGGCGCGCGGGCTGGAGGCCACCGACAGCGGCCTGACCACGTTCCCCACCGCGATCGGCATCATCCTCGCGACGCAACTGGTCTCGCGGTACTACGCGAAGGTCGGGCCGCGCCGCCTCACCGCGTTCGGACTCGCCGGGACGGCCGTGATGATCGCGCTGCTGACCCGGATCGGTCCCGAGACCGACCTGTGGTGGGTACGCCTCGACCTGTTCCTCACCGGCTTGTTCCTCGCCCACGTCTTCATGCCGGCCCAGACCGCCGCATTCGCCGCGATCCCGCTGCCCCGCATGGGCGCCGCTTCCACGTTGTTCAACGTACAGCGCCAACTCGGCGCGGCGGTGGGCGTCGCGGTGCTCGGCAGCGTCCTCAGCGGCGTCGGCATCTTCGCCGCCACCCCGCAGGGTCCGCGTCCCGAATACTCCGCCTACCACTGGGCCTTCGCGGCCGCCGCGCTGATGGCCGCGGTCGGTGTGGTGTTCGCGCTGCTGATCCGCGACCGCGACGCCGCGTCGACGATGGCCAAGCCGGACGCGGCCCCGAGCACGGTGGAGAAGGACGCGGCGGGCCGCAGCGCGTAGCCGAAGGGCGAGCCGCGCCCACGCCGCCGAACCCGTTCGGGGCCTGCCCGTGCCTCCTGTCGCACGGCCGGGCGGCCTCCCCCCGGAGGGCCGAAATCGCCCTGACCCGGGGGCTGATCAGGCGGGTGACCTCACCCCATAGGGTGACCGTGTGACGCGGCAAGAACTCGATCTGTGCACGGATGACGCACCGTCAGCCGACCGGCGAACCGGAGTCGGGCGGACGGCGCCGGGCGCCTCCGGACCGGGCGGCAAGCCCTCCCTGCCTGCGTGGCTCCGGCGCAACCGCTCGGCGGTGCGGATCGGCGCCGCGGCGTACGGCGTGCTCCTCGCCCTGTTCTGCGCGGGCCTGTTCGTCGACGACTCGATGCCCGGTGCGGTGGCACTCGGCATCGTGCCGCCCGCGTTCGCGGCGCTGTGCCCGCCCTGGGCCGTCGCCCGGCTCGCCGCGGTCGCCGCCCTCGGGGCGACGTACCTGACGACCGCGTACGACGACGCCGGACCGGGCACCAAAGCCATCCACCTCGGCGTGGTCGTCGGCCTCGGCGCGGTCGGCGTCTGGGCCTCGGCGACGCGCGTGCACCACACCCTCCAACTGGGCCAGGCGCGTTCGGCCACCCTGATCCTGCAGCGCACGGTCCTCGAACCGATACCCGCCGACCTGCCCGGCTACGAGGTCTCCGCGCTCTACCTGCCCGCGGACCTGGAGACGAAGGTCGGCGGCGACCTGTTCGCCGTCGTACGGTCGCGGCACGGCATGCGCGTGCTCATGGGTGACGTGCGCGGCAAGGGAATCGGCGCCGTCACCACCGCCGCGACGCTCATGGCGTGCTTCCGCGAGGCGGCGCACTACGAGCCGAGCCTGCCGGGCCTGGCCGCGCGCCTGGAGGAGCGCATCGCGCAGATCGACGAGGAGAGCGCCGGCCCGGCCGACGAACGCTTCGCCACCGCCGTGCTGTTCGCCTTCGACGACCCGACCCACCTGCGCATGCTGTCGTGCGGCCACACCCCGCCGATCCACCTGCGCGGCGGCCGGGCCGTCGAGTTGGAACTGCCGATCAACGCGCCGCCGCTCGGCACCGCCTCGCTCTACGACGAAGTCGAGTACGCCGAGTACCGCGTCAGCTATGTCCCCGGCGACGTCCTGGTCGTGGTGACCGACGGCGTCACCGAGGCCCGCGACTCCGCCGGGCGCTTCTACCCGTTCGGCGAGCGCCTCATCCGCTGGAGCCACCACGGCTCGCAGCGCATCGCCCACGAACTGATCACCGACGTGACGATCCACACCGGCGGCCGGCTGCACGACGACGCGGCCGTCCTGGTGGTCCGCAAGTCCCACGTGGACGCGGCCGGTGGCCCCGATGCGGGGCTCGACCCGGACACCGACCCGGATCCCGGCACGAACTCCAAGGCTGACCAGGTCGCGGACGTCGCCTGACCCACCCGGCCCCTGCCGCGGCCGCGTTCCCGCAACGTCCCCGGAAAGGCCCGTCCATGGGTCAGATCAACCAGTTCGACGAGGGCCTCCTCACACCGGTCGCCGCGTACGCGATCTCCTGCGTCGGCGCGGTCCTCGGTCTCGCCTGCACGACGCGCGCGCACGCGGCGGCGGCCGGGTGGGCGCGCCGACGCTGGTTCGCGCTGGGCGCGTTCGCCATCGGCGGCACCGGGATCTGGGCCACCCACTTCGTCGCGATGCTCGGCTTCGCGGTCGAGGGCACGCCGATCCGCTACGACGTGCCGCTGACCCTCGCGAGCCTCGCCGTCGCCGTCGTCGTGGTCGGCGCGGGCCTCGCCGTCGCGGCGCACGACACGGGCCGCGTCGCGCTGTTGGCGGCCGGCGGCGCGGTGACCGGCATCGGGGTCGCCACGATGCACTACGTGGGCATGGCCGCACTGCGCATGCGCGGCCATGTGTCCTACGACCCCGCCACGGTCGCCATCTCGGTCGGCGTCGCGATCGTCGCCGCCACGCTCGCGCTGTACGCCGCCCTCAACATCCGCACGCCCGGCGCCAGCCTGGGCGCCGCTCTCGCGATGGGCGTCGCCGTCGGCGGAATGCACTACACCGGCATGACCGCGGTCTCGGTCGAGGTGGACGCCCACAACTCCCCGCTGAGCGGCGCGGAGACCTCGCACCTCCTCGCACCGCCGGCCGCCGGCCTGACACTGTGCACGATCGCCGCCCTGTGCATGGTCGGTTGGCGCCCCCACCCCGACGAGGACGAGACACCGGCGCGGGCCGACGCCCCCGCCGAACCCCCCGGCCCCGTCACCATCGAACGCGTACCGCCCCCGAGTTGACCCCTCCGACCGTTGGGTTCGCGGTCCGGTGCTCATAGGCTGGCGGAGAGACGTCGCCGTACGGCGAGGGGAAAGAGGGGGCAATGAGTTCGAACATCGCATTCGACCGGCGCGAGCAGTTGGAGAAGATCCAGAGCGGGCTGCTGCCCGGCGAGCAGGTGCTCGCGGTCTACGACGCCAAGGGGACCGGAACGGGGTTCATCGGTCTCACGGACCGGCGGGCCATCCTGCAGGACAACTCGTTCGTGGGGAAGAAGATCGCCCTGACCTCGATTCCGTACTCCAAGATCAGCAGCGTCAGCATGGTCACGAACAAGTCCTTCGCGGGGTCGTTCTTCAGCTCCAGCGAAGTGGCGATCCACGTGGGCACGCAGACCTACCAGATAGAGATGCGCGACGACCAGAAGGGCCGCCACGTCCACGACTTGATCCTGCACTACATCATGGCCGCCTGAGCCGGGGCCGGGCGTCGCGCGCGGGCGTCGGGCGGGCCCGTCAGGCGTCCCCGCCCGCGGCGGGCGCCTGCCAGCGGCCGGTCTTGCGCAGCCGGTCGATGGTCTCGGTGAACGGCGTGATGTCCAGGCCCTGTTCGGCCAGCCAGGCGTCGGAGTAGTAGGAGTGCGCGTAGCGGTCGCCGCCGTCGCACAGCAGCGTCACGATGGATCCCGCACGCCCGGACTCCCGCATCTCGGCGACGAGTTGGAGCGCGCCCCACAGGTTCGTGCCGGTGGAGCCGCCCGCCTTGTGGCCGGTCAGCCGGTGCAGGTGGCGCATGGCGGCGATGGAGGCGGCGTCCGGCACCTTGATCATGCGCTCCACCACCTCGGGGATGAAGCTGGGTTCGACGCGCGGTCGGCCGATGCCCTCGATGCGTGAGGCGGCGTTGACGGTGAAGTCGGGTTCCTCGCGCGTCCAGCCGTCGAAGAACGCGGAGTTCTCCGGGTCGACGACGGCGAGGCAGGTGTCGTGGCACTGGTAGTGCACGTAGCGGCCGATGGTGGCGCTCGTGCCGCCGGTGCCGGCGCCGACCACGATCCAGGTCGGTACGGGGTGCCGCTCCTGGGCCATCTGACCGAAGATCGACTCGGCGATGTTGTTGTTGCCGCGCCAGTCCGTGGCCCGCTCGGCGTACGTGAACTGGTCCATGTAGTGGCCGCCGGTCTCGGCGGCGAGGCGGCGTGAGACGTCGTACACCGTGGCCGGGTCGTCGACGAGGTGGCAGGTGCCGCCGTAGAACTCGATCAGCTCGATCTTCTCGGGGCTGGTCTTCTTCCCCATGACGGCGATGAACGGCAGCCCGAGCATGCGCGCGAAGTAGGCCTCCGAGACGGCGGTCGAGCCGGAGGACGCCTCGATGACCGTGGTGCCCTCGCGGATCCAGCCGTTGCACAGGCCGTAGAGGAACAGCGAGCGCGCGAGGCGGTGCTTGAGGCTGCCGGTTGGGTGTGTGGACTCGTCCTTGAGGTACAGGTCGATGCCCCACTCGGGGGGCAGCGGATAGACCAGCAGATGGGTGTCCGCGGACCGGTTGGCGTCCGCGTTGACCTTGCGGACGGCGTCGCTGACCCAGCTGCGGGTCCGCGTACAGACACGGTCGACATCGGTACCCACGTGCACTCCTCGATCAAATGTGATCAATCTGGCATCAGAGTACGTCGTACTCCGGTCAACCCCGGCGAAGCGGTCCGACAAGAATCTCATCGGTGCTCCGCACGGCGCCGCCGGACGCACCGGCCGGAAATTCTCGCGCGCAACGTGTGACGCGCCGGGACCCACGTCGCGTCGTACGGGTTGGAAGCACGGTCAGCGCGTACGACAAGGACCACCAGATGTCATCAGATCCGGACGAGTTCCTCGAATTCGCCACGGCCCGGAGCGGGCAGCTCTTCCG
The DNA here is from genome assembly GCF_040649515.1 of Streptodolium elevatio. GTDB lineage: Bacteria > Actinomycetota > Actinomycetes > Streptomycetales > Streptomycetaceae > Yinghuangia > Yinghuangia elevatio. Next base: position 16,075 of record NZ_JBEZFP010000169.1, read on the forward strand.
CACCGCTTGGCTGCTGTGCGGCGACTGGCACCTCGCCGAGGACCTCGTCCAGATCACGCTGGGCAAGCTGTACCGGTCGTGGCGGCGCGTCCGCCTGGCCGACAACCTGGACGCCTACGCGCGCACCGTCCTGGTCCGCAGCTACCTCTCGCACCGGCGGTTGCGCAGCAGCACCGAGCAGCCGTACGGCACCCTCCCCGACACCGCCGGCCCCGACATCGACCCCGCGCTCCGGCTCACCCTCCTCAAGGGCCTGGCCGCACTGCCGCCCAAGGACCGCGCGGTGCTCGTGCTGCGCTACTGGGAGGACATGAGCGTCGAGCAGACGGCCAGGCAGATGGGCTGCTCGGCCGGGGCGGTCCGCAACCGGTCGCTGCGCGCGCTGGAGAAACTGCGCGGCATCCTCGGCGGCGAGCTGCACATGTTCGCGGCGGCATGATGGACACCCGTGCGCAGCGCCCCGCAAGGGCGACCTCCGATTCCGTGGACGGCACGGCCCGCCGCCACCCCGCGTGCGGCCGAGAGACGGTGAACCGATGAGCCCCGAGCAAGACCCGCACGACGGCCGACCGGGGGCGGCCGACGAGTCCGCACCCAACGAGATCGCCCTCAAGCACGCCATGCACGCCGCGACACGCGGCCTGCACCCCCCGACGGCCGACCTGGTCCGCGGCGGCTTGGAGCGCGGGCGCCGCATGCGCGCGGTACGCCGCGTGCAGATCGCCGGCGCGGCGCTGGCCGTGGCGGTCGCGGCCGGGTCGGGTGCGCTGATCGCCACCACCGGCTCGCACGCGTCCGGCCCGACGGGCACCGCCCACCAGCCGCCCCCGAGCGGCCGGGAGTCGGTCCCGCCGACGTCGCCGACACCGCTGCCGCCGTCGGCCCCGCTGGCCGGCAGCGCGGCCATGAAGGTGCTGACCCTGCTGCTGCCCCCCGGCGATGTGACCGACCGCGCGTTCGACAAGCAGCCGGACAACGTCACGCGCAGCGTCACGATTTCCGCGCGCTTCTGGCCCGTCGACGGAAGCGCACCGGGCTATGTCGCCATGACCTTCGGCGAGGATGCCGCGCCGATTCCGAATCTGGCGTGCCGGCAGGACGCCCCGGTGGGCGAGTCCTGCGAACTCAGGACCCTGCCGGACGGCAGCCGCCTGCGACTCACCAAGGAGTACATGGGTCCGACGCCCCAGGGCTTCACACCGGCGGGCGGAGAGGTGATGGTCGCCACCGCGACCCTGGCACGCCCCGACAACATGATGATCTACATCCTCGCGGCCAACAGCCCCAACCCCCAGGCGTACAAGGTCTCGCCGCAGCGCGTCGATCCGGTGCTGAGCGTGGCGCAGTTGGAGGCCATCGTGACCTCCCCCGCCTGGGAGCCGCTGACCGGTCCGGGCGCGCTGCCGGACGACCCCGCGGGGGTCCCGACGTCCACGCCGAGCCCGCCGACGACCAGCGCGCCGCCGGAGACCGCCGACAAGAGTGCCGGCAAGAATCTGGACGTCCCGACCGGAGCGCCCGGCGGAGTCGCCTCCCGTTCGGTGACCACCAGTCCGCCCGAGGTCCCCTGACCGCTCCCCCGCCGACTTCCGGCGGTTGTCCCGGCGGCTGTCCCGGCGACTGTCCCGGGGGGGGGTGGCCGCGCCCCGCGTCACACGCCCTTTGGCCGCCCTTCCCCCACCCCACATCCGCCCTTTACCCGCCTGCTGGCATGCTGCGGAAAGGGCGGGGCAGCGCAAGGCAAGGCGATGAAGGAGTTGCGTGGGGTGTTGTTCGAACAGGCAGACCAGGAGCAGCGGGCCGAGCGGATCCTGGAGGTGTTCGACGCCGCCTTCGGGGAGCTGATCCAGGCCGACCCGGCGGCGTTCCGGGTCAAGTTCCGCAAGATGGCGGCCTCCGCGTTCGCCTTCTACCGGGGCACCGCGTGCCTCTACTACGCGGACCTCGACGGCGCCCCGAACCCGTTCGTCGACGAGCGCACCGACCGGGTGTGGATCCACGGCGACCTGCACGCCGAGAACTTCGGCACCTATTTGAACGCCGACGGCCGCCTGGTGTTCAACGTCAACGACTTCGACGAGGCCTACCTCGGCCCGTTCATGTGGGACGTGCAGCGCTTCGCGGCGAGCCTGGCCCTCATCGGATACGCCAAGGCGCTCAGCGACGAGCTGATCGGCGAGCTGGTGGCCGCGTACGCCCGGTCCTACCGCGCCCAGATCCTGATGCTCACCGACGACCCCGCCGGGGCGCAGACGGCGCTCACCCTCAGCACCGCGACCGGGCCGCTGCTCGACGTGCTGCACCGCGCGCGGCTCCAGACCCGGGTCGGGCTGCTGGACGAGCAGACCGTCATCGACGGCTACGACCGGCGCTTCGCGCTGAGCGGCGGCGCGTTCGCCCTGGACGACGACACGAGGAAGACGGTCCTGGAGGCGTTCGGCCGCTACCTGGCCACGACGCCCGAGACCACGCGCGCGCGGCCGGACACCTACGAGGTGAAGGACGTCGTCGGGCGGCGCGGCGTGGGCATCGGGAGTGCGGGGCTGCCCTCGTACAACCTGCTCATCGAGGGCAACACCGAGGCCCTGGAGAACGACGTCATCCTGTACATGAAGCAGGGCCAGACGCCCGCGGTGAGCCGGCACGTGACGGACCCCGACGTACGCACGTACTTCCGCCACGAGGGACACCGCACGGTCATCTCGCAGCGCGCGCTCCAGGCGCACGCGGACCCGTGGCTGGGCTACACGGACATCGGCGGGGTGGGGCAGCTCGTCGCGGAGGTGTCGCCGTACGCGAACGACCTCGACTGGTCGGCCCTCAACGAGCCGGACGACATCCGCAACGTGGTCGAGTACCTCGCGCGTGCGACCGCCACGATGCACGCCGTCGCGGACGAGGACAGCAACGGGCAGTCGCTGGTGCCGTTCTCGACCGAACACGCGATCCGCGCCGTGGTGGAGCCGGACGAAGAGGGCTTCGTGGCACACCTCGTGGAGTTCGCGCACACGTACGCCGCACGGACGCGCGAGGACCACGCCATCTTCGTCGACCTGTTCCGCAACGGCCGGATCACCGGCCTGTAGGCACAAGCAGACGCGGGGTCGGCCGGCTCCGGGCAGCAGCCCCGCCCGCGCCGCCAGTCGGACCTGGC
>NZ_JBEZFP010000170.1:0-18864 GCF_040649515.1 Streptodolium elevatio
CGCAGCTCGGCCTGGGTTTGGCCGGGCAAGGTCCGCAACGCGGCGAGCGTGCGTGCCACGGCCCGCGGGCCCGGCGAGAATTTGAAGACACGACCCAGGAACGGCTCAGGGATCCGCCGGGCTCCGGCCGCCCCGGTCGGGGACACCGGCCGCAGGGGTGTTCAGCGGGACGGCGGAGGTGCCGGTTCGGCGTCGAGGGAGAGGACGCCGACGATGACGTGGTTGATGCGCTTGCCGCCGAAGTCCTGGCGGGCGACGCGGCATTCGGCCCACCGGGGTCGGAACCGCCGGCCGGCCACGGACGACTTGCCCCGTGAGGTCGGCGGGTGCCGCATCAGGGGGGTCGGTCCCGGCCTCCGCCGTCGGAACCTCCGCGCACGTGCGGGCGCGTCCTTGCAGTCGGACCGCCTGCTAATGATCGCCTGGACCGTGGCCGCCACCTGCGACTTCGCCGAGAAGGCGGTGGTCGACCGCCCGCCGCCGCGGCCCCGGGGACGCCGTTCGGCGGCCCGCCGTCGGTCGCTCGGCCGTTCGGTGGATTGGTGAAGGGCCAACGGCCTTTCGGCGCGGCGGCCGTGACCTCCGGCGCATCAGCCGCGTTGTGTGCGATAGAGGCCGCTCCCCCGGGCGGCACGCCGGCTTCGGAGGTACGGGTGGTCGCTCAAGGCGCAGCCGCGGTACGCACCTCCGCACGGGCGACCGGGCGGACCGGTCGGCCGACGGCCGGCCGGCTCGGCGCGCGGACCACGGCGCGCGCCGCCGGAGATCCGTACTCCGGCGACGCGCGGTCAGGACCGGGCGCGTCCGGTCCGTTGGCGCGGCATGGCCCGCGAGGGTCGGTCGCGGTGCCGCGGGCGGGTGGTCAGGCGAACGTGACGGTTCCCGGCATGGTCCACAGCGGGCCGGGGAAAGGCAGAGCGAAATAGGCCGGGATGAACCGGTCCGGCACGCGCGGCACGCGCGGGATCTGTGCGGCCCGCGCCGCCGGGACGTACAACGACGCCATCGAGCCGAAGAACACCGCGACGGCCATGACGGCCGCCCGCCGGAATCCGAACCTCATACCTGCTTCGCCTCCTCGTCCAGCGGCGTCGGTCCACCGGGGACGCCGACGCCGTAACCCGTCACCCCGCGTGACGGCGGGTTGACTCTAGGGTTTTGTCGACGTTGCGCGGCACAGGATTGCGCCGCACGGGTGAACGTCGGTGCCCCGAAAGGCCCCAGGACACGCAAGTTCACTCCGACGAGGGAATGCCGTGCGCCCGTGCGCGCCGGTCCCAGGCCGTTTCCCGCCCCCTGAATCGCGCCGCTCGCACGGGACCGTGCGCGGCCCGACACGCGACGAGTCCCCGCGGATCGACGCGAGGGACGTTCCGCTCGGCACATCCCGGCGGGGACGCGACTCGTGGGCGGGCTTGCGGGCGCACCCGGGCCGCCTGCCGCGACGCCCCTCACTCGGATGCGCCACGCGTACGGGTGAACCACGCGTCGGATCAGCGGAGATCGGGTGCTGTTCCGCGGCAAAAGGCTTGGTTGTCGCTCCGGTTGGGCAAAGATTGACGGTCATATGCCGCAAACCGGAGGTGATCCCTACGAAACGGGACCGAAGCCGCCGTCAGATCGCCGCCGCCTGCGTACTCGCCGCCGCGACCGCCGCGGCGTGCGCCTCGCCGGGGCCGGACAACCACGGCCGCGGCCCACGCAACAAGCCCCACGCTCCCGCCGCCTCGGAGAGCCCCGCCCCCGATGTCGCCGCCAAGGGCGTGCCCGCCGCTCCGGACGCCCACGAAGGCCAGGGCGCCCAGCAGGCGGCGCCGGCCTACCCGTCGGGCCAGGCGAAGGCCGTGCAGGAGGCCACCGCGCGCGAGGAGGCATTGCGGGCGGCCCGCGCGACCGCGGCCCGCGCATGGGGCCTGACCACTCCCCCGCTGCTCGCCCCCGCCCCGCCCGCCACGAAGCCGGCGCTCACCGGCAACGGGGCCCACGTGATCGTGCGTCCCGGGCTGCCGCCGGTCGTCCGGCGCGTGCCGACCACCGACAAGGTGGTGTTCCTCACCGTCGACGACGGCATGGAGAAGGACCGCGAGTTCAACCGCATGCTCAAGGAACTCGGGATCCCGGTCAGCGCTTTCGTCACCGACTACCTCGCGCGCCCCAACTACGGCTACTTCCGCGACCTGCGGGACCAGGGCGCGTCCGTGCACAACCACACGCTCAACCACCGCGACCTGCGCAAGCTCGACTACGAGGGCAACCGCCGCGAGGTGTGCGGCCAACAGGACAACCTCGAACGCGAGATCGGGGTGCGCCCCAACCTCTTCCGCCCGCCGTTCGGCGAATACACCGAGGCCACGCTGCGCGCGGCCGCGTCGTGCGGCATCACGGCCGTACCGCTTTGGAACCAGGAGGCGTTTCCGGACCGGATGGAGTACCGGTACGGCGACCACAAGTTCCATCCCGGCGACATCATCCTGACGCACTTCCGCGGCCCGGAGACGTGGAAGGGCGACATGAACGCGATGCTCCGACTCGTGGTTCGCGAGGTCACCGCGCAAGGCTTCGCGATCGCACGGCTCGAGGACTACCTCTGACCTCGGGACCGCTGCCGACCTCGAGGACTGCTTCCGGCCTCGAGAACACCATCTGATCCGCGACTACTTCTGCCCCACAGACCGCTTCCGACCTGAGACCCGTCGGCCCCGGTCCCCTCGGCCGCTCGGTTCCGTCGTCCGCACTCCCCCGCGCCGTCCGCCTGTCCGTCGCCCCCGCAGGCGCACCGGCCCGGCCGCCCCGCCGGTCCCCCTGCCCGTCCGCCTCTCGCCACCCCGGCGCGCCTCGACCGATCGTTAGAGGGGCTAACCATTTAGACTCGGTGGTTGTGACCACCCCCGCGGGGCAGCCCGCTCCCGACGTCCCGCGCGCCGCCGACGGGCGTGGGTGGCTGCGCCGCATCCTGGCCGCCTGTTGGCAGCACAAGGCCAGCGTCCTGTGGGCCTTCGGGGCCTCGCTGGCCGGCATGACGGTGACCGCGTTCGTGCCGCTCGTGCAGCGCGCGGTGATCGACGACGCGGTGGCCGGCGACACCGCTGCCATCGGACCGCTCGCGGTGTTGCTGGTCGTCGCTGCGGTGTTCAGCTTCGGCGCGGCGTACATCAGGCGCTACATCGGCGGGCGGTTGTCGCTCGAAGTCCAGTACGACCTGCGCACCCAGGTGTTCGGCGCGCTGTCGCGACTCGACGGCGCGCGCCAGGACGAGTTGCAGACCGGCCAGATCGTGAGCCGCGCGGGCTCCGACATCAACATGATCTCCAGCGTCTTGGCGATGCTCCCGATGCTGACCGGCAGCGCCCTGCTGTTCGTGCTCTCGCTCGGCATCATGCTGACGCTGTCCCCGCTGCTCACCCTCGTCGCGCTCGCCATCGGACCGGGCCTGTTCGCGGTCGCGCGGGTGTCGCGGAAGCGGCTGTTCCCGGCCACCTGGGCGGCGCAGCAGGAGGCCGCGGCACTCGCGGGCGTGGTGGACGGCGCGGTCACCGGGGTCCGGGTGGTCAAGGGCTTCGGCCAGGAGGCGCAGGAGGTCGCGCGCCTGGAGGACGCCGGGCGCCGGTTGTTCGCGAACCGCATGCGCGCGGTACGGCTCAACAGCCGCTACACGCCGACCCTTTCGGCCATCCCCGCACTCGGCCAGGTGGGCGTGCTGGGCCTCGGCGGTTGGCTGGCGATCAAGGGCGAGATCACGCTCGGCACGTTTCTGGCGTTCTCCACCTACCTCGGCCAACTCGTCGGCCCGGTCCGGTTGCTCGCGGGGCTGCTGACGGTGGGTCAGCAGGCCCGCGCGTCGGTCGAGCGTGTGTACGAGGTCGTCGACTCGCAGCCGCTGGTCACCGAGAAGCCCGACGCCGTACGACTCACCTCGTGCGCGGCGGGCCTGGAGTTCGACGGCGCGACCTTCGGGTACGTTGCCTCGCGCCCGGTGCTCGACGGCCTGACCCTCGCGGTGGCCCCCGGCGAGACGCTTGCCCTGGTCGGCACCTCGGGATCCGGCAAGTCGACGGTGTCGATGCTCCTGCCGCGCTTCTACGACGTGCAGCAGGGCGCGGTCCGGGTCGACGGCCACGACGTGCGCGACCTGACGCTCGACTCGCTGCGCGCCGCCATCGGCCTGGTCGCGGAGGACTCGTTCCTGTTCTCCGACACCGTGCGGGCCAACATCGCGTACGGCCGCCCGGACGCCACCGACGCGCAGGTCCGGGCGGCCGCGCGCGCCGCCGAGGCGGACGCGTTCATCTCGGAACTCCCGAACGGCTACGACTCCGTCGTGGGCGAGCAGGGTCTGACGCTGTCCGGCGGCCAGCGGCAGCGCATCGCGCTGGCCCGGGCGCTGATCACCGATCCGCGCATCCTGCTCCTGGACGACGCGACCTCGGCCGTCGACCCGAAGATCGAGGCGGAGATCCACGCGACGCTGCGGCGCGTGATGGCGGGTCGCACCACCGTGCTCATCGCGCACCGGCGCTCCACCCTCCAACTGGCCGACCGGATCGCGGTGTTGGATCGGGGCCGTCTGGTCGACATCGGGACCTTCCGGGAACTCGACGCGCGCTGCCCGCTGTTCCGATTGCTGCTGTCCGGCCCGGGTGACGACGCCGAAGGCCGGGACACCGGCGAACCGGAGGCGGGGGCCGTGGCGGAGGCGGCGGTCGGCGCGGAGGCCGCGCGTACCGCCGCGCCTGCCGCGACCGTCGGCCAGATCGACGGCGTCACGCCCGAACTGTGGGACCGCAGCGGCATCCCGGACGCCGATTCGGCGGACGCCCTGGCCAAGACTGCGGCCGGCGGGGGCAGCGCGGCCGCGGCGGCCGGAACCGGCGGCCCCGGGGGCGGCGGAGGCGGGGGCCGCGGCGCCTTCGGCGGCGGGTTCGCCGCGATGATGCCCGCGACTCCCGAACTGCTGGCGCAGGTCGAGGCGTTGCCGCCGGCCACCGACAAACCCGAGGTGGACGACCGGGTGGCGCGTGCCGAGGACCGGCGGTTCACGCTGCGCTCGCTGCTGCGGCCGTACCGCACACCGCTGCTCATCGGGCTGGTTCTGGTGACCCTGGACGCGGGCGCGCAGCTCGCGCTCCCCGCGCTGATCCGCGACGGCGTGGACCGCGGTGTGAGCGACGGCGCCACCCGGACGATCCTGCTGGTGTCGCTGGTCGCGCTCGGCGTGGTCGCGGCGGACTGGGTGGTCAACGTCGCGCAGGTGCGTATCGCGGGCCGTACCGGCGAACGCCTGCTCTACACCCTGCGGGTGAAGACGTTCGCGCATCTCCAGCGGCTCGGCCTGGACTACTACGAGCGCGAGATGTCCGGGCGCATCATGACGAGGATGACCACGGACGTCGACGCGGCGTCGACGTTCCTGCAGACCGGCCTGGTCAGCGCGGTGGTCAGCCTGCTCACCTTCTTCGGGATCATGGCGGCGCTGCTGATTCTGGACTGGGAGCTGGCGCTCGTGGTCATGAGCGTGCTGCCGGTGCTGATCGCGGCGACCGTCGTGTTCCGCAAGAAGTCGGCAGCCGCGTACGACGACGCGCGCGAGAAGGTCAGCGCGGTCAACGCGGACCTCCAGGAGAACGTCGCGGGCATGCGCACCGCCCAGGCGTTCCGGCGCGAGGAGCGCAACTCGGCGCGGTTCGCGGAACGCAGCCGCGACTACTACGACTCCCGGCTGACCGCGCAGCGCTACATCGCGCTGTACTTCCCCTTCGGCCAGTTCCTCTCCAGCCTCGCGGCGGCGCTCGCGCTGATCGTGGGGGCGCGGCGGGTGGGCGACGGCACGATGACGGCGGGCGCGCTGATCGCGTACCTGCTCTACATCGACATGTTCTTCTCGCCGATCCAGCAGTTGTCGCAGGTGTTCGACGGGTACCAGCAGGCCGCGGTGGGGTTGCGGCGCATCCGCGACCTGCTGCGCACGCCGACCTCCACGCCGGGTGCGGCGAAGCCGGTGCCGGTGCCGGAGACCGGGCTCAAGGGCGAGATCGTGTTCGACGACGTGCACTTCGCGTACGCGACCGCCCCCGACGCGACCGGGCGGCAGGCCGAGGCGATCTCGGGTGTGTCGCTGCGCGTCGCGCCCGGCGAGACGGTGGCGCTCGTCGGGCAGACGGGTGCCGGCAAGTCGACGTTGGTCAAGCTGGTGGCCCGGTTCTACGACGTGGACTCCGGCGCGGTGCGGGTGGACGGCGTGGACGTGCGCGACTGGGACCTGGCGGAATACCGGCACCGGCTCGGCGTGGTGCCGCAGGAGGCGTACCTCGCGGCGGGCACGGTGCGGGACGCGATCGCGTACGGCCGGCCCGACGCCACGGACGCCGAAGTCGAGGCCGCCGCACGGGCGGTGGGCGCGCACGACGCCATCGCCGCGCTCGCGGGCGGCTACCTGCACGAGGTGGGTGAGCGCGGACGGACGTTGTCCGCGGGGCAGCGCCAGTTGATCGCGCTGGCCCGGGCGCAGCTGGTGGATCCGGACATCCTGCTGCTCGACGAGGCGACGGCCGCGCTCGACCTGGCCACCGAGGCGGCGGTGACGCGGGCGGCGGACGAGTTGGCGCAGCGGCGTACCACGCTGGTGGTGGCCCACCGGCTGACGACGGCGGCGAAGGCGGACCGCATCGCGGTGGTGGAGCGCGGGCGGGTGGCCGAGACCGGCACGCACGACGAACTCCTCGCGCTGGGCGGTCATTACGCGGCGCTCTGGGCGGCCTTCACGGGTGTCGACGAGAGTGCGGCCTGAGCCCTACGCCGAGGGCGGTACGCGGCACGTGGGCGTGGTGTCCGAAAGTCGCGTCCCGCGGCTGTATCCGAAAAGTCGTACAACTGCCCGATAGAAAACACATCGTCGGGATGGTCTTCACAACCCCGCGGCCCTACATTGTTCCCCCTCTCGGTTCCCCTCGGAAGCGATCCGGGGCGGGCGCGGCTGTGCGGCCGCGACTCCGCCCGGATCCCCGCTCGGCACGGCGCCTCGCACACTCCACGCACACACGAGACGGTCCCCGCCAGGGCCGTTCCCCAGCTGGAGGTGGATCTCGTTGCCCCGCCACGCCCTTCCCCCGCGCCGGTTCAGACGTCCCTCGGCCGCCCTCGCGGCGGTCCTCCTCTCCTTCTCGCTCGTCGCCACCGCATGCAGTGACTCCGACTCGGACGGGGACACGCCCGGACCTTCCGCGGCGCCGCCCGCGACCGGCGGGGCCTCGGCGCAGCCACCCGCACGACAGGGCGGCCAGTTGACCATGCTGGCCGTGCAGGACTCCGCGCAGCTCGACGTCTTCCGCACCGCGTACGTCGCGGTCACCGACGAGCCGCGACTCTCCGCGCTGTACGACCCGCTTTTCGTGATCAATCCGGGCGGCGGCACGGTCGTCGCGCATCTGGGCGAGTCGATCTCGACGTCCGACGGCGGCCTGACCTGGACGCTCAAGCTGCGCCCGAACGTGCAGTTCAGCGACGGCACCCCGCTCGACGCCGCGGCGGTGAAGACCAACTGGGACATGCACGCCGACCCGGCCACGCAGTCGCTGCACCGGGCCGCGGCCGCCGGGCTGGTGCTCGGCGTGGTCGACCCCCTGACGCTGTCGATCAAGCCGCCCGCGCCGAACGCCAACTTCGACCGGACACTCGCGCAGGAGCTGACCTACATCGAGTCGCCGGCGCAGCTGGCGAAGGGGCCCGAGGTGTACGGGTCGCAGCCGGTCGGCGCCGGCCCGTTCGTGCTGCGCAGCTGGGTGCGCGGCAGCGAGCAGGTGTTCGCGCGGAACCCGAACTACTGGCAGAAGGACAAGGGGCTTCCGAAGCTCGACGGCTTCACGGTCAAGAACGTGCCGGACATCCAGCAGCAGCTCAACTCGGTCAAGTCCGGGCAGGCGGACATCTTCACGAGTTCCGACCCGGCCCTGCTGGACCGCGGCGCCAAGGACGCCAACGCGTCGGTGCTCAAGGTCGACGGCGGCCAGTACTTCATGTTCAACTTCGCGCGGGCGCCGTTCGACGACCCGCGGGCGCGTCGGGCGGTCTCGCTCGCGCTCGACTCGGCGGAGATCCCCAAGGTGCTGGACAACGGATACATTCCGGCCAAGGGGCTGTTCGCCACGACCTCGCAGTTCTTCTCGCCCGCGTCCGTGCAGGCGGCGTACAACCAGGCGGAGGCGCAGCGGCTGTTCGACGAGCTGGCGCAGGAGGGCAAGAAGGTCGACTTCTCGTACCTCATCCCGCAGAACCCGTCGTCGAAGAAGACCGCGGAGTACATGCAGAGCCGGCTGCACACCTACCGGAACGTGACGATGCGGGTCGAGGCGCTGGAGATCGGCGCGTACATCGTGAAGTCGGCGATCCAGAAGGACTTCCAGGGTCTGCTGACGCAGCGCTGGGTGGTCGACCCCGAGCCGCAGATCTTCAACGCGTTCCACTCGCGCAGCCCGCTCAACTACGGCGGGTACGTCAGCGCCGAGGCCGACCGTGCGCTGGCCGCCGGGCGGGCGAGCACCGACCCGGCGGTGCGCAAGCAGGCGTACGCGGACCTGCAGAAGGCACTCGTTCAGGACATGCCGGTGTGGGTGTACTCGGAGGCGGTCGTCGGGCCGGTCTACAACGACAAGCTCACCGGCATCGAGCTCTACAACGCCGGGGTGCTGTTCATGGACCGTGTCGGCCTGAAGTAGCCGCTGGCGCCGCGCTGTTCGGGGACGCCGGGGCGATCGGCCGCGGTGTCCCCGAACAGGGGGCGACTCGGAGAGCGGACGGCCCTGTGCGAGTCGGCCGCGTCACGCGCACCTGCGTCACGGTTCGGGATAGCGGGCGACGCGCAGGCGGCGGGCGAATACCGCGAGGGTGAGGGCGGTGCACAGGACCCAGGTCGCGGCCGCGTGCAGTACCGCGTGCCACAAAGCGGTGGTGGGAGCCGCGTCGACGGTGTAGTTCCCCAGAGACCGGGCGGACCAGAACGGCATCAGTTTGGCGGCCGAGCCGGCCGGGTCGGCCAGGAGTTGGGTGGCGCAGACGATGAGCAGGGCCAGTGCGCCTTCGAGTTCGCGGGGCAGCAGCGCGGCGATGAGTCCCCCGAAGGGCGCGGCGACCACGGCCGTCAGGAGCAGCATGAGGACGGCGCCCCAGGGGTGCGCCAGGTCGCCGCGGCTCACGCCCACCAGTGCCGAATAGGCGGTGGCGAGGGCGGCGCCGATGCCGGTCATGGCCAGCAGGCGGCCGCCGATGATGTCGAGGACGGAGGCGCCGGCCAGGCGCAGCCGCGGGTCGAGGCTGCGGGAGGCGTTGACCACGAAAACAGTGAGGGTGGCGACGGCCCAGCCGACGCCGATCGCGAGCAGGCGCGTGGACTGGCCGGGCAGGTCCCGGCGCACCAGGTAGAAGCACAGCGGCAGGGCGATCACCAAGAGCACCGCGGTGCGTCGGCGGCCGACTTCGCGGGCCGACAGCGCGGCCACGACGAGCCCGGTCACGCCCGCCTCCCGGTGCCGTGCCCGCCGCCGGCCGGTGCGGTGCTCGGGCCCGGGGCCGCCGCGCTCAGGTCGAGCACCTGGTCGACGTGCCTGAGGTCGTGCAGAAGGTGGGTCACCACGACCACCCCGCGGCCGGAGTCGCGCCAGGCACGTACCTGCTGCCAGAAGTCCACGTACGTCCCTTGGTCGAAGCCCTGGTAGGGCTCGTCGAGGAGGAGCAGGTCGGGGGCGTGCAGCTCACCGAGAACGAGGTTGAGCTTCTGCCGTGTTCCGCCGGAGAGGTGCTGGGCGCAGCGGGCCCGGTCGGGGCGCCAGGCCAGGCGCCTGGCGAGGTGCTCGCCTGTCGAACGGGCCCGCCGCGGTGCCATGCGGGCGGCGGCGCCGAAGAGGGTGAAGTGTTCGGCGGGGGTGAGCCATCCGGCGGTTCCGCCGTCCTGGGGCACGTAGCCCACGCGTGCGGTGCGGTGCACCGTTCCCGTGGTCGGCGTGCTCAGCCCGGCGCAGATGCGCAGCAGGGTCGACTTGCCGCAGCCGTTGGCGCCGACGACGGCCGCGACTTCCCCGGCACGCACGGTGAGGTCGACGTCGGCGAAGACCGTGGTGCGGCGGTGGCGCTTGCCGACGCCTTCCAGGCGCAGCAGGACCCGGCCGCGGGCGAGCCCCGGCGGCGTTTCCGTCCGGGGGGCCGTGTCGCCGGGTGCGGAGAGGGCGGCGACCAGATGGCGCGCGTACAGGTGTGCCGGGCCGAAGAGTTCGGCCGTCCCGGCGCCGAACTCCGCGGCTTGCTGGGCGGTTTCCCCGGCGAGCTGACGGGCCCGCGCCGGTTCCAGGCCGAGCTGCACCAGCTCCGCTTCGAACCGCGGCAGCCACCTCGGGTCGCCCGTCACCGCTGCCCGCCGCCCTGCTCGGGCTTGCCGGTCTGGCCGGCCCGTTCGGCCTGTCCGGTCCGGCCGCGTTGCCCGCGGACGGCGCCGGCACCGACCAGGGCATCGACTCCGTCGCGGAACCGCGCCCAGTCGGTGGCCTGTTCGGCGAGCGTCTGACGCCCCGCGGGGGTCAGCGCGTAGTACTTCCGGCGGGGGCCCGACTCCGACGGCGCCCACGTGGGTTCGGCCAACCCGTGCTGCTCCAGCCGGAGCAGGGCGGGGTACAGGGTGCCGCCCGGCACCTCGGCGACCCCCGCCTCGGAAAGCCGCTGGGCCAGGCCATACCCGTAGTCCGGGCGTTCCTGCAACATCGCCAGCAGGCACAGATCGAGAAAGCCGTGCAACCACGGCCGCGCGCTCAACACACTAGGTAGGCTAGCTGGTAACCAGGCTGTCTATCTAGTGGGGCGCAGCCGTCCTCGCCCCGCTGCCACGAGAGCGGCGAGGCCGGGCTCAGCTCGAAGGCGTCCGGCTCGGGAGCCGGGGCGGGTCAGGCCGGGGTCAGAGGACGATCAGGACGATGCTTTCGGCCACGCACGCGGGCTTGGGCTGACCCTCGATCTCGACGGTGTACTTGACGACGGCCTGCTTGCCCTGGGCGACTTCGCGTACGTCCACCAGCTCGGCGCCGACGCGGACCCGCGAGCCGACGGTGACCGGGCTGGGGAAGCGCACCTTCTCCGTGCCGTAGTTGACGAGCATCTTGGGGCCTTCGAGGCGGAAGATGTCCTTGCCGAGGGCCGGGATCATCGACAGCGTCAGGTATCCGTGCGCGATGGTCGCGCCGAACGGGCCGTCCTTGGCGCGTTCCGCGTCGACGTGGATCCACTGGTGGTCGCCGGTCGCGTCGGCGAAGCGGTTGATGCGTTCCTGGTCGACCAGGTGCCATTCGCCGTACCCCAGGTGCTCGCCCTTCAGGGCTGCGAACTCGTCGAACGACGTGAACACGCGCATGTGCGCCTCCCCGGCATCGTGGGTGTCCGGACGCCGTTCCCGCCCGCGCGGGGGTCCGGAGCCGTGCGGTGCCCATCGTAGGGGCGCGGCCGCGCGGCAGGCGGCTGCCCGCGGCTCTCGCCCCGGGTCGGATAGTGGACCTTGCAAACTATTTTTCCAACGGCTAGGTTTCAGCTCGCACCAAATGCGGATGCGGATGCACGTGCAGATGCATCTGAGGTACGGTGAAGCGTGGGCCCTCAGCCGTGTTCACAGGTCCACAAGGGGTGCACGATGCCTGACGGCAAGCCGGAATTGACCATCACGCACATCAGCGAGACGCCCTGGCACGAGGTCAAGGCGCAGTCCCACAGCGGCCGCCGCGTGTCGGTGTGGGAGAAGTTCCTCGAGTGGACGCCCGAGCGCATGGTGATCTACGCACGGTACGACGCGGGCGTGATCGTGGAACGGCACGGCCACATGTCCGAGCACTACGTGTTCGTCATCGCGGGCGAAGTCCTCATCGGCGACCGCCCGTGCCCGGCGGGCACGCACATCACCCTCGAACAGGGGGCTGCCTTCGGGCCGCTCATCGCCGGCCCCGAGGGCGCGACGCTGTACGAGATCATGGCCGGCGACCCGCGCGCCGTCCCGGACGACCGCGAGGGCTTCCGACGCCTGCTGGCCGAGCGGGATGTCACGCCGCTGCCCAACCCTCCGGTCCCGTGGCCGGACTGGCTGCAGGCACGTACCGACGGCGACCCCGGCAGCGCCGCGCAGGACTGAAGTCGGCACGACCCGGATCCGCGGGACCACCGGGAGCACAACCCCGGCGAGACCGGCAAGACCCGCAAAGCACCAGAAGGCGTACATTCGCCTTGGATCGCTCTTGGATCGGCGCCTCTTCGGTCCGGGAACGACGAACAGACCGCACCGCACGCCGCAACGCGAGCCTCGCCCCTGTGGGCACGCGACGGCAGGCGGCGTGTGGCGCCGCCCCTGTGCGCCACACGCCGCCCCCGCGGAGGTGGCTCCCGGGCAAGTGGCTCGCCACAGCCTGGTCCGGGAGCCACCTCCGGCCAAATGGCCCTACTCGACCGCGCGACGCGCGTCGTACGGTCGGGCGATGGACCTCGAAAGCGCCCGCGCCCTCTGGGAGCCCGAACCGGGCTGGCTGAACACCGCAAGCTACGGCCTGCCGACCACCCCCGCCTACGACGCGGTGCTCGCGGCGCAGCGCGACTGGCGTGTGGGCCGGACGAGTTGGGAACCCTGGGGCGAAGTCGGGGAGCACGCCCGCGCGTTGTTCGCGGACCTGGTCGGCGCCGACGCCTCCGACATCTCGATCGGCGCGGCCGTGTCCGGCATGCTCGCCCCGGTCGGCGCTTCGCTCACCCCGGGGACCCGGGTCGTGGTGCCCGACATCGAGTTCACCTCCAACGTGTTCCCGTGGATGGTGCACGAGGCGCGCGGTGTCGAGGTGGTGTGCGTGCCGTTCGCCAAGCTCGCCGAGGCGGTCGACGAGCGTACCGACGTCGTGGCGTACAGCCTCGTGCAGTCCGCCGACGGCACGCTCGCGGCCGACGCCGAGATCGTGGCGGCGGCCCGCGCGCACGGCGCCCTGGTGGTCGTGGACGCGACCCAGGCGGTGGGGTGGCTGCCCGTCGACGCGACACGCTACGACGTGATGGCGGTCGGCGGCTACAAGTGGCTGATGAACCCGCGCGGCACCGGCTACACCTACTACGCGCCGGGCGTACGCGACCGCTTCGTGCCCGTCGCGGCGGGCTGGTACGCCGGCGAGGACGTCCACGCGTCCTACTACGGACCGCCGTTGCGACTCGCCACCGACGCACGGCGCTTCGACACGTCCCCCGCGTGGTTCGCCTGGGTCGGCGCGGCTCCCGCCCTGGAAGTCGTGCGGGACATCGGCATCGAGCAGATCCACGCGCACAACGTGGCCCTCGCGAACCGGTTCCTGACCGCCCTGGGACGCCCGGAAGGCGACAGCGCAATCGTCACGGTCGACGTGCCGGGAGCGGACGAAGCACTGCGCGCCGCGGGCGTCAAGGCCGCGGTACGCGCCGGCCGCGTGCGCGCGTCCTTCCACCTGTACACGACTACAGACGACGTCGACCTGGCGGTCAACGCCCTTCTCGCCCAAGGAGGTTGACGGTGCCCCGCGCGGTCACCCCCCGGTGGCCGCGCACGGGTCGTCGGCGCCCCACTTGCGGGCGAGCAGCGGGCTGTCGCAGCGGTCCGCGCCCTCGGGCGCGAGCGGGGTCGCGCCGCGTTCCATGAGGCTGACGTACGCCCCGGCTACGGCGACGCTTTCGACGACGTGGTAGCTCCCCCGCAGTGCCTGGGCCGTGCTCCCCGCGACACCGGCGAAGGGGTTCTCGGGCACACCACGCAGCACGATGACGACGAGCCAGATGCGCTCGGGGTCGGCGGCGCGCAGGCAGGCCTCCGAGTCGAGGCAGTCGTACGTCCACAAGTCGTCGCGGTCCACTCCCGAACGGCCCAACAGCACGTCGTTCGGGCGGAGTTCGCCGCGCAGGTAGTACTCGACCCCGGCGTCGGTGTGCCACAGGCGCTGGTCGACGCTTGCGTAGACGATGCCGTCCCCGGGGCGTTGGCGTGCCCTCAGCAGGTCGGCTATCCCCCGGTAGTCGACCCAGGAAGCCGCCGACCGTTCGGGGTAGTCGCGCTGCTCGTGGGCGCCCGGTGCGCGCAACTGCCGCTGGTCGGACACCCCGATCGCGGCCACGAGGGCGAGCAGCACCGCCGTCGCCACGGTTGCGGTGGGTGGGGTGATCGGACGTGCAATCGGAGCCGGGACCGGGGCCGGGCCCGGGGTTTGGCGGTCTCCGCTGCTGCCAGTTGCCCGGCCCGCGGCTGCCAGGCGGTCCGCGAGGACCGCGATGCCCGCGCCCGCGAGCACCGCCCACGCCGGGAGAGTGAAGAGGAAGTAGCGCGGCAGGAAGTACGACGTGTCCCCCGCCCGTGAAACCGCCCACACCACGGCGACCGGCACCAGCGCCACGCCGAAATACCCGGCCGCCGACCGGCGGTGCGGCCCGGTGCAGGCCCCGAGCGCCAGCACGGCCAGCGCGACGGCGACCGGTCCCGAAGCGGCCAGTCGCGGCAGCAGCACCTGGAGGGTGTCGAGGTCGGGGCGGGGTATCCACTCGATCTGGCGGACGCGTTGGCCTCCCGCGACGGCCGCCAGCGGCGCGAGCGGCGCCGTCCCGGCGGCGACCGCCACGAGGAAGGCCCGGCGTACGCTCGGTCGTTCGGCGCCTCGGGCACTGCCAGGCCGGGCTGCGAGCCACGCGACGTGCCCGGCAAGGCCCGCGAGGGCGACGAGGTGCCAGACGCCGAGCAGCGCGACCGCCGTGGAGTAGGCCGCCCAGCGCCGGATCGTCGGCCGCTCCGCGGCCCGGGCGAGCAGCAGCGTCGCCACCGCGAAGGTCAGGCACACGAACCCGTAGGCGCGGGCCTCCTGTCCGTAGCGCGACACCGACGGCAGCAGCGCGAAGACCACGCCGGCGGCGGCGCCCGCCGGCCGGCCGAAGGCGCGCCGGCCGAGCAGGACCACGCAGGCGGCGGTCCCGGCCATGGCGAGCATCGCGGGCATCCGCATGGCGAGCGTGCCGTCCCCGAAGACCGCGGTCCAGCCGCGCATGAACAGATAGAAGCCGCCGGCGGACGCGTCGACGTTGCCGAGCATGGCGAACAGTTCGGGTACGGAGCGCTGCGCGGCGGTCCAGGTGGCCAGCTCGTCCCGCCACAGGACCGGGCTCTCGAAACGCCACAGGCAGAGGACCAGGGTCAGCAGTGCGGCGCCGAGCGGTGCCGCCGCGTCGCGAGCGACCCCAGGCGCGTCGACCGCCCGGCGCGTACCGCGGTCGAATCCCCGGGCGCTCCAGGGGAGTCGGACGGCGCGCGTCCGCGGCAGGTCGGAGGTGGACGGTCGGGCGGAGTCCAACACCCGTGTGCGAATACGCGGCGAGCGGGCGGGCGTGAGGCGGGCGGGCGTGGGGCGGGTACGCGTCGGGCGCGCCGTCACCCCGCCCTCGGCGTCCCCGCCGTCCGCCGGCCGCGCCGGACTGTCAGTCGTGCCGGACAGATTCCCGCTCCCCCACGTCGCCGCCGCCGTCGAATTCCCCCGAGCGAGACGGTACGGGATGTGCGGTGGACGCGGTCACCTGCTCCGGCAGAACGGGGGCGGGCGAAGCGGCGCCACCCGTACCGCCGCGGCACCCCCGTCCGCACCCCCGTCCGCGCCCGCCGCCCGCCGCGCCGCGTCACGCCTCCAGCAAGGCCGGGGCGAGATCCCGCCAGTCGTCCATCGTGAGGTCCACCATGGACTCGCCGAGCACCTGGACGCAGACGTGGTCCGCACCCGCCGCGTGCTGGCTGTCGACCCGTGCCCGGAGCGCGGCCTCGTCGCCCCACGCCACGAGCGCGTCGACCAGGCGTTCACTGCCGCCGTCCGCGAAGTCGTCCTCGGCGAACCCGAGGCGCAGCCAGTTGTTGCGGTAGTTCGGCAGGCCCAGGTACGGCTTCATGTGCTCGCGGGCACGCCGCAGCGCGGTCTCGCGGTCGGTCGTGAACACGACCGCCTGCTCGACCGCGAGGTACCGGTCGGCGCCGAGGGTTTCGCGCGCGAGCGCCGTGTGCTCCGGGGTCACGAGGTACGTGTGTGCGCCTTCGGCCCGGTCGCGCGACAGTTCCAGCATGCGCGGCCCGAGCGCGGCGAGTACGCGTGGCGGTCGGGGCAGTTCGCCGCCGGCCGCGAAGTAGAGCGACGCGTCGAGCCCGTCGAGGTAGTTCCGCATCAGCGTGAGCGGCTTGTCGTAGACGTTGCCGCCCGGGCGCAGTCCTTCGACCAGCGGGCCGTGGCTGACCCCCAGGCCGAGGAGGAAGCGGCCCGGGTGTGCGTCCAGCAGGGTGCGCGCGGCGCCGTTGGTGGCGACCGCGTCCCGGGCCCAGAGGTTGGCGATGCCGGTGGCCACCGGGATGCGCGGGCTGGACTCCAGGAGCAGGAGCGCCTGGGTGAACGTCTCGCGCCCGACGGTCTCGCCCCACCACAGGGCTCCGTAGCCGAGTGCGTCGAGTTCGGCGGCCGTGTCGCGGAGTTGTGCGACCGGGAGGAAGTCGAAGGCGGAGGTCCACAGTCCCACGCGACCGAGGTCGGGTACGGGGCGGTGTGCGGGCGGTGTGGTGTCGGACAAGGCTCCCCCAGGGGTGGCGGGTGAAGGTTGCGGACAAGAAGGCGGGTGAGAGAGGTGCGTGAGGCGACGGGTCGGGGCCGCACGCCGGAACTGCCTCTGTAACGGCGTGACAGAACGAGCTGCCCCGCACGATACGGGAGGGCGTACGCCGCCGAAGTTGGGGTGCACTTTGTTCACCGCAGGAGTGCGGACCAGGGATCATGTCTGGGTGCAGAGTCCCCTGTTCAACAATGTCGCCCTTCAGTCGACCGATCGGTTCAGCCTGCAGAACCCGCAGATCCTGCGGGTGGGACTCGACCGTCAGTCGGCCCCGGAGGTTCTCGCCCGCAAGGGCGCGATGATCGCGTTCACCGGTGCGGTGGATTTCGACGGCTACATGCCCACGCCGGGCGAGATGCGAGCCGCGGCGTACGGCGCCGAGTTCATGTCCCTGATGCGCTGCTTCGGCACCGGCGTCGTCTACCTGGCCAACCAGGCCCAGCACGTCCATGTGGTGTCGCTGGCGAACGACGCGCTGATCGTCGACAACGACTCTGTGCTGGCCCTGGACCCGGGGTTGACCTGGTCGCCCGTCGCGCTGGACGCCGAGGCACGCATCTCCGGCCCCGGCGCCAACGGCCTGCAGATCGGCGGTACGGGTGTGATCGCCCTGACCACGCCCGGGCATCCGCTGATCATGAAGGTCGGCGCGCGCAACGAGGTCTTCGTGGACGCCGACGCCGTTGTGGCGTGGTCGGCGAACCTCACCACCCGCCTGGAGGCCCAGACCGTGTCCAGCCGGATCTGGCGGCGGCGCGGCCAGACCGGCGAGGGCTGGATGCTCAGCTTCCTCGGCGAGGGCTGGGTCCTCGTGCAGTCGAACGAGGTCACCCCGGCGAACATGATCCAGCACCAGGGCGGACCGCTCGGCATGGGGCAGCAGGGCTACCGGCAGAACACCTGGGCGGGGCCCGGAGGCCCACACGGTCCCGTGCACCACGGGCCGCCCGGACCGCACGGGGCACCGCCGCCCGGACCGTACCCGCCGCACAGGCCGCCCGGGCCGGGCGGCCACGGTCCGTACCCGCCGCAGGGGCCGTATCCGCCGCAGGGACCGCACCGCCGCTGAGCGATCGTGCCCGGCCTCCCCCCGGCCTGCCCCATGGCGTTCGGGTGGGCGCCCGCGCGTCTGCGCGGTCGGCCGGGCCGCCGCGCCGATCATGGTCCGGAGGCGGCGCCGCCGCGGGCGGCTTCCCGGCAGCAGCGCGTGGGACTCGGCGGAGGCGGGCGTACATGGGGCACGATCACGGGCCGACGGCGGTCGGCGGCACCGTCAGCGCCGCCTACCGCAAGCGGCTGGCGGTCACCATCACGGTCACCGCCGTCGTGCTCGTGGTGCAGTTGGTCGGCGCGCTGCTGTCCAACAGCCTCGCGCTCCTCTCGGACAGCCTGCACATGTTCGTCGACACCAGTGGCGTGGCACTGGCCCTGGTCGCGGTGACCGTGGCGCAGCGCGAGCCGACGCCGCGGCGCACGTGGGGCCTCTACCGGGTGGAGATCCTTGCGGCGCTGGTGAACGCCATGCTGCTGGGCGCGATCGGGGCGTTCATCGCGTACCAGGCGGTCCGCCGGATCGGCGACCCGCCGGACGTGAAGACGGGTCCGCTGCTGGCCGCCGCGCTGCTGGGCCTCGCGGCCAACCTGGTCGGCCTGTTCCTGCTGCGCGGTGGCAAGGACCACAGTCTGAACCTCAAGGGCGCGTACCTGGAGGTGCTGGGCGACACGATGGGGTCGGTCGCGGCGGTCGCCACGGGTGTGATCATCAGCACGACGGGGTGGGCGCTCGCCGACCCGATCGCGTCGCTGCTGATCGTCGCGATGATCCTGCCGCGCGCGTACCTGCTGCTCCGCGAGACGCTGCACGTGCTGTTGGAAGCGACACCACGTGATCTCGATCTCGGCAAACTGCGCGAACGGCTGCTCGCCGAGGCCGACATCGTCGAGGTGCACGACCTGCACGCGTGGACGGTGACCAGCGGCATGCCGGTGCTGACCGCGCATCTGACGGTGACGGACGCGGTGATCCGGGAAGGCCGCATCGGACCTGTGCTCGACCGTGTCGGGGCCATCGTGGGCGACGACTTCGACGTACGGCACTCGACGATCCAGCTCGAACCGGAGGGGCACCGCGCGCACGAGTACGCGGACCACGCGTGACGGAACGGCGTCGGCCCGGCCCCCGGCGAGGGGGGCGGGGCCCCGCCCGTTGGGCCCCCCGGGGTT
>NZ_JBEZFP010000171.1:0-18745 GCF_040649515.1 Streptodolium elevatio
CGGCAACGCGGTGAGCGTTGCCGGCCACAGCGGGTTCAACCGGCGCCCGACCGCGGCACCTTCCGGGGTGCCACGCGTTCGTCGTGACTTGTGGTTATGCGATGGGGAGCAGGTCGCCGTCGAGGAGTTGGCCGGCGAGGCGGAGGATGGTGGACTCGTCGCCGTAGGGGGTCACCAGTTGGACGGCGAGGGGGAGGCCGTCGGCGGTGCGGCCGAAGGGGATCGACGCGGCGGGCTGGCCGGTGACGTTGAACAGGCCGGTGAAGGCGGCCATCCCGCGCATGCCCTGGAGGGCCGACGCCGGGTCGCGGTTCGGGTCCAACTCGCCGATCGGCGGCGGCGTGACGGCCATGGACGGGGTGAGCAGCGCGTCGAAGCCGGACATGAAGCCGGCGATCAGGCGGCCTGTCGCGTACATGGTGTCGATGGCGTCGACGTAGCGGGTCAGGTCGATCCGGCGGCCGTGGCCGACCACGATCGCGGTCGCGCCGTCGAGGTCGTCCTCGCGCTGCTCGCGCCCGAGTTCGGCGAGCCGTTGGTCGACGGTGCGCGCGGTGTGCACGGCGGAGATCACCGAGACGACCTCGCCCGGCCGGACCAACGTCGAGGGCCAGGCGAGCGGTTCGATCTCGTGTCCGAACGACGCGAGCCGGGCGGCGGCGTCGCGCGCCGCGTCGCGGCAGGCCGGGTCGACGTCGACGGCCGGGTCGGGGGCGTCGACCAGCAGTCCGATGCGCAGGCGGCCCGGGTCGGCGCCGACCTCGTCGCGGTACGGCCGGGCCGGGCCGGGCGCACCGTACGGCTCCCCCGGCGCCGGCGCCCCGAGGACGTCGAGCAGCGCCGCGCTGTCGCGCAGACTGCGCGTGACCATGTGGGCGACCGAAAGCCCCGCCCAGTTCTCGCCCTTCGGGCCGAGGCTGACCCGGCCGCGGCTGGGCTTGAGGCCGAACAGCCCGCAGCAGGACGACGGAATGCGGATCGAGCCGCCGCCGTCGGTCGCGTGCGCGAAGGGCACGATCCCGGCCGCGACGGCAGCCGCCGATCCGCCGCTGGAGCCGCCCGCGCTGTGCGCGGTGTTCCACGGATTGCGCACCGGGCCGCTCAGGGCGGGCTCGGTGCTGGTGCCGAAGCCGAACTCGGGGGTCCCGGTCTTGCCGAGGATTCCGGCGCCGACCCCGCGCAGCCGGCTGACGAGGGTGCTCTCGTCCTCGGACGGCGCGGCGTCCGCGAACAGGCGCGAGCCGTTGCGGGTGGGCAGCCCGGCGACGTCGCAGCCGAGGTCCTTGATGAGCGTCGGTACGCCCGCGAACGCACCCGGCACGCCCGCCCGCGCCGCGGCGCGGGCCTGCTCCTCGGAGACCTCGACGAGCGCGTTCGTCTCGGTACCTCGCTCGGCCAGCACGGCGAGTGCGGCGTCCAGGACCTCCTCGCGCGTCACTTCGCCTTTCGTCACCAGGGCGGCCAGGCCGGTCCCGTCCAGTGCCGTGTACTCGTCCGCGCGCATCGTGTCTCCCCGGATCGTCGTCGTCTCGTCGTCAGTGCGTCAGTGCGTCGCCAGTGCGTCGTCGCCATGTCGCTGCTTCGCCCCGTCGGTAGGGCGCACCGTACGCGATGCGGCCCGGAAAGTGGATGGCCCGTACACCGTCGCCCCGGCCCGCTCCCCCACCCCGCCCGGCCGTCGCCGCAACACCGCGCCGCCCCCTCGGCGGGTGCCGGCCACCCGCACCGACGCCCCGAATCCTTGTCCGGAGCAAGTAAATCGCCGTAGCATCGCAGCTCTGGTCCGACAAGGCCGGCACCACCATCCATGCCGGTACGAGGAGACGTGTCATGCCCTCGCCGAACACCGCCTCGCGTCCCGTCGTCCCGCCCGGGATCGACCTGCTCGACCTGGACCGGTTCCGCGACGGCGAACACCACGAGATGTTCCGCAGGCTGCGCGCCGAGGCCCCGGTCGCGTGGCACGAGCACCCGACCGACGCGGGCTTCTGGAACCTCACCCGGCACGCGGACGTGGTGGCCGCGAGCCGCGACAGCCAGACGTTCTCGTCCGAGGCCGAGGGCGTCAACGGGTTCGTGACCGCGGACGAACTGCGCGCGGTCGGCGGAGGCGGCGGCAGCGACCTGCGCGGCCTGATGATGCTCTACACCGACCCGCCCAAGCACACCCGCTACCGCAAGCTCGTCAACACCGGGTTCACGCCGCGCATGATCCGGCTGCTGGAGCAGCACCTACGCCACCGCGCGCACCTGATCGTGGACAACATCATCGAACGCGGCGCGTGCGACTTCGTCGAGGACCTCGCCGCCGAACTGCCGCTCCAGGCGATCGCCGAGATCATGGGCGTGCCGCAGGAGGACCGGCGGCTGCTGTTCGACTGGACCAACCGCATGATCGGGATCGACGACCCCGAGTTCGTCGACGAGGACGGCAGCGGCGGCGCCGCTGCGGCGGAGCTGTACGGGTACGCGCACCAGCTGGCCGACCGGCGGCGCGAGGACCCGCGCGACGACATCGTCACCAAGCTCATCAACGCGGAGATCGACGGCGACCGGCTCAGCGAGACCGAGTTCGACTTCTTCATGCTGCTCCTCGCGGTAGCCGGCAACGAGACGACGCGCAACACCACGTCGTGGGCGATGCTCGCGCTGCTCCAGAACCCCGAGACCTTCGCGGCCCTCAAGGCCGACCCGGCCGGGCTGATGGACGGCGCGGTCGAGGAGTTCCTGCGGTGGGCCAGCCCGGTCTACTACTTCCGCCGCCACGTCACCCGCGACGTCGAGATCGGCGGCCGGGAGATGTCCGCGGGCGACAAGGTCGTGCTCTGGTACATCTCCGCCAACCGCGACGAGTCGGTCTTCGCGGACCCGTTCACCTTCGACATCACCCGCTCGCCCAACCCGCAGGTCGCCTTCGGCGGGGGCGGGGCGCACTTCTGCCTGGGCGCGAACCTGGCCCGCATGGAGCTGAAGCTGATCTTCGAGGAGATCGTCGAGCGCCTCCCCGACCTCACCCTCGCCGGTCCCCCGGAGATCCTCCGCTCCAGCTTCATCGGCGGCATCAAGCACCTCCCGGTCACCTTCACCCCGGGCAGCCGCCGCCACTCCTGAATCCGCCCGACCAGGCCCCGAACTCCGGCGTCCGGCCGACTCGGCCTCCCCGAGCCCGGGTGCGGGCCCCACCCTCGCACTGCCCGCCGGCATCATCGTCGTGACCGCGGCCCGCATCGCCCGCGGCCGCGTCGTCGACTGGGCGCAAACCCTGCCGCAGCCGAGTGCGTGCGCTCCGTCACGCCCGCACCCCCTGCTTATCTGACTCTCCGTCAGCTATGGTGGCAAGGCAGGGTGGAAACCCCTGGCCGGTGGCGGAAGCCCAGGTCAGGCGGGTCATCCGGCCAGAACGGGCACCACCATGGACGGAGACACAATGAGCGTGGGAGAGGTCGGCGACGAGGGCCTTGAGCGGTTCGGGAAGCCCCTGGACGGGGTCCGGGTCCTGGCCATCGAGCAGATGCAGGCCCTGCCGTACGCGACCCAGATGCTGGCCAGGTTCGGCGCCGAGGTGATCAAGATCGAGTCGCCGGGGACGGGCGACTCGGGGCGGACCTCGCTGCCGTCGATGAACGACCCCGAGGGCCGCAAGGTCGGGGTGACGTTCCTGCGCAACAACATGGGCAAGCGCAGCATCACCGTGGACCTGAAGAACCCCGAGGGCCTGGAGATCGTGCGCAAGCTGGCGGCGAAGGCCGACATCGTGTGCGAGAACTTCAAGCCGGGCGTCGCGGGCCGGCTCGGCCTCGGCTACGAGGACATCGCCGCCATCAACCCGCGGGCCATCTACCTGTCGGTGTCCGGCTTCGGCAACACCAGCGACAGCCCGTACACGAGCTGGCCGGCGTACGCCCCGATCGCCGAGGGCATGGCCGGCCTCTACGAGTTCAAGCGCGCCCCCGGCATCGCGCCGATCGTGTCGCCGCTCGGTGCGCTCGGCGACACCGGATCGGCGCTGTTCGCCGTCATCGGCGTGCTCGCGGCGCTGCGGCACCGCGACGCGACCGGGCAGGGCCAGTACGTCGACATCGCGATGTTCGACGCGATGGTCGCCCTCAACGACGCCGGCATCAGCTACTGGTCGATGGGCCTGAAGGACCCGGGCCTGGCCCCGCTCATCAACCACTCGTTCAAGGCCTTCGACGGCTACCTGATCATCCAGTGCGCCCGCCCGCACATGTTCAAGGCGCTCGCCGAGCTGGTCGGCCACCCGGAGTGGGTCGACGACCCGCGTCTGGCCGGCCCGCAGGACTGGTTCAACCACCTCGAGGACATCATCCGCCCCGGGGTGGAGACGTGGGCGGCGGACAAGAGCCGCGTCCAGGCGTGCGCGGCGCTCAGCGGGGTGGGCGTGGCGTCCGGCCCGATCTACAACCCGGGCGACGTCATCGAGGACGAGCACGTCAGGAACCGCAAGATGCTCGTGGCGATGGAGCGTACGGACGGCGTACCCGAGCCGGTGCTCTCGCCGGGCAACCCGGTCAAGCTGTCCAAGGTGGCCGAGGCGCCCGCGAGCCGGGTGCCGTGGCTCGGCGAGCACACCGAGGAGATCCTGCGCGACGAACTCGGGCTGTCGCCGGAGGAGATCGCGCGCCTGACCGAGTCCGGCGCGACCGGCTGATCCGTCGGCGGGCTGCGCGCGGGGCGCAGACTGCACTCGGAACAGAACAGAACAGAACGGAACAGAGCACAGCGCACGCAACACCGCGGAGACACAGCACACGAAGCACCGGCACACGAAGCACCCGGACACGAAGAACAGCCCCGGCCCCGCACCCGGTCTGCACTGCCCGCACCGCCTGCACAGCCCGCACCGCCTGCACAGCCTGCACAGCCCGAACTGCACTGCCCGAACTGATGGACTGCGACGACTCGCCACAGAGCGCCGACGAGCGGAAGTGACGGTACCTACCACGATGACCACACCGAACACCGGAGGAGCCGTGCGCGGCATCCTGGGCTATGGCGCGTACCTGCCGTACCGCCGCCTCGACCGCAAGGGCATCGCCCCGGTCGCGGGCACCGGCGGCGGACGGGGCACCCGCACCGTCGCGTCGTTCGACGAGGACACCACCACCCTCGGCGTGGAGGCGGCGCGCAACGCGCTGCGCGACACGCCCGGTGTCTCACCGCGCTCGCTGCTGTTCGCGACGGTCGCGCCCGCGTACGCGGACCGCACCAACGCGACGGCGATCCACGCCGCACTGCGGCTGGACGGCGGCGTGGCCGCCATCGACGCGACGGGCTCGGTGCGCTCGGCCGCGGGCCTGCTCCGCCTGGCCCTCGACGGGGGCTCGTCCGCCCTGGTCGTCGGCGCGGACATCCGCGGCGGCCTGCCCGGCTCCGGCGACGAGTCGGCGGGCGGCGACGGCGCCTCGGCCCTGCTCGTCGGGTCGGCGGCGGACGGCGCGGTCATCGCGGAGTACCTGGGCGGTGCCTCCGCCACGGCCGAGTTCGTCGACCGCTGGCGTACGCCGGGCGACACGCGCTCGAAGCTGTGGGAGGAGAAGTTCGGCGAGAACCAGTACCTCGCCGCCGGACGCCAGGCCTGGACGGACGCCCTCAAGTCGACCGGCCTGACCGCCGACCAGGTCGACCACGCCGTGGTCACCGGCCTGCACGCCCGCGCGGTGGCCAGCCTCGGCCGCAAGCTCGGGGTACGCGAAGGGGTGCTCGCGGACGACCTCGCCGCGACCGTGGGCACCACCGGCGCGGCGCACCCCGGCGTGCTGCTCGCGTCCGTCCTCGACTCCCTCGCGGGCACGGCCGGTTCGGCCGCGGGCAAGGTCGTCGCGGTGGTCGTCCTGTCGGACGGCGCCGAGGTGTTCCTGTTCCGCACCACCGAGGCGCTGGGCTCGTACGCTCCGACGCGCCCGGTCGCCGCGCAGGTCGCCGGCGGCGCGCCGATCGCGTACGGCAAGTTCCTGGCCTGGCGCGGCACGCTCCAGGTCGAGCCGCCACGGCGGCCGGAGCCCGCGCGCACCTCGTCGTCGGCCGCGGTGCGGTCGGTGGACTGGAAGTTCGGGTTCGTCGGCTCGCAGGACCGTTCCTCGGGTGCCCTGCACCTGCCGCCCGCGCGCGTGTCGATGAACGGTGGCGCGGTGGACGACATGGAGCCGATCCCGATGGCGGAATCGGTGGGCACCGTCAAGACGTTCACCATTGACCGGATGGCGTACTCGCCGTCCCCGCCGGTGGTGTTCGCGGTCGTGGACTTCGACGGCGGAGGGCGGCTGCCGATCGAGCTGACGGACATGGACGCCGACCAGGTCGCGATCGGTGACCGGGTCGAGCTGACGTTCCGTCGGATCGGTACCGGCGACGGCATCCACAACTACTTCTGGAAGGCCCGCCCGGTGCGGACCTCCCCGTCCCCGTCTTCGTCCGCAGCGGCGCAGGAGGCCTGAGTATGGGATCCCACGGCATCAAGGACCGCGTCGCGATCGTCGGCATGGGCTGCACGCCCTTCGTCGAGGCCTGGGACAAGGGCACCGACGACCTGCTGATCGACGCCGCGCAGGAGACGTTCGCGTCCGCGGGCATCGCGAAGGACGACGTCGACGCCTTCTGGCTCGGCACCGCGCAGACCGGCATGAGCGGCATGGTGCTGTCCAAGCCGCTGCAGATCCAGAACAAGCCGGTCACGCGCGTCGAGAACATGTGCGCGACGGGCTCGGAGGCGCTGCGGCAGGCCGCGTACGCGGTCGCCTCGGGCGCGTACGACGTCGCGATGGCGGTCGGCGTCGAGAAGGTCAAGGACGGCGGCTACCAGGGCCTCAACGCGTTCCCGGTTCCCGGCGACGGCACCGCGCGCACGCTCACCGCGGCGGCGATGTTCTCGATGGTGGCGCCCGCGTACGGCCACAAGTACGGCGTCTCCGAGGAGGAGATGCGCGCCGTCCTGTCGCACATCGCGTCGAAGAACCACTACAACGGCGCCCGCAACCCGCGCGCGCAGTTCCGCAAGGAGATCGCGCCGGAGAAGATCTCCGCGATGCCGAAGCTCGCCGGCCAGCTCGGCGTCTTCGACTGCGCGGGCGTCGCGGACGGCGCGGCGGCGGCGATCGTGGTGCGGGCCGAGGACGCGTACAAGTACACCGACAAGCCGCTCTTCATCAAGGCGCTGTCGATGGTCGCGGGCAACGGCTCGGGCGTGATCGACCCCGAGTACGACTACACGACCTTCTGGGAGATCGCGGCCTGCGCGAAGGACGCGTACGCCCAGGCGGGCGTCACCGACCCGCGCAACCAGATCGCGATGGCCGAGGTGCACGACTGCTTCACCCCGACCGAGCTGGCCCTCATGGAGGACCTGCAGTTCGCCGACCGCGGCACCGCCTGGAAGGAGGTCCTCGCCGGGGCCTTCAACCTCGACGGACGCCTCCCGGTCAACCCCGACGGCGGCCTCAAGTCCTTCGGGCACCCGGTCGGCGCCTCCGGGCTGCGCATGATGTTCGAGGCCTGGCTGCAAATGCGCGGCGAGGCCCCGGCCGAGCGCCGCATCCCGGAGACCGACCGCAAGCTCGCCCTCACCCACAACCTGGGCGGCTACCCGGGCGAGATGGTCTCCTTCATCTCCATCCTCGGCAACGAACTGGGCTGACACGCCCCGCTTCCGCCGCACGACGCGGGCGGTGGCCCCGGCACCCGCCGGAGCCACCGCCCGTTGTCGTACGCCGCTGTCGGTCAGCGGCCCGCGAGGATGCGCGCGTCCGCCACGACGACCTTGGCCACGGGGGCGGGGATCGTACGTCCGGACTGGTTCTCGGCCCACAGTGCCAGCGGGGTCCACTGGTTCTGCGCCAGCATCGTCATCAGGGTGGAGACGGCGTGCGGCTGGGCCCCCGAGGTGAGGAGCACGTGGGCCAGGCCGGTCGGGGTCACCGCGACCGTGAAGACCGCCGTTGCCGAAGCGGTGCCGCCGGGGCCGACGGCTTCCGCGGTGACGGTGTGGCGGCCGGCCGGGAGCGTGCGCAGGTCGAGGGGCTTGTCCGCGGCAATCGCCGTGCCGTCCAGGGTCAGTGCGACCTTGTCCGCGCCGGTCGCGGCGGACCCGACCACCGGGGTCTGCGCGCGGTCCAGCGTGGCGCCGTCCGTCAGACCGGTCACCCGGACCGCCGGCGGCGCGGGCGGCTGCGGCACCGGGCGCTGCGCGAAGGCGGCGTTCCATCCGGCCAGCTCCGCCGGGCGGTTGGTGATGATCGCGTCCACGCCGGCGGCCTCCAGCGCCTGCCAGCGGGCCGCACTGTCCACGGTCCACACCATCAGGGCGACGCCTGCGCGGTGCAGGTCGGCGACGACACCGGGCCGGGTCGTGAGGGCGGCGTCGGACGGGTTGTACGACGCCAGGCCGAGTTCCGCGGAGATCGCCACCGGGTCGGCGTCCAACGTGCTGCGCAGCAGGCCGCGCGGGAGTTCGGGAGCCAGGTCGCGCACGTACCGCAGCGCGTCGACCTCGAAGCTCTGCACGAACACCCGGTCCGTCATACCCGCCGCACGGATGTCGGCGACGATGCGCGCGACCTCGTCCCGGGTGTGCGCGCCCTTGATCTCCAGCAGCAACTTGCCGCCGCGCGTGCGCAGGTCGTCCAATTGCGCGGTCAGGGTGGGCACGCGGGCGCCGGTGTACGCGGGCGCGAACCACGACCCGGCGTCCAGCCCGGCGAGTTGGGCGCCGGTCAGCGCGCGGATCGGGCCGACTCCGTCGGTCGTCCGGTCCACGGTGGTGTCGTGCAGGATGTGCGGCACGCCGTCCTTGCTGGCTGGACGTCGTTCTCGATCCACTCCGCCCCGCCGCGCCGGGCCACCTCGTCCGACACGAGGGTGTTCTCCGGCGCCGCCGACGAGGCGCCCCGGTGCGCGATCACGGTCAGCGGCGATCCGGCCGGGCGCAGGTAGCCTGCCGGGCCGAGGGCGGTGACCTTGACGTCGTCGAAGGACACGCGCGAGCCGTTGACGAGCAGTGCCTGTCCCCCGTCGGCGGACCGCTGCACACGCGAGGTCCGCAGGGCCTCCTTGCCGTCGAAGAACCAGCGCGCCTGGCCGCCGTGCACCTCGGCGGCGATCCGCACGTCGCGTCCGACCCCGGCCGCGTCGGGCGCGGCGGCGGTGTCCGTGACGTTCCAGGTGTTGGCGGCGGTGCGCTGCGCGAACTCCAGTCCGTTGGCGGCCGTCGTACCGCTGCGCATGGTCGCGATCGACCACGGCACGGCGCCGCTCGCCGGCACGTCCAGCCCGAGCGCGGTCCAGCGCGCGGCGTCCACGACGCTCTCGAACCGGGCGGTCGCCTCGAACCGGAAGTCGGTGAGGTTGCGTCCGAAGGTGATCCGGCCCAGTTGCGCCGAGGAGGCCGAAACCCCGTACAGCCGACCGCCGCTGACGGTCCACTGGCCGTCGACGGCCTGCCATCCCTCGGGGAGCCGGTCCCCGGAGAAGTCCGCGGACACCACCACATCGCCGGGTGCGGAGGCGGTGGCGGCGTTCGGGGCGGCGGCAGGGTCGGCCCCGGCCGGGGCCGACGCGGCGAGTGGCAACAAGGAAGCGGTGGCCAGGGCGGCCAGCCCCAGAACCGTCGTACGGCGGGGGCGCGCCGAGCTGTGCGTGATGGTCATGGTGGCCGACGCTAGGAACCCCGCCCCAACAAGGCGCCACGCCAAGGGCAATCCCTGAACAACGGAAGTCGACGGTTGTGTCGGCGGCCGAGGGCTCAGAGGTGCGGCGGCGGGTTCAGGTCCGCGGGCTACGGGCCCAGAGCTGTCGGCTCAGAGCCACGGGCTCGGGACCGCGGGGCTGCGCTGCGGGCCAGGGGGCTGCCGGCTGCGGGCTGCGGGCTGCGGGCTGCGGGCTGCGGGCTCAGGGAGCCTCGATGTCGACGGCGACCACCACCACGTCGTCCTCGTGGTCAGCACCACCGAACGCGTCGACGAGGAGGTCGCACAGGCCTTCGGTGTCCGAGTCTCCCGGGCCTCCGGTCGACGCCTCTGCCACCAGCTCCAGCAGCCTGTCCAGTTGTATCTGCATGTCGCCGCGGCGCCTCTCCACCAGGCCGTCGGTGATCATCACCAAGCGGGTGCCCGGCACCACCCGGTGCGTGGTGGTCTCGGGATGCACGAGGCCGACCCCGAGCAGCGGCCCGTGTGCGGTGAGGTACTCCGGCCGTTCGCCGGGTCGGGCCAGGAGCGGCGGGAGGTGGCCGGCGTTGGCGACCTCGACGCCGGACCGGTCCGGGGCCACCAGGACCAGGCACATGGTGGCCGTCCAGGTCGGGCATTCGTGGTCGAGATAGGCGTCCAGCCGCACGACCAGCTCGCGCAGCCCGTGTCCTTCGAGCGCGTACGCCCGCAGGGCGTGGCGTAGTTGGCCCATCACCACCGCCGCCTCCAGCGAGTGGCCCGCGACGTCCCCGACTGCGACCAGCAGGCCGGCGTCGGTGGCGAACGCGTCGTAGAAGTCGCCTCCGACCTCGCTGCGCTGGGCCGCGGGCAGGTACCGCACGGCCATCGTCGCCCCGCTGTCGGGCAGCCTGGCAGGGAGCAGGGAGCGCTGCAGCGTCACCGCCAGGTCGTGTTCCTCCGCGTACGTCCGCACCGCCTCCAGCGCCATGGCCACGGCCTGTGCGAACTGGGTGAGTATCGGGCGGGCTTCGTCGGCGGACGGGACACCGGCGTCCACCACCATGCAGACCGGCGGCTGCCCGGCCCGGGCGCGGGCCACAACCACCAGCACGTCGCCGTCCAGTCCCGTGGCGGGATCGGGGACAACGGAGCCGGGGACCCCAGGGCCCCGGACATCGCGGTCGGGGACCACAGGGCCCGGGACATCGGATTCGGCGACAACAGGGTCCGCGACGCGCGGGTCGGGGACCCCGGGGCCCGGGCCCCGGGGCTCCGTCGCCGCCCGATGGAGGCCGCGCCACTCCCGCGCCGGGACGTCGACCGCCGCCACCCCGACCCGCTTCGACAGCGCCCTCGCGGCCAGCGCCGCGAGCAGTCGCGGCGAGCCGGCCACCGCATTCGCGGGCCCGTGCCGGTCGTGCCGGGCGACGTAGACGGGCTCCCTCCGGGACGCCTGCGCGAGCACGAGCACGCTCGTGCCGAACAGTCCGAACGCCCCGGCGGCGGCGGCCTCGGCGAGCGCCGCCACGTCCTGTGTGGCGTACACGTCCAGCGTGGCCCGGTGCAGGTCCCGGATCCGCTCCGTGAGCCGCTCGGCCCTGGTCCGGGCCCGGCTATAGCGCAGCGCGGCGGTCACCGTCGCCAACAGCTCCGTGGGCGCGATGGGTTCGGTAAGGTACGCGTCCGCGCCGCGGTACAGGCCCTGCGTGCGGTCGTCGGTCGCGACCGCGATGGCCGACACGTGGACCACCGGTATGCCCGTGGTCCGCGGGTCCGCCTTGATGCGCTCGCACACCTCGAACCCGCTCATGTCCGGGAGCCGGACGTCGACGATGGCAAGCTCCGGCACCGGGTCGAGCCGTGCGAGGGTCGCCAGCGCGGCCGCGCCGTCGGCGGCCTCGACCACGCTGTGGCCGGCGCGTTCGAGCCAGCTGCGCAGGACGTACCGGTTCGCCGCGTTGTCGTCGACGACCAGCAGACGGGCGCCGACTTCCGGCGCGAGGGGCTCGGTCGTGCTCACGTCAGGCCGCCTTCCCGGGACCCCGCGCCCAGTATCTCCACGATGCGGCGTGCGCTCACGCCGTGCTTGGACAGGACACCCCGTGCGTGCCGGAGCCGGCCGAGGTTCTGCTCGGCAGGGTCCGACGCGGTCAGCACCACCACGGGTATGTCCCGCAGTTCGTCGTCGGCAGCCAGTTCCGCCAGGACGGCGTAGCCGTCGGTGTCGGGCATCTGGAGGTCGAGGACCACGCCGGTGGGACGCTCGCGGCGCACCACGTCGACGACATCCGCCCCCCGGGTCAACTCGACGACGCGTTCCGCGACGGCGTGCATCAGCGGTTTGAACACCTCGTGGAACACCGGGTCGTCGTCGACGACCACGATGCCGGCGAGCGGCCGGACGAGGCCGTCGTCGTCCTCCAGAGCGAACGGTAGGGACAGGCACGCGCGGGTGCCCTCGCCGAGGGTGCTGTGCAGGGTCAGCGTGCCGCCGAGGGCTTCGGTGAGCCGGCGGGCGTACGCCAGACCGAGCCCGGTGCCCGGGCGGACCCGCTGGAGCGGGCCGGGGACCTGATGGAACTCCTCGAAGACCCGGTCGAGTTCGTCCGCCGGGATGCCGATGCCGGTGTCGGTCACGGTGATCTGGACGCCCTGCCCGGACAACACGGCGACGTCGAGCCGCACCTCGCCGCGCACGGTGAATTTGAGGGCGTTGGACAGCAGGTTGCGCAGGATGCGGATGAGCATGACTTCGTCGGTGTCGACGTACCGGGGTGTGGTGCGCTCGGGAAGCACGAGCGCGACATCTCCCGGGTCACCGGTGCCCACCAGCACGCCCCGCAGTTGCGCGCACGTCGCGGCCAGGTCGACCCGGGTGATGTGCGGCTGCAGGCGCCCGGCCTCCGCCTTGGCCATGTCGAGGAGTTCGTCGACCAGTACCAGGAGCGTCGTCCCCGCCGTCGCGACCAGGGAGACCTGGCGGTGCTGTTCCTTGGTGAGCGGATCCGAGTCCGGCGACAGGACCAGGCGGCTCAGGCCGATGACGGCGTTGATCGGGGTGCGGAGCTCATGGCTGATGGTGGACCAGAACCGCATCTTCGACTCGCCTGCCTCGCGCAACAGGCGGCTCTTCTCCTCCAGTTCGGCGTACAGCGCGACCACGCCGCGGTTGGTCTCCTCGAGTTCCTGGGACAGCTCGGTGTACAGGGCCATGACACCCTTGTTGGTGTCCTCGAGTTCGCGGTTGAGCCGTTCCAACTCCTCGCGCTGGGCGTTCGATTCCTCCAGGGCGGCCATCAGGTCGCGGGTCTGCGCCCGCAGCCCCTCGGCCAGGCCCGCGGCCGCGCCGGCCGCGGCCGCCAGGGCGTCCCTGATCCGCCGACGCCGCAAGGCCACGCCGTCGCCGGGCGGGAGCGGGCAGTCCAGCAGGACGCGTCCGCCCCGTCCGTCGCCCGCGCGCACCAGACGGGGGTTGGCGTCGCCGAGAAGCCGGGTCACCGCACGGTGGGACTCCGGGGTCGGCTCCCGGTCGTCCCGCCAGATCAACTCGACGCGCAGCGTGTCCGGGTCCTTCTCCGGCACGTCGAACACGGCCGTCAAGGGCGTCGGCCCGAGCAGATCACGCCCGAGTTCGCTGAGCGCGGTGGCCAGGCGCACGGGGTCCAGGCGTCCCATCCCGGCGGCCTCGGCGGCGGCCTTGGCGTAGCGGCGCAGTGCGAAGACGTCCTGCTCGTCGGCGATGTCGGCGACCAGCAGCGCACCCCGGACGCCGCCGTCGTCTCTTTCCGGCACGGGCTACCACGCGCCCTTCGCGACGACCACACTCGCGTCGTCGCGACGCACCCCGGCGTGCGCGAGAAGGTGCGCGGCGACCACGACAGGCCGTTGGGAGAGAAGTCCGGGGACCGTGTCCAGGCTCCATCGGTCGGTCAGGCCGTCGGAGTGCATCACCAGCGCACCCCCGGGCGGGAGCGGATGGACGAAGCTACGCAGTTTGCGCATCTGGTGGCCGACGATGCCCGGATAGGAAGTCAGGGTCGCGTGCGTCTCGGCACCCAGTAGAACGCCGGAGATGTTCCCGACGCCGCAGAACAGCACGCGTTCCGCGGCGGGTTCGATGCGCGCGACGGCAACGGCGGCCCCGCGGGTGCCGCGGAGGGCGACGTGGACTTCCTGGATGGCGTCCTGGGGGTGGCGCGCGCCGCCGCCGCGGAACGTCCGGGTCGCCGCCTCGGCGGCCTTGGCAGCCATGGGGCCGTGGCCGAGTCCGTCGCACAGCATGACCATCAGCGCCGGGCCGGCGCCGATCGCAGCGGGCGCCGTGCCGACCGCGGTGCCGGTGGCCCACGCGCGGCCGGTGTCGCCGCGCGTGCCGAAGCCGGTGAGGGCCGACCAGTCGAGACCAGGCGACGCCGTCCGCCCGGCCGGCGCGCGTACGGACTGTCTGCCGTCGCCGTCGTCGACACGGGTCGCCCAGGCGTCCCCGCAGACCTCCTCGCCGCTGATCGCCCGGGTGATCCCGGCGGCCGCGGCCTCGGGCCCTTGCCGTGACGTCCCCGCATCAGGGCGTCCGGCTCCGCGGGCGGACCAGAAGCGCGCGGCCACGACCGTTCCGAACCCGGGCACCGAGTGGATGTCGAAGAGGTCGGCCAGCCGTGCGATGGCGCCCAGTCCGATGCCGAGAGTTCCTACGGACGAACAACCGTCCTGCACCGCCGCCTCGGTGTCGGCCATTCCCGGACCGCGGTCGACGGCCACCAGTTCGACGCCGGCTTCGTCGCCGGCCCGCAGCACCCGCAGCACGATGGCGCCGTCGACGGCGTGCTTGACGAGGTTGCTCACCAACTCGGAGGCCGCGAGCGCGATTTCCCCGCAACGCTGTTCGTCGAGGCCGATCCGGCGGCCGAGCGCGGCCGCGGCCCCTCGGACGGAGCCGAGGTTGTCCCGGAACCACGCCACGTCGTCGGAGTGCACCACATGAAGCGTCACCGGGCCCACTTCACGATCGCCACCGAGGTTCCCCGCCCGGGGACGGTGTCGATCTCGAACGAGTCGACGAGCCTGCGCGACCCGCTCAGGCCGAGCCCCAGTCCGGTACCCGAGGTCCAGCCGTCGGTCATGGCGAGGTCCAGGTCGGCGATGCCGGGGCCGGAGTCCTCGAACACGGCGGACACGCCGCGACGTACCCCGTCCCGCACGATCGAGGCACGCATACCCCCGCCGCCGCCGTGGATCAGCGTGTTGCGCGCCAACTCGCTCACCGCGGTCACCAGCTTGGTCTGGTCGATCAGCGAGAGCCCGCAGTCGAGCGCCAGGTTCCGCGCCGACTGCCGGGCCAGCACAACATCGCCGGCGGCGCCGATGGCGACGGTGACGGTGGTTCCCGCGGCGCTCTCGGGGGACATCACCGAAGCTCGGGGTCGTCGGGCAGGCCCTGAGGCCTTTGGTCCCGGGCGTCGTCCAGGACCTTGAGCCCCTTCTCCAGGGTGAGCGCGGTACGCACGCCGCCAAGTGTCAGACCCAGCTCGACCAGGGTGATAGCCACCGCCGGGCGCATGCCCACGACGACGGTCTCGGCGTCCAGCATGCGGGATATGGCCGCGATCGTCGCCAGCATGCGGCCGACGAAGGAGTCCACGATCTCGACCGCGGAGATGTCGATCACGACACCGGTCGCACCGTCCTCGACGACCCGCGCCGCCAGATCCTCCTGGAGGACCAGGACCGATCCGTCGTCCAGGTCGGTCTGGATCGACACCAGGAGCGAGTCGCCGATCCGCAGCACCGGCACGCGTAGGCTCATCGGCGCCGAGCCGTCAACGGGGACGTGTCCCCGACGGAGCGCCCGAGCGCGTGGCGCAGGGCGTCGGCGAGGGTCGCCTTGGTGACGATGTCGCCGAACTCGATCCCGAGGGCGACGATCGTCTGGGCTATCTGCGGGCGGATGCCGGAGATCGTGCACTCCGCACCCATGAGTCGGGCCGCCACCACGGTCTTGAGCAGGTGCTGCGCAACCTGCGTGTCGACGGCCGGAACTCCGGTGATGTCGATGATCGCCTGCTCCGACCCCGTGTCGATGAGCGCCTGGAGCATCTTCTCCATGACGACCATCGTCCGGGCCGAGTCCAGGGTGCCGACCAGCGGGACGGCGATGACGCCCTCCCACAGCTTCACCACCGGCGTGGACAGTTCCAAGAGCTGCTCGGACTGCGCGCTGATGATCTCCTCGCGGGCCCGGGCGTACGCCTCGACCGTGAACATGCCCAGGGCGTCGAGAAGTTGCGACAGCCCCAGGTAGTCGAGGATCGCCTGCGGGTCCGAGGACTTGACCAGGTCCGGTTCGAGGGCCTGCTTGATCGCGAAGACGCTGACCGCGGTCTCGGACGGGGTGAACCCCTGCCGGGCGCGGTTCCGCGACAGCTCGTTCAACAGCGCCCGGACCTCGGCGAACGCGTCGCCGTGCGGATCGGTGTCGCCGCTGCGGAGCGCGGCCTCCAGAGCCCGGTAGAACTCGCTGAGCTCGCGCTCGATCTCCGCACGGCTCATGCGCCCGCCGAGCGTGGAAGTGACCACCTCCACCCAGCGCGTCTCCAGCCTTCTGTCGTCCGACGACAGCAGCGCCACAAGGCGCCGGGCGTCCTGCTCAGCCATACACCCATCCCTAGATAGCTTCGTGGCCTGCCGAAACGTCGGCGTCGGCCAATCACCTGCTCGTCCCGCACTACCCGGGCCGCGCATCACGATGCACACCAACCCGAGGCGGTCGTCGCCTGTACGCGGGGGCGGACGGCCCCCGCGATCCGACCCGGCTACGCGTCGGCCGTTCCGTCCTGCGTGTCCCGGCCGACGCCGCCCGGCGTCCCGGATGCGGCGCCTCCTGAGGTGGGCACCAACCCGGGCCACCGCTTGCGCGCCCCTTGGCGCGTGATGCGGCAGGCTCGGCCCAGCTGCGGATATCCGGCACCGTCACCGACCGCCTGCGCGGCGGCCTCGTCCATGAGCCCTTCGACCGCCCGCTGCATGTGTACCAGAACATGCAGCGTCGCCAAGGCATCGCCCTCCACCGCACCCTCTGCAGACTGCCCCGGGGCGCCCAGCGGACGGAACGCGCGCTGGGCGAGACGCTGGGCGAGGTCTGTCGTCGCGGCGCGCGCCAAGGCGGCGATCTCCTGCTCGGAGAAGACGGGTACCAACGGTTCGGCGGGCATGGGCGCCACTGTAGGCCCCGACCGCGATTGACAACAATGGTTGTCCACTGACCGGGCACATTTCCGGATGGGACGGCGCCGGCGAAGCGACCGCAGAGCCGCGACGCCGCCGGACCGGCGGGGGTCGCGGTCGGGCTTTCCGCTCGCCGCTCGCCGCAGCACCCTCGCCCGGTCAGGCCTCCTCGGCACACTACGCAGTCAGGCTCTCCGCAACACACTCGGCAGCTGCGCCGTCGACACCGTCCATTCGCGGCCACCGCGCTCGGGGCGCAGGTAGACGGTCTCGGGCTCGTCGCCGAGCCGCAGCACGTCCATCACACGGGCGCGCCCGTAGATCGTGTCCAGGACAGCGCCCACCTCCGGTGCCTCCGCGCGCGCCTGCTCCCCCGACGACTCGCCCATGCCCACTGCTCCCTGCCTCGTACGGCCAAATCCCACGCGTTCCATCGCAGCGGAAGCGCGCGCCATCCAACAGGTCGCCGCGCGGCGGCGTGGCCCGCCGGTAACCGGACGTTTTAGGCCACCGGAATCGGCCACGTTGCGGATCGGATCGCTTACCGTACGTACATGTCCAGAAACCTGAAGCTCGCCGCCGCGCTGCGCGAACACGGTTTCACGCAGCAGGAGTTGGCCGAGCGCCTGAACGCGGTGCAGTGCCGGCGCACGGGCCGGTACGGCACGCTGTCCGACAAGTCGATCCGCCGCTGGCTGAGCGGCGAATGCGGCTGGCCGCATGCGCGTCAACGCGACGCTTTGATGGAAGTATTCAAGTGCCCCGTCGAGGACTTGGGGTTCGTCCCCCGCCGTCGCCGACGCTCCTCGCGGGCACCGGAGGAACCCGTGAATCGACGTACGTTCATCGGTGCGACTGCCGGAGTCACGGCGGTCGCGCTCCCCTCCTCGGCAGCCGCCGCCACCGTCGTCGGGATGAGCGACGCCCGGCGGCTCGAAGAGCAACTGGCCGCCCTGAACGCGGTCAACGACACCCAGGGCGGGCATCGCGCGTTGGAACTGGCCGCACTCAAGGGGGCGGAAGCCTGCCGCGAGACGTTGACTCATAGCGCGACACAGCGCGTACGGGCTCGGATCTACGCCGTGGCCGCGCAGTTCGCGTCGGCGGCCGCCTGGTCCTGCATCGACACGGGCGATCTGGTCCAGGCCTCCCGGTACGGTCAGTCCAGCCTCACCCTGGCCGGCCTGTCCGGCGACGGCGCCACGCAGGTCGCCGCCTGGAACACCGTGTCCTTCGTCGCCGTCCAACAAGGGAACCCGAGCGAGTCGTTGGCCGCGCTCAAGGCAGCGCTGACGTCCGCGGAAGCACGCCGGGACCCGTTCTACGCATCGCTGTTGCACGCCTCCGCAGCCTGCGACCACGCCACTCGGGCCGAACGCCAGGCCGCACTACGCCGCCTGGGGCGCGCAGCCGACGCGCTCGCCCGCGCGCAGACCAAGGCCCGGCCGAGCTGGGCTCAGTCGTATGGCCCCGGGGAGATGCACACCCTCACCGCAAAAGTGCACCTGACGCTCGGCGACCCGGCCTCCGCCGAATACGCCGCGCACCACGCCCTCACCACCATCCCGCCCGCTCTGCGCCGCAATCGCGGGTTCGCCACCATGCGCCTCGCGTTCGCCCAACTCCACCAAGGCGAACGCGAACTTGCGATGGCCACGGCCGGCACCGCGTACGGCATCGCCCGCGAACTCCCGGACCCGGGCCGCCTCAACACCATGCTCGCCGACTTCCGCGCCGCCGCCCGCTGACGCCGCGTCCCTAGGCCGTGTCTTCAAATTCTCGCCGGGCCCGCGAACCGTGGCACGCACGCTCGCCGCGTTGCGGACCTTGCCCGGCCAAACCCAGGCCGAGCTGCGGCC
>NZ_JBEZFP010000172.1:0-18575 GCF_040649515.1 Streptodolium elevatio
CAGAGCGTGCCCGGTCAGGGCGTTCCGGGCCAAGGCGTTCCGGGGCCTGGCGTACCCGGTCAAGGCGGTCCCGGTCAGGGCGTACCTGGTCAGGGCGGTCCCGGTCAGGGTGTTCCCGGCCAGGGCCTGCCGGGCGACCGGCCTGACGTGCACGCGCCGGACGAACCGGCAGGCAACAGAACCGCCCAACTCCGCGTGCCGCCAAGGGCAGAGCCGGGACCGGTCGGAGAGCAGGGGCCGTCGCGGGAGTTCCCGCCGGGCGTCCCCCAGGGCGTTACCTGGCCGCCTCGCCAGCCAACTGGACAGCCAACGGGTCGGCCACCCGTGCTGCCGCCCGAGGCACTGCCCAGGCAACCGCAGCAGGCGCCGGTCGGCGACGCCGGGGTGGAGCCGTACGCGGCCGAGGCCGGGGATCCGCTGGTCGGCGATCCGAACGTCGGCGGTACCGCGCATCTGCGTGCCGTGCCGCCCGCGCAGGGCCCCGACGTCCCGGACGGCGCGGCCTATCCGGAAAGCGCGGCGTATCCGCCGAATGCCGCACATCCGCACAGCGCGACGGACGCCGCGCATCCGTCGCAGGGATTGCCCTTCCCTCGGCCCGCGGACGAGCCGTCCGCGGCCCCGGGGCGGCCCTCGTACGACCGGGGGGACCAGGGGACGCCCGGCGGGCCCTCGCGGTCCGGCACCGCGTCCGCCGCGCCAGGTCGGGGACGGCCTCGGCGACCCGGCGACACGCCCGGGAGTGAACGCGGTTTGCGGCGCCCGGACTCCGCCCCGGACGACACCGCGGAACAACCCCGCGTCGGAGGCGGCGGCCCCGCCCATCACGCGCGTCCCGGACGGGTGTTCGGCGCCGCCGCGGAGGGCGAGGAGCGCGGTCGGGGGTGGCGGCGCCGGGCGCGTACCGGCGAACCCGCGGCAACAGGCAGGCCGGGCGCGGCGGATCGATCCGCCGATCGGGACGGCGTCGGCCCGCCTGTCGGGGACGAGGGTGTCCCCGGCGGCACCGGAGCCGACCCGGGCGATCCGGGCCGGACCGGCGGCGACGGCAGCCACGGTGGCAGCGGTGGAACAGGTGGCACCGGCGGCCCAGGTGGCGGCGGGGACGACGGGCCCGACGACTTCGCGGAGTTGCCCGAGGACCCCAACACGCCCGAGCCCAGCGGCCGTCGCCGACTTGCCACGGCCCTGTGGCCGCCGCGCGTCAGCCGCGCCCAACTCGTCGTC
The DNA here is from genome assembly GCF_040649515.1 of Streptodolium elevatio. Lineage (GTDB taxonomy): Bacteria > Actinomycetota > Actinomycetes > Streptomycetales > Streptomycetaceae > Yinghuangia > Yinghuangia elevatio. The sequence goes on from NZ_JBEZFP010000172.1 coordinate 1,228, forward strand.
GGCGTCCTGCTGTTCGCACTCGGCGCGGGTCTCGCGATCCAGGTGCGCAGCAACACCGAGTCGGACCCGCTGCGCGGCGCACGTGAGTCGGACCTCGTGCGTGTACTGGACGAACTGGAGCAGCGCACCGAGCGGTTGGACGACGAGCAGCAACGCCTCGAACTCAGCCGGGACCAGCTGGAGAACAGCAACAACCGTGCCGAGGAGGCCCGGCAGCAGACCGACCAGCGCGCCCAGGTGCTCGGCATCCTCGCAGGTACGGTGAAGGCGACCGGCCCCGGGATCACGCTGACCATCACGGACCCGCAGAACCAGGTGCGCGCGGACATGCTGCTCGACACGTTGCAGGAACTGCGGGCCGCCGGTGCCGAGGCGATCCAGATCAACCAGGTCCGCGTCGTGGCCGAGACGTTCTTCAACGAACCGGTGCTGGGCCAGATGCAGATCGACGGCCAGTCGGTGAGCCAGCCGTACGTCTTCAAGGTCATCGGCAACCCGCAGGACCTCGAACCCGCCCTCAACATCCCGGGCGGCGTCATCCGCACGCTGGAGAAGAAGCAGGCCCAAGCGGTTGTCGTGCCCTCCCAGCAGGTCGTCGTCGACGCCTTGCGGGTGCCGACGGCGCCTGACTACGCTCGCCCCGCACCGGACGCGGGCAACGGCGGCTGACCCCCGATTGATCGAGACCTGACAGAATCGGCGGCAGCGCGTCCGCACGCGGCGCACGCGGCGCGAGTCGGCTGTTTCCGGCGGGTCCACAAGGCCCACGAGGCAAGGAAGGCAGGGCGGATCCGGCATGTATCCCGAGGACCTCACGTACACGGCGGAGCACGAGTGGGTGCGCTCCCTCGGCGACGAGGACGGGACCGTGCGGATCGGCATCACCGAGTTCGCCCAGGACGCCCTGGGCGACATCGTGTATGTGACGCTGCCTCAGGCCGGTGCCGAGGTCTCCGCCGGCGAGCCGTGCGGCGAGTTGGAGTCCACCAAGAGCGTCAGCGACGTGTACGCGCCCGTCAGCGGCGTGGTCGTGGCGGTCAACGACGCTCTGGAGGCCGCGCCGGAGCTGGTGAACTCGGATCCCTACGGGGACGGTTGGATGTTCGAGGTACGCCCCGACGACCCCGCCGCGGCGGGCGCGCTCTGGGACGTCGCGGCGTATGTCAAGAGTCTGGATTCCTGAGCGCCATGCGAGGAATCCTGCGAACACGGCAGCGGCCAGGCCGTGACACCACCGGTTCCACCGACCCCGTACGGGTCGGCGGCGCCGCAACTACGACGACTCATACCTGCCCGATGGGCGGGCCAGGCTCACTCGGGGAGGTTCTCGCGTGAAGTTGTTCGCGAGGCTGTTCGGTCGTTCGCGTCGCGCCGAGCAGGAGGCACCGCAGGCGCCTGCCTCGGTGCCCTACCCCGCGCCCGGCGCGGCGCCGCAGGGCGGTGCCGGCCAGGGGCCCGACCCGCGCATGACCTCGGGCCACCCGGGTGCCCCCTACGGGGCGCCGGGCGGACCTGCGCAGCAGGGACCGTACGGCGCGCCCGCCGCCGCGCCCGCGTCCGGCCCGGCCGGAGGTGACGCGTCCGGTTCGGTGGTCTGCAGCAACTGCGGCAACCGCAACCCGGCCAACAGCCGCTTCTGCTCCAACTGCGGCAACCCGCTGCGGCCGGACGTCGAGCGCCCGTCCGAGCAGACCTCCACCATCTCGATCACCGGCATCGAGGCGCTGGACGCCGACCCGTCGGCGCCGCGCGAGGTGCTGAGCCCCGAGGCGCAGGCCGCGGTCGAGGCGCTGCCGCCGGGCACCGCACTGCTCGTGGTGCGGCGCGGCCCCAACTCGGGCAGCCGCTTCCTGCTCGACTCGGACCGCACGACGGCCGGGCGCCACCCGGAGAGCGACATCTTCCTCGACGACGTCACGGTGTCCCGGCGGCACGCGGAATTCCGGCGTACCGGCGCGGGCTTCACGGTCGCCGACGTGGGCAGCCTCAACGGCACGTACGTCGGCCGCCAGCGCATCGACGAGGTGCCGCTGTCGCCGGGCGACGAGGTGCAGATCGGCAAGTACCGGCTGGTCTTCTTCCCGAGCCGCCACGCGCAGATCGGCAGCGGGGAGTACGCGTGACCGCGGCGCCGCCGCGGACCGGCGGCGGCCGCGCGCTGGTCGGCATCGGCGAGGTCATGGCGATGCTGCGTGCGGAGTTCCCGGACGTCAGCATCTCCAAGATCCGCTTCCTGGAGGCGGAGGGCCTCGTCGAGCCGCAGCGCACCCCGTCGGGCTACCGCAAGTTCGGCCCTTCGGACGTCGACCGCCTGCGGTACGTGCTGCGTGTGCAGCGCGACCAGTACCTGCCGCTCAAGGTCATCAAGGACCACCTCGACGCGATCGACCGCGGCCTGGAGCCCGCCGAGGACGGCCTCGTGGCCTCCCTGGCAGCGGCCGACGCCGACCGCGGCGACAACCCGCACGGCGGCTCGGAGCCGACCGCCGTGGTGCTGCTGAGCCGCGCGGAGCTGCTGGCCGCGGCGGGGATAGACGAGGCGGCGCTCGCCCGTCTGGAGGAGTTCGGCCTGATCGAGCCGCGGCGGCCCGCGGCGGACACGCCGATCGTGCCCACCGCGCCCGCGGCGCCCGGCCGGGACGGCGCGGCCGACGGCGTCGCCGACCCCGCGGAGGGCCCGCGCCAGGCGTCCGGCGCGGCACCGGTCCCCGGGGCGCGCGAGGAGCCACGGGACGACGCCGGGCGTACCGCCGCGGGCCCCGACACGCCGGGCGCGGACGCCGGGCAGCCGCACGCCCGCGCCGCGACCGCCGATGCCGGCCCGCAGTACGACGGCGACGCGCTCGTCGTCGCACGGCTCGTGTCGGCGCTCGGCGAGTATGGCTTGGAACCGCGCCACCTGCGGCAGGTCAAGGCCGCGGCGGACCGCGAGGCGGCGCTCGTCGAGCAGATCGTCGCGCCGCTGCTGCACCGGCGCGGCGCGGGCGCCAAGTCCGGGGCGGAGGAGACCGTACGCGACCTTCTGTCCCTTACGTCGCGCCTGCACACCGTGCTGGTCGGAGCGGCCCTCCGACCGCTCCTGGACCGGTGAATCGTCGAATTCACATTGCCGGGTGTTTGCCGGGCGCGAAGAAAATGCGACGAATCCATGCGCGAATGGGCCCGGGGGGATCTGTGCTCCTCACCCGAGCGCGCTAGTGTGGCGATGTGAACGAGCTTGAGGTCGTGGGCGTCCGAGTGGAGATGCCTTCCAACCAGCCGATCGTGCTCCTGAAGGAAACAGGAGGCGATCGGTACCTCCCGATCTGGATCGGCCCGGTCGAGGCGACGGCGATCGCCTTCGCGCAGCAGGGTGTGGTCCCGGCGCGGCCTCTGACCCACGATCTGTTCCGCGACGTGCTCGAGGCGCTCGGCCAGGAGCTGACCCGCATCCGCATCGTCGACCTGCGCGAGGGCGTGTTCTACGCCGAGCTGGTGTTCGCGAACGGGACCGAGGTCAGTGCCCGTCCGTCGGACGCGATCGCGCTCGCGCTGCGGACCGGGACCCCGATCTTCGGTGCCGAGGCGGTCCTCGACGAGGCCGGGATCGTGATTCCGGACGAGCAGGAGGACGAGGTCGAGAAGTTCCGGGAGTTCCTGGACCAGATCTCGCCCGAGGACTTCGGCACCACGAGCCAGTAGGCGCCGCCTGTGCCGGGTCCGCCGCGGCGGACCGTGGTCGGGGCGGTGCGGGATCTCCGGGCCTGTCGCCGACGTCGTACGGGAGGCCGGTCCGCTGTCCGGCAGGCTGCCCTGTGGAGACTCCTCCCATCCGTGTCGCCGTCCAAGTCGTGGCCGCGTGCCGTCGTCGCGCGGCGGTCCCTTGGCGGTCCCTGCCGTACGCCGTGCCGCTGTCGACGCGGCAGCGATGAATCGACATTGTGCGAAAGTTCCGCGATCGGCTGCCCGCGCGCAAACGGGTGACGAAAGAATGATTTGTCGACACGCCGTCGCGGCACTCGCGGAGCGGAATTTCGTGCGCCGTTCGGGTGGCGGCGGAAGCCACCCGATTGGCCCGATTTGATCACGGGGCGACTGGAACCGACAGGTGGGCGATCGCCATGCGTACCCGGGTCGCCGTCGATTCAAACCACACTTGAGAGATGCGTCACTCGGCGTGCCGAATGCGACGGTCGTTGACGCGCTGTGGGTGACTGCCTACCGTCGAAATCGACAGTTCCGGGGGTGATCCGTGCGCGTTGCACTCCGCCGCTTGCGGCCCGGAACTCACGGCATTCCTCTCGCCGCAGGCAGGTGCGGGGAGACGAAACGGAGGTCGGCGTGAGCAGCACCGGCGATATTGCGGGCCGAGCCCGTGCGCCCCGCCCGATGCCGACCGCGACGCCGCAGGGCGCATACCCGGAGGATGTACCCGCAAGCGGGGTGGTCGACGAGGTCGGCTACCGCGGGCCGACCGCGTGTGCGGCGGCCGGCATCACATATCGACAACTCGACTACTGGGCGCGGACCGCGCTCGTCGAGCCGAGCATCCGCCCGGCGCACGGGGCGGGGACGCAGCGGCTCTACAGCTTCCGCGACATCCTGGTCCTCAAGATCGTCAAGCGGCTCCTGGACACCGGCGTCGGCCTGCAGAACATCCGCGTCGCCGTCGCCCACCTGCGCGGCCGCGGCGTCGCGGACCTCGCGGGCATGACGCTGATGAGCGACGGCGCGAGCGTGTACGAGTGCACGTCGTACGACCAGGTCGTCGACCTCGTGCAGGGCGGCCAGGGGGTCTTCGGCATCGCCGTGGGCGCGGTCTGGCGCGAGGTCGAGGCCTCGCTCGGCACGCTGCAGGGCGAGCGCACCGACACCGGCGAGACGCTGTACCGCCACCACCCCGGGGACGAACTCGCCCGCAGGCGCCGCGAGCGCGCCGGCTGAGCGGTCTCGGGGCGGTCTGTCGGCGGTGGCCGGTGACCGTCGGCCGGGAACCGCGGCGACCGCGCCGGGCGTCACTGGCCACATGGCATCTCTGGCGTCCCGGATGACTTGGGTGACCCGGCCGACCGGCCTGCTGCGCGGGCGGCGGCGGCAGCGGGTCGCGTTCCAGGCGACCGCGCTGCTCACGGTGCTCGGTCTCGCGCCGGTGACCTGGGTGTACATCGCGGGCACCGGCCGCATGCGCGGCGTCGCGGACGTCCCGCCGGCCCCCGTCGCACTGGTGCTCGGTGCGGGCGTCTGGGGCGACCAGCCGTCGCGCCTGCTGGCCCGTCGGCTCGACGTCTCGCTCGCGCTCTACCGGGCCGGGAAGGTGAAGGTCCTGCTGGTCTCGGGTGACAACGGCCGGGCGGGGTACAACGAACCCGACGTGATGCGCCGCTACCTCGTCGAGCGCGGGGTGCCGGAAGGCCAAGTGGTCGCCGACTACGCGGGATTCTCCACCTGGGACTCCTGCGTCCGGGCCAAGCGCATCTTCGGCGTCGACAAGGCGATCGTGGTCAGCCAGCGCTTCCACCTGCGCCGCGCGCTGGCGCTGTGCGACGCGGCGGGCGTGGAGGCGTACGGCGTCGGCGACGACTCGATGCACGGCGAACTGGTCGGCCCCACGCTGTTCGGCGGTGCTCGGGAGATCCTGGCGGCGTACAAGGCCGCAGGGGAGGCGGTCCTGCGTCCGGACCCGGTCCTCGGGCCCCGCGAGGCCGGCGTCGAGGACGCGCTCGCCGCGGCGCGCTGAGGCCGGAACTGTCACCCCGATGCGCCATCATCGGAGGAAATGCGTACGACACCGGGCATCCTGCACCTCGACATGGACGCCTTCTACGCGTCCGTCGAGCAGGCCGCGAAACCCAGCCTCCGCGGCAAGGCGGTCATCGTGGGCGGCGTGAGCGGGCGCGGGGTGGTGGCCACCGCCTCGTACGAGGCCCGCGTCTTCGGCGTGCGCTCGGCGATGTCGACCGCCGAGGCCCGCCGCCGGTGCCCCAATGCGGCGTTCCTCATCCCGCGCTTCAGCGCCTACCGCGAGGTCAGCGAACAGGTCATGGCGCTGCTGGGGGAGCTGTCGCCGCTGGTGGAACCGCTGAGCCTGGACGAGGCCTTCGTGGACCTGGAGGCGGGCCCGTACGGCGCGGAACTCGACACGGCCAAGGCCACCCGCCTCGCCGAACGCCTCCGCGCCGACATCCGGGCCACGACCGGCCTGACCGCGTCCGTCGGCCTCGCGCCGTCCAAACTGGTCGCGAAGATCGCCTCGGAGGCCGCGAAGCCGGACGGCCTGGTGGTCGTCGCACCCGGGGAGGAACGCGCCCTCCTGGACCCGCTGCCGGTCCGCGCCCTGTGGGGCGTCGGCCCGGCGACCGCCGACGCCATGCGCAAGGTCGGCGTCACCACCGTCGCCGACATCGCCGCCACCGACCCGGAGGAGTTGGTACGCCTCTTCGGCCAGGCGCACGGCCGCGCGCTGCACGAGCACGCACTCGGCCTGGACGACCGCCCCGTGGTCGCGGAACGCGACGCGAAGTCGATCTCGGTCGAGGACACCTTCGAGGTCGACCTCGCCGACCGTACGCGCATCGCCGCCGAACTCGACCGGCTCACCGCACGCTGCGTCGAACGGCTGCGGGCGGCCGGGCGGTCGGGGCGCACGGTGGTCGTCAAGATGCGCCGCTACGACTTCAGCACGCTGACCCGGTCCGAGACGCTGCGCGCCCCCACGGACGACCTCGCGGTGGTGCGCGAGACCGTGCACCGGCTCGCCGCCCAAGTCGACTTCACCGGCGGGTTCCGCCTGCTCGGCGTCGGCGTCACATCGCTGGCCGACTTCGCCCAGCAGGACCTGTTCGCCGGTCAGGAGGAGGTGGAGGAACCGGCGGGGGAGGGCGACACGGAGACGGCGGCGGGCGCGCGCGTGGGGGACCCCCTGAAGGGCGATGGGGGTACGGGCGGTGGACCCGACAGCCCCGCCGACGAGGCCGCGGCGGAAACGGTGGCCGATGGCGGCACAGGCGAACGTAACGGGCGCGACCACGAGCCGGACACGGTCGGCGGCTCAGGAGACCCGGATGGTCCAGGTGCTTCAGGTGGCGCCGACGGCTCGGGGGCGAGGGAGGCGGGGCAGGGCGGGGCGGAGCCCTCGGGCACAGCCGGGGAGGCCGCCGCAGACCCCGAGGCGGGTGCCTACGGAGGCGTCCCCGTCTTCCACCCCGGCCGCTTCGGCGCCACCCGCTGGCTCCCCGGCCAGGACGTCCACCACGCCGAACACGGCCCGGGCTGGGTCCAGGGCAGCGGCGTGGGCCGGGTCACCGTACGCTTCGAGACCCCCGGCTCACCCCCAGGCCGCATCCGCACCTTCCCCGTCGACGACCCGGACCTGACCCCGTCGTCACACCTGCCGCTGAGCCCGCCCGGCGATTCGACCTCCTGACGCAGCACGTCGGCCCCTGCTCCTGCCGAGGGACTGGCCGCGATGCGGCGGACGGTCCCAGGTCAGGGCGCGCCGCCGTTCAGACCCGGGTAGTTGTCCTGGATCACGCGGCGCAGACTCTCGCGCGCCGCCACCAGCGCGCGCAGCGTGTCGTCCATGGCGTCGACCATGGCCCGGATCTGGTCGACGGTGGTGCTCGGATCATTGGCACGTCTGGTGAAATCGGCCCGGTACGCCGGCACCGACGACGTCCGCGCTTCCACCGCCGCGTCGAACGAGTCCAGTACGTCCGGGCAGTAGATGCGCAACATGCTGCGGAGCGTGCGGCGGGCTGAGGCACGCCGCGCCGACCGACGCCAACGCGCATACCAGGGCGGCGCCGGAGTCAGCACCTCGTCAACGTCCTTGGTGACCCGTTTCAGGAACCTGCCCCCGGAGTTCCCCAGACCCTCAGCCCACCGGTATCCGGCTGGAGCCGGGCGGGCAGGGTCGCGAGCAACCCGGTCCTCCAAGACCCGCCGCGCGAACCAGTTGCTCTCGGCCGCACTGGTGCACCATTCGTCCACGACGACGAACAGCTCCATCAGCGCCTCACGCGCGTCCGGCCACAAAGACCCCTGCGGCTTGTTGCGCGCGGCCCGCACCCCCTGGACCACGCTGCCGCCCGCCCTGACCACCGCAGCGGCCTCGACCCCCCGTCACCATGCGGCCGCACCCCCTTCGCCGCAAACGAATCCGGTCTCCAGAGTGCCAGCCGCCAAGGCCCCGCACCGGCGGATGCCGCAGATGGCCAGAGCCTGGTGTGGCTCCAGTTCGCTGTTCCGCCTGCCTCACGACTCGACGTCCACCCCGTAGCGCCGGGCCAGCTCCACCGCGTCGAACTCGTAGCCCTGTCCCTGCGCCCGGAAGCGCCAACCCGCACCGCGCCGGTAGAACTCGCCGAGCAGGAGCACACGTTCGACGGTCGCGGCGTCAAGGACCGATCGGGTGTGCGCGGCCGCCTGGAAGGGCCCCGTCTGCACCTCTATGGGACCGACGGCATCGAACGCGCTCGTCCCGTCGACGACCGCGGCGACCGCGATACGCACGACGTCGGACGGAATCGTGTCCAGATCGATGGTGACGCCCTGCTCCGCCGATCCCATGACCTCCAGCGAGACGCCCCCGTCAGGTGTGGCCGGCTGATTCCAGAACACGAAGTCGCAGTCACCGCGTACCTTCTCGCTCGCGTCGAGCAGAAACGCGACGACGTCGACCTCGCCGTCGGGGCGGTCCCAACGCCACGACGCCTGCAGGGTCCACAGCCCCGGGCGCTCGGCGCCCGGGAGGTCGTGGACGCCGCCCCGGGGCAGCTCCCGGCACACATGCCTGTCGCCCTCGGCTGTGTCGGCCCCCGGCGGAGTCGATTCGGCGGCGCCGGTCGCGACGAACTTGGCCTCCCACGCGGCGGCGGACAGGCAGGTGATGCCGAGACCCGCGGCCTTGGCCGCGCGCGGGTCCGAACCACCCTCCGGCAGCACGATGACGATGTCGACCGACTTCGTGAGGTTCAGGCGCGGACGATGGCCGCGTTCGGCGACCAGCCCGCGCACCCGGCCGGCTTCCGCGTGCTCGCTGCGGCCGTGCAGGACCAGCACGTTGAGCACGCCGGAGGCCCGGGCCTCGACCGGCACCTCGGGGATATCCGCCATCGGCGGCTGCGGCGCGGCGGCGACGGAGGGCGGGGGGGGCGCGGTGTCCACGGGCACGTCGACGCGTACGCCCGGCCGGACGTCCGCCAGCATTGCCGCGAACGCGGCCTCGTCCACTACGGGCACGCCCTTCTCACGGGCCGCGCGATTCTTGCCGGTTCCCGATTCCGTGTCGTTCGTGACCAGCAACGACGTCTTGCGGCTCACGCTGCCGGTGACGCAGAGGCCCGCAGCCGCGGCGTCCGCCTCCAGCGTCTCGCGCGGCACCCGGGTTTCCCCGGTGAAGGCGACGCGCATGCCCTGCACGAGCATTCCTTCGTGGGCTGCGCCGGGGTTCACGTACGGGCAGGGCGGCTTGGGCGGTGCTGAGCGCTGGACCGGCAAGCGAGAGACGCCGCGCGCTCCGGGGCGCGTCAGTGGCAGCGGCAGGTCGCCTCGCGCCGCCTCGTGGAGCGCGAAACGGAAGGCCTCGGACAGCACGCGTGCATCGTCCTCGGCGTCGTGCGCCTTGAGCTGCCGGATGCCGTAGTGGGTGGCAAGGCTCGCCAAGCGCCAGTTGGGCAGCGGCAGTTCGAGCCGCTTGGCGAGTGTGACGGTGCACAGCCGTTCCTCGGCGGGCACGTTTCGTCCGAGTCGGCGGTACTCCGCGTCCAGCATCTTCCAGTCGAATGAGGCATTGTGCGCGACCACGACGCGCCCGGTCAGCAGATCGGCGAGCTCGTCCGCGATCTCCTCGAACAACGGTTGGCCGGCGAGGTCGCCGGCGGTCAGGCCGTGGACATGCACGGGCCCCGGGTCGCGGCGCGGATCCACCAGCGAGGACCAGCGGCCGGCGACCGCTCCGTGTGCGTCCAGCAGTACCGCGGCCACCGAGATGACCCGGTCCCGGGCGGTCAGGCCGGTCGTCTCCACATCCACCACCACGTAATCGCGGGGGTAAGTGGCGGGCCAGTCAGCGGTGTTGAGGGAGGTCGTCGTCACGAACCAACACGGTATCGACCGGCACACGCGCTGGTTGGCACACCCGGAAAAATGTCGAGCCTGTGAATGGCGCGGGTGGGGGTGTCCTCGCGTACGTCATCGGTGCTTGGGCAGCCCGGCTCCGACAAGCGCCACGCCGGGGTGTGGGTGTATGCGCGCCATAGGCGCGGTGTCGGTTGGGGTGCGTAGGCTCGGGGCGGTGTGCCTGCCGGATTGGGGGTGCGTCGTCGACCCGAACGAGAGAGAACCCACCCGGACCATGACTGCACCCTCCGAAAGACTCATCGGGCGCGGCCACGCGGCGGGAGTGCTGCGGGCCCAGGTGGAGCGCGCGACGGCGAGCCACGGCGGCCTGGTGCTGGTCACCGGTGAGGCCGGGATCGGCAAGACGACGCTGGTGGCCGATGCCGCGGAGGGGGCGCGGCGGCGGGGGGCGCTGGTGCTCGGCGGGTCGTGCTGGGACTCGGACAACGCGCCGGGTTACTGGCCGTGGGTCCAGGTGCTGCGGTCGTTGCGGCGGGCGCTGGGGGCGACCGAGTGGGACGGGCTCGTGCGGCCCGCGGGGCCCGGTGTGGGGGTGCTGCTCGGTGCGGGGGGCGGCGAGGAGGCCGCTGCCGGGGCGGACGGTGAGGCCGCGGGTGACGGGCTGGACGCGTTCCAGGTGTTCGACGCGGTCACCACGCTGCTGGTGTCGGTGTCCCAGGACCGCCCGGTGGTCGTCGTGCTCGACGACCTGCACTGGGCCGACTCGGCGACGCTGCGGCTGCTGGAATTCGCCGCGCAGCACGCGTGGTTCGAGCGGCTGCTGCTCGTGGGGACGTACCGCGACGCCGAGGCCGAGTCGGCCGGCCACCCGCTGCGCCCGCTGATTTTGCCGCTCGTCGCGAAGGCCACGACGGTGACGCTGACCGGTCTGGAACGGGACGAGGTCGGCGCGCTGATGGCGCGTACGGCCGGGCGCGCACCCGAGCGCGCCCTGGTCGCCGAGGTGCACCGGCGTACCGGCGGCAACCCGTTCTTCGTCGAGCAGACCGCCCGGCTGTGGACCGGCGGGGGCGACGTGTCGGCCGTGCCGCCCAGCGTCCGCGAGGCGGTACGCCGCCGCCTGTCGCTGCTGCCCGACGCCGTGGCCGAGCTGCTGACCACCGCGTCCGTGCTCGGCCGCGCGTTCGACCGCAAGGTGCTCGCCGCCGTCGCGGGCGCGCCCGACCCGCACGTCGACCGGTTGCTCGAACAGGCGGTCGCGGCCCGGCTCGTCGCGTCGTCGGGCGGCGGGCGCTTCGAGTTCGCCCACGACCTGGTCCGCGAGACGCTCTACGACGCCCTCGACGAGGCCGACGTGCGCAAGCGGCACGCCGGGGTGGTGGCCGCCGTCACCGCCTCGCCCGGCCTCGCCCGCCGCTCGGTCCCCGCGGACCTGGCCCGGCACGCGTATGCGGCCGGCCCCGAACTGGACCCGGGCCGCGCCCTCGACCTGCTCGTCGACGCGGCCAAGGAGGCCGAGGGGCGCTTCGCGTTCGAGGAAGCCGAGGGACACTACCTGCGCGCCGACGAGGTCGCCGTGCGGCTCGGCGACGTACGCCGCCGCGCGCTCGTACGGCTGGGCCTGGCCGAGATCCTGCGCCACGCCGGGGACGACCGGGCCTGGGGCCACTTCGAGGCCGTCGCCGCGATGGCCCGTACGCACGGCGACGTCGAACTGCTCGCCCGCAACGCCATCACCTTGTACCGGTACGGAGGTTCGCCGCCCTCCGGCGCCACCGCGCTGGACGTGCTGCGCGAGGCGCACACCGCCCTGATCGGCCGCGGCGACCCGGTGGCGGAAGGCCTGGCGGCGGACCGGCTGGCCCGCGAACTCGCGGTGCGGATCGCGGTTTTGGCCCGCCGCGGTGCCGACGACGAGGCGCTCGCCTTCAGCCTGTGGGCCACCCACGACACGATCTGGGGGCCCGGCACGGCCGCCGAACGCCTGCCGCTCACCGACGAGATGATCGCCGTCGGCCGCCGCTCCGGCGACGTCGAGATGGAGCTGCACGCGACCTCGATGCGCTGGGTGACACTGCTGGAACTGGGCGACCCCGGCTACCTCGACCAGTTCCGCACGTTCGCCACCCGGGCCGAGCAGGTCGGCCAGCCCCGCTTCCTGATGGCCATGGCGATCGACGCGAGCCTGCTCGCCGCGATGCGCGGCCGGTTCGCGGAGGCCGAGCGGCACTTCGACGAGGCGATGGCGGGCTTCGAGGAGAGCGACATGGCGCAGTTCCGGCAGATCCCGCTGCACATGCGGTGGTCGCGGCTCGTCGCCCAGGGGCGGTACGACGAGGCCGACGCCGAGGTCCGAGCAGGCGGCCCGGACAAGAGCCACATGCGGCTCCTCGCCGGGCTCACCGACGCCGAGACCGGGCGGTGCGGCGACGCGGTGCAGCGGCTGCGCACCATCCTGGACGAGGCGGACGGCGAGGAACCGTACGACCGCGTGTACGCCCCGCTCTGGCTCCGCTTCCAGGCAGTGGCGGCGGCGGGTTCCGGCGACCCGGAGCTGTGTGAGGGCGCCAGGGCGGCCATCGCGCCGTACCTCGACCACTGGGCGGTGTCGCTGTACGGCTGCGACATCAGCGGCCCCATGGTGTTGTGGTCGGCCGTCGTCGACGCCGCGCAGGAGCGCTGGGACGACGCCGTCGCCGGCTTCGACCGCGCCGCGCGCGACGCGGACCGCATGCTCGCCTGGCCCTGGGCGGTGATCGCCCGGCTGCGCCTGGCCGAGGCGCTGGTGCGGCGCGGCGGCCCGGGTGACGCGAAGACCGCCGAGACGGCGCTCGCGCGGGCCGAACGCGACGGGGCCGAGATGGGCATGCGCCAGGTGTCCGACTGGGCCGCGCGCGTGCGCGTGGCGGCCGACACGGGCGGCGCGGGCGCGGCGGCGGAGCCGGAGGCGTACCGCTTCCGGCTCGACGGTCCGGTGTGGGAGCTGGTGTTCGACGGCGTGACCGCGCACATGCCGGATGCGAAGGGGCTGCGGGACCTGCACCATCTGCTGGGGCGTCCGGGAGTGCACGTCTCCGCCGTGCAACTGCTCAACCCGGCCGGCGGCGACGTCGTGGTGGCAGCGCGCGGGATGGGCGGCGACGCGGTCCTCGACGACGAGGCGAAGGCGCAATACCGGCGCAGGCTGGCCGCGCTCGACGAGGAGATCGACCGGGCCGCAGGCCTCGGCGACGACGCCAAGGCGGCCGCGTTCGACGCGGAACGGGCGGCGCTGCTGGACGAGTTGCGGGCCGCGGCCGGGCTCGGCGGGCGGGCGCGCCGGCTCGGCGACGAGGCGGAGCGGGCGCGTAAGACGGTGACCGCGCGTATCAAGGACACCTTGCGGCGGATGGGGTCCGTGCACCCGGCGCTGGCCGAGCACCTGCGGGAGAACGTCACGACCGGGGCCGCGTGCTCGTACCACGCGGAACGCGGGATCGCCTGGCGCCTGTGAGGCACCGGGCGACCCCGCGTCCCGGTACGCGCATGCGCCCGCCCCCGCCGGCTCGTCACGAACCGGCGGGGGCGGGCGGGTACGGCTACTTGCGGTTGTACAGGCGCATCGTCAGCGTCCCGAAGACCGCCACGAACGCCGCCGAGAACAGCAGCACCCACAGCGTCTCGGTGGTCGCGTAGTCGCCGTCCATCAGGTCGCGCACCGCGCTCACCAGGTGCGTGATGGGGTTGACGTCCACGAACGCCTGGAGCCAGCCCGGCATCGTCTTCGGGTCGACGAACACGTTGCTGAGGAAGGTAAGCGGGAACAGCACCATCATGCTGACGCCCATGACGGACTTCTCGCTGCGCAGCAGCAGGCCGAACATGGTCCAGATCCACGAGAACGCGAACGAGAAGACCACCAGCAGCGCGATGCCCGCCAGCACGCCGAGCACGCCGCCGTCCGGGCGGAAGCCCAGGATCAGGCCGACCGCCATGATGACCGTCGAGGCCAGCACGTAGCGCAGCAGGTCGCCGAGGATCATGCCGACCAGCGCCGCGGGCCGCCAGATCGGCAGCGTGCGGAACCGGTCGAACACGCCGCGCTCGATGTCGTTGTTGAGCGACACCCCGGTGTACATCGTGATCATCACGATGCTCTGGACCATGATGCCCGGCAGCACGAACTGCAGGTATTCACTGGTCGATCCGGCGAGCGCGCCGCCGAACAGGTACGTGAACATCAGCGTCATCATGATCGGGAACGCGGTCACGTCGAACAGCTGCTCGGGGACGTGCTTGATCTTGAGCATGGCCCGCCAGCCGAACGTCACCGACGCGGACAGCGGGCCGGGCCGCGACGGGCGCTCCTTGGTGGCGAACACCGCGGCCAGGTCCTCCGCGACGACCGGCGCGGGGACGTCGGCGTCGACGTCCTTGGTGGGGGTGACGACGGTACTCATGCTGCCGACTCCTTCACGATGTCGCCGCTCTTGCCGTTGCTGCTGCCGTTGACGCTGCCGCCGTTGCTCCCGCCGCCGTTCCCGGTGCGGTCGGACGTGCGGTCGGAGGTGCGGTCGGCCGTGTGATCGGCCCTGCCCGGGTGCGTACCGCCGGTCTGCACCGAGGACTCGGTCAGGGCCAGGAAGACCTCGTCCAGGCTGGGCTGGCCCAGCGAGAAGTCGTCGACGATGATCCCGGCGCGGGCCAGTTCGGCCAGCGCGCGGGCCGCGTCCTCGGCCGCCCCCAGGTCGGTGCCGTGCCCCGGGATCGCCGCGGTCAGCGCCACCGGATCGGAGCCCAACTGCACGGACGAGCCGAGCGCGCCGATCAGCAGGCGCTCTGCCTCCTCGCGCTGGTCCGCGTCGCGCAGGCGCACATGGATCGACCCCGCCCCGACCGACGACTTGAGCTGGCCGGGGGTGCCCTCCGCGATGACCTTGCCGTGGTCGATGACCGCGATCCGGGAGGCGAGCCGGTCGGCCTCCTCCAGGTACTGCGTGGTGAGCAGGACCGTGGTGCCCTGCGCGACGACCGCGCGCACGATGTCCCAGACCTGGTTGCGGCTGCGCGGGTCGAGACCGGTGGTCGGCTCGTCCAGGAACAGCAGGTCGGGGGTGTTGAGGATGCTCGCGGCGATGTCGATGCGCCGCCGCATGCCGCCCGAGTACGTCTTGACCTGGCGGTCTGCCGCGGCGGTCAGGCCGAACACCTCCAGCAGCTCCGCGGCCCGGGAACGCGAGTAGCCCTTGTGGTGACCGAGCAGCCGGCCCAGCAGGACCAGGTTCTCGGTGCCGGTCAGGTCCTCGTCGACCGACGCGTACTGGCCCGTGAGGCTCACCCGGCTGCGGACCGCGTCGGCCTCGCGGATCACGGACTTGCCGAAGACGTACGCCTCGCCGTCGTCCGGGCGCAGCAGCGTGGCCAGCATCTTCACGGCCGTCGTCTTGCCGGCGCCGTTGGGGCCCAGGACGCCGTACACGGTGCCGGCGGGGACCCGCAGGTCGATGCCGTCGACGGCGCGGTTGGTGCCGAAGACTTTCACCAGCCCCTGCGTCTCGATCGCCAGGCCGGGGGAGTGCGTCGTCATGGTGTGTCCTCTTCGGGTCTCGTGCGGTCTCGTGCGGGTCTCGTGCGGGCCGCGGTGCGGTCGCGGTGGGTCGCTGCGGGTCGCTGCGGGTCTCGACGGGCCGTTCCCTCGATGTCTTGACCGGGATCGGCCGGGGAACTCATCGGTCCGCGCCCGACAAATCTGCGGAAGTCCAGGGGTGGTTCGCGCCCTGCCTCGGTGATCGCCGCGCGGGGCGCCGGCGGTCATGCGACGTAGGGCCTGGCCGCGCGGGCCTCGCGCAGTGCCGTGCCCCACCAGACGAGCTGGTCCAGGAGTGCTTTCGCGGCGGCCTCGGCGTCGCCGTCGGCCGGGCCGACCGGGTCCGCGATCGCCGCCAGGTCGAGCGCGACCACGTCGCGCATCGTGACGGTGTGGAGTTCTGCGAAGACCTGCCGGAGGTGCTCCACGGCCAGCAGGCCCCGTGCCTTGTAACCGTAGGAGACAAAACCGACAGGCTTGGCGCGCCACTCGTCGTACACGTAGTCGATCGCCTGTTTGAGCGACGCCGGGTAGCTGCGGTTGTACTCCGGCGTCACCACGACGAACGCGTCCGCGTCGCCGACCGCGGACACGAATCCCAGCATGTCGGTGCTCGGCCGCTCCGGCAGCCGGGCCGGGAACACGAAGTCCGCCAGGTCCACGACCACCGGCTCGAGGGCCGGGATCCGGCCCGCCAGATCCGCGATCCACCCGGCCACCCGGTCGCCCACGCGGCCCTCGCGGGTGCTGCCCACGATCACCGCCACGCGCAGCGGCACGTCCCGGTCCCCGCCTGCGAGGCCGCCGCCGGTGCCCGCGGCGTGCTCGGGGACGCCGTACTCCCGGTCGCTCATCGGGCCCTCCTCTCCCTGCCTGCCCACTACCTCTGGACTGCTTCTCCTGCACTGCTCTCACCGGTGAGGCGCGAGACGGAGTCCGGCGGTCGCGAGACCGCGTCTCGCGGGTCCCGCGGCATCGCGCGATCTTGTCCGCCGCGCGTGATCCCGTACGCGATCCCGCACTGATAGCGTTGAAGCTGCACCGAAAGCCACGCGGGAGAGTCCGGACCTCGATCCGGGCGCCGAAGGAGCAACCCCTCCCCGGAATCTCTCAGGCACCCGTACCGCGCGGCCATGGGCACTCTGGAAAGCAGTTCCGTGCACGACGGCGGGACTCACCGACGGTGAAAGCCCCGGCCCGCAGACGATGCGGCGGCGCGGGTGAAGCTCTCAGGTACCGATGACAGAGGGGGAGGCCGTAAGGCCGCGCGTACCCGCGTGACCTTCTCCGCATCTTCAGGAGGGCCTCCACTGTGAGCTCGTCGTCGCGTTCGTCGTCGCCCCGCCCGTCCGGCCCCGGCAGCCTCACCGCGCTCGAGGCCGCCGGCCCGTTCACCGGCCGGCACATCGGCCCCGACGCGGACCAGCAGGCCAAGATGCTGGCGCACATCGGGTTCGGCTCACTCGACGAGCTGACCGACGCCGCCGTACCGGGCGCGATCCGCACCCTCGACCGGCTCGACCTGCCCGAGGCGGTGAGCGAGGCGGCCGTGCACGACCAGCTCCGCGCCCTCGCGGCCCGCAACACCGTGCTGCGCCCGATGATCGGCCTGGGCTACCACGGCACCCACACGCCGCCGGTGATCCTGCGCAACGTGCTGGAGAACCCGGCCGGCTACGAAACGAGCAGTCATGACGCATCCCGAAGCGCATGCGAGCTGCAC
>NZ_JBEZFP010000173.1:0-18585 GCF_040649515.1 Streptodolium elevatio
GTTTTACTGCCTTGCCCTCCCCCCAGCCGGGGGGGTGGGGGGGCGGGGGGGCCGGGGGCCGGGTATCCCCCCCGCCCGCCCCCCCACCGCCCGCGCCACGGCCGCGCGTTGCCCGACCCCCCGTCGCAACGGCCACGTGTGGCAACGAAGTCCGGTACGCCCGCCACACGACACCGCCCGCCGACGAGCACGCCGCGCCGCGGTCCGACCGCCTTGCGGCAGTCCTCCCGAGGCACCCCGGAAACCCCTTTTGGTACTCCACTATCCGTTCGCCGCGCCCCGGTATCCCATTTCGGCGGACGCCCGGCCGGCGCCCGCCGGGGAGGTAGCGTTCCGCTCGCCCGAGCGACCGGAGCGTGTGATCTCTGCACGCGACGCGTGTGGTCTTCGCCGGTGCGGGCGGCGCCGGTGGAAACCGGGCGTGCGTGGGCTGCGGAAGGGGTCACGTGACACAGCGGGCGACGGCACTCGGGTCCGACGACGGCGAAACGCCGCGTGTCCGGGCGCGGAAGTGGGCGATCGGGGCCGCGGCCGCCGCGCTCGTCGTGGTGGCGCCCATCGTGATGGTCGCCGACGCGGTGTCCGACCGCGGCGAGTCGCGCTCCGAGTCCGTGGTCCCGGACCTGGCGGGCGGGGACGGGGCACACCCCGGCTGGGAACTGACGTGGTACGACGAGTTCGACGGCGGCGCCCTGGACGGTGGCAAGTGGATCACCTGCTTGTCCGGTTACGACACCACCAAGCCGTGCAAGGGAGCCACCGACGGCGAGCAGCAGAAGTACGTCCCCGAGCAGGTCCGGGTCGCCGACGGCGCGCTGCAGCTGACCGCCGAGCGCAAGCCGACCGACGGCCTGCCCTTCGCCTCCGGCGCGGTGAGCACCGGGGCCCGGGCCGGCGAGTCCTTCGACGCCAGTCGGCAGTTGTTCCACCCGGGCATGTACGTCGAGGCGCGGGTGCGCCTGGCCCCCGGCGCGGCGATGTGGCCGGCCATGTGGCTGATGCCCAAGGTGCCGAAGGCGCCGTACCTGCCGGAGATCGACGTGTTCGAGTTCGCCGGGGACCAGCGGATCGCCCAGGCCCGCCTGCACTCGGACGGCCCGTGCCGGACCGGTTTGGGCGAGGAACGCGGCGAGCGCGAGTGCTATGGCGAACTGGCGCGTGCGGGAACGTACTTCGCCGACGAGTACCACCTGTTCGGGATCGACTGGCAGGCCGACCGGCTCACCTACTACGCGGACGGTGAACCGGTTCTGTCGGTGCTCGGCGGGTCCGTGCCGCGTGAGCAGATGTACCTCATCTTCAACCTTGCGGTCGGCGGCACCATGGGCGGGGACACCGCGCAGACCCCGGCGAAGTCCACGATGTCGATCGACTACGTGCGGGCCTGGGCAGGTTCCGGCCAGGTTCCGGTCGGCATCCCGAACGACGCCGGGACGGGCGGCGGGGCTCCCCCGGCCACGCTCGCGCCGACGGCGCTCCCGCCGAGCCCGCCCGCTCCGTCGTCGGCCGCGCCGAGCACGGGCTCCGCCCCGCCGACGACCACGACGCCGCCGCCTCCGGTGCGGACCACCAACGCGCCCACCACGTCGTCGCCGCGCCCGCCGAAGCCCCCGGCGTCGTCGGCCGCGCCCCCGCCCCCTCCCTCGGCCCCGCAGGGCGACCCGTGGCTGGAGTTCCTGGCGCCGGCCGACTACAGCACGGTCCGCGGCATCGTCACCGTCCGGGTACGCGTCAACGGTCCCCGTGACCGCGTCCAGGAAGTGTCCTTCTACCTCAACTCGAAGGACTGCAACTCGCCGAAGGGCGACGCGACGTGGATCGGCTACGACCGCGACGACGACAACGACGGTGTCTACGTCATCTCGTTCGACTCCCGCCGGCTCGACAACGGCTGCAACACCGTCTCGACGGTCGGCATCGACGTCGCCGACGAGTACCGCTACTACCCGCCGGTCGGACGCGTGCACCTGGACGTGTACGTGGCCAACTGACGGGTCAGGGCCGCGCGGCGCGCCATCCTCCGTCACGCGCCGCGCGGCCCTTCCTCCCCTGCGCCGGGCGGGGCCGGGCGTACGTCTGCCGCCACAGCCGGCCACTGACCCGGCAGCCGTTCCCCCAGCCAGGCACCCGGCCACGCAACCGGCCGCCGTCCGGCAGCATGGGCCCGGGCTGGTTGGGCACCCATCTCTATATGGCTGCCACACACATCGAAACCGAACGCAAGTACGAAGGCGGCGCCGCCGAAACCCGCCTGAACCCGAGCGGCCTCCCGGGTGTGTCGGGAGTGGTCCCCGCCCCGGACGAGGAGCTCGACGCGGTGTACTACGACACCGCCGATCTGCGGCTCCTCGCGCACGGAACGACGCTGCGCAAGCGCGCGGGCGGGCACGACGAGGGGTGGCACCTCAAGCGCGGCAAGGGCGACGACCGTCGCGAGGAGATCCAGCTGCCGACGACGGACGACGACGTCGTACCGGAGGAGCTGCACGTACGCGTGAAAGCCCTCGCCCGCGGCAAGCCGCTGGTCCCGGTGCTGCGCATGCGCACCCGGCGCGAGCGCGAGCACCTGGTGGACGGGCACGGCGCCGCGGTCGCCGAGATCGCCCGGGACCACGTCGCCGCCGAGATCCTGGACGCGGCGCGGCCCGGCGGCCGCCGCCCCGCGGGCCGGCGCCGAGCTGGCGCCCGGGGATCCGGCGCGGCACCGGGCACCGGATCGGCCGGCGAGGACGTGCCCGGGCGCATCGTGTCCTGGGCCGAGCTGGAGGTCGAGTTGGAGAACGGCGCGGAGGGAGCGGCCGCGAAGTCGCTCCTCGACGCGGTGGAGAAACAACTCGCGTCCGACGGCTGGCAGCGTTCGGCCAGCGCGTCCAAGACGGCCCGGGTGTTCGCCGACGGACACCACACCCAGGCAACGCCGCGACCGCCCCGGGCCGGCAGTGCCGGGCAAGTCGTACACGATCGGCTCGTCGAGCAGGTCCGTGTGCTGGTCGCGACCGATCCGGGGGTGCGCCTGGACGAGGAGGAGGCCGTCCACGACATGCGGGTGGCGGCGCGGCGGCTGCGAAGCCTGCTGCGGTCGTACCGGCGGTTGTTCGACCGTGCGGTCACCGACCCGGTGGCCGACGAACTGCGGTGGCTGGGCCGGGTCCTGGGGGACGCGCGCGACCACGAGGTGTTGGCGGCCCGGCTCACCGGGCGGGCGGACGACCTGCGCCTCGCCGACGCCACCGGGGCGACCGCGGCCGATCTGGCGGACACCGGGGCGCGGATCCACGCGACGGAGTTGCGGTCGTACGGCCTGGCGCGCGCGGCCGCCCTCGCGGAGCTGGACAAGCGGCGCTACTACCGGCTGCTCGACAATCTCGCCGCCATGGCGGCCGATCCGCCGCTGCGGGCCCGCGCCGACCACGACGCCCGGCCGGAGCTGCGGCGGACCCTCAGGCGCGAGCAGCGCAGGCTCGCCGACCGCGTGGCCGCCGCCCGGTCGGCGCCGGTCGGGCCGGAAGGGGATGCCGCGCTGCACGCCGCCCGCAAGGCGGCCAAGCGGGCGCGCTACGCGGGTGAGACGGCCCAGGCGTTCGCCCCGGCGGCCAAGCGGTTCGCGAAGCGGACCAAGGACGTGCAGCGGCTGCTGGGCGAACACCAGGACGCGGTGGTCGCGCGGTCCGCGGTGCGGCGCATGGCGGTCGAGGCCCGCGCCGCGGGTGCCGATTCGTTCGCGTACGGGCTGCTCTACGCCGCCGAGGACCGCGCCGCCGCCGACTCCGCCGCGCGGCTCCCGAAGGCGTGGAAGCGTGCCAAGGCAGGCAAGCTGACCCGCGTCTGAGCGGGCTCCGCGGACCCGGCCCGCGTGCGCGGCCGGACCGACGCGGGCTCGGCGGCGCGCCCGGTTCGGTGCCGGTTGCCGGTTGCCGGTTGCCGGTTGCCGACGCGACCGCCGGTGAGACGGCGTAGCCGTGAAGCGGGGCGGGCAGGTGTCCGGCCCGGTCACGCGCCCGCCCCTGGCAATGTGCGCAGGTGCCCTGCCGGTCAGGCGCCTATGCGCGGCAGGGACGCCGCGGACAGCAGGCGCTCGTAGCGGCGGCGCATCGTGCCGCCCAGCAGGCGGACCGGCGGCGGCACGGTGGCCGTCACATTGGCGACCGCACGCCGGTCGGCGCCCTCGAACATCCACGGCTGCACGAACATCAGCACCGCGCGCGGGGCGGTGGCGAGCAGGCGTCGCTCGACCGCGAGGTAGTCGCGTACGGCGACCCGGGCCAGCACCGGAAACACCGCCGCCTCCTCGCGCCGCAGGTGCTCGTGCACGAGGGTGTCGAACCGGGCGGCGGCGAGCGGCAGATCACCGAGAGTGCCGGGTGTCGCCAGGGCGGCCGAGACCGCGGCCATCGCCCGGTCGAGGCCGGCGTGGTCGTCGTCGAGCACGTCGTCGACGGACACGCCCGTACGGCGGCGCAGCTCGGGCCAAAACTGCTCGTCCTCGCTGTGGTGGTGCCAGTCGATGGCACCGCGCAGCCGCTCCCACCACGCGGCCGTCGCGGCCTGGCGGCCCGGCTCCGCGGCGACGGACGGCGCGGCGGCGACCAGCCTGCGCGCGTCCCGGCGCATAGCCAGGTGCAGCAGGGCGAACGCGTGGAGATGACCGGGGATCAGGTCGAGCCCGTGTTCGCTGGACACCGCGGACGGTGCGGACTTGGCGTTGGCGGCGGCAGTGGCGCTGGCAGCGTCGGTGGCGTCGACCGGCATGGCGGGCATCCCTTCCTCTCGGGTGCCGGCCTGTTTCCGGCGCTCCCTTTCCGTGTCTCCATCTCAACGCACGCCGCGTCGGCGCTCCATCGCCGTGACTCCAGGCTTCATACGCGATCGTCTCGGCCCATGCCGTAGACGTCGACGGCGTTCCCGCCGAGCACCCGGCCGATCAACTCGTCGTCGCATCCGTGGCGTTCCGCCGTCTCGGCGAAGGCGCGCGCGTTCGCGGCGGTGCCGGGCATGCCCGGCCAGTCCGTCGCGAAGATGAACTTGCGGGCCAGACGCGGGAAGTTGAACCGGGCGTAGTACTCCGGCAGTTTGGCGGGCGGCAGCCCGGACAGTTCGATCCACACGTTGCCGTGCAGGGTGGCGAGCGTCGCGGCGGCTTCGTACCACCACCCCCGGCCGCCGTGCGCGAGCACGACGGTCAGGCCGGGAAAGCCACGCAGGACGGTGTCGAGGAGCACGGGGTCGGCGTAGGCGTTGGTGGAGCCCGCCGCGAAGGTCTTCACGCGCCTCCACACCGACTGGCAGACCCACGCCCAGGCGTCGTGGGGTCAACTCGCCGACGACGAGGCCGCCTGAGGACTCGAGTCGCCGGACGCGGCAGATCTCACCGATCCCGCGACCGGCAACTCCCCCTGTCGAGCGGGTGGTTCACCGAGCACCGAGGATTTGCGGGCGCTCACCGAGCGCGTCGCGCAGGGCGGAACGGGAGGTGATCTCCGGCTTCGGGAAGATCAGGTGCAGGTGCGGGTGCGCGCTGCCGCCCGTCCACCACGAAGGCCGGCAGCACTTCACCGAGAACCGCAACGGGATCACGAGCACCCTCGCCTGCCACCTGGCCGCGCACGCGTCCACCTGGCTCCCGCCTGGCGACGTCGCGCACATCGTCGTCTGAATTCGTTTGCCCCGGCGGGACCGGGCACATAGCGTTGCCGGAGGTCCCGGACATCGCGGGGCCCGATGCCGTCTGCGCGATTGCGCGCAGTGCCCGACCGGTTCTGGAGAGCGCCCATGTGTTGCTGCTGCTGCGCCGCGGTGACCCGCGCCGGCCTGGGGCTCGCCGCGACTATGTGCTTTCCGACATGGCGTACGCGGCGCGGCCCCGGAGCCCTGACCGGCCGGTAGCGCCTGCCCGCTCCCCTGCCGCGACGTCGTCGTGCACGCCGTCGCGCAGCCGCGTCCACGCCTGCCCTCACTCAGGTCAGGGCCCCTCGCCCGATTCCGAACATCCGTGTTCGGGCAGGCGAAGCGGCTCTCCGACGGCACACGCCTACGGCACACGCTCAAGGCGCTCGCTCACAGCACACGCTTTCGGTGCAGCCCCGCGCGCCGGGGCCCGTCCGCGCCTCACGCGCGCGGTCCGTCGCCCCGCGGGTCTCGCCTGCCCGTCCCCAGGAAAGGGACGCAGGCCGTGGCCCGCACCTCCACACGCGACCGACTCCGTCGCGAACTCTCGCAAAACTTCCTCTCCCCTGCCGCCGCGCGACGCTTCGTACGTGTCGCCCGTCCCGCACCCGACGCGCTCGTCCTCGAGGTCGGGGCGGGGCGCGGCGCCGTGACAGCCGAGCTGGCCTCGGTGTGCGGCGAAGTCGTCGCGTACGAACTCGACCCGCACCACGCCCGGTTCCTCCGGGACCGGTTCGCCACGGGACCGCATCCCGTGACCGTCGTGCGCGGCGACTTCCTCGGCGCCCGCGCTCCGGACGGCCGATTCGAGGTGGTCGGCAACGTGCCGTTCTCCCGTACGTCCGACGTGGTGGCCTGGTGCCTTGCGGCACCGCGCCTCGACAGGGCGACGCTGGTGACCCAGTGGGAGTACGCGCGCAAACGCACCGGCGGTTACGGCCGCTGGACGCTCCGCACGGTACGTACCTGGCCGACGTTCTCGTGGACCCTGGCCGGGCGCATCGCCCGCACGGAGTTCCGGCCGCAACCGCGGGTGGACGCGGGGGTCCTGCGTCTGACGCGGCAACCGGTGCCCCTGTTGCCGGCGCAATTCCTCGGCGCGTACGAGGAATTGGTCGACATCGGATTCACCGGCAGAGGCGGATCGTTGCACGCGTCGCTGCGTCCGCACGTACCGCGCCGCGTCCTGGACCGCGCGTTCGCCGGGGCCGGCATCGAACGCACAGAGGTGGTGGCCGATGTGTCGCCCAGTCAGTGGATCCGGCTGGCAGAGGAGTTGCTCGACTGAGGAACCGCGCGCCGACAGACGTGCCTACCGGCCGACAGCGCGTCAACCGCGCGAACCGGCCCAGAGGAAGCGGCGCTTCGTGCGCCGTCGGACGGGGTGCCTGGGTACGGCGCCTCGTCCGGCGGTGACTTCGCCGACCCGGTGCCAAGGGTTGTCGGGGGACATGACAGGCGCCTTGCGCGATGCCGCCGCTTGGATCCCGACGTGCGCGTCGTGCGCGGTTCCGTGCAACGCCTCGTCGTGCGCGAGGAGGGCGGCCCGCAGCGCGGAGCCGGCGAGGCCACGGCGGCGGGCCCTCACGGCCAGCCAGGACAGAAACCCCACCGATGCGCCGACCGCGGCTGTGACCACCAGGAACGCGACAAGACCGGCCATGGCCACGACACTACCCCGGGGCCGGGAGCCGCCGGCCGGGCCGTGTTCAGGCCGCGGCGCCTGCCCGGGGGCTGAACACAGCGCGCCCGGCGTCGGCATCCTCGGCGGCCAGGAGCCGCACGATCTCTCGGACGGCCGTACGGCCGGCCCGGTTGGCACCGACCGTGCTCGCGGAAGGGCCGTATCCCACAAGGTGGATGCGCGGATCGGCGGCCACGCGGGTGCCGTCCATCCGGATCCCGCCGCCCGGTTCGCGCAGGCCGAGCGGGGCAAGGTGGTCGAGCGCCGCGCGGAAGCCGGTGGCCCAGACGACGGCGTCCGCCTTGACCGTGCGAGGACCGTCGGCGGTGTCCCACGCGACGCCGTCGGGGGTCAGCCGGTCGAACATCGGGAGCCGCCGCAGCACTCCGCGCTCCCGTGCCGCGCGAACCGCCTCGGTGGGCGGCAGACCGGTCGCGCCCACGACACTCTGCGGCGGCAGTCCGCGGCTGACCCGGTCGGCCACCTGTGCGACGATCTCGCGGCCGATCTCGGGGGTGAAGGGCTCCTCCGTGAACTTCGGCGGACGCCTCGTCACCCACGTCGTCGTGCCTCCGGCCGCCGCGATCTCGGCCAGGAAGTGGATCGCGGACGTCCCGCCCCCCACGACCACCACGTGCTGTCCGCGGAACTCCTCGCCGCCGCGGTAGTCGACCGTGTGCAGCTGCCTGCCGCGGAACTCCGCGGCTCCCGGGTAGAAGGGGACGAACGGCCGGCGCCAAGTCCCCGAGGCGTTGACCAGCGCCCGTGTGGTCCACGTGCCTGCGTCCGTCGCGACCACGAGCCAGCCGTCGTCGCGCGACCGGACCTCGGCCACTCGGACCGGACGTACGACGGGCAGGTCCATGGCACGTTCGTACGCCGCGAAGTACTCCGGGACCGCCGCACGCGCGGGCCGCTTCGGGTCCCCGGGCTGGAAAGCCATGCCCGGCAGGTCGTGCACGCCGTGCACGGACTCCATGAGCAGCGTCGGCCAGCGGTGCCGCCACGCGCCGCCGGGGGCGTCGTCGGCGTCCAGCACCACGAAGCCGAGGCCGGACCGGCGCAGGAAGTACGCCGCCGACAAGCCGGCCTGGCCGGCCCCGACGACGACCACGTCCACGTCGCGGCCCGGCCCGGAGGCCGCCGCGCGGCGCTCACGCCCGGAAAGTTCCATGCCCTCGACAACACACACATAGCGTGCGCGCTTCCCTGCGCGGCCCTGTCCTCTTGCAGCATGGCGTGGATCACGCGGATCGCGCGGATCGCACTCGCGATGGGGATTGCCGTGCCGCGGTCCCGCCCCCTTGGATGGAAGGGTGATCAGCGAACGTGAACTCGGCCAGGTGACCGATTTGATGCTCGTGGTGGCTTGCGACGAGGTGCTGCCGAGATTCGGCGCACTCTCGGACGCGGATGTCACCGAGAAAGGTCCGGGCGACCTGGTGACGATCGCCGATCGCAGAGCCGAGGAGCGGCTGACCGAGGGGCTCACCGCGCTGCTGCCGGGCTCGCGCGTGGTGGGCGAGGAGGCCGTGCACGCCGACGCGGGCGTGTTGCGGGAGTTGGAGGGCGACAGGCCCGTGTGGATCGTCGACCCGGTGGACGGCACGGCCAACTTCGTACGCGGCGACGAGCGCTACTGCATGCTCGTGGCGCTCGCCACGGGCGGCAAGGTGCACGCCTCGTGGACGTACGCCCCCTCGCTCGGCCTGATCGCCACCGCGCGGCTGGGCCGGGGAGCGCTCTACAACGGCCGACCGGTGCGGGTGCCGGGGGCGCCCGTCGTGCGGGACACCGGCGATGCGCCCGAAGGCGGATCTGGAAGCACCGGATCCGGAAGCACCGGTTCTGGGAGTGCCGAGGCGACGGGTGCCAAATCCCCGGCGTCCAGGGCAGCGGGTGGCAAGGCCAGGGGCGGCAGGACGGCAAGGGGCAACGGGGCCGCGGCCGACAAGCGCGCGGCCGACAAGACCGGGAGCGGGCCCAACGTCGCGAACGGCAAGGCCGCCGGCGGCGGGGCGGTCGCCGGGCGCCCGCGTCTCCGGCTGACCCATCCCACGTACCTGCGGCCCGAGCACGAGCACATGCTCGCCAAGCTCCGCACCCCGGAGTTCTCGGTCGAGCCTTCGACGTCGGCGGGGCTGGAGTACGTGGACCTGGTCCGCGGCGACGCCGATGCGCTCGTCTACACGTGGGAGAACCCCTGGGACCATGCCGCGGGGCTGCTGCTCCTGGCCGAGGCCGGCGGGGTGGCGGCCAACCTGGACGGGTCGCCCTTCGCGTTGTCCGGCGGCAACGCCCTCCCCCTCATCGCCGCCGCGAACGAGGAACTGACCGCGGACCTGGCCAAGCGCCTGACCACGTGACCGTCTGACGCCGGTCGCCGGTCGCCGGACACCTCAGTCCCGGCCGCCCGGCCGGTCCGGCCCGGTACCCGGACCGGCCGGGCGGCTCAATGCACCGACGCGCAACTGAAGCCGCCCGTGCCGTAGCTGGAGTGGTGCCCCGTCCCGGTGTACGTCGACGAAGTGCCGCGCGGCCGGGGAGGTCGGAAGAGGTCCGACTGCGGGAACAGGTCCTCCCACCACGTCCTCAGCGTGTACCCGAACTCCTCCTCGACCGCCGACACCGCCGCGGCCTCCCAGCGGACCGACGCGCCGGTCTCGCGCAACGCCCGTACGGCGGGCTCCAGGGCGAATCCGGTCAGCGGCTCGGCCTCCTCCCACCGGTGCGGCTGGGTGTCCGTGGGCAGCGGGCTCTCCGGTGCGAGGTCGTGCCGGTGCACGGTGACCTCGGCGTCCCGGCCGCGGCCGGTCACGAGAATCCCCCACAGCGGCAGGGCCGCCAACTCGCGGGCCTTGGCGCGGCGTTCCTCGGTGCGGGCGCGTTCCTCCGCCAACCGGCGCTCCGACACCTCGCGCTCCGCGGCGACATGTCGGGCGACTGTCTCGCGCGTCGGGTGGTACGCCGCGTCGGCCGCCGCCACCTCCGCTCGGTACGCCTCGATCGCACGCACCCAATCGCGTTCCACGTCCCGCATTCGCCACCACAGCAGGCGGTTGCCGAGCTTCTCGCTCTCCACCTCGTACCGTTCCCGGGCGATCGCCGTCCGGTCGGTCGCGGCGGAGACGGCGTCGAGATAGTCCAGCCCGACGGCCAGCCACTCCGCGTGCGCGTCGGGCGTACACCTGACCGCGGCACGGGAGTGCGCGAGACCGATGCTCAACGCCACGAAGGCGACCGGTGGTTCGGCGTCGAACGGGTCCGTCCAACGCAGTTCGGTGACGTACAGCGGATTGCCGTCGAAGAACTCGGTGTCCCGCCTGAGTTGGTTCCGATGCTGGTCGACCCGCCTCCGGAATTCCTGGTGTTGCCGACGCCAGCCGCCCCAGTAGCTCACCTCGACCCCTCTCCACGACGCTCCCCACCCGCTCCCACCCACTCTCCGCCGCCCGGACACCCGGAAACAACCCGGAGATCCCTCCGAAGCGTGCGGAAAGGGACGAGTCGGAGGCGGGGCGCGCCCGGTAGGCACGATGCTGCTCCGGTACGGCGCGTCGCAGCGTGCGGTCTTCGGCGCGTTGCGGCGTTCGGTATTTGCGGCGTTCCGGTGTTCCGGCGTTCGGTATTCGCCGTGTTGCGGACTCGGTGGGCCGGCGGCTACGCCGACACGGCCTCCAAGGCATCGGCGGTCTGCGCGGGCCGCGTGATCATCAGGTCGTGCCCGGCCCGGACTTCGGCGGTACGGGCGTTCTTCAGGCGCGCGGCGAAGGAGCGGGCCAGCGGCGGCGGGATGGCGGCGTCCTCGGTCGCGACGACGTACCCGGTGGGGAGGCCGAGGGCCAGGAACGCGGAGAGCCGGCCGGGCTCGACGAGGGCGGCGGGCGGGTAGGCACGGTGGCGTTCGAGGACCCACGCGCGGTCCTCGTCGGTGCCGTCCGGCATCAGGATCTCGGTCATGAGCCGGTGGTCCGTGCGTGCCGTGCCGTCCGGCTCGATGGTGACCGCGCGGGCCACCTCGGGTGTCTGGGGGACCGCTTGGATCAGCGTCTCGCCGTCGTCGGCGACCACCGCGGCGAGGAACACGACCCCGGCGACCCGGTCGGCGGCGGCCTCGGCCACCCGCGGGACGACGACGCCGCCCATGCTGTGGCCGACGAGCACCACGTCGCGGAGATCCTCGTACTCGAGCACGGCCGTGATGTCGGTGACGAACGTCGCGAACGGGGTCCGCGGGCCGCCCAGATGGGCGCGCTCGCCGAAGCCGGTCAGGGTCGGGGACCATACATCGTGGCCGCGGACGCGCAGTTCGCGGGCGAGGCGCTGCCAGCACCAGCCGCCGTGTCCGCCGCCGTGGACCAGTACGAACGTCCGTCCTCGGGTCACGCCACCTCCGCGGTCAGGCCCCGTGCCACGACTGTAACTGACGAACCGTCAGGAGACCGGGGTCCTGACGGTTCGACGCCGCGAGCCGTGCGTCAGGCGGTGCGTCGCGAGCGGCGGGTGACCACGCGGAACACCCCGTACAGCAGGTCCAGCGCGCCGATCACGATGAGGACCACTCCGAGCTTGTCGAGTTCGACCGCGGGGATGTCGACATCGCCCGCGTAGAGCTTGAGGAGGGCACCTATGACGATGCCGAATGTTCCGATCACCACGTCGCGCATTGCGGCCCCGCTCGTCTGTTCGGTCCTCGGTCGAATTTGACGGTAGCCGGGCGGCGCGGAGAGGCGCTTCGTGCGCGGGCAGGAGATCCCGCTGCCCCATTCGATGTACGCCGTCGTCTCAGTCCGTCGCGTGGGGACCGAGCACCCCGTGCAGCACGAGGTCGGTCAGCGAGGCGACCAGCCCCTCCACGTCCCGCACATCGCGGATGCACAGCGCGAAAATGGCCGCGCCCGCGATCGTGTCGAACAACGTGTCGGCGTCCACACCTCGGCGTACCTCGCCCGCCTCGACCGCCTTCGGCAGCTGCCGGGTCAGGCTCCCCCGCGCGGCGGTCTCCAGGCGCGCCGCGAGGATCTGCTGCAACGCCGGGTCCGAGCGGATCTCCGACATCAAACCGGGGATCGCCTCGCGCGTCGCGGGCTCCGCGAACATCTGTACGGCGCCCCGCACCATGCGCCGGACCTCGGCCGCGAATCCGTCGTCCGGCTGCTCACGCGGTTCGATACCGACGAAGACCGCCTCGTGCACGACATGCGCCTTCGACGGCCAGCGGCGGTAGATGGCCGGGCGGCTGACTCCGGCGGTGGAGGCGATGAGGTCGATCGAGACGCCCGCGTACCCGTGTTCGATCAGCAGTCGGCGGGTCGTCGCGAGGACCGCCTCGTTGATCGTGGGATCGCGATGCGGGCCGTACCGCTGCCCTGTCCTCGCCGGGTGCGTCATGGGTGCTCGTGCTCCTCGATGGTCCTTGACCCGGTCAGACAGCTCGGATAGCTTGCCACAGCGCTAGTCGTTCCAAACTGTAACGACTGACCCGAGGGTGTGCGCCGCGCCCCGCCAGAGGCCGCGTACGGGCCTCGGGCGGAGAGGCTTGGTGGCAGAGATGACCGAGGGAAACACCGTCGAGGCATGGGCGTGGGTCGCCGACCGGACCGGGGCACCAGGCGAGGTGCTCGAACGCCGCCGGATCGAGGTACGCGCTCCCGGACCGGGCGAGATACGCGTCACGAGCGAGGCGATGTCGCTCAACTTCAACGACATCGACTGCGTGTACGGCCGGTACGCGACGGTCCCGGTCGATCCGCCGTTCACGCCCGGCATGGAGGTCGTCGGCGTCGTCGAGGCCGTAGGCCCGGGCGCCGAGCAGATGCTCGGGAAACGCGTCATCGGCATCCCGACACGCGCGCTCGGCGGCTACGCCACCAGCGTCGTGTGCCCGGCCGACATGACCCTGGACCTGCCCGAGCACTTCCCCGCCGAGACCGGCGCCGCCATCCACTACCCGTTCCATCTGTCATGGCTCGGCCTCCACGAGCGCGGCAAGTTGGAGAGCGGCGAAACGCTGCTCGTCACCGCCGCGGCGGGCGGAGTCGGCTCCGCCGCCGTCCAGTTGGGCCGCCGGGCCGGCGCACGCGTCGTCGCTCTCGCGGGCAGCGACGACAAGCTCAAGCTCTGCCGCGAACTCGGCGCGGAGCTGGCGCTGAACTACCGCACCGAGGACTGGGTCGCGCGCGTCAACGAATTCACCGGCCGGCGCGGCGTCGACGTCGCCTTCGACCTCGTCGGCGGACAGGTCACCCAGGACATTTTCCGTTGCATGGGCTTCAACGGGCGCCACCTGATCGCCGGGTACGCGTCCGGCATCGAGCAGGAGCACAACTCCGGATTCGACCCGTGGCGCATGGTGTACGGGAACTTCTCCCTCGTCGGCGTCGCCCACCTCTACGTCGAGGACCCGATCGGGCACTGGGCCCGCGGCGGCATGCGCCCGTCGTCGCGCGCGCACGGGCTGACCGTGCACGCGGAGATCCTGCGGCTGCTGGACGCCGGGGAGATCGAGCCGGTCATCGGCCGCCGCATCGACTTCGACGACATCCCTGCCGCACTCACCGACATGGAGGCCCGAGCCACGCACGGCAAGGTCGTCGTGACCAATCTGCCGACTCCGTAAGGGACTTGGTGCAGGCAGGCGCCGGGCACGGGCGGGGTGAGTCACCCGGCCCGAGCCCGGCGCTCACTGCGCATGACCCGCGCCGGCGCCCGCACCGTCCTCCTGCCCGCACTCGTGCCCGGCGCGCCGCAATTGCTTCCCCCGCCGCGCGAACTACGGGACGTCGTAGGACAAATGGTTGCGGTCAGTCACTGGCGCACGCCCGGGCGGTGTGGACCGTGGTGGCCGTGAGGTAGAAGGCGTCCGGGCGCCACAGGATCCCGGTCGGGGCACCGTCGTCGACAAGCCTGTCCAGCGTCTCGCGGTCCTGGGCATCGAGTTCGGTGTCCAACAGCGAGCGCAGGCGCGTCAGATGGTTGTGCAACTGCTCGCGGGCGGCCAGGCCCAGGGGCGCCGGGTGGTCCGTGAGGAACGTCCGGGACCCGGTAGGCACCAGCCCGGCGGCCGCCAGCATTGCCGGCCAGTCCTCGACCAGCGAGACGGCGCCCGGGAGTTCGGCACGCATCGCGGCGAAGCGCGCCTCGTTGGCGACCTCCAGGCGCGGCAGCAGCCCGGGTCGGCCGATGCCAATGTCACGGGGCAGGAACCGCAGCGGCAGGCCGCGCTCGCCCACCGCGAGGACGCCGCCGGGGCGGAGCCGGGCCGCCAGGTCGCGCAACGCCGCCTGCTGGTCCCCGAAGTGGTGCACGACGTCGCTCGTCCACACCAGGTCGGCGGACGGCAACTCGGTGAACGCGTCCGGCAGATCCGCCTTCCGGGTCACCAGGCGGTCGGCAAGGCCCCGTTCGGCCGCCCGGGCACGTACGCGCGCCAACAGGCCGTCGGCCTGGTCGACCGCGACGACCTCGGCCCGCGGGAACGCCCCGGCGAGCACGCACGCGGCCACGCCCGGGCCGCTTCCGACGTCGAGGACGCGCGCGACCGCGTCTCCGTCGCCCACCAACTCGCCCAGCCACGCCGCGGCTTGCTCAAGCGCCGGCATCTGGAGCTCCGCGCCGCGCTCCAGCAGCGGGCCCAGTTCGTCCCAGTCGACGTCGTGGGCGCCTTCGCCATGGTTGTGCGAGTGCGAGTGCTTGTGGTCGTGCTTGTGGTGCTGGTCATGCTGGTGTCCGTGCGCGTGCTCGCGGCTCGCGGCGCGGTCCTGCGGTTCGCCGTGCTGGTCGCCGTGTTGGCGGCTTTGCTGACCGGTCATGTTTCTCATCCTCTTCTCGGGGCGCGGCGTCGATGCGAGGCGCGCGGGGGTGGGCCGACCTGGCATACGGGAGCGTCAGTGGACCGGGGCCGGGGAGAACGGCGGCAGGTACGCGGCAGTCCGCCGACTCGCGACCGCGTGCGCGACGTCCTCTTCGACGAGCTCGATGTTGAGCGCGAAGGCCGCGGCGGCCCCCATTCCGGCCGCGGTGACGACCTGGGCACGCGGATCGCGGACATTCCCGATCGCCAGGACCCCGGGGACGCTGGTACGGCCCGCCTGGTCCGCGACCACCCACCCGTTCTCGTCGGCCGCGCAGCCGAGTGCGGCGAGCAGCGTGTCGTGCGGCACCATCTGCGGGAGCACGAACACCGCCTCGCGCGCCACCACCCGCCCGTCCGCGAGTTCGACGCCGCTCAGCGCGTCGGCGGCCGTGTCGACGACGACGCGCTTCACCGCGCCCTCGACGACCCGTACCCCGCGGGCCGCCAGCCGCTCCGCCTGCTCCGGCCGCAGCTCCGCGGTGTGCCAGAACAACACGACGTCCTGGGACCACTGCCGCAGCAGCAGCGCGTGGTCCACGGACCCGGGGTGGGTGCCCAGCACGCCGAGTGGCCGATCGCGTACCTCGTAGCCATGGCAGTACGGGCAGTGCAGCACGTCGCGGCCCCAGCGCTCACGCAGCCCCGGGATGTCGGGCAGGACGTCGCGCAGCCCGGTCGCGACCACGATCCGCCGGGCCCACAGCACCGGCCCGCCGGACAGCGTCACGTGGAATCCGGCGGCCACGGCGCTGCCCGCGCCCGGGCGTGCGCGGCCGGCGGCGTCCGCGTCGTCGACCGCCTCGATGCCGTCGACCCGGGCGTCGATCAGGTGCACGCCGTACCCCGCGACCTCGGCCCGGCCGACCGCCAGAAGCTCGGCCGGTGCCATGCCGTCGCGCGACAGGAACCCCTGCATGTGGGCCGCGGGCGCGTTCCGCGGCTCGCCCGCGTCGACGACCGCGACGCGGCGGCGTGCCCGCCCGAGCACCAGCGCGGCGTTCAGCCCGCCCGCGCCGGCCCCGACGATCACCACGTCGTACCGGCCCGCCTCGTCGGCACCCTGCGCGCCACCCGCGCGAAGCGCCTGGACCGCGGGGCCCGCCTGGACCACGCCGCCCGCCTCGACCGCTCCCCTTGTCTGCACCATGTCGACCACCTCCGACGCCAGCGTGTCGCGACGGTCCTCATCCGGCAATCATTGTTGCCGTTTCCGGGAATCGGGGATCCAATGGTCGGCATGGAGCACTCACCCGCAATCGCCCAGGCCCTGACCGAGGTCGGTCCGCGGCTCCGCCGCCTGCGCACCGAGCGCGGTGTCACGCTCGGCGCGTTGGCCGAGGCCACCGGGATCTCGAAGAGCACGCTGTCGCGCCTGGAGTCGGGGCAGCGGCGTCCGAGCCTGGAGCTGCTGCTGCCGATCGCCCAGGCGCACCAGGTGCCGCTGGACGAGTTGGTCAACGCGCCGGAGGTCGGCGATCCGCGCGTACGCATGACGGCCCGGCACGTGAACGGCAACGTCGTGCTGCCGCTGACCCGGCACCCGGGCCCGCTCCAGTCCTACAAGATGGTGCTGCCGAAGTCCCGGTCGAATCCGGACCCGTGCACGCATGAGGGCTACGAGTGGCTGTACGTCCTCTCCGGGCGCCTGCGCCTGGTCCTCGGCGAGCACGACGTCATCCTGGGGCCCGGCGAGGCCGCGGAGTTCGACACGCGCGTACCGCACTGGTTCGGGACCACGGGCGAGGAACCCGTGGAGCTGCTCAGCCTGTTCGGCCGCCAGGGCGAGCGTATGCACGTACGCGCCAAGCCCCGCGCGAAGACGACGTGACATGACACGCACGGGGCCCGGCGACGTACCGGCACACGGTCAGCCCACGCTGTGCTCCACCACGGAGTGATGTTCGCACTGCACGGAGTAGGCCGCATCGGCCGGCATCTGCACCGCCGGCTGCTCGCAGGCCCCCACGGTGGTCTGGTTCCAGTTGCCGTCGACGCCGATGTCGGCGCCCGCCGGAGCCGCCCAGGACAGCAGGGCCGCGGCGACGGCGCCCGCGGCGAACGCGGTGTTGGTGATCTTGGTCATGTCCCCACCAACGAGTGTCCCGCCGCCCCGACACGCTCGGGGTGGATGGCGGCGGCACCGCGCGGCACCGAATCTCCTATGCTCGACCGGGTGGACCGGCCGGGAGGTCGGTTCGCAGACATGCACTCAAGTCCAGGAGGGTCCCCCACAGTGGGTGAGAACGTCTACTTCAAGGTCTCGGCCGACGGCCAGAGCCTCGGCACGATCACGTTCAAGCTGTACGACGACGTCGTGCCGGACACCGCGCGGAACTTCCGTGAGCTGGCGACCGGCCAGAACGGCTTCGGCTACGCGGGGTCCACGTTCCACCGCGTGATCCCGGACTTCATGCTCCAGGGCGGCGACTTCACCGCCGGCAACGGCACCGGTGGCAAGAGCATCTACGGCAACAAGTTCCCGGACGAGAACTTCCAGCTGAAGCACACCAAGCCGGGCCTGCTGAGCATGGCCAACGCGGGGCCGAACACCAACGGCTCGCAGTTCTTCATCACCACGATCGTGACCGACTGGCTCGACGGCAAGCACGTCGTGTTCGGCGAGGTCGTGGACGGCATGGAGGTCGTCAAGGCGATCGAGGCGCTGGGCTCCAGCGGCGGCCGCACCAGCAAGAAGGTCGTCATCGACGAGTCCGGCGTCGTCGGCGCCAAGGGCTGACCGACGCGACGCATCGGGACAGGCGATGGCCGACTTCGCGGAGGAGCACGAACCGCCCGCGACCGTACGCCTGTTCATCGCGGTCGCGCCGCCCGACGACGCCAAGGCGGAGTTGGCGGACGCGCTCGCTCCGGTGTACGAGGCGCATCCCCGGCTGCGCCGGAACCGCATCGAGGACTGGCACATCACGCTGGCCTTCCTCGGTGAGCTTCCGTCCGACGTGGTTCCCGCGCTGCGTACGGCACTTGAGGCCGTCGCGGCGTCGCACCCGGCACTCGAGCTGGAGTTGTCCGGGGCCGGGCACTTCGACGACCGGGTGCTGTGGTGCGGCCTGCGCGGCGAGGTGGCCGGACTGCACCGGCTGGCCTCGGCGGCCCGGGCCGCGGTGGCGGCGAGCGGCGTGCGGTTCGACGACCGCCCGCTGAGCCCGCACCTCACGCTGGCCCGGGCGCGGCGCGACAACCCGGACGGGGTGCCGCAGGCCGCCGCCGAGTTGTCCGGCTTCACCGGGCGGCCCTGGCGCGCGGAACGCCTCCACTTGGTGGGCAGCAACTTCGGCAGGGGCCCGGGGCCGATCCGCTATCGCGATGTCGCCTCCTGGCCGCTGACGGGCGGTGCCCCGCCGCGCTAGTCGCGACGGGGCAC
>NZ_JBEZFP010000174.1:0-18403 GCF_040649515.1 Streptodolium elevatio
TTGACGGCGAGTTGGGTGTGGTTGACGCCGAGGCGGTAGCGGTGTGCGTCGGCGTACGCGAACAGCCGGCCCTGGAGCATCTTGTCCGGCGAAGGACCGATGCCCGGGACGAAGTTGTTCGGCGAGAACGCGGCCTGCTCGACCTCGGCGAAGACGTTCTCCGGGTTGCGGTTGAGCACCAGGCGGCCGACCTTGATCAGCGGGTAGTCGGCGTGCGGCCACACCTTGGTCAGGTCGAACGGGTTGAAGCGGTAGTTCGCCGCCTCGGCCACCGGCATGACCTGCACGTGCAGCGTCCACGACGGGAACACCCCGCGCTCGATCGCCTGGTGCAGGTCACGCTGGTGTGAGTCGGCGTCGCCGCCCGCGAGTTCGGCCGCCTGCTCGTTGGTGAGGGAGCGCACGCCCTGGTTCGTCTTGAAGTGGTACTTCACCCAGAACGCCTCGCCGGCCTCGTTGACCCACTGGTAGGTGTGCGAGCCGAAGCCGTTCATGTGGCGGTACGACGCGGGGATCCCACGGTCGCCGAACAGCCAGGTGATCTGGTGCGTCGCCTCCGGCGAGTGCGACCAGAAGTCCCACACGTTCTCGGCCTCGGTGATGCCGGTGAAAGGGTCGCGCTTCTGCGAGTGGATGAAGTCCGGGAACTTCAGGGGGTCCTTGATGAAGAACACCGGAGTGTTGTTGCCGACCAGATCGTAATTGCCCTGCTCGGTGTAGAACTTCAGGGCGAAGCCGCGCGGGTCGCGCACCGCGTCGGACGCGCCGAGGTTGCCCGCGACCGTGGAGAACCGCAGGAACGTCTCGGTCTTGCGGCCGACTTCGCCGAGGAAGTGCGCCTTGGTGTAGCGCGACACGTCGTCGGTGACCTCGAAGAAGCCGTACGCGCCCGAGCCGCGCGCGTGCACGACGCGCTCCGGGATGCGCTCGCGGTTGAAGCGGGCCAGCTTCTCCAGCAGGTACTGGTCCTGGATCAGGACCGGTCCGCCGATGCCCGCCTGCGCGGAGTTCTGGTTGTCCGCGACCGGGGCGCCGGACTCGGTCGTCAATATCTGGTCGGTCATGGGGTGCTGACTCCCTATCAGGTCACGCGATTCTGCGTTCTGTTCGCGGTGTTCTCGGGCGCGACTGGCGGCGGCCCGCCGGGACAACTCGGTCGCGGGCCGCGCCGGGACGACTCGGTTGCGGGCCGAGTCGGGACGACTCAGTTGCGGGTCGCGCTGGGGCAACCTGGTCGCGGGTCGCTAGGCGTACAACTCGGCTGCCCGGCGTCGCAGTTCGGCGAGGCCTTCCGCGGTGACGCGGCCGAGGAGCCGCAAGCGGGCGACACCGCCGTCCGGGTAGACCTCGATGCGCACGTGGCGGGCGGCCCGCTCGGGCGCCACCCGGAACCGGTGCCGGGTGTCCGGCTGTACGCGCGTCGGCGGCAGCAGCTCCCACCAGCCGGACTCGTCGGCAGGGTCGCCGTCGGTCGCCACGAGGCGGATCCAGCCGGGGGCGTTGCCCTTGTAGTGGTCGGTGTCGATCTCGACGGCCGACAGCAGCGCCGGGCCGGCGAGGCGCAGGCGCACCCAGTCGTGCCCGTCGTCGCGACGGCGCCGGGTCTCCCAGCCCTCGCCCATCACGCGGGAGCGCCCGGGGGCGTTCATGTTGTGCGGCGAGGAGAAGTACCGGTCGCTGGCCGCCTCGGCGACACCCCCGAACTCGGCGGCGAGCAGGTCGAGCGTGAGGCCGTCGAGGTAGTCGGCGTCGGGGACGACCTCGCCGTGCACGCGCAGCCGGGCGACGCCCCCGTCGGGGAAGATGTTGAGGCGTACGTGCGAGAACCGGCGCCGCTCCGCTACGTCGAAC
Organism: Streptodolium elevatio; assembly: GCF_040649515.1. Taxonomy (GTDB): domain Bacteria; phylum Actinomycetota; class Actinomycetes; order Streptomycetales; family Streptomycetaceae; genus Yinghuangia; species Yinghuangia elevatio. Next base: position 1,852 of record NZ_JBEZFP010000174.1, read on the forward strand.
CGGTGCGCGGTGTCGCCCTTGAGGGGGCTGCGCGGCACGATCTCGGTCCACTCGACGTCGGCGGCGAGCACCTCGTCCAGCGACGGGTGGCCGGGCAGGTACGCGGCCTCCACCGACGCGAACGGCGGGTAGTTGCCGGTGAAGTGCGCGGTGTCCACGACGACGCCGCTGACGACGCCGGCGGCGCCGAGGCGTACCACCGCCCAGTCGTGGTCGTCGGGGTGGACGTGCGGCTCCTCGGCACTGGCGCCGCGGCGCCGACGGGTCTCCCAGCCGTCCATGATCTGGCCCTTGGGGCCGAACGTGTGCGGTTGGAAGACGGGCGTCTCGGCGAGGAGGAGGTTCTCCTTGTCGGCGAACCACTCGTCGTTGGCGGCGATCACGCCGGCGCCCAGGGGGCGTCCGGCGAGGTTCACCAGATCGGCGAAGTCCGAGGTGGCGTCCACGGACAGGGCAGGCTTGGACTCTTCGGGCATGCGGAACTCCGGTCTCGTGCGGGGGCGCTGACGAAGGTTCAGAAACCGGTGAGCGGGGGCGGCGCGTGGCCGCGGAGGCGGCGTTCGGCGGGGCCGATCACGACGCGTCCCGCTCCAGCAGTTCGCCCGCGGGCGGACCGTCGAGGTCGACCGGCACGCCGCGCAGCCACGTGGTGCGGACCACGCCGGTGAGTTCGCGGCCGGCGTACGGTGTGACCGGGTTGCGGTGGTGCAGCCCCGCCGGGTCGACGACGAACGCGGCCTCGGCGTCGAAGGCGACCAGGTCCGCGTCGCGGCCCGGCGCGATGAGGCCCTTGCGGCGCAGTCCCGCGAACCGCGCGGGACCGGTCGCCATCCAGCCCACGACGTCGGCGAGGCTGTGCCCGCGGCGCCGCGCCTCGGTCCATATGGCCGGAAGTCCCAGTTGCAGGGAGGCGATTCCGCCCCAGGCGAGGGCGAAGTCACCCTCCTCCAGCCGCTTGAGGTCGACGGTGCACGGCGAGTGGTCCGAGACGACCGCGACGAAGTCCCCGCCGCGCAGCCCGTCCCACAGGAGGTCGCGGTTGGACTCGGAGCGGATCGGCGGGCAGCACTTGAAGGCGGTGTCGCCCTCGGGGACCTGCTCGGCGGCGAGCGTGAGGTAGTGCGGGCAGGTCTCGGCGCTCGCCCGGATGCCGTCGGCGCGCGCCTTGGCCAGCAGCGGCAGCACCTCCGCCGAGGACACGTGGAGCACATGGACGCGCGCTCCGGTCTCCCGTGCGGCGTCCAGCAGTTCGGTGACCGCGACGGCCTCCGCGGCGTCCGGGCGCGAGGCGAGGAAGTCGGCGTACGCCCGCCCGGCCCGCTGCGGCGCCGCGTCCAGGACCTCCGGCGCCTCCGCGTGGATGATCGCCAGTGCGTCGAGGCGGGCCAGTTCCGCGAGCGACTCGTCGAGTTGCTCGCGCGTCAGGTGCGGGAACTCGTCGACGCCCGAGGGCGACAGGAAGCTCTTGAAGCCGAACACACCGGCCCGGTACAGCGGTTCCAGGTCGTTGAGGTTGCCGGGCACCGCGCCGCCCCAGAAGCCGACGTCGACGTACACCCGGCCGCGGGCCGAATCCTGCTTGGCGTGCAGCGCGTTGACCGTCGTGGTGGGCGGAATGGAGTTGAGCGGCATGTCGATGAGCGTGGTCACGCCGCCCGCCGCCGCGGCGCGGGTCGCGCTGGGAAAGCCCTCCCACGCGGTACGCCCGGGCTCGTTGATGTGCACGTGGGTGTCGACGAGGCCCGGCAGCAGCGCCAGTTCGCCCAGGTCTTCCACCGGCGAGCCGGTCACCGAGCCGTACGGGGCGACGTCGGTGATCCGCCCGCCCGCGATGACCACGTCGGCGGCGACCTCGCCCGTCGGGGTGACGACGCGCCGGGAGCGCAGCACGCGTGAGGCGCTCCGCGTAGAGGAAGTGGTGGTCACCGGGCGGCCTCCTTGTGCACGACTGCCGTGAGTTCTTTTGCCAGCAGGGCGCCCGCCTCCTCGGCGTAGCGCGCGGCGTCGGCCAGCGCGTCGCCGCCGGAGGCGAGGTCTTCGAGTGCGTACGCCCGGACGATCCCGGCCGTCTGGAGCTGAGTCGGCGTCAGCTCCAGACGGCCGCACACCGCCACGACCGGCACCCCGGCACGGGCGGCGGCCGCGGCGACACCCGCGGGCGCCTTGCCGTGCAGGGTCTGCGGATCGAGGCGGCCTTCCCCGGTGACGACGAGCGCGGCTCCGGCCAGGACCGCGTCGAAACCGAGGAGTTCGAGGAGGAGTTCGATGCCGGGGCGCAGGGTCGCGCCGAGGAACGCCAGGGCGCCGAAGCCCACGCCGCCGGCGGCGCCCGCGCCGGGCAGGTCGGCGACCTCGCGGCGGCCCTCGGCATCGGCGGAAGACGCAGCGGAAGACGCGGTGGCCGGCGCGGCGGAAGACACGGCGGAAGAGGCAGCGGAAGAGGCGGTGGCCGGCGCAGCGGTAGGCGCGGCGACGTCGCGGCGTACGATCTCCGCCCAGCGCGCGAGCCCGGCCTCCAACACCGTCACGTCCTCCGGCCCCGCGCCCTTCTGCGGTCCGTAGACCGCGGCGGCACCCTTGGGTCCGAGCAGCGGGTTGTCCACGTCGGACGCGATGACCACCTCGATGCCGCCGGGGCGGTCGGCGTACCGGCGCAGCAGGTCGGCGGCCTCCACGCGGTCCAGGGAGCGGAGCGCGGCCCCGCCGGGCGGCAGCTCGACGCCGTGCGCGTCGAGCAACCGCCCGCCGAGGGCCTGCACCATGCCGGCGCCGCCGTCGGTGCAGGCGCTCCCTCCGAGACCGAGGACGATGCGACGCGCCCCCACGCGCACCGCCTCGGCGATCAACTGGCCGACGCCGTAGCTGCTCGCGGTCAGCGGCGCCGGCTCTCCGGCGGGGAGCAGGACGAGTCCGGACGCCTCGGCGAGTTCGACCACGGCTGTGGTGCCCCGTACGGCGAAGGACGCGTCCACGGCGCGTCCGGTCGGCCCCGCCACGCGGGTCCGCACCCGGCGGAACCCGGCGGCGACCGCCGCATCGACCGTGCCGTCGCCGCCGTCGGCCACCGGGAGGCGGCGTACGTCGGCGTCCGGCAGGACCCGCAGGATCCCGTCGGCGATGTGTCCGGCGGCTTCGGCCGCGGTGAGCGTGCCCTTGAACTTGTCGGGGGCGACGACGATCGTCGGGGCTGCCACGGCTTGCTCCTTTCCGGATGTCGCAGACGCTATGCGGGTCGGCGGCCGCGGGAAATCGTGTGATCACACGACCGCATGGGACGGACGGGCGGTCCGATTCGGATGGTCGGACATGGATATTCGGGACACTAGGCCACGAAGGGTTGTTCCACCCGGCGGCACGGCCGCGACACCGGATCAGGTGCCGCCGGGTGGGGTCGGTGGGAGGGGGTGCCGCCCGGTCCGGTCGGTGGGACCGGGCAGCACCCCCGGAGACGGGGCCTGGTGGGAAGACGGTCCAGGGTCGGCACCGGGCGGCCCCGCCGGTCTGCGGGCCGAGGAAGTCGGCCGCTGGTGCGGTGGCCGGGCCCGGTGCGCGTGCCCGGACCCGGCCACCGGTCCGGTCAGCCCTGCGGCAGCGGCTCGAACTCGCGGACCGCGTCGATCGCCGGGCCGTGCGGCGTGTTCGCCTCGCGCTCGATCATGATCTCCACGAGCACCGGGCGGGAGGTGGCCTGCGCCTCCTTGCGCGCCCACTCCAGCGACTCGCGGATCTCGCCGGGCTCGAAGACACGGCGGCCGGAGCAGCCGTACGCCTCCATGATCTTGACGTTGTCGGTGCCGTAGTCGTCGTAGTGGATGTCCACCTGGTAGTTCATCTCGTACGGCAGCGACGCCTGGCGGATCAGGCCCAGGTACTCGTTGTTGAGCATGATGATGACGAACGGCACGTTGTACTGCGCCGCCACCGCCAGCTCCTCGACGAGGTACTGGAAGCCGTAGTCGCCGACGATGCCGACGACCTCGGCGTTGGGGTCGCTGTTCTTGAGCGCCTTCTTGACCCCGATCGCCGCCGGGATCTCCCAGCCGAGCGGGCCGGCCTGGCCGCAGATCTGGTAGCGGCGCGGCAGGTACGCCTTCTGGTGCTGGCCGCCCCAGATCTGGTAGAGCCCGATCGCGGTGACGAAGTACGTGTTGGCGTCGAAGACCTCGTTGATCTCCTTGTACGCCCGCGGCGCCTTCACCGGCACGCTGTCGAAGTCCTCGCGGCGCGTCAGCGTCGAGCGCAGTTCCTGGACCCGGGCGACCCACGCACCGGCCTCGCGGCGCAGCCCGCGGTCCCGCGCGACCTCCAGGATCGCCCGGAGGAACAGCCGGGTGTCCGACACGATGCCCAGGTCGGGCTGGAAGACCTTGCCGATCTGGGTCGGTTCGATGTCCACGTGGATGAACTTGCGTTCGCCGCGGTACACGTCCAGCGAGCCGGTGTGCCGGTCGCCGAAGCGCGCGCCGAGGGCGAGCACGAGGTCGGACTCCAGGAACGACGCGTTGCCGTAGCGCTGCGAGGTCTGGATGCCGGTCATGCCGCTGTAGAGCGCGTGGTTCTCGTCGATCGAGCCTTTGCCCATCAGCGTGACCTGCACGGGGATCTGCAACAGCTCGGCCAGCTCGACCAGTTCCTCGTGCGCCTCGCCGATGATGACGCCGCCGCCTGAGAGCAGCAGCGGGCGTTCGGCGGCGAGCAGCATGTCGAGGGCGGCCTCGACGCGCGGCAGGTGCGGGTGCACCTCGGCCACCGGGAGCGGGGCGTCCAACTCGGGGTCCCACAGGATCTTCTGCTGCTGGACGTCCAGCGGCAGGTCGATCAGGACCGGGCCCGGACGGCCCGAGCGGGCGATGCGGAACGCCTCGCGGAAGATCCAGGGGGCCTGCGCGGCCTCCTTGACCTGCACGGCCCACTTGGTGACCGGCTTGGCGATCTCCACGATGTCGACCGCCTGGAACGCCTCCTGGTGCAGTTTGGAGGAGACGGCCTGGCCGGTGATGCAGACGATCGGGATCGAGTCGGCGATCGCGGTGTACAGGCCGGTGATCATGTTGGTACCGGCCGGGCCCGAAGTGCCGATGGCGACACCGACGTTGCCGTTGGTACGCGCCCAACCGTCGGCCATGTGCGTCGCGCCCTCTTCGTGGCGGACGATCAGGTGCTCGATCGTGCCGTCGTCCTCAAGGGCCTTGTACAGCGGCAGGATCGCGGCGCCGGGACATCCGAACGCGGTGTCCACACCCTCCGACTTGAGGACGTGGACGACGGCGTCCATCACGGGCATCAGACGAGGAGCCATCAGTTGCCACCCTTCCCGTTGCTCGAACCACCGTTGTCGGCAAGGCCGTTGAGCCGCTCAAGAGCCAGCAGCAGCCCGCTGTGGTCGAGGTCGCCGCCGCCCTGGGCGCGCAGCGCGGCGACCAGCGTGGTGGCCAGCGCGCCGAACGGCAGCACCAGGCCGAGTTCGCGGGCGGCGTCCGAGACGATGCCCATGTCCTTGTGGTGCAGGTCGATGCGGAAGCCCGGCTTGAACTGGCGGGCGCGCATCGAGTCGCCCTTGCGGGCCATGACGGTGCTGCCGGCCAGGCCGCCACCGAGGACCTTGAGTCCGGCCTCGGTGTCGACACCCGCGCGCTCCAGGAACAGCAGCGCCTCGGCGACGAGTTGGATGTTGCCGGCCACGATGAGCTGGTTGGCGGCCTTGACCGTCTGACCGGCGCCGTACGGGCCGACGTGCACGATCGTCTTGCCGAGCGCCTCGAAAAGCGGCAGCGCCGCCGCGAAGTCCGCCGCCTCGCCGCCGACCATGATGGACAGGACGGCCTCGACCGCCCCCGCCTCGCCGCCGGACACCGGCGCGTCGAGGACCCGAAGTCCCTGCGCGCTCCCGGCCTTTCCGACTGCGATGGAGGTGCTGGGCTTGATGGAGCTCATGTCGATCACGAGGGTGCCGGGGCGCACGTTGTCCAGGACGCCGCCGTCGCCGAACATGACCTCCTCGACCTGCGGGTCGGCCGGGACCATCGTGATGACGGCGTCGGCGTCGCGCACGGCGTCGGCGATCGAGGCGGCGCCCTTGCCGCCCGCCTCGACGAGCTTGTCGATCGGCGGCTGGGTCAGGTTGAAGCCGGTGACGTCGTACCCGGCCTTGACCAGGTTGGCCGCCATCGGCGAGCCCATGATGCCGAGGCCGATGAAGCCTATTTTGCTGATCTTCGGTGCACTCATGCGTTTCCCCTCCCGGAGCGGTTCTCGCGCGGCAGCCAGCCGAAGCTGTCGGCGCTGGGGCCGCCCACGGGCTTGTATTCGAGGCCGATGCGGCCGTCGTAGCCGGCCGCGGCGAGGCGGCCGAACAGGTCGTCGAAGTCGAGTCCGCCGGTGCCGGGCTGTCCGCGCCCGGGGCTGTCGGCGATCTGCACGTGGCCGACGCGGTCCGCGTACGCGGCGATCACGGCCGGCAGGTCCTCGCCCATCGTGGCGAGGTGGTACAGGTCGAGCAGGAAGCGCGTGTTGCCGAGGCCCGTCGCGGCGTTGACCGCGTCGACCACCTCGACGGCGGCCTTCGCGGAGTCGAGCTGGTAGCGCGGGTTCTCCACGGTGTTGACCGCCTCGACCAGCACGACCGCGCCCTCGCGGTGCGCGGCCCGGGCCGCCGACGCCAGGTTCTCCAGCGCGAGTTCGGCCTGTACGGCGGGGTCCAGGCCGTCGACGCGGTTGCCGTACAGCGCGTTCAGCGCGCGGCATCCGACGCGGGCCGCGAACCCGACCGCGACGTCGATGTTGGCGCGGAAGCGGTCGGAGTCGGCGGGCCGCGACAGCAGCCCGCGGTCGCCGCCGGGCATGTCGCCGGCGTCGAAGTTGAGGCCGACCAGCGAGACGCCCGCGTCGGCGAGCGCGCGCTCCAGCGCGTCGAGCTCCGCATCGGCCGGAGTCGGCCCGTCGAACGGCCACCACAGCTCGACCTCGGTGAAGCCGGCCTCGGCTGCGGCCCTCGGCCGCTCCAGCAGGGGCAGCTCGGTGAACAGGATCGAAAGGTTGACATCGAAGCGCGGGAGTCCGGCGCTCACGGTCATCACCTCTTCCACGGATCGAACGGGTGAATTCCACGATGCGGAAGCAAGATTCTGCTTAACGGAATGATGGCACGCGCCTTCAACAGTTTGTCAATCCCGCGGGGTGGGCAATCCTGGATTAGTCGACAGGCACGCCCTAGGGTTCAGGCCGTGCGATTGAAGATGGAGTTCACCACCGAACCGTTCGAAATGCCGGACTTCCCGCCGCATGCCGTCACGGCGCGGCGCATCGTCGACGAAGCGGGGCTGGAGGTCGAGGTCGGGCCGTTCGGCACCAGCGCCGTGGGCGACGCGGAGACCGTGCTCGCGGTCGTCGACCGGCTCTTCCGGGACACCTTCGCGGTCGGCGCCACGCGCATCTCCGTGCAGGTCACGGCGGTTCCGGACGGCACCGCCGAACAGGCGGAGGACATCCGATGACCGAGCCGGCACACCCCCTCGTCGACGCGGTCAAGCCGCTCGTCGACGCGCTCGGTGCGGACTTCGTGGCGACCGGAGAGGCCCGGGCGGAGGACGTCGTCCTGCACTGGGAGGGCGATCCGGTGGTCGCCGTACGCCTTCCGCACCTGGGCGCCGCGCTCGACCGCCTACTGGCCGAAATGGTGCGCCAGTTCGGCGGACCGCTGGCCGAACTCGGCCGCGAGGACAAGCAGCGCGTGGTCCGCGTGCTGGAGGAGCGCGGCGCGTTCACCATCCGGCACGGCGTCGAGTCGGTCGCGGCGGCGCTCGGCGTCAGCCGCTTCACGGTCTACAACTACCTGAACCGCGAGCAGTCCCAGTAGGACCGGGCGCAACGCGCGGGACCCGGCCGGTTGTCGACTGTGCGAACCTCCAAGACCCGGCGTTCGCCCACCCGACTGATCCACTTCAACAAACTGTTGACGGCACGTCACGTGCCGACCTACGGTTCACGCTGAGCGCGGTTCCGATGATCCGGACGCGATGACTCCGTTCCCCGTCCAGGAGGTCCGGCGTGGCCGATCCACCGGAAACCCCATCCGACCAGCACCTTCCCGCACCCGCCGGGGCCGGGCTCGGGCGGCTCAACGCCGCCGGGCCCGGCGACGCGCTGAAGCTCCTCGGTGAGGTGTGCGCCAGCCGCGCGTGGATCGACACGGTCGCGGCCCGGCGCCCGTACCGCGACACCGACGAACTGTTCGCGGCCTCCGACCTCGCGATGGCGGGGCTCACCACCGCCGATCTCGACGAGGCCATGGCCGGACACGCGGTCATCGGCAAGCCCCGTGCGGGCGACGCCACTTCGGAGCGCGAGCAGGCCGGCGTACGCGGCGCGGACGGCGACCTGCTCGCCGAACTCGCGGACGCCAACCGGGAGTACTTCGACCGATTCGGCCACGTGTTCCTCATCTGCGCCACCGGCAAGGGCGCCGCCGAGATGCTCGCCGCACTGCGCGGGCGCCTCGGCAACGACGCGGCCGCCGAGCGGGAGATCGCCCGCGAGGAACTGCGCAAGATCAACCGCATTCGTCTGGAAAAGCTGGTGCTGGCATGACCGCCGTCTCGACCCACATCCTCGACACCAGCGCCGGGGACCCGGCGCCGGACGTCCCCGTCGAACTCGCCGTCCGCGCCGAGGACGGCGCCTGGCGGGTGCTCGGCACGTCGCGGACCGACTCCGACGGCCGCTGCCCCGACCTTCCCCAGGTGTCCCCCGACGACCCCGCGGCCTCCGCCACGGTCCGGCTGCGCTTCGACGTCGCCGCGTACCGTGCCGCCCGCGGCGAGGACGCCTTCTTCCCCGAGGTCCAGGTGGTGTTCACCACCGACCCGGCGCGCCCCCACTATCACGTCCCGCTGCTGCTCAACCCGTACGGATACTCCGTTTACCGAGGGAGCTAGACCGATGCCGATGGTGCTAGGCCAGAACCAGTACGGAAAGGCGGAGAACCGGATCGTCCGGGTTCGCCGCGACGGCACTCGGCACGAGGTCAAGGACCTCAACGTGAGCGTCGCCCTGTCCGGCGACCTCGCCGACACGCACCTGACCGGCGGCAACGCCGCGGTGCTGCCGACCGACACCACCAAGAACACCGTCTACGCCTTCGCGCAGGAGCACGGCATCACGTCCGCGGAGGACTTCGCGGTGCTGCTCGCCCGGCACTTCGTGGACTCGCAGCCCACCATCCACCGCGCGCGCATCCGCGTCGAGGAGTACGGCTGGAACCGCATCACCACCGCCGACTCCCGCAACCGCTTCATCGGCGCCGACGAGGTGCGGCACTCCTTCGTCCGCGACGGCGGCGAGGTACGCACCACCGAAGTCGGCTACGACGGCGAGCGGTTCCAGATCATCTCCGGCCTCACCGGCCTGGTGGTCATGAACACCACCGCCTCCGAGTTCTGGGGCTACATCAAGGACCGCTACACCACGCTCAAGGAGGCGTACGACCGCATCCTCGCCACCGAGGTCAACGCGCGCTGGCGCTTCTCGTGGAGCGGCGACGAGCTCGCCCCGGTCAACTTCGAGCGCTCCTACGCACAGGTCAAGCGGCACCTGCTCGAGTCGTTCGCGGAGACCTACTCCTACTCGCTCCAGCAGACGCTGTTCGCGATGGGCAACCGGGTGCTCAACAACCGCCCGGAGATCGACGAGATCCGGCTGTCGCTGCCCAACAAGCACCACTTTTTGGTGGACCTGGAGCCGTTCGGGCAGAAGAACGACAACGAGGTCTACTTCGCCGCGGACCGGCCGTACGGCCTGATCGAAGGCACCGTGCACCGCGAGGGCGTCGAACCGGTCATCCCCGTCGACTGAGAGGCGGACGCGTCGTGAGCACCGAACCCGCGCAGCGCATCGTCATCGAGAACGCCGTCATCGCGACCGTCGACGCCGACGACACCGAGTACACCTCGGGCCACGTCGTCGTCGCCGGCAACCGCATCGAGTCGGTGGGGGCGGGAGCCGCGCCCGAAGTCGCAGGTACGGTACGCCGCGTCGACGCCTCCGGCCACCTGGTCACCCCCGGGCTCGTCAACACGCACCACCACTTCTACCAGTGGATCACGCGGGGCCTGGCGCAGAACTCGATCCTGTTCGACTGGCTCGTCGAGCTGTACCCGACGTGGGCGAAGATCGACGACGAACTGTGCCACGCCGCCGCGCAGGGGTCGGCGGCCGCGCTGCTCAAGTCGGGCTGCACGACCGCGACGGACCACGCGTACGTCTTCCCGCGCGACGCCGGGGACATCCTCGGCGCCGAGATCGCCGCGGTCGCCGAGCTGGGCATGCGCTTCCAGCCCACGCGCGGGTCGATGGACCGCAGCCGCAAGGACGGCGGGCTCCCGCCGGACAACGCGGTCGAGGACACCGACGAGGCCCTCGCCGCCACCGAGGCGGCCATCGACCGGTGGCACGACCCGTCGTTCGACTCGATGCTGCGCATCACCGCGGCGCCCTGCTCGCCGTTCTCGGTGTCGACCGAACTCATGCGCGAGGCAGCGGTGTTGGCCCGGCGCAAGGGCGTACGCCTGCACACCCACGGCTCGGAGACGGTCGAAGAGGAGAAGTTCTGCAAGGAGTTGTTCGGCATGGGGCCGACCGACTACTTCGAGTCGGTCGGCTGGCTCGGCGACGACGTGTGGATGGCCCACTCGGTGCACATGAACGACTCCGACGTGGCCAAGTTCGCCGAGACCGGCACGGGCGTCGCGACGTGCCCGTCGTCGAACGCCCGCTTGGCGGCCGGGGTGGCCCGCGTACCCGACCTGCTGCGCGCCGGAGTGCCGGTCGGGCTCGGCGTGGACGGCACGGCGTCCAACGAGTCCGGCGAACTCGGCACGGAGCTGCGGAACTTGCTGCTGTTCAACCGCGTCAAGTGGGGCGCGGACGCGCTGACCGCGAGGCAGGCCCTGCGGGTCGGCACGATCGGCGGCGCGCGCGTACTCGGCCGCGAAGCGGAGATCGGCAGCATCGAGCCCGGCAAGCTGGCCGACCTCGCACTGTGGAAGATGGACGGCGTCCTGCACGCCGGCATCGCCGACAAGGTCGCGGCGCTGGTCCTGGGCGCCGCCGCCCCGCTCTCGCTGCTGCTGGTCAACGGCGTCCCGGTGGTCGAGGACGGCCGGCTCACGCGGGTCGACGAGGACACCATCGCCCGCAACGTCGAGGCCGCCTCAGCGACGCTGGCCCGCCGCGCGGGACTGGCCTGAACCCGCAGGCGACATAGCCGACGGCCCTGCCGGAGCGACCAAGCTCCGACAGGGCCGTCGCCGCGCATGCGCACGGCACACCAGAGAATCTGAGTACGCGCACTCATGTACGGCGCGCACACGCTCGGAAACATGGCGCTACGCAGACGTTCGTCGCCGCCCGCCGCAAGAGGGTTCTCCCTCCGAACTCCCCATCGGAGCAAGAGAACCGGCGGACGGCGAAATCCGCCCGGATGCTCGCGCCCCTTTTCCCGTGCCGTGAGAGGAGTGCCCGAAGCGATGGTGCCTTCCGAGTCCCCGCCGCGCTTCCGCGACGACCTGTCCACGATCTACGACTTCATGGACGAGATCCTGATCCGCTGCCCCAAGTGCGAGGCGCTGGCGCGCGTGGTGGCGTACCCGCGCCGCGAAGTGCTGTCGCCGTTCCAGTCGCGACGCCTGGTCTGCGCCGACTGCGGCCACACCCGCGACAAAGACTCCGGCGTCTACTCGATGCCGAACTCGCAGGCCACGCACATGTACGACCCGTACTTCTACCTGCCGCTGTGGTTGCAGACCAGCACGCGGCACGGCCTGCTGTGGGCCTACAACCTCAACCACCTGGCGCTGATCCGGCGTTACGTGGCCGCCGAACTGCGCGAGGACGCGTGGACCGAGGAGGGCATCCGCATGACGCTGGTCTCCCGGCTGCCCGCGTGGATCACCGCGTCGGGCAACCGCGCCGAGGTGCTGCGCCTGATCGCCCGCCTGGAGACGACCGTCGCGGGCGGCTGACAGACGCCGCGGCCGTCCACCACCAACCCGGCCGCGGAACGCAAGACGCCGGTGTCCCGCACTCCTCCCCGAGTGCGGGACACCGGTGTTCGCGGTCCGGGCCGCGGCAGCGGTGGCGGCTGCCGTGGAAGCAGTGGCAGCCGTGGCAGCAGTGGCGGTCCGTGGCAGCAGTGACAGCCGTGGCGGCCGTGGCGGCCGTGGCGGCCGTGGCGGCCGTGGCGGCCGTGGCGGCCGCCGGAGGGTCAGCTCTCCCGGCCCAGGGTCTTCAGGTAGTTGCGCCAGCCGCCGAACTCGGTGATCTCCTTGTGCTTCCCGGTCTCCAGCTCGCCGACCCGCAGGACCATCGAGAACGACGCGGAGCCGTCCTCCAGCTTGATGATGCCGAACTCCAGCTCGGCCGGCTCGGTGGGCAGGAGTTCGTCGCGCAGCACCTCTTCGGGGACCTCGTACACCTCGCCCTCGATCTGGGTGTCCACGCTCGGATCGGGGAGCAGACCGGGGCAGCGGTCGCCGATCGAGAAGAAGCGGTGGCCGGGGGCGGTGCGGGTCTTCATGACCAGCGGCGCGCCCTTGAGGTGGTGGTGGAAGGGGCCGCCTTCCATCGCCTGGCCGTTGAGGAACATGCGAGCCATGCGGACTCCTGGGTTCTGGTGCGGATCCAACGGGAGGTCGGAAGATCCGGACGGGTCGGAAGAGTTCGAAGGAGGGTGCGGAACGACCGGGGGCGTCTCGACGGGACGCGCCCCCGCGACCGTCGGGACCCCGCCCGGTCGTTCCGCGTTCGTGGTGCCCGGCGCGCCTCAGTCGAGGAGGGCGTAGCCGGGCAGGGTGAGGAAGTCGGGGAAGTCGTCGGCGAGGGCGACCTGCAGGAACAGGTCGCGGGCCGCCGTCCAGCGGCCGGCCTCGAAGGCCGTGTCGCCCAACTCCTCCCGCAGGTGCCCGAGTTCCTCGGTGAGGTGGCGGCGCACCAGCTCGGCGGTGACCTTCTCGCCGGTGTCCGCGAGCACCACGCCGTTGTTGACCCACTGCCACACCTGCGAGCGGGAGATCTCGGCGGTCGCGACGTCCTCCATGAGGCCGAAGACCCCGACCGCGCCGTGGCCGCGCAGCCACGCCTCCAGGTAGCGCAGGCCGACGCCGACCGCGTTGTGCAGGCCGACCGAGGTCGTCCCGCCGCCCGCCAAGGCGACGTCGAGGAGCTGGTCCGCGGTCACCTCGACCTCGTCGCGCAGCCGGTCGAGCTGGGCCGGGCGGTCGCCGAGCACCGCGTCGAACGCCTCGCGGCAGACCGGCACCAGGTCCGGGTGCGCGACCCACGACCCGTCGAAGCCGTCGCCGGCCTCGCGGTCCTTGTCGTCCCGGACCTTCGCCAACGCGGCGGCGTTGGCGGCGGCGTCGCGCCGCGACGGGATGACGGCCGACATACCGCCTATGGCGTACGCGCCGCGCCGGTGGCAGGTCTTGACGAGCAGTTCGGTGTACGCCCGCATGAACGGCGCCGTCATCGTCACCGAGTTGCGGTCCGGCAGGACGAACGCCTCGCCCGCGTCCCGGAAGTTCTTCACGATGGAGAACAGGTAGTCCCACCGCCCGGCGTTCAAGCCCGAGGCGTGGTCCCGCAGTTCGTACAGGATCTCGTCCATCTCGAACGCCGCGGTGATGGTCTCGATGAGCACCGTCGCGCGGATCGTGCCGCGCGGGATGCCGAGCACGTCCTGCGCGTGGTTGAACACGTCGTTCCACAGCCGCGCCTCGAGGTGGCTCTCGGTCTTCGGCAGGTAGAAGTACGGGCCGGAGCCGCGCGCGAGCAGGCGTACCGCGTTGTGGAAGAAGTACAGGCCGAAGTCGAACAGCGCACCCGCGACCGGGGTCCCGTCGACCAGCACGTGGCGCTCGTCGAGGTGCCAGCCGCGCGGCCGCATGACTACGGTGGCCAGCTCGTCGTCCGGCTTGAGGGTGTACGACTTGCCCTCGGCGGTCGTGAAGTCCACCCGCCGCTCGTACGCGTCGACCAGGTTGCGCTGGTGCGCGACGACGTTGTGCCAGGTCGGCGCGGAGGCGTCCTCGAAGTCCGCGAGCCACACCTTGGCCCCGGAATTGAGGGCGTTGATGGTCATCTTGCGGTCCGCAGGACCGGTGATCTCCACCCGCCGGTCGCGCAGCTTGGGCGGCGCGGCGGCCACCCGCCACTCGGACTCGCGGACGCCACGGGTCTCGGGCAGGAAGTCCAGGCGGCCGGTCCGGGCGATCTCGGCGCGCTTCTCCTGCCGCTTGGCGAGGAGTTCGGCGCGGCGGCCGCCGAAGCGGCGCTGCAGGTCCGCGACGAAGCGCAGCGCCTCGGTGGTCAGGATCTCCTCCCCGCGCGGCACGGGGCCGCCGGTCACGGTGACGACCGGTGCGGTCATGTGACACTCCTCTGTTCTCCACTGGGCGGAAAGGACGGTGCCGGTCCGGATGGCCGACCGAGGGGACGGAACCCGGTCGGCGGCGGGCCGCGACGAATCGATGGTGACCCGGATCGCGGCTCAGGCACAGGCGGCGCGCACGGCGCCGGCCACCGCGCCCGCCACTTCGGGATCGAACACACTCGGCACGATGAAACCCGCGTTGAGCTGTTCGGGTGCCACCCGGTCGGCGATCGCGCCGGCCGCGGCGCGCAGCATGTCGTCGGTGACGGCCGAGGCTCCCGCGTCCAGCAGGCCGCGGAAGATGCCCGGGAAGGCCAGCACGTTGTTGATCTGGTTGGGCAGGTCGCTACGCCCGGTGGCGACCACGGCGGCATGCCGGGCGGCCGCGGCGGGGTCGACCTCGGGGTCGGGGTTGGACAGTGCGAAGACGACCGCCCGTTCGGCCATCGCGGCGATGTCGGAGCCGGTCAGGAGGTTGGGGGCGGAGACGCCGATGAACACGTCGGCGCCGACCACGGCCTGCGCGAGGGTCCCGAAGAACCCTTCGGAGTTGGTGTTGTCGGCCACCCACTGCCGGTCCGCGTCCAGGCCCTCCTGCAAGCGGTGCACGGCGCCGTTGCGGCCGCACGCGATGATCTCGCGGGGGCCGAGCGGCAGCAGCAGCCGGATGATCGCATTGCCGGCCGCGCCGACGCCGGACAGGACGATGCGGCAGTCGCGGATGTCCTTGCCGACGACCTTGAGCGCGTTGTGCAGCGCGGCGAGGACGACGACGGCAGTGCCGTGCTGGTCGTCGTGGAAAACCGGGATGTCGAGGCGTTCGCGCAGGCGCCGCTCGATCTCGAAGCAGCGCGGTGCGGAGATGTCCTCCAGGTTGACCCCGCCGTACACCGGCGCCAGCAGCTCGACGGTGCGGACGATCTCGTCGACGTCCTGGCTGTCGACGCACACCGGCCACGCGTCCACGCCCGCGAACTGCTTGAAGAGGGCGGCTTTGCCCTCCATCACGGGCAGTGCGGCGGCGGGACCGATGTCGCCGAGGCCGAGCACCGCCGAGCCGTCGGTCACCACGGCGACGGTGTTGCGCTTGACCGTCAGGCGGCGCGCGTCCTCCGGGTTCTCGGCGATCGCGGTGCACACGCGGGCGACGCCGGGGGTGTACGCGCGGGACAGGTCGTCGCGGTGCCGCAGCTGCACCTTGGGGACGACCTCCAGCTTGCCGCCGAGGTGCATCAGGAACGTACGGTCGCTGACCTTGTGCACGGTGACGCCCGGGACGTCGCCGAGCGCCTTGGCGACCGCGTCGGCGTGCGGGCCGTCGACGGTGTCGCAGGTCAGGTCCACCATGATGCGGTCGGGCCCCGAGTCGACCACGTCGAGGGCGGTGAGCACCGCGCCGGCCTCGCCGACACGTGTCGTGAGCAGGCCCGCGACGCCGATCGAGACGGGCGCCTCGACGCGCAGGGTGATGGAGCAGCCAGGGCTTGGGGCCGACATCGGTGTCCTCGTTCCTCGTTCCCGGTCGCGGCGAGTTCTGTAGAGTGGAGATTAGTTTCTGACATACGGAATTTCAACAAGTTGTTGAGAAGTCCTCGGGTTGCATCGGGTTACGTCGGGTTGCATCGGGCCACATCCGGACGAGGACGCGGCACCGGCATGTGGAGGAGTCAGGATGGCCGAGCGGGCACCCGGGGGCGTGCAGTCCCTGGAACGGGCATTCGACCTGCTCGAGGTCCTCGCCGACGCGGGCGGCGTACTGGGCCTGAGCGACCTCGCGGCCCGGTCCGGCCTGCCGATGCCGACCATCCACCGGTTGGTGCGGACCCTGGTGCGCCTGGGCTACCTGCGTCAGGACGCCTCGCGCCGCTACACCCTCGGACCGCGGCTGATCCGGCTCGGCGAGACCGCCGGGCGCCTGCTCGGCTCGTGGGCCCGGCCGTACCTCGCCGAACTGATGGAGTCCACCGGCGAGACCGCGAACCTCGCGGTGCTGGAGTCCGGCGAGGTCGTGTACGTCGGCCAGGTGCCGTCCCGGCACTCGATGCGGATGTTCACCGAGGTCGGGCGGCGCGTCCAGCCGCACTGCACGGCCGTCGGCAAGGCCCTGCTCGCGCAACTCCCCGAGGA
>NZ_JBEZFP010000175.1:0-18235 GCF_040649515.1 Streptodolium elevatio
GGCGCGTCCGGTGGCCCCACCCACCGGACGCGCCCGCTTTGCCCCCGCGTCGGTCGCGTCGTCGCGGCCGTGACGTCAGCTCTTCGGAAAGCTGTACGTGTACCCCTCCGCGTCGAGGTGTTCCAGCAGCCCCTTCAGCGCCGTCACGGACTGCGAACGGTCACCGCCGCCGTCGTGCACGAGGACGACCCGCCCCGGCCTGATCTGCTGCTCGAGGCTCGCCAGGATCTTGTCGGCGCCCTCCCGCTTCCAGTCCCCTGGATCGACGTTCCAGCCCAGCGGGCGCAGGCCGTTCTCGACGGCCATCTCGCGGATCCACGGCGTGAAGTCGCCGCCCGGAGCCCGGTAGTACCAGACCTTCGCCCCGGGCCCCGCGGCCTCGCGGATGAGGCGGTCGGCCTCGGTGATCTCGTGCCGGTTGTAGTCCGCCGAGCGGTCGCTCTGCCGCACGTTGTGGCTCATCGAGTGGTTGCAGAGCCGGTGGCCTTCGGCGACGACGCGCTTGACCAGGTCGGGATGGGCCTTGGCGGCCGGGCCCAGCATGCAGAACGTGGCCTTGGCGTTGTGCTGCTTGAGGATGTCGAGCATCTGCGGTGTGTAACGCGGGTCGGGGCCGTCGTCGATGGTCAGGGCTATCGTCTTGCCGCCGGTCCCGGTCCCCGACTCGGCTTCGCGGGATATCGAGGGGTCCACGCCACCCGGGGCGAAGCGGGGCGCCTTCTTGGCGTCGGTGCCCCCGTCGGAGCCCGGGTATGTCCCGGGGTTCCGGCCCGGGTCCGCGCCCGGGCTGGTTCCGGGTGGTGGGCCCGGGGTTGTCGCAGGGGTCGTGCCCGGGGTTGATGTGGGGGCCGAGCCCGGGTGTGTGCCCTGGTCGGTGCTCGCTCCCGTGCCGGTGCTCGCGCCGTTGCCCGTGCCGGCACCCGCCCCCGGGGCGGCGGCGCTGTTGCCGCCCGGCACCTGACCGCCGGTCCCCTGACCGCCGGACGTCTGGCCTCCCCCGCTCACCACCGCACCAGGGTCGCCGTGCGACGTGGCTGAGCCGCCCGTACCGGAGCATGCGGCGACGGTCAGGAGCAGTCCCGCACTCGCGATGCCCAGCACCATCCGGCTGCGAGCCGTCCGCGCGCCCATCCGCATATGTACATCTCCCTCTCGTCGTACCGCACGCCCGTCGGCGCCGCCGTCCGGCCTCCGTATCCGGCCTGGACGTCGGGCCACCTTCGCGGGTCCATGTGTGGGTGACACGTAGGTCAGCCGACGAATGTGTAACAGTTGCCCATCACTCTCATTTGGGGCAGCTGATCGCGGTTTGCGACGGCTTCGACCCGGGAGTCGTCCCGAGCCCGTGGACCCCCTCCCCCAAATGCTTGACTCGGTCTACTATCAGCGGATGACCGGAAGTCCTTCACACCGCGACGCCTGGAAGCCGCTGCTCGACGACCTCGCGGGACGCCGTACGGCCTCCCGGGCGATGGGCGGCCCGGCGAAACTCGCCCGCTACGGAGCCGCCGGCCGGCTCAACGCCCGCGCCCGGATCCGCGCTCTCCTCGACCCCGACTCGTTCGACGAGCTGGGCACACTCGCGGGCGGCGCCGAGTCGCCCGCCGACGCTTTCGTGGCGGGCTCCGGCCGCATCGCCGGGCGCACCGTGTTCGTCGGCGCCGAGGACTTCACCGTGCAGGGCGGTTCGATCGGCGCGTCGGCGGCGGCCAAGCGGGCGCGGCTCGCCCGACTGGCGGGCCAGGAGCGGGCCCCGCTCGTCATGATCCTCGAGGGCGCGGGCCACCGAGCGACCAACGCGCTCCAGGGCCACACCGCCTCGCCCAACGACCTCCAGGCCATCGCGGAACTCGCCGGGCGCGTACCGACGATCGCGATCGTCGTGGGGCCGTCGGCCGGGCACGGCGCGCTCACCGCACCGCTGTCGGACTTCGTGGTCATGGTCGAGGGCTCGGGCGCACTCTTCACCGCGGGCCCGCCCCTCGTCGCGGCGGCGACCGGCGAGCAGGTCGACAAGCAGACGCTCGGCGGCAGTGCCGTGCACTGCGCGCTCAGCGGCGTCGCGCACAACGCGGTCGCGGACGACGCGGCGGCCCTGGCGCTCGCCCGCCGCTACCTGTCCTACCTGCCCTCGAACGCGTGGCAGCGGCCACCGTACGCCGGTGCCGCACAAGGCAACGCCGACACCGCACCGCGCTCGACGGACGCGCTGCTGGACCTGATCCCGCCCGACGCGCGGCGGCCGTACGACATGCGCGCCGTGCTCGACACGGTCTTCGACGCGAAGAGCGTGCTGGAGATCCAGCCGAAGTACGGCGCCTCGGTCCTCACCGCATTCGCGCGCCTCGGCGGCCACGCGGTCGCCGTGCTCGCGAACCAGCCGTCCGTACGCGCGGGCACGATCGACGCGGACGCCGCCGCAAAATCGGCGCGGTTCCTCGACGTGTGCGGAGCGTTCCACCTGCCGGTGGTGTTCCTCGCCGACAACCCGGGCGTGCTGGCCGGGACGGCGTCCGAGAAGGCCGGGATCCTGCGCGCCTCTGCCCGCATGTTCGCCGCGCAACACCGGTTGCGGGTGCCGAAGTTGCACGTGACGCTGCGCAAGGCGTTCGGGTTCGGGTCGTCGGTGATGGCGATGAACCCGTTCGACGCGCAGACGGTGTCGTACGCCTTCCCGGGCGTCACCCTCGGCGGCATCCCGGCCGCCGCCGGTGCGGCGACCGCCAAGCAGGACGACGCCACGCGGGCCCGCCTGGTCGCGAACGAGGCGTCGGGGCCGTGGCGTTCGGCGAACGCGCTGTCGTACGACGACGTCGTCGAACCCGCCGAACTGCGCAACGTCCTGCTGGCCGGCCTGGCCCGGGCAGGCGAACGCCTGACGGGCCCCGTAGAACCGATCACCCACACCGGCTACCTGCCCTGACCGGGCGCCGCCCGCTGTCGCCGTGCGAGCCACGGCGGCAGCGGACTCCCCGCGCACATGCCGGCCGGAGGCAGGCGTGCCTTCCTATCTTGAGGCGGGTCGGGTACGCAGGACGGCATGGTGACGCGTACGACGATCCTTGACGGCCTCTGCTTCGGCGAGGGCCCCCGCTGGCACGACGGACGGCTGTGGCTCTCCGACCTGATCGGCCATCAGGTCCTGGCCGTGGACGTCCCCGACGACTTGGCGACTCCCGTCAAGGCCGAGACGGTTGTCGCGGAGCACGCGGATCAGCTCTCCGGCCTCGGCTGGCTGCCGGACGGCGACCTGCTCGTGGTCTCGATGGCCGAGCGGCGGGTGCTGCGGCTGCGCGACGGCGTGCTGACGACGCACGCCGACCTCGCCGGCCTCGGGCGGCACCACGTCAACGACATGGTGGTGCGGTCGGACGGCTTCGCGTACGTCGGGCAGATGGGCTACGACTTCCACACCCACGGCAGCCGCCCCGAGCCGATGCCGCTGATCGGCATCGCGCCGGACGGCACCGCGCGGGCGGTTGCCGACGACCTCAATTGCGCCAACGGCATGGCGCTCTCGCCGGACGCCGGGCTGCTGGTGGTGGCCGAGAGCGCCGCGCGGCGGCTGACGGCGTTCGATGTGGCGACGGACGGATCGCTGTCCGGGCGGCGGGTCTTCGCGGCGCTCGGCGACGGCGACCATCCCGACGGGATCTGCCTCGACGCCGAGGGCGCGGTCTGGGTCTCGTGCCCGGTCTCGCGCCGCTTCATCCGGGTCCGCGAGGGCGGCGAGGTCACCGACGGCATCGAACTGCCGGAGGGGCGCCGGGCTATCGCGTGTGTGCTCGGCGGCGGAGACCGGCGCACGCTGTTGATGGTCACGGCGGAAACGCTCGGGGATGCCGAGAAGTCCCGCGAACTGCGGGCCGGGCGGGTCGAGGCGGCTCGCGTCGCGGTGCCGGGCGCGGGACGTCCCTGACCTCCGGGTCGTCGCCCCGCAAACGTCGTCCTGGCATGCGTCCGTTGGGTGAGCGTCGCCATCGGTACGGGCCAGGCCGGCAAGCGTCGGATCGCGGCGTACCTCGGCGTCACCCTGCGTCAACCGGCGGCCAGGAGCACGGTCCCGGCCAGCGCGAGCCCCGCGCCCACGGCCTGTGGCGGCAGTAGCCGTTCCTTGAGGAACACGACGGCCGCAAGTGCGGTGATCACGGGGTACAGCGAACCGAGGACGGCCGCGACGGTGACGGGGCCGTGCTGGGCGGCCGTGGCGTACGTGCCGTTCGCCGCCACGTCCGTCACGCCGACGATCGTGAGCGCGGGGAGCAGGGCCCAGGGAATCGCACGTGCGCCCGAACGAGGCGCGAGCGAGCCCGCCTTCGGCGCCGCCGCGACGGTGACGCCGGCTGTCGCGGCAGCCCGCACGGCAGCCGGGGCCGCGGTACGTGCCGGCCCGGGAACCCGCGGCTCCAGCACGGGAGTTCCCCCGCCGCCCGGGCGCACCTTGGCAAGGATCCGCGTCGACCTGGGCCGAGGAATCCGCCCCCGCAGGCCGCCCGCGTCGGCCGCGCCGCCCTCGCCGCCCTCGCCAGTCGCGTCGCCCGCCTTCGGCCGCCGCCGCTCGGTGGCCACCATCACCGTGCCGCCCACGACGACGTTGACGCAGCGCTGCACGAACTGCGCGAGCAGCAACCCCGTCAGACTCGCCGAGGCTTCGGCGATCAGGGCGAACACGCTGCCGAAGCCGACGGCCGCGCCCGCGGTGAGCAGCAGCGTCTGCCGCTGCACCGCGCCGCCGCCGCCCAGCTTGCCGCCGCCCGCGAGGGCGATCCCGGCGATGGCGACGGCGATGCCGACGTACTGGAGGGGCCCTGGCCGGTCGCCGTCCACCGCGAGGCCGACCGACACCGGGATGACCACGCCGGCCGTGGCCAGGGGTGAGACGACGCCCATCGGTCCGCGGGCCAGGGCCTCGTAGAAGCACAGCAGCGCCAGTGGTCCGACGAGGCCGGCGGCGACCGCGAACCACAGGCGCGGGCCGGCCTCGGACACCGCGCCCGTCGCCAGGACAACCGCCCCGAGCACCACACATGCGGCGGTCTGGGACAGGACCACCACGCGTGCCGCGGGCAGGCGTCGGGCGAGCAGCCCCGCGCCGAAGTCGGCGAAGCCCCACAGCACGCTCGTGACGAGCGCCAGAGTGACAGTCAAGATGACCCCGCAGTGCAGTACGGTGAACAAAGCAGTGCATTACAACGTAGTGCAGCAGAGTGAACGATGTCATCCAGAATATTGGACGGTCTGATGCCCGACCTGGAAATCGTCGCCCAGTCGCTCGCCCGCAACACCAAGCGCGTGCGGCAAGCCCGCGGTTTCAGCCTGGACCGGCTCGCCGCACGCGCCGGGGTCAGCCGGGGCATCCTCATCCAGATCGAGCAGGCCAGGACCAACCCGAGCATCGGCACCGTGATCCGGGTGGCCGACGCGCTCGGTGTGAGCATCGCGCAACTGCTGGACTACTCGGACGCGCCGACCGTACGCGTCACCGCCGCCGAGGACGCCGTCGAACTGTGGCGCACCGACGCCGGGAGCAGCGGCGTGCTGCTCGCCGGGACCGAGGCACCCGGCCCTCTGGAGCTGTGGACGTGGCGGATCATGCCGGGCGAGGGGCACGACTCCGACGCGCACCCGCCGGGCAGCGCCGAACTGGTCAGGGTCGACGAGGGCGAGCTGACGCTCGTCGTGGACGGGCGAGAGTACCGCGTACCGCAGGGCTCGACCGCGCACTTCGAGGCGCACCACGCACACGCCTACCGCAACACGGGCGACGTCCCCACGGTGATCACGCTCGCGGTGTCGATCCCGGCGCCCGCCTAGTGCACCGAAGTACGCGCCTCACCGACGGAAATTGCCTTCCCCGGGAGGTCCCTTTTTGGCACAGCGTGCCATACGGTGTACCGCGCCGGATCTGACGCGCAGTCAATCAACCGCGCGGTTCCGGCGGCTCGTCACCGCGTCGTCCAAGGAGCAGCGATCATGAGTGTTACCCCCGAGCAGTCCGCCCGCACGGTCCTGGTCACCGGCGGCGGTTCCGGCATCGGCCGGGCGATGTCGATCGCGTTCGCGGCGCTCGGTGACCGCGTCGTGGTCGCCGACCTCTCCGAGGAGACCGCGGCCAAGACCGTCGCGGAGATCCAGGCCGCGGGCGGCACGGCGACGGCGCTGCGCGTCGACGTCTCGGACGAGGAGTCGGTGGCGGCCATGGTCGCCGCGACGGTGTCCGCGTACGGCAGCCTCGACGTGCTCTGCAACAACGCCGGTGTGCTCGACTCCATGGGCGTGCTGGAGGACATCTCGCTGGCCGAGTGGCAGCGCACCATCGGCGTCAACCTGACCGGTGTCTTCCTCGTCGCGCGCGCCGCGCTCCCGCACCTGCTGGAGAGCAAGGGCAGCATCATCAACACGGCGTCCGAGGCGGGCATCCGCGGCGGTTGCGGCGGGCCGTCGTACACCGCGTCCAAGCACGGCGTGGTGGGGCTGACCCGGAGCATCGCGTACATGTACCGTGAGCAGGGTGTGCGCGCCAACGCGATATGCCCGGGCGGCGTCAACACCAACATCGTGCAGGGCGAGATGAGCGAGCAGGGCTTCGGCCGGCTCGCCGGCGTCCTGATGAACGCCGGGGCGATGGCCGAGCCGGAGCAGATGGCGTCGGTCGCGGTGTTCCTGGCGTCGGACGCCGCGTCGTACGTCAACGGCGCGATCATGCCGGTGGACGGCGGCTGGTTCGCGGGCTGACGCGCCCGGCACGCCCGGCGCTCCCGGCGCTCCCGGCGCTCCCGGCCCACGAACATCACCCGGCGGCACCGCACGCGCGCGACGCGACGGTGTCGCCGGGGTCGGCCCGGAGACGGCCTCGGCGGGCCACGGTCGGCCCGATTGCGCGGGCGGGCACCGCGCCGCCCACACCCTCCGGCCGATGAGCCAGAATCGCTGCATGTTGTTCGGCATTCTGGGCCCGGTCGAGGCACGTCACGAGGACGGTACGCCGGTCGCCGTGGGCGGCCCCCGCGTACGCTCCCTCCTCGCCCTGCTGCTCCTGGACGCGGGCCGCATCGTGCCCGCGCAGACGCTGGTCGACGGCCTCTACGGCGAGGCGCCTCCCGGGGATGCCGCCAACGCCCTGCAATCGCAGGTGTCGCGGCTGCGGCGCGGTCTGCGCGACGACTCGGGCACCGACAAGCTCGTCGAGTTCCACGCCGCCGGATACCGCTTGTCCGTCGACCCCGAGCAGGTGGACGCGCACCGCTTCGAGCGCCTGGTCCGCGAGGGACGCCGCGCACTCGCCACCGGCGGCCACGCCGACGCCCACCGCCTGCTCGACGAGGCCCTGAACCTGTGGCGCGGCCCTGCCTTCGCCGACGTCATGGACGCGCCCTTCGCCGCCACCCAGGCCGCCGCCTGGGGCGAACTGCGGCTGGACGCCCTGGCCGACCGCGCCGAGGCCGCACTCGCGCTCGGCCGACACGCGCAGGTGGTGGGCGAGTTGCAGCGGCTGGTCGCGGAGAACCCGCTGCGCGAGCGGCTGGTCGGCCAACTGATGCGCGCGCTGTACGGAGCGGGCCGGCAGGCGGAGGCGCTGGCCGCATACGAGAACACCCGTACCCTCCTTGCGGACGAACTCGGTGCCGACCCCTCGGCCGAACTCGCCGCCGTGCACCTGGACATCCTGCGCTCCGCCCCCTCGCTCACCCCGGCCGCCACGCCCGCCGTCCCCGCCGAGGGCGAACACCTGGGCCTGCCCGCCCAGTTGACGAGCTTCGTGGGCCGCGACACGGAACTGGAGCGGGTCGGCGCGCTGCTCGGCTCGGCACGCCTGGTGACGCTGACCGGGCCGGGCGGCGCCGGCAAGACGCGCCTCTCGGTCGAGGCGGGTCGCCGCGACAGCGGTGACGTCTGCTTCATCGACCTCGCGGCCGTACGTCGCGACGACGAACTCGTGGCCGCCATGCTCACCGCGCTCGGCCTGCGCGAGGCAGGTCTGCTGCCGGCCAGTTCCCCGGAGACCGGCACCGCACGCCTGGTGGCGGGCCTGGCCGCGCGCAAGGTGCTGCTGATCCTGGACAACTGCGAGCAGATCGTCGCCCAGGTCGCGCGGCTCGCCCACACGCTGCTCAGCGCCTGTCCGGACGTACGCATCCTCGCGACCAGCCGCGAGGCGCTCGGCATCACCGGCGAAACCCTTTGCCCCGTACCGAGGTTGGCGGTTCCCGCGGAAGGCACGCAGCTCGACGAAGCGCTGGCCGCGCCGGCGGTGCGCCTGTTCGCGGACCGCGCGAGCGCGGTCCGCCCCGACTTCACGATCGACGCCGACACGCTGCCGACCGTGCTCGCCGTGTGCGCGGCGCTCGACGGACTGCCGCTGGCCATCGAACTGGCCGCCGCCCGCCTGCGCGCGCTGCCGCTCGACGAGGTCGCCGCGCGCCTTGGCGACCGGTTCCGGCTGCTGTCGCGCGGCAACCGTACCGCGGCCCCGCGCCACCAGACCCTGCGCGCCGTGGTGGCGTGGAGCTGGGACCTCCTCGACGAAGCGGAGCAGGAACTCGCCCGCAAACTCACGGTGTTCCGGGGAGGTGCCACGATCGCGTCGGCGGCCCGGGTGTGCGGCCTGGCCGAGGAGGAGGCCGTCGAACTCCTTGCCGACCTCGCGGACAAGTCGCTGATCGACGGCACCGACGGCCGCTACCGCATGTTCGAGACGATCCGCCTCTACGGATCGGAGCGCCTCGACGAGGCGGGTGAACACGACGCCGTACACCGCGCGCACGCCGAGTACTGCCTCGAACTCGCCGAGCGCGCCATGCCGTTCCTGCGCACCGGCGAGCAGATCGGATGGCTGGACCGGCTCAGCGCGGAACACACCAACCTGCGCGCCGCACTGCGCTGGACGATCGACAACGACCCGCCGCTCGGGCTGCGCCTGAACGCGGCGCTCGCCTGGTACTGGTGGCTGCGCGGGCTGCGGCACGAGGCGGGCGGCCTGGCCGGCCAACTCCTGGCCGCGGTGGGCGACGAGCCGCCGCCGGGGATGACGGAGGCGTACCTGCTGTGCCTGCTGGGGTCGCTGGCGGAGACCGCCGATCACGACGACGGCACGCGCGCCCGGCGCATCGCCCGCGCCCAGCCGCTGCTGTTCAGCCTCACCGAACCGCCGCGCCAGCCCGAGCTGTTCATCCTCATCGCGGTGGCACTCGGCCCGGAGGGCTCGGACCAGGAGCGGACCGCCTCGCACATGGGCGACGATCCGTGGTCGCAGGCCGTCATGTGCCTCGGCTACGGCTTCACGGAGTTGTACGGCGGAAAGATCCCGGAGGCGCGCGCCTACTTCCAGAACGCCTTGGAGAGCTTCCGGGTCCTGGGCGACGCCTGGGGCATGGCCAACGCGCTGGACCAGCTCGCGGTGTTCGCGGACTGGGCGGGCGACATCCCGGGCGGCCTCGCCCTCATGGACGAAGCGCTGGCCATGATGCGGGAGTTGGGCATCACCGAGGACATCGACGACCTGCTGGTGCGGCGCGCCGAGATGGTCCTGCGGCTGGGCGACCACGACGCCGCGCGGGACCTCTACAGGCACGTCATGGAGTCGGCCGAGCGGACCGGGCGGCCCACGACCCTGGCGCTCGGGCGCAGCGGCCTGGGCGACCTGGCCCGGCACGCCGGGGACCTCGCGGAGGCGAAGCGGCTCCAGGAGCGGGCGCTCGCGGAGTGCCCGGCGGACCTGTTCGACAGCGCCTCCGCGCAGGCGTACATCCTCGTCTCGCTGGCGTGGACGTCGGCGACCTCGGGGGACGCCCACAAGGCCCGCGGACTCGCATACGCGGCACTGGACTTGACGTACTCGCAGGGCAACCTGATGCTCACGGCCGAAGCCGTCGAAGCACTCGCGGGCGCGGCGGTGGAGGACGGCGACGCGGCCGGGGCGGCGTGGCTGCTCGGGCTGGGGGTCGCGACCCGGGGTTCGGCGGTGCCCGGAAACCTGGATGTGGCGCGCGTGACGAAACGCGCACGTGCGAAGTTGGGGGACGCGGAGTTCGAGGAGGCGTACGCCCGGGGCCGCGCGGTCGAGCGGAGTGCGGTGGGCGACGCCCTGGAGTCGGTCCGCACCTGAGGAGTGCGTGGCGCGGTCAGCGGACGGTCAGTGCGCGGTCAGCGCCGGACGGCACGGTTGCCGCATGGATTCCTCGCACACATCGACCCGGCCGGCCGGTCCCCCGGTGCAGTACTCGGCCGCCCGCAAGTGGGCCACTGTGGCCGTCGGCTGCCTTGCGGTCGTCGTCCTGTCCGTCGACCTGACCGCGCTGCACCTGGCCATCCCGGGACTGGTCTCGGACGTCGACCCGTCCGCCAACCAGATCCTGTGGATCGCGGACGCGTACGGCTTCGCACTCGCCGGCCTGCTGGTGACCATGGGCGTGCTCGGCGACCGCGTGGGGCGCAAGAAGCTGTTCCTGATCGGCACGGTGGCCTTCGGTGCGGCGTCGCTGCTGACCGCGTACGCCTGGAACGCCGAGACGCTCATCGCAGCCCGCACGCTCCTCGGCGTGGCCGGCGCCACGATCATGCCGTCCACGCTGTCGATCGTCCGGAACGTCTTCACCGATCCGAAGGAGCGTACGGCCGCCGTCGGCATCAGCATGGGCGTGGGCGCGCTCGGCGTGGGGCTCGGCCCGGTGTTCGGCGGACTGCTGCTGGACCATTTCTGGTGGGGCTCGGTGTTCCTGGTCAACGTCCCGCTGATGGCGGTGGCGTTCGTGGCCGGCGCGGTGATCCTGCCCGAGTCGCGGGATCCGCGCCCGCAGCGCCTGGACTTGATGAGCGTGCCGCTGTCGATCGCCGGGGTGATCGGGTTGGTGTACGCGGTGAAGGAGGCGGCGTCCGGCGGGCTCATGCAGGGCCGCGTCGCGGTGGCGCTGCTGGTGGGTGTGGTGGCGGCCGGGGCGTTCGTCCGGCGGCAGCGGCGCATCGACAACCCGCTGATCGACGTGGCGCTGTTCCGGCGCAAGGCGTTCACGGGGTCGATCCTGGCGAACCTCATGGCGATGTTCGCGCTCGTGGCGCAATCGCTGCTGTTCGCCCAGTACTTCCAACTGGTGCTCGGCTGGTCGCCCCTGAAGGCCGGGCTCGCGGGACTGCCGGGCGGCGTCTTCGCGATGCTGGGCGGGGTCGCCGCGGCACCGCTGATCACCGTGCTGGGCCGGGCCCGGCTGGTGGCCGTGGGGATGACGCTCGCGGCGTCCGGCTTCTCCCTGTACACGCTGTCGGGGGCGTCCTCCAACTACCCGCTGCTGGTCCTGGGGATGGCGCCGTGCGCGCTCGGCATGGGGATGGCCATGACGGTCACCGGCGACACGATCCTGGCGTCGGTGCCGAAGGACCGCGCGGGGTCGGCGTCGGCGATCTCCGAGACCGCGACGGAACTGGGCGCGGCGCTCGGCATGGCACTGCTGGGAAGCATCCTGAACGCCGTCTACCGCACGTCGGTCGACGTGCCCGCCGACGTGCCGGAGTCGGCGCGCGGCGCCGTCGAGGACTCGATCGGGGCGGCACAGCACAGCGCGGCGGGGATGCCTGCCGATCTCGGCTCCCGGGTCGTGGACGCGTCGCGGGACGCGTTCGTGACCGGCATGCACGTGGCGCTGCTGACCAGTGCGGCGCTGGCCTTGGCGGCCGGGGTGGCGGCGTTGTTCCTGCTGCGCGATGTACCCAAGGTGCTGGTCGACGAGGAGGACCCGATCGACGAGGGCGACAAGCAAGCCCCCCGGAAGGCCGCGCCGATTGCGGAGGCCCGCTGATCCACCGGTAGACCCCGGGCCACACCCCGGGGCCACCGGTCGGGGTCATGCCGCCTCGATCGTGGGCGATCGGTGGTCACCGCGGCTGCTGTTCCGCGATGACCGCCCAGTCGTCCGTCCCACGACCGTCGGCGATGGCCTCATCGAAGACCGCACGCAGCAGTTGACCGATCGGGAGGGGAATGCCTTGGTCGGTCGCTTCATCGAGCGCGAGGTGGAGGTCCTTGCGGCCCAGGACCGCGGTGAATCCGGCCGGCTGGTAGCGCCGTTCGGCAATCATCGACCCGTATCCGGAGTGGACGGCCCCGGGGAAGAGTGTCGAAGTCAGCAGCTCGACGAACTGACCGGAGTCGACACCGGCGCCCTCCGCGAGGCTGACGGCCTCGCCCAGCGACTGGATCGTGCAGGCGATCAGGTAGTTCCCGAGGATCTTCACGATGTTGGCCTGCTCCGGACGGTCGCCCAGTCTCCAGGTCCGCGAGCCGATCACGTCGAAGAACGGCTGCACGCGGTCGAGCAGCGCCGGCTCGCCGGCGGCAAGGACGTCGAGTGCCCCGGCTTCGGCGACCGGAACGCGGCCGAAGACCGGTGCCGCGACATATCCGACACCGTGCTCGGCGTGCGCTGCGCCGAGCCGGCGAGCCAGGCCCGTACTCACGGTGGCGAGGTTGACGTGAACGGTCCCGTCCGGGATCTGTGCGAGGACACCGGAGTCGATGAACGTCTCGGCGACGGCCCGGTCGTCGGACAGGATCGAGAAGACCACCGGCGCCCGCATGGCCTCGGCCACCGAGGCGGCACGACGGGCACCCGCTCCGACCAGTTCGACCGCGGGCCCGTCGGACCGGTTCCACACCACGACGTCGTGGCCGGCCTTCAAGAGGTTGCGTGCGACGGGTCTCCCCATGCCTCCCAGACCGATGACCGCAGTGCTGCCCACGCCGAGCGCTCCTTCCCTTGAACCGTCTAAGGCGGTTCAAGGATGCCATGGAGTTACGATCGCAAGGAACCGCCTGAAGCGGTTCAGCGCGTGGTCCTGCTCACTGCGGAGGTTGGAATGACCGAGGACGTACGTCGTGTGTTCCGGATGGACAACGAGGTCCTGGCGTTCCGGTTCACCGCCACCGTCAGCGATCGCGCCGACCGGACGCCGAGGGAGCGGCTGACCGATACGGAACGGCTGAGGATGTGGCTGGAGGCCGCGGGGCTCGACGTCGCAGATGTGTCGCCGACCGATCTGAAAGACGCCGTCGAACTTCGCGAGGCGATCTACCGAATCGGGTCGGCGATCGCCGCAGGCGAACGGCCGGAACCCAACGATGTCCGCATCCTCAACACGATCGCTGCCGCTGGGCATGCGAAAGTCGCTCTGGACAACGAACGAGCAGGATGGCACCTGACGCAGACGACCCCTGTCGGTGACGCCCTCGGGGTCCTGGCCACGGATGCCATCCGCGTACTCGGGGGGCCCGACCGCGGCCGCATCAAGAACTGCGAAGGCCCGGCGTGCGCGGGCCTGTTCCTCGACACCAGCCGCGGGGCCAACCGCCGCTGGTGCTCGATGAACACCTGCGGCAACAAGGCCAAGAAGTCACGAATCACCGCGAGCTGAGCCGGCGGAGCCGCGATCGGCCCCGTGAACAACGTGATGCTCCGCAACGTACCGCGCCGACGCGATGGCTAGCCGCGCGCCGTCCAGTATTCCAGGCGTGTGCGTACGCTCGCCGCGTAGGCGCTGCCCGTGCCCTGCGCCGCCTGCGCCTCACCGACGAGCAGCGTGTAGAGGTGCACCGCGCGCGCGGTGTCGCCCTGCACGCCGATCCAGTGCGCGAAGGCGTTCTTGACATCGAGCGTCACCAGGGAGTCTTCGCCCAGCGCGGTCCGGCAGTCGCCGACGAGGCGCTCGAAGTGGCTTACGGCGCGGTCGACATCGCCTACCTTCGCGATCCACATCGCCCACTCGGCGCGCACCGACAGCGTGTCCGCGGCGAGCTCGCCCATCGTCCGCAGATAGTCCCCGGCCAGCAGGCCCGCCGCTTCCGCGGCGCCCGGCACGTCGCCGGAGTGGCCGAGCCAGTGCGCGTGTTCGCCGCGCAGGAGCAGCGTGTAGGGGTGGTCGGCGCCGAGCGCGCGGAATGCGCCCTGCGTGGCGGACAGTGCCTGGTCCCGGGCGGCGGCGGCCCACCCGAGACGGCCGGTCGCGTGGATGCTGCCGAGGAGCGAGCACACCGCGTACGCGTGCCACGGCCCGAAGACCTGTCCGGCGACCTGGGTGGCCTGGCGGAACGCCTCGGCCGCATCGCTCACGTGCCCGTCGTGCAGCAGACGGCAGGCCTGGTCGTAGTGCGCGATGGTCGCCTGCTCCGACGCGGACTGCGGCGGAACGTACGCGCGGGCCGCGGCGTACCGCTTGGCACGGGCCTCCGGCGGATCGGGCAACTGCGGTACGGCCCGCTGGTGTCCGGTCGGCGGCACCAGGGCGGGCCCGGCCGCGGGCGGAGCTGCGGGGTGGTGTCCCGTCGGCCCGGCGGCGACGGGATGGCGGCCGGTCGGCACCGGCGGTGCGGCGGGGTGGTGACCCGTGGGACCGGGCGGAACGGCACCCGGCGGAACCGCGCCGGGCCCGACCGCGCCGGGAGCCACCACGCCGGGCGGCACGCGCGGCGGTGGTGGAACGGACTGGGTGCGCTGCTCGGGCATCGCGGGCATGGGTGCGTCGCGGAAGGCGCGCACCAGTTCCCATTCCTGGTCGCCGAGCCAGCCGCGCGCGTTGTCGTGCGCCACGAGGTCGACCTCGGCGGCGAGCAGACGGATGACCTCGGCGGGCTCGGGGCGGTGCCGGGCGTCCCGGCGCAGGCAGCGTTCGACGATGCCGCGCAGCGGCTCGTCGAGTTCGGTCGGCGCGTGCACGGGCAGTTCGTGCTGGCCGGTGGCGAGGCAGATGAGGGTCAGGCCGAGCGCGTAGACGTCGCTCGCGGTGGTCACCTGCACGTTGCCGTACGCCTGTTCCGGCGACATGTACCCGGGCGTGCCGATCGCCGCCGTACCCCCCGTGGAGACGTACGTCCCTTCCGCGTGGACCACGCCGAAGTCGATGACCCGCGGGCCGTGTTCGTCGAGCAGGATGTTGGACGGCTTGAGGTCGCGGTGCACGACGCCGACGGCGTGGATGGACTGCAGCGCCTCCGCGATGCCCGCACCGAGCCACATCACGGTGTCGACCGGCTGCGGCCCGCACGTCTTGATGAGGCGCTTGAGCGAAGGCGCGGGCACGTACGCGGTCGCGATCCACGGCACCCGGGCGCCGGGGTCGCTGTCGACCACCGACGCGGTGAACACCCCGCTGACCCGGGCCGCCGCCTGCGCCTCGTGCGTGAAGCGCCGCCGGAACTCGCCGACGGTGGTGAACTCGGGACGTATGGTCTTGACCGCCACCCACCGGCCCGCGGCCGACCGCGCGAGGTAGACGCGGCCCATGCCGCCCGCACCGAGCCGGGCCAGCACCTGGTACGGCCCCACCTCGGCCGGGTCACCGGCCTCCAGCGGCTCCCAGGCCAACACGGCGCACACCCCCCTCCGCAACCTCTCGCTCCCGCATCCGCGCCGTCGCCGGGGCGGTTTCCGCCCCGCCCCCCGCGTCGCAGATCAGCGAAGCTTTTCACATTTGCGGGGACGGGTTCTCGCGGACGGGCGCCCGACGCGGAACGGCGGCGCGCCGCGGCCGAAACCGAGCCCAGGATGGTGCCGCATACGCAGACCCGCTCACACTCGATGCCACGCTCGCCACGCCGGAGGTAAGCCGTGGACCGGCCTCGTCGTGGTGACGACCCACGCCGGTAACGTACCGCCGCGCCCGCGGGTTTGGCATACCGCGGCAACCGCGGGGATCGGCGCGGGGATCCGCGCCGAGACGACAAGCGGGCGACCGGTGTCACCCGGGTGGGCGACCGGGCGGCCGCGCGTCCGGGGATTGCCGCGGGCAGGGCCTAGGGTCGACCGCATGGTTGCACCGACCCGGGTCCGCACCGACCAGCACGGGCCGGAGCGGCTCATCGCGCTCTCCGACGGCGTGTTCTCGATCGCGATGACCCTGCTGGTCCTGGACATCTCCGTGCCGCCGGGGCTGAGCACCGCGGATTTCGACGAGGCGCTCGGCGACCTGCCGCAGAAGATCTCCGCGTACGCCCTGAGCTTCGTCATCATCGGCGCCTTCTGGCTCGACCACGGGCGCGTGCTGCGCGGCCTGCGGGCGGTGGACCGGCCGATCATCGCCGTCACACTGCTCGGGCTCGGCTTCATCGCGTTCCTGCCGTTCCCCACCTCCTTGTTGTCCGAGTACGGGAACGAGCCGGTGTCGGTGGCCGTCTACGCCGCGACGATCGCCGCCACGGACGTGACCCAGATCGGACTGGTGCTGCTCCGCGCGCGACGCCCGTGGCTCAACGAACACCCGATTCCGCCCGAGCTGATGCGGTCGTGGATCACCGACACGGGGGCGACGGTCGCGGTGTTCGCGGTGTCCATCCCGCTGGCCTGGCCGCTGGGCGGACACGCGATCTGGCTGTGGCTGCTGATGATCCCGGTGAAGTTCGCCACGGGTCGGCGGCACGCGGCGGTCGTGCGGCGCGTCGGCGAGCAGGACATGGACGCCCCGTAGCGGGCCGCCGCGCGCGTCGCCGCCACACGTCGCCGATGTTTCGCCGGTGCGAACCGAGGGGTACCCGTGCGCGGCCGACGCACGAAAGGCCGAGTCGATGCCCGACACCCCTCCTCCCTCCTCCGGTCCCCGCGCATCCGGCCCGGGCACTTCCGACGACGGGGTCGCCGCCACGCCGGCCACCGGCTTCGGGCCCGCGGGCGACGGGGATCCGTCCCGGGAGCCGTACCGGCACCCCAGCGCGGGCTGGGGAGCGGCCAAGTCGGTCGCGAAGGTGGTCGCGCGCGCCGAGGAGCCGGTCACGGCCGTGCGGCTGATGGACACGATGAACCACGCGGACCGCGGCTTCGACTGCCCGGGGTGCGCGTGGCCGGACGCGTACGACGGCCTGCACCTGGACCTGTGCGAGAACGGCATCAAGCACGCGACCTGGGAGATGACGCACAAGCGCGTCGGCCCGGAGTTCTTCGCGGCACACACCGTCACCGAGTTGCTGTCGTGGCCCGACTTCGCGCTCGAGGACCAGGGTCGGCTGACCCAGCCCATGGCGTACGACCCGGACTCCGACCGGTACGTCGCGATCACCTGGCCCGAGGCCTTCTCCGTCATCGGCGACACGCTGCGGGCGCTGGACTCCCCCGACCGCGCGATGTTCTACACCTCCGGGCGCCTGAGCAACGAGGCGAGCTTCCTGTACCAGTTGTTCGTACGCGAGTTCGGCACGAACAACCTGCCCGACTGCTCCAACATGTGCCACGAGGCCAGCGGCCGGGCGCTGACCGCCGCACTCGGCACCGGCAAGGGCACGGTCGACCTCCAGGACCTCGAACTCGCCGACGCCATCTTCGTGATGGGCGTCAACGCGGCCTCCAACGTGCCGCGCATGCTGACCGCCCTCGCCGACGCGTACCGGCGCGGCGCGCAGGTCGTGCACGTCAATCCGCTGCTGGAGGCGGCGTCGGGCCGCACGATCGTGCCGCACGAGTTCCGCGCGATGGCCGCGTTCAAGGCCACTCCCACCGGGACGCTCGACCTGCAGCCGCGCATCGGCGGGGACCAGGCTCTGCTGCGCGGCATCGCGAAGGCCGTGCTGGCCGCGGCGGAGGACGATCCGGCAGTCCTGGACCACGAGTTCCTGGCGCGCTTCACCACCGGATTCGAGGCGTACCGCGACCTGTGCCGGGCCACGGCGTGGGAGGACATCGAGCAGGCCTCCGGGCTGCGCAGGCAATGCATCGAACAGGCCGCGGCCGTGTACGCCGCGGCCTCGCGCACCGTCTTCACCTGGTGCCTCGGCATCACGCAGCAGGAGCACGGCGTCGACACCATCCGCGAGATCGTCAACGTGCTGCTCCTGCGCGGGAACATCGGCCGCGAGGGCGCGGGGCCGTGTCCGATCCGCGGGCACAGCAATGTGCAGGGCAACCGCACCTGCGGCATCAACCACCGGCCGGGCGCGGAGTTCCTCGACCGCCTCGCCGAGGTGTGCGGCATCGACCCGCCCCGCGAACCCGGGTACGACACGGTCCGCGGCATCGAGGCGATGCTGCGCGGGGACGTACGCGTGTTCGTCGGCATGGGCGGCAACTTCGCGCGCGCCGCGCCCGACACCGAGCGTACGGCCGAGGCGCTGCGCGGCTGCGAACTGACGGTCCACGTGTCGACCAAGCTCAACCGCAGCCACCTGGTGCACGGCCGCAAGGCGCTATGGCGAAGTTCCACGCGAACGTCGGCGGTATGACCGCCGACTCCGAGCAACTGGCCGCGCAACTCCGCTCGTTGGGTACGG
>NZ_JBEZFP010000176.1:0-18231 GCF_040649515.1 Streptodolium elevatio
GCCGCGGTGACCCGCGGCCGGACGGGCCCGGGGGGTCACTACGAGCGCGGCACCCCGCCGCGGCCCGCGTGCCCGGTCACTTCTTCAGGGCGATCTGGTCCACCACCAGCGCACCGTCGTTGACCACCTGCAACCCGGTCACGCTCGGCCGGTGGATGACCGAGGTGGTCGCCTCCTGCCAGACGAACAACGGCACGTCCTGCGCGGTGAGCTTGACCAGTTCGGAGTACGCGGCACGCCGCCCCTCCGGCGTGGTGGCGGCCCGCGCCTGGTCGAGCGCCGCGTCCGCCGCCGGGTTGGCGTAGCCCGAGTAGTTGGTCGGGGAACCGGTACGGAACAGGCTGTCGATGCCCGGGTCCGGGTCGGCCAGCCACATACCGAAGTTCTGGGCCTGGAAGTCGCGGTTGACCAGCCCCTTGGTGATGTACGCCGTGACCTCCAGGGCCTCGACCTCCATCTTGACGTTCTTGTACTGGGCCAGTCGGCTCTGCATGTACTCGGCCGTCTTGCGCGCGTTGGCGTTCTGCTGCGTGAGGTACGTGAAGTTGACCGGCTTGCCCTCGGCGGCCAGCTCGTCGAACAGCTTCTGCGCCTCGGCCTGGTTGTACGCCGGCTGCGCCGACACCGACGGGTCGATCAGCGGGGAGTTGTCGGGGAAGAGTCCGTCCGCGGTCTTGATGTCGCCCTGGTAGAGGGTCTGCATCATCGCGGCGCCGTCGAAGGCCATGGCCATCGCGCGCCGGGCGCGCGGGTCGTCGAAGGGCGCGCGGCGCATGTTCATCAGGAAGTACTGGCCGCCGTAGACCTGGGTCGTGATCGCCTCGAGGTTCTTGGTCGCGGCGATCTCCTCGGCCTCCCCGTTGGAGGTCACGGTGATGTCGGCCTGGTTGTTGCCCAGGGTGTTGAGCAGCTGCGTGCTGTCGGGCATGACCGTGAAGGTGATCTGGTCGAGCATGGGCAACCCGGCCTGCCAGTAGGTGGGGTTGCGCACCATGACCTGCTGGCTGCCGCGCACCCACTCCTTGAGCAGGAACGGGCCGGCACCGACCGGCTTGCTCGGGAACCCCTTGGGGTCGGCCTTGAACGCGGTGGGCGAGGCGATGTGCGCGAGGCCGTTGGCCACCGTGCGGTCGAAGTTCAGGTTGGGCTTCGCCAGCGTGATGCGCAGCTCCAGCGGCCCGGCGACCTCGCTGGTCACACCGGCCATGTTGGCGCGGTGGATGGAGCTCATCGCCGGGTCGTTGTTGGCGTCCCAGTTCGCCTTGACCGCGGCGGCGTCGTAGGGCGTGCCGTCGCTGAAGTTCACGTTGGGCTTGATCTTCAGCGTCCAGACCGCGCCGGTGGCGTCTGGGATGAGGCTCTCCGCGACGCGCGGTTTGACCTTGCCGTCGGCCGGGTCCAGGTACACCAGGAAGTCGTAGAGCGCGGCCATCCGGCTGGAGTCGGCCGAGCCGGTGTAGGACGCGGTGAACGGGTCGAGCCCGCGCGATTCCACCGGCAGCGGGATCGTGACCGAGCCGCCCCGCTGCGCGGTGCCGCCGGCGGAACCGCCGTCGTCGGAGCCGCCCCCGCACGCGGTGGCCGACAGGGCGAAGGCGGCGGCCGCCGCCACCGCCGCGAGCCTTCGGCGCCGGACGCGCGGGGCGGAGCGGCGGGGCGGCATGGTTCTCGGAAACATCGGCGACTCCTCGGCGCTGAGGGCCCGTTCCCCCGGCGGAACGGCTCGGTGCGCCGTGCTCCTCGGAACCCTGCCTGTGGTGACACGTGCCTGGACTTGTGGTCCCTCCGACTTACTTGACGGACTCAAGCAACCACAGAGCGCCGAGCGATTCAAGGCAGAACTTTGTGCAGCGTGGCCGTGGTCGTGACGGGCCGGCGGGCCGCCTCGGGCGACGACCCGGGACCGGGGGCGGGTGGTGATGCGCAGGTCCTTGGCCGTACCGGACAAGGCGATTGCGCCCTGGAGGTCGGTACGGGCGGTGTGTGCGCCCGCCGCGGTGAGGAGCGAGAGCGCCGCACGGCTCGGATGGCCGTAGGTGTTCCCGGCGCCGACCGAGACGAGCGCCAGTCGCGGACGCAGGCCCAGGAACAGCGCCGGGTCCTGCCGCGCCGAGCCGTGGTGCGGGACCTTGAGGACGTCCACCCGGATGCCGGACAGGTCGGCGCGCAGCGCCCGCTGGGCCTCCGGCTCGACGTCGCCGGTGAACAGGATCCGGATGCCGGAGACCTCGGCAAGGACCACCGTGCTGGCGTTGTTGGGCGCCGAACCGCGGTACCGGCGGACGGCCTGCGGATCACGCGGGCCGATCACCCGCCACCGCAGCGCACCGTCGGCGACGACGCGTTGCTCGCCGTGCCGGGCAGTTTGCACCGGCACCCGGGCCGCCTCGGCCCAGCGCTGTACGCGGGCGACCTCGCCGGCCGGCTCACGCAGGCCGGACGTCTCGACGGCGCCGACCGCCCGGCCGTTCAGCACACCGGGCAGGCCCTCCACGTGGTCGGCGTGGAAATGGCTGAGCATGACCAGCGGGACGCGGTCGATGCCGAGGTCGCGCAGGCACCGGTCGACGGCGTGCGGGTCGGGGCCGGTGTCCACCACGACGCCTCGGCCGTGTCCGGCGTTGAGCACGAAGGCGTCGCCCTGCCCGACGTCGCAGGCCACCAAGTGCCAGCCGGGCGGCGGCCACCCGGTGAGGGGACGGATGAGCGGCTGGGGGCGCAGCAACGCGATGAGCACCACGGCCGCGAGCACCGTGACGGCGACGGGCCGCCGGACGAGCGCACGGGTGAGGGGAATCGCGGCGACGGTGACGACGGCGAGGGCGAGACCGCCCGGCAGGCCGCCGGGCCAGCCGACGGTGGCTCCGGGGAACGCCGCCCCGGTGCGGGCGACCAGGGCGATCCACGCCACCGGCACCGCCGCAACGTGCGCGACCAGGGCGGCGGCCGGGATGTGCAGGGGCGCCACGAGCAGCACGACGAACCCGAGCACGGTCGCGGGTGCGACGGCGAACTCCGCCAGCAGGTTGCACGGGACCGCGACGATGCTGACCCGCTCGGTGAAGGTGACGACAACGGGGGCGCAGACGGCCTGGGCGGCGCACGGGACCGCGACGACCACGGCGATCGGGGCGGGCCAGCCGCGGCGCACGAGGGCCGCCGCCCAGCGCGGGGCGATCAGCAGCAGGGCTCCGGTGGCCAGCACCGAGAGGATGAATCCGAAACTGCGCGCCAGCGCCGGGTCCAGCAGGACCAGGAGCAGTGCCGCGGCGGCCAGGGCGGAGGGGCCGTGGCGGCGCCACCCGCCGAACAGGGCGGCAAGCGTCACCAGCCCCATGAGCGCGGCCCGCAGCACGCTGGGTTCAGGGCGCGCGAGGACGACGAAGCCCACCACGGCCCCCGCACCCAGCACGGGCAACGCGCGCCCTCGGACCCCCACATGACGGAATGTCAGGAGCGCGGCGCCGAGCAGGATGGTGATGTTGGTGCCGCTCACCGCCATCAGGTGAGTGAGTTCGGTGGTCCTGAAGTCCTCGGTGAGACCAAGGGGAACGGCTGAGGTGTCGCCGACGACCAGGCCGGGGAGCAGCCCGCGCGGTGCGGCGGGCAGACCTGCGCAGGCCCGGCGCAGCCGGTCCCGGACATGGCCCGCCAGTCGCTGGTGGTCGGACGGACGGCCGGTCACCCGGGGCGCGGATTCGACGATGAGGAGCGCGGTCGCCGGGCTGTCCGGCCGGGCGGCGACCAGCCGGCCGGCCGCGTTGATGCGTGTGCCGGGCAGCAGCCGAGGCCACGGGGCTTGCCCGGTCGCCAGAATCAGCACGGGAGTTCGCAGGCGCACGGACGGGCCGGCGGGGGTGACGAGCCGGTCGACGCGCGCCGGGATGCGGAACTTCGCGGTACCGAGCGATGTGCCGCGGACCTTGGGGACGACCACTGTCGGGTCGCCGGTGACGGTGAGTTGCGCGGTGACGGTGGCGCCCCGGTCGGCGAGCGCACGGACGGGCCCGGCCCGCTGCGCGGAGGTCTGCAGGGTTGCGGACGCTCCACCGGCCGCACAGCAGACGAGGGCGACGGCCGCCGTGGCGCGAATCGTGCGCCCCCGGCACAGGGCGGACAGGGCGGTTGCTCCGACCACGCAGCCGCCGACGAACGTCCAGGCCACGACCGGGCGTACGGCCGGAACGCACCACGCGGCACCCCAGGCCGCAACGGCGCCCGGAACGAGCCTGAGGTCGACCGCGGCGGTACGGGCGGCATCGCCCGGGCGGCCCTGGACCGGTGGCGTGCTCATACGCGCACCCTCGGGCGGAGTTCCTCGAAGCGGCGTTCGCCGATGCCGCGGATCTCGCGGAGTTGCTCGACCGAGGTGAACCGGCCGTGCGCGCGACGCCAGTCGAGGATGCTCGCGGCCATGACGGGGCCGATGCCGGGCAGGCCCTCGAGTTGTTCGGCGGTGGCCGTGTTCAGGTCGACGACACCGGCCGCCGCGCCGTTTGCCGCGCCCTTCGCCGCCCCCTTCCCCGCCGCGGACGCCGCGGGCGCACCCGCCGGGGCCGGGACGGCGGTTGCCCCGGGCACACCGACCGGCACCTGCTCGCCGTCGGACAGCACACGCGCCAGGTTGAGAGCGGCCAGGTCCGTACCGGGGAGCGCCCCGCCGGCCGCCTTGAGGGCGTCGTCGACGCGGGATCCGGCGGGGAGGGCGAACAGGCCGGGGCGGGCGACGCGTCCGACGACATGGACGGACACCGACGCGGCGGCCGCGGCCGCGGAGGGGTCGGTCGGAGCCGCCAGGGCAGCCGAGGCGGGCAAGGCAAGCGGATCCGGCCGGGAGGCGCCCGAGCCGAGCGATCCCGCGGTGGCACCGGGAGCAGCGGTCCCGGAACCGGCCCCGACAGCGGCCCCGGAGGCGGAGGCCGCGACGGCCGCAGGCACCGCCACCGTCTGCGGACGCGACCGCCACCAGCCCACGCCGGCGATGACGATCGCGAGGAGTGCCAGGGCGGCCACCGCCGCCACCACCCGCCCGTCCACCGCGATGCGGAACGCCTTGAGACCGGGCGGGATTCGGTCCGCGACCGTCGCGGCGAAGCGGGTTGCGGCGGGCAGCGGCTCAGCCGAGGCGTCTCGGTCGGCCGAGGCGTCCCGAGGCCCGCTGCCGACGGGCTCCGGGACGCCCGCCCACGGGTCCGGACCGGGTGGCGGCACGCCGGGCGGCGGGGTCTCGGGCGACGCCGCGGCGTGGCGCGAGGAGGCAGGGTCGTCGGAACGGTGCGGCCCGAGCGCGGCATCGGTTGCGTGCCGCCCGGGGGCGGCGTCGGCCGGGAACAACGCGGCGAGTCGGGAGGCGGTCCGGGGGTTCGGTGATTTCGACATGCCTCGACGCTAGGCGGCGAAGTCGGGCGCCCCGCGCCGGTGATCGAAATCTGTGGACAACCCCGAGCCTGTGGACGACGGGCTCGACCGCGGCCGTGGAGATGAGGTAGATGGCGACGCCCCGCGACACGCCGAACGAACCGCGCCTGCGCCCTACTTCGGGGAGACCACCACGGCGAGCAGCCCCGGGCCCGCGTGCGCGCCGATCACCGCGCCGACCTCGGATACGTACAACTCCCCCAGCTGCGGCAGGCGTTCGCGCAGTCGACCGGCCAACGCCTCGGCGCGGTCCGGGCTGGCCAGGTGGTGCACGGCCACATCGACCCGGCCCTCGCCGGCCGCTTCCAAGGCGATCTCCTCGAGCCGGCTGATGGCACGGGCAGACGTGCGGACCTTCTCCAGGGGGGCCACCCGACCGTCCGAGACGTGCAGCAGCGGCTTGACCGCGAGCGCCGCGCCCATGAGCGCGGCGGCGGCGCCGATGCGCCCGCCGCGCCGCAGGTACTCCAGCGTGTCCACGTAGAAGAATCCCGAGGTCGCCCCCGCGCGCTTCTCCGCCGCCGTCGCCGCGTCCTCCGCCGACGCGCCGTCCGCCGCCGCCTCGGCCGCGGTCAGGACCGGGAAGCCCATGGCCATGGCCAGTGTCCGGGAATCGACCACACGGACCGGCACTGGGGACTCTCGTGCGGCCAGCAGTGCCGCCTCGTACGTGCCCGACAGCTCCGCCGACAAGTGCACCGACACGATCTCGCGCGCGCCGCCCTCCGCGACCCGCCGGTACGTCTCCGCGAACGTCTCCGGCGACGGGCGCGACGTCGTCACCACGCGCTTCTGCCGCAGCGCCTCGGCAAGGCCGGCCGGCGTCGCCTCCGTCCCCTCGTCGAGCGGCCGCCCGCGGAGCACGACCTTGAGCGGCACGACGACGATGCCGTGCTGCTCGACGACCGCGTCGGGCAGGTACGCCGTGGAATCGGTAACGATCGCGACTTCGGTCGTCATGGGGCTGAAGCTACCCGTCGGCGAAGGGACAAGGGACGAGGAAAACGTTCACCGCACCCGGGCGGTCGGACACCGGTCGCACGTCGGCCGCACATCCTCCGTTCCGCGCGACCTGCCCGGCAAACGCGTCGCGCACATGTCAGGGGCCGAGCGCGTCCTTGGCCGCCTGCGTGGTCTCGCGCAACGCCGCGACCTCCTGCTCGACCTCGCGCCCGAGCCGGTCGAGGTCGTCGTGCGCCAGAACCTGCTCGCGGTCCTGCGCGGCCCAGCGCAGCG
Source organism: Streptodolium elevatio (assembly GCF_040649515.1). Lineage (GTDB taxonomy): Bacteria > Actinomycetota > Actinomycetes > Streptomycetales > Streptomycetaceae > Yinghuangia > Yinghuangia elevatio. The sequence goes on from NZ_JBEZFP010000176.1 coordinate 6,655, forward strand.
ACCCGGCGGCGTGCTGGACCCGCTCGGCCCGTTCGCGCAGCGCGGGCAGCTCGCGCTCCATCCGGACCGGGTCCGGCTCGCGCTCCAGCATCCGCAGGTCGGTGTCCAGCCCCTCGGCGAAGCGTTCGAGGCGGGCGAGGAGTTGCCGGGCCTCGGCGAGCTGGGTGTCCCGCGCGTAGCCGGCGTCGAGGACCCTGCGGGTGTGTTCGAGGGACTTGCGTACCGCGGACCGCAGCCGGGCCGCCTCGCCGGCGCCACCCGGGCGGGTGTACGCGCGGGCCCGCGACGCCGCGTCGTCCACCAGGCCCCGCAGGCGCGGCGCATGCCGGTCGATTCTGCGCCGCACCGCACGCCGCACCATCACCCCGATGATCACCACCACACCGATCAGCACCATCAGCGCGGCGACCCCTGCGCCCAGGAAGAGGGCGACGGCTTGCGCACCGTCCGAGGCGAGTGACACGGCTGGTCTCCTCCCAGGTCGCCACCTGCGAATGCCCCAACAGTAGCGCCGCTGAGGCACCGGGCGTCCGCGCCGGACGAAAACACCGCGATCCAGGGCGATCGTCACAGCCCGGAAATGCACCGTACACGGCAGGGAAACGAACGTGGGCGAATCACCCTCGAACAGAACGGGCGCGGACGGAGAAGACCGTCCGCGCCCGTCGGGACGCGGCCCGACGGGCGCGTCCGTGCCCGGCTCACGCCGGAACGATGTTCACCAGCTTGGGCGGCCGTACGACCACCATCCGCACCGCCGCGCCGCCCAGCGCGGACTGGACCGCCGCGTCGGCCAGGGCCAGTTCGCGCAGGTCGTCCTCGCCGATGCCCGGCGGCACCTCCAGGCGCGCCTTGACCTTGCCCTTGATCTGCACGACACACGTCACCGTGTCGTCGACGACGTACGCGGGGTCCGCCTCCGGGAAGTCATGGTGCGCCAGCGACCCGTCGTGGCCCAGGCGCGCCCACAGCTCCTCGGCGACGTGCGGCACCAGCGGCGCGACCATCAGGACCAACTTGTCCGCGACCGGGCGCGGCACCGAGTCCAGCTTGGTCAGATGGTTGTTCAGCTCGATCGCCTTGGCGATGGCCGTGTTGAACCGCATGCCTTCCAGGTCCTTGCGCATGCCGTCGATCGCCTTGTGCATCGCGCGCAGCGTCGCCTCGTCGGGCTCGGTGTCGGCGACCCGCACCTCACCGGTCGACTCGTCGATGATGTTGCGCCACAGGCGCTGCAGGAAGCGGTACGAGCCGACGATCGCGCGCGTGTCCCACGGGCGGGAGGCCTCCAGCGGGCCCATGGACATCTCATACAGGCGCAGGGTGTCCGCGCCGTACTCCTCGCAGATCTGGTCGGGAGTCACCGAGTTCTTCAGCGACTTGCCCATCTTGCCGTACTCGCGCTTGACCTCTTCGACCCCGAAGAAGAACTTGCCGTCCTCCTCCGTGACCTCTTCGGCCGGCACGTACACACCGCGCGCGTCGGTGTAGGCGAAGGCCTGGATGTAGCCCTGGTTGAACAGCTTGTGGAACGGCTCGAACGACGACACGTAGCCCAGGTCGAACAGCACCTTGTGCCAGAAACGCGCGTACAGCAGGTGCAGCACGGCGTGTTCGGCCCCGCCGACGTACAGGTCGACGCCGCCGGACGCGCCCGCGGTACGCGGACCCATCCAGTACTTCTCGTTCTCGGGGTCGACCAGCTGGTCGGGGTTGGTCGGGTCCACGTAGCGCAGTTCGTACCAGCACGAACCCGCCCAGTTGGGCATCGTGTTGGTCTCGCGGCGGTAAGTACGCGGCCCATCGCCCAGGTCCAGTTCGACCGTCACCCAGTCCTCGCGCCGCGACAGCGGCGTCTCGGGCTGCGAGTCGGCGTCGTCCGGGTCGAACGTGCGCGGGCTGTAGTCGTCGATCTCCGGCAGCTCGACCGGCAGCATGGAGTCCGGCAGTTCGTGCGCGATGCCGTCCTCGTCGTAGACGATCGGGAAGGGCTCGCCCCAGTACCGCTGGCGGCTGAACAGCCAGTCCCGCAGCCGGTAGGTGACGGTCGGCGCGCCGACGCCCTGCGCCGCCAGATGCGCGTCCATGGCGCGCTTGGCCTCGGTCACGTCCAGGCCGTTCAGGCTGAAGTCGGGCGTGGCCGAGTTGACGATCCGGGCGGTCTTGGAGACGAACGCGTCGTCCCACGTGGCCGGGTCGGTCGAGCGGCCGTCGTCGGGCTCGACGACGCAGATCATCGGCAGCTCGAACTTGCGGGCGAACTCGAAGTCCCGGTGGTCGTGGGCGGGCACCGCCATGATGGCGCCGGTGCCGTAGCCGGCCAGCACGTAGTCGGCGATGAACACGGGGACGGCCGTGCCGCCGGCCGGGTTGACCGCGTAAGCGCCCGTGAAGACACCGGTCTTGTCACGGCCTTCGGTCTGCCGCTCGACCTCGGACTTGGACGCGGCCTCGGCACGGTACGCCGCGACCGCCTCCGCCGGGGTGGCCGCCCCGCCCGTCCACGCCTCCGGCGTACCCGCCGGCCAGGCGTCGGGCACGACGGCCCCGACCAGCTCGTGCTCGGGCGCCAGGACCATGTACGTCGCGCCGAACAGGGTGTCCTGACGGGTCGTGAACACGCGGACGGACACGTCCTCGTGGCCCACGAAGGCGAAGTCGATGTGCGCGCCCTCGGACCGGCCGATCCAGTTGCGCTGCATCAGCTTGATCGGCTCGGGCCAGTCCAGCGTGTCCAGGTCGTCGATCAGCCGGTCGGAGTACGCGGTGATCCGCATCATCCACTGCTTCAGGCTGCGCTTGAACACCGGGAAGTTGCCGCGCTCGCTGCGCCCGTCGGCGGTGACCTCCTCGTTCGCCAGCACGGTGCCCAGACCTGGGCACCAGTTGACCGGCGCCTCGGACAGGTAGGCCAGGCGGAAGCCGTCGACCACCTTCGCCTGCTCCGCGCGGCTCAGGTCGGCCCACACCCCACCGCCGGGAACCGCTCGGGTGCCCTTCTCGAACTGCTCGACCAGGTCGGCGATCGGCCGCGCGCGGCCCTTGCCGCCGTCGGCCTCGGTGTCGTACCAGGACGTGCGCAGTTGCAGGAAGATCCACTGCGTCCAGCGGTAGTAGTCCGGGTCGATCGTCGAGATCGAGCGGCGCGGGTCGTGGCCCAGGCCCAGGCGGCGCAGCTGACGGCGCATGGTGGCGATGTTCGCCTCGGTGGTGATGCGCGGGTGCGTGCCGGTCTGCACCGCGTACTGCTCGGCGGGCAGGCCGAACGCGTCGTAGCCCAGGGTGTGCAGCACATTGAACCCGGTCATGCGCTTGTACCGGGAGAACACGTCGGTGGCGATGTAGCCCAGGGGGTGGCCGACATGCAGGCCCACACCCGACGGGTACGGGAACATGTCCATCACGAACATCTTCTCGCGGCCCGCGACCTTGTCCGGCTCGGCCAGCGGGCCCACCGGGTTCGGGGCCTCGAACGTGCCGTCCCCTTCCCAGCGGTCCTGCCAGCGCAGCTCGATCTCGCCGGCCATGGCGGCCGTGTAGCGGTAGGGCTCGGTCGGCTCGGCGGCCTGCGTCGTCTCGGTCATCGTCCTCAGGGCTCCTGGGTGCACACGTGTGCGTGTCGTATTGGCCGTCGAAATAACGCGGTCTTGCCGGAAATACAAAAACCCCTCGCACAGGAGGGGTCGCCGCGCCGAGGTGGGCGACAGCGCCTCATGCGAGGTGGTCGCCCGTCCTGCTCAGCGCGGCCCGGTAAGCAGCAGTACGGCACGCATAGCCACAGGGTACCGGATGGTGCTCCGCCGACCTCGCGATATCCCCGCGAAGGCCGCCCGCGTCAGACGAGCGACAGGACGAGGAGCATCTGCGCGAGGTGGTACGACACCGCGATGCTGATGCGGGCGTACGGCGTTTCCTCCCGGAAGCGGTTCCACCCGGCGAGGGCGTCCGAGCAGTAGAACAGGAACGCCCCCGCGACCGCGGTCGGCCGACCGGTCGCGGACGCCGCCACCACCATGACCGACAGCACGCCTATGTAGAGCACGACCGGCAGCGTCAACATGGGACGGGACGCGCGGACACCGAGGACAAGCCGGACCGCGTACCCGAGAGTTGCCACCAGAACGACCACGATGCCGGCCGCGGCCCACAGCCACGACCAGCCGACCTGCTGGAACCCGACGACATAGGCCGCGTGCGCCGCGAGGGACGCGCCGACGGCCGCCACGAAGTGCCGTTCGCCCCCGAGCGTGAGCACATCGCGGGTCAGCGACAGGCCGAGGGCTATGAGGAAGGCGGCGCGCTGGCTCTCGCTGGACGGGTCGAGGGCGGCCGCCACGGCTATGAGCGCCACGATGACGGCCGGCTTGGCCCGGCTTTCGAGCCGCAAATCCTCGCGTCCGACTGCGGCCCAGTCGGCGACCGCCACGATGGCGGCCACCGCGAACAGGGTCCACGCGAGGGGGGTCATGACCGGCGACCATACTGATTGGTAACCGGAGAATTCGCCTATCGGGGCAGTACGTCATGCAACCGTGATGCGCCTGAGTCCGACCCGCGTTGTGGTGCGCGTCTCCTGTCCTTGACATCCACCGGCGTGCGCGCCGGGGCGCACCGCGGCATGCGGGCGCCTCCGGCGCGGCGGCCTCAGACCGGGACAACCGTCGACGCCGAGCGCGCCTCGGCCGCCGCCACGAGTCCCGCGAACGGCGACAGGTCGTCGTCCACCTCGGGGTGCCACTGCACCGCGACCGCGAACGGGTGGCCCGGCACCTCCAGCGCTTCGACGGTTCCGTCGGGGGCCCGCCCCGTCACCACGAGTCCGGCGCCGAGCGTGTCCACGGCCTGGTGGTGGTACGTCGCGACGTCCAACTCGGTCCGCCCGTACAACTGCGCCGTGCGGCTCCCCGGCACCAGGGAGACCGGGTGCCGCCCGTACTGCCCGGGAGCGGGCGCGTGGCGCTCGTCGCCGAGCCGGTCCGGCAGATGCTGGACCAGCGTGCCGCCGCGCAGGACGTTGAGGACCTGGAGGCCGCGGCAGATGCCCAGCACCGGGATACGTGCGTCGAACGCCCGCTCGGCGAGCGCGAACTCGGCCGTGTCCCGCGCCGGGCGCACGAACCCGGTGCGCTCGTGCGCCTCGCTCCGGTACCTGGCCGGATCGATGTCGCCGCCCCCGGCGATCAGAAGCGCGTCGATGCGGTCGACGGCCTCGGCGACATCCGGCACGGACGGCAGGAGCACGGGCAGCCCGCCGGCGGCCGCGACACGGTCGACGTACGCCTGCGGGAGGAGCGTCGCCTGCACGTCCCAGGCGGCCCATTTGGCCTGTTCGCTGTAGGCGGTGATGCCGATGACGGGGCGGGGCATGAGAGGTACCACCTGTCTCGCTGACGATGCCGTGGTTCTTGCGGGCGGCTAGAGCGGTGTCACGTAGGCACCCGAAATCCCGCCGTCGACCAGGAACTCGGCGGCAGTGATGAAGGACGCGTCGTCGGAGGCGAGGAACGCGACCGCCGCCGCGATCTCCTCGGCCTCCGCGAAGCGCCCGGTGGGGATGTGCACAAGTCGTCGTGCCGCGCGCTCCGGGTCCTTGGCGAACAGCTCTTGCAGCAGCGGAGTATTCACCGGCCCCGGGCACAGGGCGTTGACACGAATACCCTCCCGCGCGAATTGCACGCCAAGTTCGCGCGACATGGCCAGCACCCCGCCCTTCGACGCGGTATAGGAGATCTGCGACGTCGCCGCCCCCATGCGGGCCACGAAGCTCGCGGTGTTGACGATCGACCCCTTGCCCTGGCGCTGCATGTAGGGGATGACGTACTTGCAGCACAGATAGACCGACGTCAGATTGACCTCCTGCACGCGGCGCCATGCGTCGAGTCCGGTGGTCAGGATCGAGTCGTCGTCGGGCGGCGAGATGCCGGCGTTGTTGAACGCGACGTCGATGCGACCGTACGTGTTGAACGCGGCCTGGTACATGGCTTCGACGTCGGCCTCGGAGGTGACGTCGGCCTTGACGAACAGGCCGGCCACCGCCTCCGCCGCGGCCTCCCCCGCGGTCTCGTCGACGTCGACGCAGACCACGTTGGCGCCCTCGGACGCGAGGCGCTTCGCGGTGGCCAGGCCGATGCCGCTGCCGGCACCGGTGATGACGGCCGTGCGGCCCTCGAAACGCTTCACTGTTCCTCCGTACGTGCTTTGATGCGGCGGTTGCCGGTCATCGGTCGGTCACTCCGTACCGATGGCGCTTGTCCGGTCATCGGTCACTCCGTTCCGATGCTCGCTCTGTCGGTCATCGGTCACTCCGTTCCGATGCTCGCTCTGTCGGTCATCGGTCACTCCGTTCCGATGAACACGTTCTTCGTCTCGGTGAAGGCCGCCAGTGCGTCCGGGCCCAGTTCGCGGCCGAGGCCGGACTGTTTGAAGCCGCCGAAGGGCGTCCAATAGCGGACCGAGGAGTGTGAGTTGACGGACAGATTGCCCGCCTCGACGCCGCGACTGACCCGCAGTGCGCGGCCGATGTCGCGGGTCCAGATCGAGCCGGCCAGGCCGTAGACGGTCGCGTTGGCGATGCGCACCGCGTCGTCCTCGTCCTCGAACGGGATCACCGCGGTCACCGGGCCGAAGATCTCGTCGGTGACGGTCCGGTCCAGCGGATCGGCGGGCGTCAGGACCGTGGCCGGGTACCAGAAGCCCTTGCCGGACGGCACCGTGCCGCGGATGGCGACGGGTGCGTCGTCGGTCACGTACCCGCGCACCCGGTCGAGTTGCGCGGCCGAGACCAGCGGGCCCATCTCGGTTGCCGGGTCGTTGGGGTCGCCCGCGCGCACCGCGAGGATGTGCGGCTCCAGCAGTTCGAGGAACCTGTCGTACGCGCCGCGCTGCACCAGAATGCGGCTCCGCGCGCAGCAGTCCTGCCCCGTGTTGTCGCAGAACGACATCGGCGCTGCCGCCGCGGCCTTCTCCAGGTCGGCGTCGGCGAACACGATGTTGGCGCTCTTGCCGCCGAGTTCGAGCGTCACGCGCTTCACGCCGCCCGCGGCGCGCGCCATGATCTCCTTGCCGACCGCCGTCGAGCCGGTGAACACGATCTTGCGGACGAGTTCGTGGTCGACCAGCGCGCGGCCCGCCTCGGTTCCGCGGCCGGGCAGCACCTGGAACACACCCTCCGGAAGACCGGCCTCCAGTGCCAGTTCGGCGACCCTGAGCGCGGTCAGCGGTGTCAGCTCGGCGGGCTTGGCGACGACCGTGTTGCCGGCCGCGAGCGCGGGCGCCAGGCCCCATCCGAGGATGGGCAGCGGGAAATTCCAGGGCACGATGAGGCCGACGACGCCCAGCGGCTCCTGGAAGGTGACGTCGATGCCGCCCGGCACCGGGATCTGACGCCCGGTCAGGCGCTCGGGCGCACCGGCGTAGTAGTGCAGGACGTCGCGCAGGTTGCCGACCTCCCAGCGCGCGTTGCCCACCGGATGCCCGGCCTCGGCCACTTCGAGAGCCGCCAGTTCGTCGGTGTGGGCGTCGACGACCTCGGCGAAGCGGCGCAGCTGGCGGGCGCGGTCGCCGGGCGCGACGGCGCGCCACGACGGGTACGCGGCGGCGGCGCGGCGTACCGCAGCATCCACCTCGGCGGCACTCGCCATCGGCACGGAGGCGACCGTTTCCTCGGTCGCCGGGTTGATCACGTCGAAGACGTCGTCGGCCATCGCGGCCCTTTCTCTGTCTCTCTTGCGATGTCTTGCTGCGTTGTGTGCCGCGCGCCGAGCCACAGACGACTCACCTGACACGTCACGCGGGCCGTGTGCGTTCGACCTCCGGCAGCCTCACGCGCCATGCGCGCGCCCTACATGCGCTCGAAGCCACGGAACAACTCCCAGTCGGTGACCGCCGCTTCATACGCCGCCAGCTCCACGCGCGCGGCGTTCGCATAGTGCGCGTGCACCTCGTCGCCGAACACCGTGCGCGCGAGCTCGCTCTTCTCCCACAGGTCCAGCGCCTCGCGCAGCGTGGTCGGCACGGTCTCGGCGCCGGAGGTGTACGCGTTGCCCATCTGCGGTTCCGGCAGCGGCAGTTCGTTGTCGATGCCGTACTGGCCCGCGGCGATCATGCCCGCGACCGCGAGATACGGATTCACGTCACCGCCGGGGACGCGGTTCTCGACACGCAGCGACTGGCCGTGGCCGACCAGGCGCAGCGCGCACGTCCGGTTGTCGACCCCCCACTGCACGGCGGTGGGGGCGAAGGTGCCGGGCTGGTAGCGCTTGTAGGAGTTGATGTTCGGCGCGTACAGCAGGGTGAACTCGCGCAGTGTGGCGAGTTGGCCGGCCAGGAAGTGCGCGCCCGCCTTGGAGAGCCCGTACGGCCCGTCACCGCTCAGCACCGGGCCGTCCTCGCCGCGCAGCGACAGATGGATGTGGCACGAATTGCCTTCGCGCTGATTGGGCTTGGCCATGAAGGTCAGGCTCATGCCCTCCTGAGCGGCGATCTCCTTGGCACCGTTCTTGTAGATGCTGTGGTGGTCGCAGGTGCGCACGGCTTCGGTGTAGCGGAAGGCGATCTCGTGCTGGCCGAGGTTGCACTCGCCTTTCGCGGACTCGACGTACATGCCCGCGGCGGTCATCTCGTTGCGGATGCGCCGCAACAGCGGCTCGATCCGCGCGGTGCCGAGCACGCTGTAGTCGACGTTGTACTGGTTGGCCGGCGTGAGGTCGCGGTAGCCGCGGTTCCACGCCTGCTCGTACGTGTCGCGGTAGACGACGAACTCCAGCTCGGTGCCCACCATCGCGCGCTGCCCCAGGGCCGCGAGCCGGTCCGTCTGCGCCTTCAGGATCTGCCGCGGCGAAGCGACCACCGGGCGTCCGTCGGGCCAGGCCAGGTCGGCGAGCACCATCGCGGTGCCCGCGTTCCACGGCACTTCGCGCAGCGTCGCCATGTCGGAGACGAGGACGAAGTCGCCGTACCCGGTCTCCCAGGAACTCATGGCGTAGCCGTCGACGGTGTTCATGTCGATGTCCACGGCCAGCAGGTAGTTGCAGCCCTCGGTGTGGTGGGCGACGACCTCTTCGAGGAAGTAGCGCGCGGACAGGCGCTTGCCCTGGAGCCGGCCCTGCATGTCGGTGAAGGCGACGAGGACGGTGTCGATCTCCCCCTCGGCGATCCGGGCCCGGAGCCGGTCCACGTCGTACGGCTGTTCCCCTGCCACGGCCGCCCTCCCCTGCGTCACACCGATCTCCCGTCGTCCGGCCATCGTTCGGGGCTATCCAATCTCATTGGTCTAACATCAGTCCATTGATTGGATGAAAGAATCCGCGCGTCGAGGGGGTGGTGCGGTGCCGACCGACGCCGATGAACGCGCGTCCGAGTCCCGGGCGTGGGGCGATCCGACGGCCGACGCGGTGCTGCGCCCGGTCCGCGCGGGCAACGCGTTCGAGGAGACCGTCGAACGCCTGATGGCCGCGATCAAGCTCGGCGTCGTACCCCCTGGCGCCAGGTTCCCCGCCGAACGCGACCTCGCCGCCCGCCTGGGCGTCAGCCGGATCACCCTCCGCGAGGCGCTCCGCGCGCTCCAGCAGGCCGGACACGTCGAGGTACGCCGGGGCCGCTTCGGCGGGACGTTCGTCACCGGCCCGCCGCCGGCCCCCGAACCGGGCGAGGCGCGCCGCCGCGTCGAGGACATGGGACCGGCGCTCGACGACGCCCTCACCTTCCGCGAGGTGCTCGAAGTCGGCGCGGTGCAGACCCTCGCCGGACGCGGCCTCGACCCGGCGCAGCGCGCCCTCCTCCTGGCCCGCCTCGACGCCGTCGACACCGCGGCCCCCGAGGACTACCGCCGCCTCGACACCGCGTTCCACCTGACGCTCGCGGAACTGACCGGGTCGTCCAGCCTCACCGCGGCCGCGGCGGACGTCCGCATGCGCCTCAACGACCTGCTGAACGCCATCCCGGTCCTCGAACGCAACATCGAGCACAGCGCCGTGCAACACGCCGCGATAGTCCGGGCCGTCATCGACGCCGACCCCGAAGCCGCCCGCCGGGCGATGGCCGAACACCTCGACGGCACAGCCGCGTTGCTCCGCGGCTTCCTCGCCTGACCCGCCGGTTCGCCTTCGGCGCGTGCTCGATCGCGACCTGCGGCCTCAGCCGGCGACGTTGAGGGTGTACTCGACCGACACCTTGAAGTCGTCGCTGACGCCGCTGATGGTGAGCTTGTGGGCGCCAGGTGCGAGCGGGGCCAACGTGAACCACAGACCACAGCCCTGCTTGGACACCTCGCCGGCGCTATTGGTCACAGGATTGCCCGCGACACCGGTGAACTTGACCGCCTCGGGCCCGACCTTCTTGACGTCGACCGGGCTGCCGTCCAGGACCACTTCGCCGTCCGACGCCGCGATGAACGCCTCGCACTGCTCGACGGTGTCCGCGGTGCGGTTCAGCAGCGGGCCCGCCAGCGCGCGACCGGCCGGAACCGTGCAGGTGCGCTTCGCATCGGCGCCGAACGTACCGGCCACGAACCACACATCGTCGGGTTGTCCCTGCGCGCACTGCTGACCGGTGGTGTCGGACACCGGGTTCGTCGCCGCCGGCTGCGACGCCGCCCAGCCCCACCAACGGGACTGCAGATCCGCGATCTCGTCCCCGCCGGGCGCGGCCGGAATCGGCGTGTCCGCGATGCCGGCTCCCGAAGAGGACGCGGCGGACGGCTTCTTGTCGTCCGAACTGCACGCGGACAGCGTCATCGCGGCACAAATCACCAGAGCAAATGAGGCGAGGGAACTACGGCGTCGGGTCACGGCGATCATCGTAGAGGCGCCCCCGACCCGCCATGCGGAAACCAAGCCGGGCTGATCGGTGGAGACGGTGTAGGTGGTCGGCCCTTGGCCGGGGGTGGGCGCATTTGTTTGAGCGCGGTCGGAGTGCCGCCACCTGGCCGCCTCCGGCCGCGTGGTGCGGGCACCGGTCCGGGAGGAACCGCCCCGGAGAGGAAGGTCGGAGGTGGGCGTGGGCACCGTCGCCGAGGGGGTCACCCCGAGCGAGCGAGGCGGTCTGGAAGTGGGAGCGGACACCGGCGCGGAGCGGGTCGCCTCCGGGAAGGCGCGAAGGCTCGGGAGGGAGGGGGCACCGAGACGGGGAACTGCCCTGGAGAGGACGGTCGGGGGCCGGGCATGGGGTGGGACCGACTCGAAGAAGGAGGGTCGGAAGTGACGGTGGGTTTCCCGTCACGCGGGGACCGGCCGGGCAGGACGGCCATCAAAGGGGAGGCGGAACACCATCACCGAGCAGACCACCGCGAAGCGGAAACAGCCCCACCCGACCGCATTCACCCCCCGAGCCGGAACACCCCGCAGAGGGGGGTGCGGGTGGCGAAGCCGCCAAAATAAAGTCACCCCCGCCCGCGCATTAGCGGGAGGGTCTGCAGGGGGGCGGAACACCATCACCGAGCAGACCGCCGCGAAGCGGAAACAGCCCCACCCAACCGCACCCACCACCCGAGCCAGAACACCCCGCAGAGGAGGGGGGTGCGGGTGGCGAAGCCGCCAAAATAAAGTCACCCCCGCCCGCGCATTAGCGGGAGGGTCTGCA
>NZ_JBEZFP010000177.1:0-18097 GCF_040649515.1 Streptodolium elevatio
GGGGGACCCCACATGACCATCGACGTGATCATCGCCGGCGGCGGCCCGACCGGCCTGATGCTGGCCGCCGAGCTCCGGCTGCACGGCGTCCACGTAGTCGTACTCGAACAGCTCACCGAGCCGACCGGCCAGTCCCGCGGCCGCGGCCTGCACGCCCGCAGCGTCGAGATCATGGACCAGCGCGGCCTGCTCGACCGGTTCGCCGCCGTCAGCGAGAAGTTCCAGGTCGGCGGGTTCTTCGGCGGGGTCATGAAGCCGTGGCCCGACACCGTCGACACGGCGCACCCGTACGGCCTCGCCACCCCGCAGCCCGTCACCGAACGACTTCTGGAGGAACACGCCCGCGAACTCGGCGCCGACCTGCGCCGTGGCGCGGAACTGGTCGGCCTCGACCAGGACGACGAAGGCGTCACCGCCGAACTCGCCGACGGCACCCGCCTGCGCGCCCGCTACCTCGTCGGCTGCGACGGCGGCCGCAGCACCGTCCGCAGGCGGCTCGGCGTCGGCTTCCCCGGCGAACCGTCCGCCGTCGAGACCCTCCTCGGCGACATGGAACTTACCGAGGACCCCGCCTCCATCGCCGCCGTCGTCGACGAGGTCCGCAGGACGGAACTGCGGTTCGGCGCCATCCCGGAGGGCGGTGCCGGGGTCTACCGCGTCCTCGTGCCCGCCGAAGGAGTCGCCGAGGACCGTGCGGCCGCACCCACCCTCGACGAGTTCAAGCGGCAGTTGCGCGCGTACGCCGGCACCGACTTCGGCGCGCACTCGCCGCGCTGGCTCTCCCGCTTCGGCGACGCGACCCGGCAGGCCGAGCGCTATCGCGTCGGCCGGGTCATGCTCGCGGGCGACGCCGCGCACATCCACCCGCCCACCGGCGGGCAGGGGCTCAACCTGGGCGTGCAGGACGCGTTCAACCTCGGCTGGAAACTCGCCGCCGCCGTCGACGGATGGGCACCGGCAGACCTGCTGGACAGCTACCACGCCGAACGCCACCCGGTCGGCGCCCGCGTACTGGAGAACACCCGCGCGCAGATGACCCTCCTGGGCGCGGGGCCGGGCCCGACCGCGCTGCGGGATCTGCTCGGCAGGCTCATGGACTTTGAGGAGGTCAACCGGTACGTCACCGAGATGATCACCGCGGTCGGCGTCCGGTACGACTTCGGCGAAGGCCACGAACTCCTGGGCCGCCGCCTGCGCGACGTCGGCCTGCGGCAGAACGGGCGCCTCTACTCGCTCATGCACTCCGGCCGCGGACTGCTCCTCGACCAGACCGGCGGCAGGCTCTCGGCGGAGAGCTGGGCCGACCGGGTCGACCACGTCGCGGACGTCATCGACGCGAGCGAGCACCTCGACGTAGGCGACGCCCCCGCGCTGCTGCTCCGACCGGATGGCCACGTCGCCTGGGTCGGCGGGGACCGGCAGGACCTTCGCGAACACCTCGCGAAGTGGTTCGGCGAGGCGGGCGGCTGACGGGACTCGGCCACCACGTCTACCTGTCAGTAATATTTGCCCCACGGCGATTCTCCGCGACCGACACTTCCACCGCAGGTGCCGGGGGTCCAGCCCCGAAATCCCGGCGCGGATACCAGGTGTCGCCGCGCATACCGAGACGACCGGGTCGCTGCGCACTGGGGCACGCTGGTCCGCACGCCGCACGCCGCCCGCTGTCCCGCCGTCGCACCGTGTTCAACGGAGGGCGTGCCCCAGCCCCCGGCCCTCGCGACACGCCCGACGGCGCGGCCCTCGGATCCGCCGCGCCCGAGCAGGCAGGCGCCGGAACCGCCGCGCCACGGCCGGTTCCGGTGCGCCGCGGGGAGTCCCAGCGCGGCAGCGAACGGGGCATCCTGCGCTGAGTGTTCGTCATCCTCTTTGCCACCCTCATCATCGGCGGCGTCATCTGGCCGGCCGGCTACCTGACCGGCAACGGCGGGCACTGACAGGCGTACGGTGCCGCCGGACTGTTGCATCATGTCCCGATGACTTGGACTGCACCCCCCGCGCAACCCCGCGTCGCCGTGCCCACCGTCGGGGACGAACGGCTCCTGCTGGAGTCCCACCTCGACTTCCTGCGGCAGACGGTCCTGAACAAGTGCGCCGGGCTGACCGCCGAGCAGTTGCGGCAGCGCAGTGTCGAGCCGTCCGGCCTGTCACTGCTCGGCCTGGTGCGGCACCTGACCGAGGTGGAACGCAACTGGTGGCGGCAGCGGTTCGCCGGGCAGGACGACGTCCCCGACATCTACTACACGGAGGAGGCGCCGGACACGGACTTCGACGCGGTCGACAGCGCGGATCCCGCCGCGGCCTTCGACGCGTACCTGCGGGAGCTCGACGCGGTGCGCGCGACGGCCGCGGGCCGGTCGCTCGACGAGACGTACGTCGACCCGGTGCGCGGCACCGAGATCAGCCTGCGCTGGATCTTCATCCACCTCATCGAGGAGTACGGCCGTCACGCCGGCCACGCGGACCTCCTCCGCGAGCGCATCGACGGCCACACGGGCGAGTAGCCGCAAGCGGCAGAACGCCCGGCGGGTGCAGGAAGCAGCTCCCCGAAGAATCCCTCAGCCTCGAGGAACAACGCTCGCTATGGCGTGCCCTGCGGTGTGCCCTGAATGATCTCGCGTGCCACGCGGATGAGAGCCGCGTTGTCCGGGGCGGGAGCGCCGTCGGGGAGGTGGAGTACGTCTTCCAGGCCGACCCGGGCATCCAGGCGGCGGGAGGCCGCAAGTCGCAGAATGGGCCACGCGGCGGTGTCTTCGCCGTGCAGGAGAATCGGCGTGGCAACCGATTCGAGTTCATCCAGCAAGCCGGCTGCGGCATGGAGCGCGTCCTGCGGGCCGGCCTCGGTGATCTCGGCCAGGACGCGCAGGACTCGGCGGGATCCGGGCCAGTCCAGAAACCGTTGTGCTCCGGAAGTACCGGAGTAGATGCCGGCTTCGATGCCGATCCCCCGGTCCAGCAAGGCCGCGGCGACATCGGCGGCGCCGTCCTCGTGCCAGTTCACGGAAGCGTGGTCAGGTAGCACGGTCCAGGACCGGACCTGCGCGGCACGGGCATGAGCGTCCGCCGTGGCCCATGCACCGGTGGTGACCCCGACCGGGATACCTGGGACGGCAATTCGCACCGCGCTCACAGCGGCGGCGACGGCGGTGGCTTCCAGCGTGTCCTGACCGTCGCGATCTTTGGGATGCAGATGGACGTCCTCGGCGCCGGCGGCGACAGCCGCACGGGCCGCCACCGCCAGCTCGTCGGCGGTCACCGGCAGATGGGAGCACTCGGCACGGCTTCGCGCTCCGTTGAGGCAAACCTGCAACATGGCGCCATCCTTGCAGGTCGCGCACAAAAGTCTCCCTGTCAGGCGACCGGACTCAGCCTGGGATCGACTCATTCCCACAGATTGATCACGGCCCGATACCGGCCTTAGAGCGCGCCGCCGACGAGGAGTGCCAGGTCGATGAGGCGGTTGGAGTAGCCCCACTCGTTGTCGTACCAGCCGACGACCTTGACCTGCGGGCCGAGCACGCGCGTGAGTTCCGCGTCGAAGATGCACGAGGCCGGGTCGTTGACGATGTCGGTGCTGACGATCGGCGCCTCGGTGTAGGACAGCAGGCCCCGGTACGCGCCGGCGGCGGCCTTTGCGTACGCCTCCTTGACCTCCTCCACGGTGGTGCGCCGGCCGGTGGTGACGGTCAGGTCGGTGACCGAGCCGGTGGGGACCGGTACGCGCAGCGCGAACGCGTCGAGGCGGCCCTGGAGTTCGGGCAGGACCAGGCCGATGGCCTTGGCCGCTCCGCTGGAGGTCGGCGTGATGTTGAGCGCGGCGGCGCGAGCGCGGCGCAGGTCCGGGTGCGGGGAGTCCTGGAGGTTCTGGTCCTGGGTGTACGCGTGGACGGTGGTCATCATCCCGGACTCGATGCCGACGGCGTCGTGCAGGACCTTGGCGAGTACGCCCAGGCAGTTGGTGGTGCACGAGGCGTTGGAGATGATCGTGTGCCGGTCGGGGTCGTACGCGTCCTGGTTGACGCCGAGCACGACGGTGATGTCCTCGCCGCTCGCGGGCGCGGCGATGATGACCTTCCGCGCGCCGCCGTCGACGTGCGCGCGGGCCTTGGCGGCCTGGGTGAAGACGCCGGTGGACTCGATGACGACATCCACGCCCAGGTCGCCCCAGGGCAGGTCGGCCGGATCGCGTTCGGCCAGGACGGTGACCGTGCTGTCGCCGACGCGGATCGCGCCCGGCTCCGCGGTGACCTCGCCCGGGAAGCGGCCCAGGATCGAGTCGTACGCCAGCAGGTGGGCCATCGTCGGCACGTCGCCGAGGTCGTTGACGGCGACGATCTCCAGGTCCGCGTCCCGGGTGGCTGCCGCGCGGAAGACGTTGCGGCCGATGCGGCCGAATCCGTTGATGCCGACACGAACAGTCATGGTGGTTCCTCTCCTTGCGCCGACGAGGGGGTGGGCGCGCGGCCGCATGCCGAGGCGCGCGGACCGCGGGACCTCGGGTCCGCGGCGCGCCCACGCCAACAGCATAAGCAACTTAAATAAGTGTGCGATATATTTTTCGGCGTGGACCACACCTCGAACGACCGCCCCGCGGAACCGGACGCGGACCGCGACGCCGAACCGAATGTCGAACCGTGCGTCGAGCCGAAAGCCGAGCTGGACGTCGAGGCCTTCGCGGCCGCGGTCGAGAACTTCAACCGCTTCTACATCCGGCTCCCGGTGCTGGAGAAGCTGCCCTTCACGACGCTGTCGGTGCTCGACACCCTCGCGTTCGGCGGCGGCCCGATGCGGCTGACCGAACTGGCCAGGACCGAGCAGATCAGCCAGCCCGGAATCACCCAGCTGGTCACCCGCCTCGAACGCGACGGCCTCGTGGAGCGCCGCCCCGACCCGGGCGACGGGCGCGCCGTACTGGTCCACATCACCGAGGCCGGCCGGCGGATCGGCCGATCGCGGCACGCGGACCGCGCCCGCCACCTGGCGCCGCTCATCGCCCGGCTGACCGCCGAGCAGCGCCGGGCGATCGCGGACGCTCTCCCCGCCCTTGGCCGCCTCGCGGAACTCGGACGCGGCGCGTCGTAGAACGGGAACGGCGGCTCTGCCCGGGGTGGCGGGTCGAGTCCTGTGGCAGGTCGAGTCCGAGCCCCGCGACCGGGCCAACCCGAGCGGGTTTGTGGCCGTTGTGGGGCCCTGCCTACGATGACCGACCGCGAGACATGCACGAGACCAAAGCAGACAAAGGCAGATCGAGAAATGCCACGAAGGCCGCGAGAGCCGGGAGGTGAGGCGCATATGTCGGGCACCGGGCGCACGGTGGGGCAGGACGACCTCGAACGGCATCGCGCGGAACTGACCGGCTACTGCTACCGCATGCTGGGCTCGGCGTTCGAGGCCGAGGACGCGGTGCAGGAGACGATGATCCGGGCGTGGCGCGGCGCCGACCGATTCGAGGGCCGCTCGGCGCTGCGAACCTGGCTTTACCGGATCGCCACCAATGTGTGCTTCGACGCGCTGGCCGCGGCCCGGCGCCGGGCCCTGCCGATGGACCTGGCATCCCCGGTCAGCGGCGCCACCGGGCCGGGCGCGGCCTTCGACGACGCGCTGCTGGTCGGGCCGTTCCCCGACGCCCGCGCGCAGTCGGCCGAGGCGGCGGACCCGGCGACCGCCGCGGCCACCCGCGAGTCCGTCCGCCTGGCCTTCGTCGCCGCACTCCAACACCTGTCCGTCACGCAGCGGTCGGTCCTGGTGCTGTGCGAGGTCATCGGCTTCTCGGCGCGCGAAGTCGCCGAACTCCAGGACACCACCGTCGCGGCCGTGAACAGCGCCTTGCAACGCGCCCGCGCGACGCTCGCCGCGCGCCGGGGACCCGGCGGCGGGGACCCGGCCGCTCGCCCCGCCGACGATGTGCAGCGGGCCCTGGCCGCACGGTACGCCGACGCGTTCGCCCGCTACGACATGGAGCTGCTGGCCATGCTGCTGCACGTCGATGCCACGCTGTCGCTGCCGCCGTACGCGACCTGGATGCGCGGTGCCGGGGACATCCGGGCGTGGCTGACGGGACCCGCCGTCGGCTGCCGGAACTCCCGCCTGATCCCGACCATGGCGAACGGCGCTCCCGCCTTCGGCCAGTACCGGCTGGCCGAAGGCGGCGGCCACGCGCCCTGGGCGCTCCAGGTCCTTGAAACTTCCGGGTCCCGAATCACCGGCATCAGCTTCTTCCGCGACACCGATCGGCTGTTCCCGCTCTTCGAGCTGCCGGACCGGTTGGCCCCGGCCTGACCGACAGGTGCCGGGGCTGCGGGTGTCACGCGGCCGGCTGGGTGCTCTTCCGGGTGAACGCCCACAGGGCCAGGGCCAGACAGCTGAACGCGGCGCCGAGCACGCACACCGCGCCCCACCCGGCGGCCGCGTACAGGGTGGTCGCGGCGATGGCGCCGGTGGCGCTGCCGATCGAGTAGAAGACCATGTAGCCGCCGATCAGCCGGCTGCCCGCGTCCGGGTGCAGTGCGTAGATCACGGTCTGGTTGGTGACGTGGACGGCCTGGACGGCGAGGTCGAGGAGGACGATCCCGACCGCCAAAGCCCACAGCGAGCTGCGGGTGTACGCCAGCGGCAGCCACGAAACGGCGAGCAGCGCCAGCGCGGTGCCGGTGGTAGGCCCGGAGAGCCCGCGGTCGTTGAGGCGGCCCGCCGCGGTCGCGGCCAGCGCGCCGGCCACGCCGATCAGCCCCAGCGCGCCGATCGCGCTGTGGGACATGGCGTACGGCTCCTCGCTGAGCGGCAGCGCGATGCTGCTCCACAGCGTGCTGAAAGAGGCGAAGACCAGCAGGCCGAACAGGGCCCGTAGTCGCAGCAGCCGTTCGCGGGCGAAGAGGGTGACGGTGGAGCGAAGGAGCCGGCCGTACCCGAGGGTCGACGCCCGGGCGGCGACGTGGCGCGGGAGTACGCGGTGCAGCACGAGCGCGAGCAGCGCGGTCAGGGACGCCGAGGCGACGTAGACGGAGCGCCAGCCGGCGAGGTCGGCCAGGACGCCCGACGCGGTGCGGGCGAGCAGGATGCCGACGACCACGCCGCTGGTGACCAGGCCGACGACCCGGCCGCGGCCGGCCGGAGGGGCGAGTGATGCGGCGAAAGCCACCATCGTCTGGGTGACGACCGCGAGGAGCCCCGTCGCGGCCATGCCGACGAGCAGGACCGCCGCGGTGGGGGCGGTCGCGATCACGGCCAACGCCCCGACGAGGAGCAGCAGTTGGGCCACGATGAGGCGGCGCCGGTCGGCGATGTCGCCGAGCGGTACGAGGAGGAACAGGCCCAGCCCGTACCCGACGTGGGTGAGGGTGACCACGCTGCCGACCAGTGCCGGGCTCATCGCGAGGTCGTCGCCCATGGTCACCAGGAGCGGCTGGGCGAAGTAGACGTTGGCCACCGCGGCACCGCAGGCGACGGCGAAGAGCGTGACGACGCGGCGGGACAGGACGTACGCCGGGGCCTCCCGGTCCGCGCTTCCGTCCGTGCTCCCTTCCGTGCGTCCGCCCGCGGAACTCGCCTTTGTCGGGCGCGTGTTCGCCGGGTCGTGGGCTGCCGGGGCGCATGGGGTGGGGTCGCCGCCCTCCCCCGCCCCTGCCAGGGTCTGCCGTGTCGCCGCGTCGCAGTTTCCGGGCATGTGTGTGCCTCTCGCTCTCTGGTTTCATCTTGCTACCAGACTGGGACGCTATACGGCCTTGGTAGCATGTTGCAACCAGATGGAGCGGCAGCGTGGAAACGAGGGAAGCCATGGTCAGCAGGACGCGCTTCGACGACGACGCATGCCCCGTCGCCCGGTCGGTGGACGCCATCGGCGACTGGTGGTCGCTGCTGATCGTGCGGGACGCGTTCGACGGCAGCCGCCGCTTCGGGGAATTCCAGCGCAGCCTGGGCGTGGCGAAGAACATCCTCACCGCGCGCCTGCGCACCCTGGTCGCGGGCGGTGTCCTGGAATCCGTGCCCGCCTCGGACGGCAGCGCCTACCGCGAGTACGCGCTGACCCCCAAGGGCCGGTCGCTCTTCCCCGTCATCGTGGCGCTGCGGCAGTGGGGCGAGCAGAACTGCTTCTCCCCCGGCGAATCGCACTCGCAATTGCTCGACGTACGGCAGGGCCGCCCGCTCCGCCCACTGGAGGTGCTGTCCGCGGACGGGCGACCCCTGACCCCGGACGACACCGCCGTGCACAAGGTCAGTGCGGACTAGACCGCCTCGCGCCCGGCCCTGGAAGTCCCTTACCCTGTGCCGGACTTCACGTCGATGACGTCACATCGCGGCGCGCGCCCGGCCCTGCGGGTCGTCGTCTTGTTCGGGTTCCGTCTTCTCCGCGGGGCGCACCTCGGGGTGCTCGGGCCCCTGGTGCTTCCCGGGGTCAGGATGGCGGCCGGGGTTCCGCGTCGCGGCGGCGGCCCGTCCCCGGGCGCGGTCCATCTCGCGCCACTCCGGCCGCAGTCCGGCCAGGCTCGTCGTCAGGAAGTACGCAGCCCCGCCCGCCACCAGCACCGGCACCAGCCCGGCGGAAGCCACCGCCGCACCGGCGATCAGCCCGCCGAGCGGCATACCGGCCCAGGAGAACGCGTCACCGAGCGCGCTGACCCGGCCCAGCATCCGCCGCGGCACCCGTTCGAACAGCACGGCCCCCAGCACCGGGTTGAGGAAGCCCGCCCCGAACCCGGACACAGCGAACACGGCCAGCACCACTCCCAGCGGCGCGTCCACGGCGAGGACCAGGAACCTCGGCGCACCGGCCAGCAGGAACCCGGCGAAGAACACCAACCGGCGGCGCAGCCGATGGGCGGCCACCGCGGCGATCAGGCTCCCGGCGACAGCCGCGGCCCCCATGACCGTGCCGGTCAGGCCGATCGCGGTCGGCCCGTTGCCGGACTCCTTGGCCCATACGGGCATGAGCACCGCGGCGAACGCCATGTCGAGCAGGTTGGTGATCCCCACCATGACGATGACGGTGAGCAGCAGCGGCTCGCCGCGCAGGAACGCGAAGCCTTCGCCGAACCGCCGCCAGTAGCCCGGCTCCTCGCCCCCGCCACCGTCCCCGTCCCCGTCCCCGTCCTCGTCCCCGTCCCCGTCCCCGTCCGCGCCACCGTCCCGGCCCTTCACGCCGTCGCCGTCCGGCGCCGCGGCGTCCTCGTACGGGTGGCCCATACCGCGCGGCAACGCCACCGCGACGACCACCGATCCGAGGGCGAAGCAAGCCGCGTTGACAACGAGCCCGACCAGGGGGCCGAGCAGCGCCACCACGGCGCCGCCGACCGCGGGGCCGAGGGTGAACGCGAGCCGCTCGGTCACGCCCGACAGGCCGGTGGCCCGTTCCAGCGGTACGCCGGCGCGTTCGGCGGCCTCCGGGACCATGACTTCCTTGGCCGAATCGGCGGGCCCGCGGGCCGCGCCGACCATCGCGACCAGCGCCAGCAACAGCGGAAAGGACAGCAGGTCCAGGGCGTGCAGCAGGGGGACCGCGGCGGCGGCGACGGCGCTGGTCAGGTCGGTGGTCCAGGAGACGGACCGCGGGCCGATCCGATCGACGACCGGTCCGGCGAACGCTTTTGCCAGCACGTACGGCGTCATCTCGCAGAACGCCACCAGACCGGTCCGGGTCGCGCTGCCGGTGGTGACGAGCACGAACCAGGGCAGGGCCACCGCCGAGATGCGCGTACCGGTGAGCGACACGGCCATGGCGGCCAGCACCCCGGCCAGCGGACGCACCGACCGCCAGCCCGTTTCCTGGGCCGAGCCCCGGTCCAGGTCCAGGTCCCGGTCCGGTTCCGGCCGCGGGGCGGGGGCTCGCTCGGTCACAACGGCTTCGCTCCCGCGGCCGGGTCCGGGCCGGTGTCCGACTCGGGCGTATCCAGTTCGGGCAGGAGCAGTGCGATGACGCCGACCCGCCGGGCGCCTTCCGGTGCGTCGGCCGCGGTGTCCGGCAGGTCCCTGCGGTGGCGGTCGAGCACGGCGTTGAGTTCGGCGCGCAAGGCGACGGCCTCCGCGGGCGTCAGCCGCAGGGCCCAGTCGCTCATGTCGAAGCCCTCCCGCCACTCGCGCGGCATCGACGGGAGGCTGTTCAGCGTCTGCTGGGTGCGCACGGTGTACGTGGCGGCGACGGAGCGCAGGTACGCGAGGGTGGCGTCCGGCTCAAGGGCCGCGAGGTCGTGGTCCCGGAGCTCGGTGACCTGGTGCACGGCACGCCACCAGCGCTCGCGGGCGTTGCCGAGCCCCGTGTCCTCCTCGACGAAACCGGCCGCGCCGAGTTGGCGCAGGTGGTAGCTGGCGGTCCCGGAGTTCACGCCGAGGCGCTCGGCCAGGCGGGTGGCCGTCGACGGGCCGTGTTTGCGCAGGAGGCCGACGAGTTGTACGCGTACCGGGTGGGCCAGGGCGCGTAGGCCCTTGGCGTCCAGCACGGCGGCGTCGGGGTCGCTGGAGCCGTACGTGGTGTGCGTGCCGCGCCGCGGGCCGTCGGGCGTCTTCGAGGTGTCCGTCACCCGGTCCACGCTAAACCGCAAAGGGTTCTTCGCAAAGAGATATTCGCGAAGGACTCTTTGCGGTTTGGGTCGGGTCGATCCGCGCCGGCCTGGACAGGAGCTGGTGCCCGGGCACGGCCGGGGCCGGGGCCGGGGGCGAGGCCGACCACCCGCGCGTCCAACTGGTAGGCATTGTCATTGTTCTGATTGTGTGTCAGGTTGCTGACGCACAAATTGCGCCACACCCGCACCGCCTGTCACATCCCTCCCTGCCCGGCGGTTGCCCGACTCTGCGTTCCCTCCGGGCGGACCTCCCCGGCCCCGGAAGGACGCACATGCGAATACGCGGCAAGGTCAAGGCGGTCGCAGTCACCGCCGCACTCACCGGACTACTCGCCCTGCCCTCCCCCACCGCCCTCGCCGACCCCGGTGCGGCGGGTGCACCGCTCACCGCACCCACCCCCGCCCAGGTCGCGGCGCTCGGCCTGCCGCACGACGACCCCACCCGGGTACGCCCCGCCGCCGAACCCGGCACCGGCACCAACGACCCGACGCCCGGTCCGACAGCCGGACCGGTCGAAGGAACCGTCACCCTCATCACCGGCGACAAGGTGACCGTCCGCACCGTCGGCGGACGCCCGACCGCCGAGGTCGCCCCCGCCAAGGGACGCGAGCGCATCCCGTTCACCGTCGTCGCCGACGGCCCGGCCATCGCGGTGGTGCCGGCCGACGCGCTGACCGTGCTGCGGGCCGGCAAGGTCGACCCGCTCTTCTTCGACGTCAGCAGCCTGCTCGCGTGGGGCTACGGCGACGCTCGCAGCGCACAGATTCCGGTCCTCGCCAAGCGCGCCCCCGGCAAGTCGGCGCCGGAGGCCGCCCTGAGCGGCAGCGTGCGCACCCGTTCGTTCGAACGCCTCGGCGTGGACGTCCTCGACGTACGCAAGTCCGCGACCCCCGCGCTGTGGAAGTCGCTCGTCGGCGGGCAGCCGCAGGCCCGTCTCGGCGACGCCGCCGCGCCGCTCGGCGGCGGGCGGGTGGCCAGACTCTGGGTCGACGCAGTCGGGACGGTCATCGACGACGTCAGCAACGGCCAGATCAACACGGCGCCGGCCTGGCAGGCCGGGTACACCGGCGACGGCGTGCGCGTCGCGGTCCTGGATACCGGCTACGACGCGACGCACCCCGATCTGCAAAACGTCGTCGCCGCCGAGGCGTTCGTGAGCGTCGCGTCCGACCCCGAGGTCGACGAGGAGGGCCACGGTACGCACGTCGCGTCCGTCGTGGCCGGCTCCGGCGCGGCGTCCGGCGGCCTGTACAAGGGGGTGGCCCCGGACGCCGACCTCGTGATCGGCAAGGTCTGCGCGGGCAACGCCTGCCTCGAAAGCGACACGCTCGAGGGCATCGAGTGGGCGGTCGAGACCGCGCAGGCCAAGGTCGTCAACATGAGCCTGCGGTTCCCGGTCTCCGACGACAGCAGGCCGATCATCGACCTGGTCAACACCTACGCGGTCTGGGGTGTGCTGTTCGTGGTCGGCGCCGGCAACAGCGGGCCGGGCACCATCGCCGTGCCGGGCGCGGCGGCGGGCGCGCTGACCGTCGGGGCGTCGAACGGAACGTCGGGCCTGGCGTCGTTCTCCAGCCGCGGGCCGGTCTACAACCACCTCGTCAAGCCGGAGGTGGTCGCCCCGGGGGTCGGCATCGTCGCGGCCCATTCCGCGGACGCACTGGCCGAGATCCCGGTCGGCACGCAATACGACCGGCGCAGCGGCACGTCCATGGCCGCCCCGCACGTCGCCGGCGCAGCGGCGCTGCTCATGCAGCAGCACCCGACCTGGCCCGCGCTGTACGTCAAGGGCGCGCTGATCGCGAGCGCGACGCCGCTGTCGGGTGCGACGCCGTTCGAGCAGGGCCGGGGCATGGTGAACGTGGGTGCGGCCCTGCAGCAGACAGTGGTTCCGTACCTCACACCGCCGGTCGGGCTCGCCGCGCCGCATGCTCCGGGTCAGACGGCGACCGCGTACACGATGGTCGCCAACCAGGGCGCGCAGCCGGAGACGCTCACGTTCACGGTCTCGGCGGTCACGCTGCAGGGCGCCCCGGCCCCGGCCGGCCTGGTGACCGTGCCCGCGGCGCCGGTGACGGTGCCGGTTGGCGGGACGGTGGGCGTCGCGGTCACCGGTCACGCCGACGGCGTTGCGGCCGGCGACTACGCGGTCGTGCTGACCGGCCGGGACGGCACGGGGACGGTCAGGACCACCGCGCTGGTGAGCCTGTATGTCGAGTAGCCCGGCGGCGCGGCCCGGCACCCGAGGCCTTCGTCCGACGTGACCCCGGGCCGGACCGGCCACACCCGGCCGGACCGGGGTCCCGGCCGTACGCGCCGGGATTCCTGCGGACGCAGATCGCGCACCGATCAAGTTTCCGCGCCGTGCCCGTCAGTACCTGTGAGACCGACTCACGAAAGGCCGGCACGATGCGGAAACTGATCTTCGCCATGAACCTGAGCCTGGACGGCTACATCGCCACGCCCGGCGACGACCTCGGCTGGAGCGTACCGAGCGACGAACTGTTCCAGTGGTGGTCCGACCGGGTGGCGGCGACCGACCTTGCGCTGTACGGGCGCAGGCTGTGGGACACGATGAGCTCCCACTGGCCGACCGCCGACCGGCAGCCCGGCGCCACACCGGCTGACATCGAGTACGCCCGCCGCTGGCGGGACATGCCGAAAGTGGTGTTCTCGTCGACGGCCCGCACGGTCGACTGGAACACCCGCCTGGTCACCGGCGACGCGGTCGCCGAGATCACCCGGCTCAAGGCCGAGGACGGCGGCCCGATGGACATCGGCGGCGCCACGCTGGCCGGGGCGGCCATGCGGGCCGGGCTGATCGACGAGTACGTGCTGCTCACCCACCCGGTCCTGGTGGGCGGCGGCACGCCGTTCTTCACCGCCCTGGACAAATGGGTGCACCTGGACCCTCTGGAGACCCGGCCGTTTCCCGACGGCGTGGTGCTGACCCGGTACGAGACCAGGCGATGAGGCCGCTGTCCGATCACAGCGTCGGGGGCACGCCCAGCCAGGGTTTGTCGGTGGCGTCGAATCCGGTGAGCTCGGCGATCTTCCCGTCGACGACGTGCAGGACCGCGATGGCGAACAGCCGGTGCTCCGGAGCCTCGGGGGTGCGGAGGTAGAGCACGGCGGCCGGCATGCGGTTGACCGTCGTGGTTGTGCAGCGCCAGTCGTCGTGGCCGGGCTGGAAGAGCCCGCCGGAGACCCAGCCGTCCACCGCGTCCTTGGCCGTGGCGGACGAGGTTCCCCGCTCGGGCAGCATCGCGAAGCGCAGGTCGTCGCGCAGCAGGGACGTCAGCCCGGCCAGGTCGTTGCGCTTGTGGGCGTCCATGTACGCCTGCACCACGTCCCGCTCGTCGTTCGACAGCTCGTGGGTGGCGGGCCTCCGCCAGTCGAGGCGGCGGTCGGGGAGCTGCTCGCGCATCGTCGCACGGGCCCGCTGCAGTGCGCTGGTCACCGATGCGGCGGTCAGGTCGAGGGCGTCGGCGGCCTTCGGCGCCGGCCAGCCGAGGACGTCGCGCAGGATGAACACCGCCCGCTGCCGCGGCGGCAGGTGCTGGACGGCCACGATGAACGCCAGCTCGATCGTCTCCCGTGCCACCACCGATTCCTGCGGGTCCTCGGGGAGCATCCGGTCGGGGTAGGGCTGGAGGTACAGCACCTCGGAGTCCGGGCCCGGCAGCCCGGTCGGCACGGGTGTGCGGTCGTTGCGCTTGTCCAGGAAGTCGAGGCAGGCGTTCGTCGCGATTCGGTACAGCCAGGTCCGCAGGGCGGCGTGGCCCTTGAACGACTCCCGCTTGTGCCACGCCCGCAGGAACGTCTCCTGCGTCAGGTCCTGGGCGTCCTCGTAGTTCGCGAGCATCCGGTAGCAGTGCACCCGCAGCTCGCGCCGGTGGCGCTCGGTGATGCGTGCGAACCGCGCCGGGTCGCCGGAGCGGACCGCCGCGAGGAACGCGGCCTCGTCGGCGCCCAGCGGTCTGGGGTCGGTCATGGTCGTCAATCCTTCCACCGGTGCGAGGGCTGACAGAACCGACGACCCGGCGGACGGTTTCTGATCGGTGGGCCGCGTCCCGCGCACGGGCCATCCCGCTGTCGCCGACCCCAAATCTCACTTAACGTCCTAACAGGATTGTTTGTATGGCGAGACGTGCCGAGACGTGTCGAGATTCGGCGAGATTTGGCGAGATTTGGCGAGAGGGGCCTGCGGTGGCACTGCACGAGGCGAGGGACCCGGCCGAGGCCGACGCGTCCACCGATGTGTTCGCGACGGCACTCAGCCGCCACGAACTCTCCAAGTACCGGATGCCCGAGGACCACTCCCCGGCCGACGTCGTCTACGCCGTCATCCACAACGAACTCCTCCTGGACGGCAACGCCGCACAGAACCTCGCGACGTTCTGCACCACCTGGTCCGAGGACGAAGTGCACCGGCTCATGAACGAGTGCCTCGACAAGAACATGATCGACAAGGACGAGTACCCGCAGACCGCGGAGATCGAGTCCCGCTGCGTCAACATCCTCGCCAACCTGTGGAACGCCCCCACCACCGCGACGGCCGGCAACGCCATGGGCTGCTCGACGACCGGCTCCAGCGAGGCCGCCATGCTCGGCGGGCTCGCCCTCAAATGGCGCTGGCGCGAACGCCGCCGCGCCGCGGGCAAGCCCACCGACCGGCCCAACCTGGTCTGCGGCCCCGTCCAGATCTGCTGGGACAAGTTCGCCCGCTACTTCGACGTCGAACTCCGGCAGGTCCCCCTCGAACCCGGCGCCACCGGACTTCGCGCCCACCAGCTCAAGGACCACGTCGACGAGAACACCATCGGCGTCGTCGCCATCCTCGGCGTCACCTTCACCTGCGACTACGAACCCGTCCAGGAGATCGCCGCCGAACTCGACCGCATCCAGGCCGACCACGGCTGGGACATCCCCATCCACGTCGACGCCGCCAGCGGCGGCTTCATCGCCCCCTTCCTCCACCCCGACGTCGTCTGGGACTTCCGCCTCGAACGCGTCGCCTCCATCAACACCTCCGGTCACAAGTACGGCCTCGCCCCGCTCGGCGTCGGCTGGGCCGTGTGGCGCAGCGCCGACCTCCTTCCCGACGACCTCGTCTTCCGGGTCAACTACCTCGGCGGCGACATCCCCACGTTCGCCCTCAACTTCTCCCGCCCCGGCGGCGAAATCGTCGCCCAGTACTACAACTTCCTGCGTCTGGGCCACGGCGGCTACCGCGCCGTCCAACAGGCCTGCGCCGAAACCGCCCAGGCCTTCGCCCGCGAGATCGCCGCCATGGGCCCGTTCACCCTCCTGTACGACGGCGACGGCGCCCTGCCCGCCGTCTCGTACACCCTCACCGACCCCGACACCTGCGGCTTCAGCCTCTACGACCTCTCCGACCAACTGCGCATGCGCGGCTGGCAGGTCCCCTCCTACCCGCTGCCCGCCGACCGCGAGGACACCGTCATCCAGCGCGTCCTGATCCGGCACGGCATCGGCCGCGACGAAATCGGCCTCCTCGCCGACGACATGCGCCGCTCCCTGCACCGGCTCACGCACGGCGCGCCCGCCGACGCCGACCGCGCGGGATTCCACCACTGATGCCCGTCCCCGCGCCGGACACCCGGGACATCGACTTCGCCGCCGTCGTCGACTTCGTGACCGCCGCCACCGCGCCCCACATCGGCGCGGGCAAGGTCGCCGACTACATCCCCGACCTCGGCCGCGTCGACCCGAACCAGTTCGGCTTCGCCGTCGCCACCGTCGACGGCGCCGTGCACACCGCAGGCGACGCCGACGTACGCTTCGCCATCGAGAGCATCTCCAAGATGTTCACCCTCGCCCTCGTCCTGTCCCGCGACGACGGCAGCCTGTGGCAGCGCGTGCACCGCGAACCGTCCGGCGAACCGTTCAACTCGCTGATCCAGTTGGAGATCGAACAGGGCATCCCGCGCAACCCGTTCATCAACCCCGGCGCCATCGTCGTCACCGACCACCTCCACACCCTGACCGGCAACGCGTACGACGCCGTCCGCACCCTGCTGCGCGACGAAACCGGCAACCCGGACCTTCACGCGGACGGTGTCACCCACGGCTCCGAGGCCTACAGCGGCGACCGCAACCGCGCGCTCGCCTACCTCATGGCCGACTTCGGCAACCTGCGCAACCCGGTGCCCGTCGCCCTCGACCACTACTTCCGGCAGTGCTCCATCATGATCACCTGCACCGAACTCGCCCGGGCCGGACTGCTGCTGGCCCGCCGCGGACGCCGCGCCGACGGCACCCGGCTGATCAGCGCCGACGACGCCCGCCGCATCACCGCGATCATGACCACCTGCGGGACGTACGACGAAGCCGGCGAATTCGCGTACCGCGTCGGCCTGCCGTGCAAGAGCGGCGTGGGCGGCGGCCTCCTCGCGGTCGTCCCCGGCCGCTGCGCCGTCGCCGCTTGGGGCCCGGGCCTGGACCCCAAGGGCAACTCCGTGGCCGGCGCGGTCGCCCTGGAGACCTTCGCCGCGGTCTCCGGCTGCTCCCTGTTCTGACCGTTGCCGCGGCGTGGGGGGACGGGTTCGGGGCCGGGGCCGGGGCCGAGCTGCGGATGGGGGTTGGGGTTGCGGGCCTGGGTTGCGGGCTCGGGCTGCGGGCTGCGGGTTGCGGGTTGCGGGTTGCGGGCTCAGTGGTCGGGAAGGCTGCCCAGAGGACGCGGGTCCGCGCCGGTGACCTGCCGGGCGAATTCCCGTGAGATGCCGAGGATCTCGTGCATCGGGACCGGCCGGCGGCTCAGGTCGGCCGACTCGTGCGCCTCCTGCGACCAGAGGAACGGATACACCGTCACCCCGTGGGTGGGCGACAGCTCCGCCACGTCGCGGGACCAGTGCGACCATCGCACCGAGGAGTAGAACTCCGGCAACGCCTCCCCGGCCAGCAGCCACCCCAGCCAGTCGCCGTGGCCCGCGCCGAGGGGCTCCCAGGACACCGAGTCCGGGGCGAAGTACACCACTTCCCCGGAGTCTCCCGGCCGCCGCCCCCGGCGGGATCGCGGCCGTTGACGGCGAACACGCGGCCAGCACGTCGTGTGCCGGCACCAGCCCGGCGGCGGGCGACCAGCCCCGGTCCGGTACGGCCGGAAAGCCGTTCACCGCCCCCAGCCCGGGCATGCCGCCGGCCGCACCGGTGCCTGCGCCCCCGTACACACGCACCCAGCCGTCGTCCACCAGGATCCCGCCGCAGTGCAGGGCCACGGCGCCGACGAAAGAGCGCGTGGTGACCTGCAGTTGCCGTAGGCACGCGGCGCCTTGTGCGGCGTCCCCGGGCAGCGGGGTCACGCGTACCGAACTCCCCGCGACCGCCTACGCGACGAGCGGCCAGGCCGGATCCGCTATATCGGTCAGGTCCTCCACATCACGCAACTGGCCATAGTCGCAGCGGTGGTCGCGGCCCACCGCGCCCGGCGTCCGGAGCGGACAGCCGAAGCGGCCTCGGAGGCCGAAGCGGTCGGCTGTGGTGGACGTCCGCGGCGGGGCGTCCTGACCGGTGCCGGGCG
>NZ_JBEZFP010000178.1:0-18016 GCF_040649515.1 Streptodolium elevatio
GAGGCGGCGGGCCGCGCGTTGCACCGCCTCGAACCTGGTCGAGGCGGCGGGCCGCGCACGGGGGCGTCACCCGCTCATGGGGTCACGCTTCGTCCATCTCCATGGCCGTGTCCGAGCCCTCGGGGCTCAGGTGGATGACGCCGTAGTTGTAGCCGCGGCGCCGGTAGACCACGCTCGGGAGAGCGGAGTCCTTGTCGATGAAGAGGAAGAAGTCGTGCCCGACGAGTTCCATCTCGTAGAGCGCCTGGTCCAGGGTCATCGGGTGACCCGCGTGGACCTTCTCCCGCACGACCAGCGGGCCGTCCCCGTCGACCTGGATCGAGCCTTCCATGCGCTTGGCCGGCACGCTTTCGAGCGCGTCGATCTCCTCGGCCGTGGCCACCTGGGCCCCGCCGAATCGCGCACTTCCGTTGAGCTCTGCGGTGGCCGCCCCCACGGACATGGGGGCGTGATGCCCCCGGTGGACGCGACGCCGGTCGGCTGCTTTACGCAACTGTGCCTCCAGCTTTGACATCGCGAGGTCGAGCGCGGCGTACGGATCCGTGGCGGCTGCCTCGGCCCGGACCACCGGCCCCTTGCTCCGCAGCGTGATCTCCACGCGGTCCGAACGGTCCGCGAGCCTCGGGTTGCGTTCCTTGGAAACCTCAAGGTCGACGCTGATCACCCGGTCGTCGAGTTTGCGGATCTTGCCCAGCTTCTCGACGCTGTGCTTGCGGAACCGTTCGGGCACCTCTGTCTTGCGGCCCTTGACGACAATGTCCACGCAGAACTCCATCCATTGCGCCATGCCGGTGGGGCTGTCCGCCCGTCCGGCCGAGCTGGTCGTCCACCTCGTACGCGACCGCCGACGGGGATGGGGTCCGGTCATCCGTCCCCCGCCCCGAGCGCCGGGGGGTCGCGGCCACCACGGCCGCTCCGCACACCCTTCCGTCCGCCGCGGCGACCGCACGGGCCGCCTCCGCCAGACTCGCTCCGGTGGTCACGAGATCGTCGACGATCACCACACTAATGCCCCCAAATAGGGGTGCCAACCTGCGGGAAACACCTAGTGCTCCGGTGACGTTCGCCACCCGTTCGGATGCCGACAGTTCCGATTGATCACGAACCGTACGGATTTGCCGCAGAACGGGCAGAACCCGTACACCGACACCTTGTTTGCGCAGGTCAGCGGCGGCGCGGAGGGCGAGGTTCCGGGTGGTGTCCCGGCCTCGCGCGCGCACCGCGCGGCGGGCCGACGGCACGGGAACCAGCACCGGCGGACAGCCGGGATTTTCGCGTGTCGCCGCCAGAACCGCCGCTGCGAGGGCCGCACCGAGCGGCCGGGAGGCCGCGTGGGCGCCGTACTCCTTGTGAGCGATCAGGATCGCCCGCACCGGATCTTCGTACGGCGCCGCCGCGAACACCGCCGGCAGCCCGGCGGGCGCCGGGTCGGGGCGGACCTCCCGCGGCGGTCGCCGCAGGTGTGCCCGGCAGGCGGGGCAGACGGTGGTCCCGGGACCGCCGCAGCCCGCACAGCGGGCGGGCAGCACGAGGTCGAGCCACGTCGTGGCGAGTCGGCGCAGCGGACGGGGCCGCGGTCGCCGCTCGGAGTGGATCCCGGAGCGGTCGCCCGGGGAGATCTCGTGCCGCATGGCTCCACGGTGCGGCACATCACGCCGGTCTTCCGGCTTTTCCACGATTCGCCACTCCGACACAAGCCGATCGGGTATAGACGCCACCCCCTGTTCGACCCCTGCGCCTCCGACCCGAACAGGCGGCGGGACGAGAGACACCGGAGGACCGTAGAGGCCGGGAGAGACACGAAGTGCGGGGCCGCTCGGAAAAAGCCGCTCAGGTGACCCGAGCCCATCTTGGGGGGTCCTCCGCAGCATTGAAGGGCGTTGCCGTCAACGACGCGATCGATGCGCCCAGGGAGAGTCTTACGAGTCAGCACTCGGGCCGGA
Organism: Streptodolium elevatio; assembly: GCF_040649515.1. Taxonomy (GTDB): domain Bacteria; phylum Actinomycetota; class Actinomycetes; order Streptomycetales; family Streptomycetaceae; genus Yinghuangia; species Yinghuangia elevatio. The sequence continues at coordinate 1,944 of NZ_JBEZFP010000178.1, forward strand.
GGAGATCGCGGGGATGTGCAGTGCGGACTGGTAGTTGGTGACGAGTTCGGCGGTACGCATGGCGATGCCGCTCCACTGCTTGAGTAGGTTGATGCAGCGTTCGACGGCGTTGGGCAGGCGGTCGGCGTTGCGGTCCAGTGGGCGCGCTCGGCTGTGCCCATCTTGGGGTGCTCCGCGGCACTGAAGGGCCTTGCTGTCGACGGCGCGAGCGATGGGCCTAGCCGGGGTAGACCGGTTTGGTGCCGTTGGTGCCGGTTACGGCCTTCCAGCCGTCGGGTTCGAGGCGGTAGATCCGTTCGTCGTTCACGCCTGCGAGCAGGGGTTGGTCGCGGCCGTTCGGGGCGGCCATGCTCTCGACGCCGGAGGGTGCGTTGTTCACCTGTGCGACGTTGCCGCCGTCGATGTCGACGAACTGCGGGTAGACCGAGGCCTCCGACGTCTTGCCCAGTACGAGCAACCGGGAAGCGCCCTGCCAGGACTGGGACTTGAGCTCCACGAGGTCCGGTACGACCAGGCGCAGGCCGTCGACCACCGGGCGCGGCTCGAGGCGGTTGGCGGGGTCGACGCCGCGGTTGACGCGGCCCATGACCAGGCGCCCTCTGGTGCCGTGTTCGACGAACATCGAGATGCGGGTCCCGTCCGGAGACATGCGGATGCTCGTGATGTTGCCGCCGTCTAGGCCCTCCACGGCGACCGGGATCTTGAAGTCCTTGCCGATGAAGTACAGGGTCCGGGGGCCCTTGTTCCCGACGGACTCCAGGACCCAAAGGCCGCCGCGCCCGTCCCACGTCGGGTCCTCGAAGACGTGGCCCGGCTCCGCGGTGGCCCACAGTTCCGCCTGGGCGTCCGCGGTCATCCTGCCGACCCAGAGCTTGGTGTCGTTGAGTGCGGTCCCGGCGATCTGCTCCTCGTCGCGGTCCACGGCGATCTCGTTGAACTGGAGGGCGCCGCCGAACTGCCCGGGCACCGGCCGGGCGTCCTCGGACTGCACCAGGGAGACCGAGTTCCTGCCGGGCACCAGGAAGTAGCCCGTGGCGCCGGTGGCGGAGGTCGCGGCGGGGTCGAAGACCGCGGCGTCTCGCGGCGTCACCGGCTCGCAGGCCTGTCCGTCGACGGTCAGGCGTACGGACTCGACCTTGGCGACCTGGCCGAGCGTGTAGAGCAGTTGCGACGCCATCCGCTTGCACGCGACGGGGCCGACCGGCGCCCCGGTGCTCAGCGCGAGGTCGACGTAGCGGCGGTCGTCGATCGCGACCGTGTGGTCCAGCAGGCGGGTGTTCGGCGGGATGTCGGAGCGTACGACCGGCGCGATCCACTTGTTCGGACCCTGCAGCAGCTTCCGGACCAGGGTCGTGGCGAGCGCGTTGCGGGAGCGCAGGTAGACCGGGTCGGGTACGAGCAACTGGTCGCGGGAGCCGGCGCTCTCGCCGTCGTTGTCGACGAACCAGTACATGTTCACCGGCCTGTAGACGCGCTCGAAATCGGCGCGCGACAGTATGACGCCGTCCGGCAGGTCCTCGATGCGCCACTGGCCGTCCTGGTTCTTCACCACCTTCAGCTCGACCTTGTCCTCGGGCGCGGGAGCGGGGCGGGGTTCGTAGGCCAACTGGTCGTCGACGCTGCCGACCTGCTTGCTCTTCACGTCCACGATCGCGGAGGTGTCCTCGGCGGTGGGACCCGGCCCGATGTAGGCGCTCGGGGTCTTCTCCACGATCTTGATGCCGGCCTCGGGCTTCCATTTCTCCGCGGCCTGCGGGGTCAGGTACTTCTTCGCGGTCTGGTAGTCGGGCTCGTCGCTGGTCAGCGCCTCCAGGAAGCCGTCCACCAGGTCCACGGGATCCTCGCCCGGCTGCGGCGGGACGCCGAAGACGCGCACCTGCTGCTCGTCGGCCTCGGTGCCGGACGCCTCGTCGTGCGTGACGTCCTTGACCCCGCCGCCGCTGGGCATCGACGCGCAGGACGCGAGCAGGCCGAGCGTGCAGGCGACGGCGGCGGCGCGCAGCACGGGTACGACGCGGTGTCCGCGGCGGCGCGGCCGGGGCGACGCCGCGCCGGCCGGGTTCTCGCGGCCGGACCGGGACGTGTGACGTGTGCGGTTCACCGGCCACCGCCTTCCTTGCTCTTGTACGTCTTGTACGCGGTCGGCCCGGACGATTCCGGCGCCGCACCGGCACCGGGACGCGGGCCTGGACGCGACTCCGGCCCGGCCGGGTCGGCCGGCTCCCCGGGGCCGGAGCGGTCCCCGGGGCCGGACGCGCCGGGCGGGCGCGTGGCGCGGCGGTAGGGCGTACCGGCGAGGTTCAGCCCGCGGTTGGCCCGCGAGTCCGGCGGTTCCAGGGGCAGCGGCGAGCGTACGAGGTCGCCCCCGGCCACCCTGGGCAGCGTGAGCCGGAACTGCGATCCGCCGCCCGGCTCGCCCCACGCCTGGAGCCACCCGCCGTGCAGGTGCGCGTCCTCCAGCGCGATCGACAGGCCGAGCCCGGTGCCGCCCGTGGTGCGCGCCCGGGCGGGGTCGGCGCGCCAGAAGCGGTTGAAGACGAGCGACGACTCGCCCGGCTTGAGGCCCACGCCGTAGTCCCGCACGGTCACCGCGACGGCGTCGTTGGCGGCGGCCACGGTGACCACCACGTCGCGCCCCTCGCCGTGCTCGACGGCGTTGACGACGAGGTTGCGCAGCACGCGGTCGATGCGCCGCGGGTCGACCTCGGCGATGCACGAGACGCCGGGCTCGCTCACCACGATGCGTCCGCCGCGCCGTTCCGCGAGCGGCTCGGCGGCGTCGACGACGCGTCCGACGATGACCCGCATGTCGAACGACTCGGCGTCCAGGACGGCGGCGCCCGCGTCGAAGCGGCTGATCTCCAGCAGGTCGGACAGCAGTGCCTCGAACCGGTCCAACTGCGTCTGCAGCAGCTCGGCGGAGCGCGAGACGGCGGGGTCGAACCGGTCGCGCGCCTCGTGCAGCACGTCGGCGGCCATGCGCACGGTGGTCAGCGGCGTGCGCAGCTCGTGCGACACGTCCGAGACGAACCGCCGCTGCATGCGCGACAGTTCTTCGAGCTGGCGGATCTTGTTCTGCAGGTTCGAGGCCATCTTGTTGAACGACGAGCCCAGCCGCGCGAGATCGTCCTCGCCGTTGAGGCGCATGCGCTCCTCGAGGCGCCCGGCGGCCAGGCGTTCGGCGATCCGCGCGGCCATCCGCACCGGCGTCACCACCTGCCGGGTGACCAGCGCGGCGATCGCGACGAGCAGCAGCACCAGGAAGACGCCGGCGGTCGCGAGCGTGCCGCGGACCAGGCCGAGCGTCTTCTCCTCGGGCGTGAACGGGAAGAAGTAGTAGAGCTGGTACTTGCCGCTGAGCGGGTCGGTCAGTTCCTTGCCGACGACGACGCCGCGCGTACTGGACCGGCCGCCGCCCTCCTCCGACTCCCGCACGATCTTGGTGAACTGGTACGACGCCCCGGACACCTGGTGGATCCGCTGCCGCAGCTCGACCGAGACGCTCTGGTCGGCGAGCACGTTGCCGGACGAGCGCGGGCCGTAGCGCGCGTTGTCCGGCGGGCTGAGCACCGCCACGTCGTACTGGCCCTTGCCGCCGCTGGAGAGCTGGTCGACGAGCCTGGTCAGCCAGTCCTTGATGTCGAGGCCGCCCTTGGCGGGGTCGGTGCCGACCGGCGGGGTCGCCCGCGCGCCTTCGTTGCCGCGCTCGGACGCCTGCGTCTCGGCCACCTGGAAGCCGCCCTCCGCCTGGGCGGTGGCGCCGGCCACCTTGGCGTCGAGCAGACCGCCCTGGACCTGGCCGACCACCACGATGCCGAGGAGGACCATGACGGCCGCGGACAGGACGAGGGTGGTCGACACCACGCGGAACTGGATCGAGCGCCGCCAGACGGCCACCACGCGGCCTATGCCGCCCCTGGCACGCCGCAGTGCGAGGGTCCACAGCGACCAGCCCCGGCGTACCGGTGACAGCCCGCGGACGGCACCTGGCGGGTTGCCCGCGGCGCCGGGCGCGGCGGCGCCCGAGGCCGCACCCGCGGCGGCGCCGGGCACAGCGCCCGGGGCGGCGCCGGACGAAGCCTCCGGCGCGGTGCCGCCGTCCTCCGGTGTCCGGGCACGCTCGACGTCGCCCCCGCGCGCCGGTGTGCGCGCGGGTCTTCGGAAGGCGCCGAACCGGTCCGGGAACCGTCCCCCGGACCCCGGGCCCGGTTCGGGACGGCGGTCGTTCACCACGTCAGGCGGGGCCGGCCTTGTAGCCGACGCCGCGTACGGTCACCACGATCTCGGGTCGCTCGGGGTCGCGCTCGATCTTCGAACGCAACCGCTGCACGTGGACGTTGACCAGCCGGGTGTCGGCGGCGTGCCGGTACCCCCACACCTGCTCCAGCAGCACTTCACGGGTGAAGACCTGCCAGGGCTTGCGGGCGAGGGCGACCAGCAGGTCGAACTCGAGCGGGGTGAGCGCGATGTTGCGCCCGTCCCGCTTGACCGAGTGCCCGGCCACGTCGATGACCAGGTCACCGATGACCAACTGCTCCGGCGTGGGCTCCTCGGCACGGCGCAGCCGCGCGCGGACCCGCGCCACCAGTTCCTTGGGCTTGAACGGTTTGATCACATAGTCGTCCGCGCCGGACTCCAGGCCGACGACCACGTCGACCGTGTCGCTCTTCGCGGTGAGCATGACGATCGGCACGCCTGACTCGGCGCGGATCTGACGGCAGACATCGATTCCGTCCCGTCCTGGCAGCATCAGGTCGAGCAGCACCAGATCCGGCTTGACCTCCCGGAATACCTGCAAAGCTTTGTCGCCGTCCGCTACGAACGACGGCTCGAACCCTTCGCCGCGCAGCACGATGCCAAGCATCTCGGACAGCGCGGTGTCGTCGTCGACGATGAGGACACGTCCCTTCATAGACATCATCGTCGCATTACCGGATCGTGACCTGCACTCATCCGAGCAATCGCGATCGTACTTACGGGCGACAAAACGCCCGATTCCGTGACAATCGCGGTGATCAGCGCGGGCGGCGTCACATCGAAAGCCGGGTTGTACGCGGGACTCCCCGGAGGTGTGAGGGGCATTCCGGACAACTCCGTGACCTCACCGCCGTCACGCTGCTCGACGACGATCCCGTCCCCGTCCGGGGTGTCGAGGTCGACCGTGCTCATCGGCGCGACGACGACGAAGGGCACGCCGTGATGCCGGGCCAGGACCGCCAGGGGGTAAGTGCCCACCTTGTTGGCCGTCGCGCCGTCCGCCGCGATCCGGTCCGCGCCCACGACGACGAGGTCCACCTCCCCGGCCGCGAACAACGAACCGGCCGCGTTGTCGGACAGGACGGCGTACGGCATGCCGGTCTGCGCGGCCTCGTACGCGGTCAGCCGCGCGCCCTGCAACAGCGGGCGGGTCTCGTCCACCCACAACTGCCCCAGGCGCCCCGCGCGATGCAGCTCACGCACCACGGCCAGCGCCGTGCCCTCCCCGCCGGAGACCAGGGCGCCGGTGTTGCAGTGCGTCAGGACGCGCAGCGGGCGGTCAGCCACCAGGGCGCCCGCGTACTCCGCCCCGTTGGCGGCCATCGCCGCACTCGCCTGCGCGTCCTCGGTGTGAATCACCCGGGCCTCGCGCAGGGCGGCGAGCGCGTCGCCGCCCGAGGCCTCCCACGCCGCAAAAGCGCGGCGTGCGCCCCAGCCGAGGTTGACCGCGGTCGGACGGGCCTGGGCGATGTCCTGGACCGCGGCCTTGACGTCGTCGCCGCGGGCGGCGGCGAGGGCGACCCCGTAGGCGCCGACGATGCCCAGCACGGGCGCGCCGCGTACGACGAGCCTGCGGACCGCGTCGACGAGGGTGGGGACGTCGCTGCACACCAGGCGCACTTCCTCCTGCGGAAGGCGGGTCTGGTCGAGGAGGACCACCGCGGGTCCGTGGCCGTAGGCGGTCGGGACATCGTCGAGCCAGTACGCGGGCCGCGGCGACCATTCGTCGGCGGCGTGTGCGGGGGCATTGTCCATGCCACGAGTGTGCCCGTCCGGGACGCGCGCCGCGTCGTCGCGGTTGGGGCGGGTACGGCATATACCGACAACCCGCACCCCGCCTACCGGGAAAGCGGGAGTCGATCATCAAGTCCGGGCAAAAACATGCCACGATTGACCGCCACCCACCAGGAACGAGGAGCGACTTCGATGACGGACTCTCCGGGCAGGGCCACACCGGATTCACCGGGGCCCGACGACCCGCGTCGGTCCCCTCAGTCGCCCGCCCCCGCAACCGACGCGGACGGCGGCGAGCCCGACGGGCACGCGGCCGACGCACACCGACGGGACGACCGCCAAGCGCAGGGCCCCGCGGCGGACGACGGCGGCACCGCCCAGAAGGCTGTACCGCCTGCGCCGGCGCCTGGGTCCGTGCCTGAGTCCGTGCCTGGGTCCGCGTCCGGCACCGGCGAGGACGCGCCCCCGGCTACCGACAACGCCGCGGCTACCGACAACGCCGCGGCTGCCGACAACGCACCGGCTGCGGGCGACGCACCGGCCGTCGGCAGCGCCGCAGCCGCGGGCGCCGCCGCGGACTCGGGTGGCACCTCCGACTCCGACAGCGGCCCGGCTTCCGGTGGTCCTCGGGACTCGCACAGCGCGCCGGCGTCGGACACCTCGCGCACCCCGGAGACCCCGGACACCGGCAGCGCCCCCGACCTCGCCAAGCCCGCGCAGCCCGACGTTCCCCCCGGCTGGTCCGCGCAGCAGCCGCCGCCTGCCACCGGCGGCTGGGGCGTCCCCGGCGGTGGAACGCCGCCGACCGCAGCGCCGCCCCCGCAGGCTCCCGACACCCCGCAGGCTCCCGACACCCCGCAGGGCTGGTCCCCGCAGCAGCCCCCGCCGTCGAGCGGGTGGGGCGTACCGGGCGGCGGGCAGCAGCCCGTGCACGGCTGGGGTGCCCCGGGCGGAGCCGGCGGTCCCGGGTGGGGCGCGCCGCAGGGGTGGCGCGGACCGTACCTCCCCGCCGCCAAGCCCGGCATCATCCCGCTGCGCCCGCTCGGCGTCGGCGAACTGCTGGACGGCGCGGTGGCCGCCATGCGCACGCACTGGAAGGTGATGATCGGGCTCTCGCTCGTCGTCGCCCTCATCACCCAGGCGATTGTCGTCCCCGCGCAGTGGGCGATGCTCCGCAACGTCGACACGTCCGTTCTGGACGAGTCCGACCCGGACACCGACGAACTCCTCGACGTCCTCGGCCCCGTACTGGGATCGAGCGCGGTCCTGATCGTGGTGATGCTGCTCGGACAGCTCATCATCACCGGCGTCCTGACGCTCGTCGTCAGCCGCGCCGTCCTCGGCAAGGGTATGACGCTCGGTCAGGCGTGGTCCGGCACACGGCCGTTGCTGATGCGGCTGCTCGGCGTGTCGGTGATGACCTTCCTGATCCCCATCGGCCTGCTGCTCGCCTGCATGGTTCCCGGCCTGCTGCTGGCCCTCGTGTCGGGCGACGCGGGCGGGGCGCTAATCGTGATCGGCGGACTGGGCGGGGCGGGCCTCGCCATCTACGCCTACATCCTGCTCCAACTCTCCAGCCCCGCACTGATCCTGGAGAAGCAGACGGTACGCAAGGCGCTCGGCCGCTCCCGCAAGCTGGTGACCGGGAGTTGGTGGCGGGTCCTGGGCATCACGATGCTCATCTGGCTGCTCACCGCGATCATCGGCAGCATCGTGCAACTGCCGTTCACGTTCGCGGCCGGGTTCTCGTCGGTGTACGGCACCGCGGTCCCCACGTCGTTCACCGACATGCTGCTGCTGGGCGTCGGCACGGTCATCTCGTACGGCCTGACCTTCCCGTTCGGCGCGGCGGCCCTCGTCCTCCTCTACATCGACCAGCGCATGCGCCGTGAGGCCCTAGACCTCGAACTCGCCCGCGCGGCGGGCCTCGTGCCCGACGACGCCGCTCCGGCGGCCTCGTGATCGCAGGCCTCCTGCCGACTCTGGCGGCCGCGGCCACACCCGAGCCGGTCGACATCCCGCGCGACCCGGCCCGGGAGGCCGCGCGCGACGAGTTGTCGAAGCCGATGTACCACCAGGACGACCCGTCGCTGTTCACCCGGGCGTACAACTGGCTGCTGGACCGGTTCCAGGAACTGGTCGACCGCATGACGTCGGTCGCGCCCGGCGGCGGATTCGGCATCATCGTGGTGCTGCTCGTGGTGGTCGGCCTGATCATCGCCCTGCGCCTGCGACTTGGTCCGCTGCGCGCGGCACGCGGCCGGCGCGAGGCGCTGTTCACCTCCGAAGGCCCGCGCAGCGCGGCCGAGTACCGGGCGGTCGCGGACGAAGCCGCGGCGCGCGGCGCGTGGGACGACGCCGTGCAGAACCGACTCCGGGCCGTGGTCAGGGCGTTGGAGGAGCGCGCGATCCTCGACGAACGCCCGGGCCGCACCGCCGACGAGGCCGCCGACGAAGCGGGACGCCAACTCCCGGAGCTCGCCGCCGCGCTGCTGTCCGCCGCGCTGGTGTTCGACGACGTGCGCTACGGCGGGCGTCCCGGCACCGAGCAGATGGACCTCGCGCTGCGCGACCTCGACACCCGGTGCGCCGCCGCCCGCCCCGCGCACGAGCCGGTTGCCGTCGGACCCGACCGGACGCCGCGGTGAACGAAGCGGTGGACAGGGCTGGGGACGGAGCGGTGAACGAGGCGGTGGACGAGGCGGCGAAGGACGCGGACGACGCGGCGCTCCGAGCGGAGGGCCACGCGGCGACGGCCACGCCAAGCGTCGCGCGCAACTCGGCGACGCCGCCCACTACCTCGGTCAGTCCGGACGCCGCCGCCCTGTGGCGCGCCGCCCGCGGCCCGCTGCTGCTCGCGGCCCTCATCCTCTTCGTCGTCAGCGCGATCATCCTGATCACCGGCGGCCGCGACCGCGGCGAACTCGACCCGCGCGCCGTCGACCCCGCCGGCTCCCGCGCGCTCGCCGAAATCCTGCGCGACGAAGGCGTCGCCGTCACCCTCGTCACCTCGCCGCAGGCACTCCGCGCGGCCGTCGAGAACGCCCCGGCGGACACCACCGTGCTGGTGCCGTTCCCGAACCGGCTCACCGCCGAGCAGATCGCGGCCGCCGCGGTGCTGCGGCCCGCGCGTACCGTGCTCGTCGAGCCGGACGACGGCAGCCTCGAAACGTTCGGCCTCGACGCCCACGACGACGGATCCGTCGACCGCGGCGCCCTCCAGCCGCGCTGCGACCTCCTGGAGGCCCTGCGCGCCGGCGACGCCGACGTCGGCGGCACCGGATACCAGACCAGCGTGCGCGGCGCCGTGCGCTGCTACCCGGCGAGCGGTTCGCCGACCCTGGTCCTGCTGCCGCACGACGGCGGCGACGCGGTGCTCCTCGGCAGCGGAAAGGCCCTGCGGAACGACCGCCTCGACGAGCGCGGCAACGCTTCCCTGACGATGCAACTCCTCGGTGCGCATCCGCAGTTGCTCTGGTACCTGCCGGAGGAATCCGCCGACGGCGACGAGGGGCTGCTCAGCCTGCTTCCCGCGGGGTGGCGGTTCGGCACGATCCAACTCTCCGCCGCCGTCATCCTGTTCGCGCTGTACCGGGCCCGCCGCCTCGGCCCCGTGGTCACCGAGCCGTTGCCGGTCGTGGTGCGCGCCGCGGAGACCGCCGAGGGCCGGGCGCGCCTCTACCGGCGGGGACGGACCGTCGACCGGGCCGCGGACCAGTTGCGCGCGGCGGCCCGTACGCGCATCGCCGCCCGCCTGGGCACCGGTTCCGGCCCCGCCGCGACCGACCCCGCCGTCCTGGTCGACGCCGTCGCGGCCCGCACCCGGCGGGCACCCGCGGACATCTACCACCTGCTGTACGGTGCCGTCCCGGACGACGAGAACGGCCTCGTCGCCCTGGCCGACCAACTCGACCTGCTGGAAGACCACGTCAAGACAGGGGCACGTCAGCCGTGAACGGACCGGTCCATCCTTCCTCCGAGGCCGTCCAGGCGCGTACCGACGCGTCCGTGGGCACGATGAGCGCCGACCAGGCGCGCGCGGCCATGGAGGCCCTCCGCGGCGAGGTCGCCAAGGTCGTCGTCGGCCAGGACCCCGTGGTCTCCGGCCTCGTCATCGCCCTGCTGTGCCGGGGCCACGTACTCCTCGAAGGCGTGCCCGGGGTCGCGAAGACGCTGCTCGTACGCACCCTCTCCCGCGCCCTGGACCTCAAGTCCACGCGCGTGCAGTTCACTCCGGACCTCATGCCCGGCGACGTCACCGGTTCGATGGTCTACGACGCCCGCACCGCCGAGTTCTCGTTCCGCGAAGGCCCGGTCTTCACCAACCTCATGCTCGCGGACGAGATCAACCGCACGCCGCCGAAGACCCAGGCGTCGCTGCTGGAGGCGATGGAGGAACGCCAGGTCTCGGTCGACGGCACGCCGCGCCCCCTCCCCGACCCGTTCCTCGTCGCGGCGACCCAGAACCCGGTCGAGTACGAGGGCACGTACCCGCTCCCCGAGGCCCAACTCGACCGCTTCCTGCTGAAATTGACCGTGCCACTGCCGCAACGCGACGAGGAGGTCGACGTGTTGCGCCGGCACGCCGCGGGCTTCGACCCGCGCGACCTCGACGCGGCCGGGGTGCGGCCGGTGGCAGGGCCGGCCGAACTCGCCGCCGGGCGGCGGGCGGTGGCCGGGCTGCGGGTGGACCCCGACGTGCTGGCGTACATCGTCGACATCGTGCGGGCCACGCGTACTTCGCCGTCCCTGCAACTGGGCGTCTCGCCGCGAGGCGCAACGGCGCTGCTGGGTACCGCGCGGGCCTGGGCGTGGTTGTCGGGGCGCGACTACACGACGCCGGACGACGTGAAGGCACTCGCCAAGCCGACGCTGCGGCACCGCGTACAACTGCGCCCGGAGGCGGAGATGGAGGGCGTCACCGCCGACGCCGTCGTGGACGCGGTCCTCGCCTCGGTACCCGTTCCGCGATGAGCGAGGCGCGCGTAAGCGGGGTGCGGATGAGCGAGACGCGGATGAGCCGGGTGCGGACGAACGATGCGCGGACGAAGCGGGCGCACCCATGACGCTCACCAGCAGGACCGCACTCCTCGCGGCATTGGGCGCGCTCGTCGTCGGGCTCCTGATGCCGTCGTGGACGGGCGTGTTCGTGGTCGAAGGGCTCCTCGCCCTCGGCGTGATCGCCGACCTCGCCCTCGCCGGCTCGGTACGCGCCCTCACCTTCGAGCGCGCCGGCGACACCACCGTGCGCCTCGGCGAACCCGCACGCGTGACCCTGACCGTACGCAACGTCTCCCGCGACCGACCGGTACGCGGACTCCTCCGCGACGCCTGGCCGCCCAGCGCCGGAGCCCACGAACAGCGCCACGCCCTCGACATCCCACCCGGCGAACGCCGCCGCGTGGCCACCGCCTTGGTCCCCACCCGACGCGGCGACCGGCGGGCGTACCGCGTGACCGTACGCGCCCTCGGCCCCCTCGGCCTCGCCGCCCGCCAGGGCTCGCACGAAGTCCCCTGGACCGTACGGGTGCTCCCGGCCTTCCCGAGCCGTCGCCTGCTCCCGTCCAAACTGGAGCGCCTGCGCGAACTCGACGGCCGCTCCGCCGTCCTGACGCGCGGTCGGGGAACCGAGTTCGACTCACTGCGCGAGTACGTGCCCGGCGACGACGTCCGCTCGATCGACTGGCGCGCCACCGCGCGCAATCAGGGCGTCGTCGTCCGCACCTGGCGCCCCGAACGCGACCGCCACATCCTCATCGTCCTTGACACCGGCCGCACTTCGGCCGGACGCATCGGCGACGCACCCCGCCTGGACGCGGCCATGGACGCCGCCCTGCTCCTCACCGCGGTCGCCGCACGGGCGGGGGACCGCGTCGACCTCCTCGCCCACGACCGCCGCGTGCGCGCGGACGTGCGGGCAGCCTCGCGTACGACGGTACTCACGTCCTTCGTCCAGGCCATGGCCCCGCTCGAACCCGAACTCGTCGAGTCGGACTCGCCGCACCTGGTCGCCGAGATCATCCGCCGCACCAAGCGCCGCTCACTCGTCGTCCTGCTCACCGGCCTCGACGCCGAGACCGTACGCGAAGGCCTGATGCCGGTCCTCCCCCAACTCACCGACCGCCACGAGGTCGTCGTGGCCGCGGTCGCCGACCCGGCCCTCACCGGGATGGCCGCCTCCCGAGGCACCGCCGAAGCGGTCTACAACGCCGCCGCCGCGGAACGCGAACTCGCCGAGCGCCGCGACACCTCCGCCGACCTCCGCCGCCACGGCGTCACCATCGTGGACGCACCGCCGGGAGACCTCGCGTCCCTACTCGCCGACACCTACCTGTCCCTAAAACTCGCCGGTCGGCTCTGACCGAAAGCCTGCCCCAGGCAGCCGTACCTCGGCCCAGACACATTTGCCCCGGGCCCGAAGCCGGTGTCCATGGCGGTCGGCCAGTGCCGCCACCAGTTGCAAACCCCGGCCGCCTTCTGCGGTCACGCTGCGGGCGACATCACGGTCCCTGTGCACGGGCGCACGATCGGAGTCGTCGAACACCTCGACCCTCAACACGTGTTCGACGAGCGTGATGCGCACGTCGATATGCGGCACGTCGGTGTGGAGAACCGCATTGGTCACCAATTCGCTGAGCAGCAGCTCCAGCACGTCGCGGGCGCTGTCGTCCAGATGAACGCCCCAGGCGGCAAGGTGTCCTCGTACACGATGGCGCGCCTCGGGAACGGAGGCGGTGTCGTTGGAAACGCGGAAGCAGAGCAGGTACTCGGACACGGCGGACGAACTCCCTCGGCTATGTGAGAGTGACCTCGGCCCGCCCGAATGCGCGTTCCTGGAACAGGGGTTGGAGCCACTCATGCGGTTGGAAGTCAGCCAACGCCGGTACAGCCCGGCGGCAGAGCTGCCAGCCTGTAAGCCAAATGTCGGCCAGTGTCGGCCAGGGGGTGTCCGTGTCTGCGGAACGGACCATCGCGGAGCGGATTCGCCGCGCACGCGAGGCAAGGAAATGGAGCCAGGCACGACTCGCCCGCGAACTCGGCCTGGTCGAGGGCAGAGGTCCTGACGTACTTACTCGTCAGGACGTCTCACGCTGGGAACGGGGCGGCCGGCAACCCGAATACTGGATGCCGTGGCTGGTGGAGATCCTCAGACTGGAGGAGCCGGCGCCACCCGTCCGGGCCACCGATCTTGACGCCCACGACGGGGACTTCGCCGGTAGCGTGGAGTCGCTCTTGGCCCTCGGGAGGATGGACGTGGAACGTCGGGAGTTCCTGCAAGCCTCCAGCGCGTACGCGCTGAGCGTGCTGGCGCTACCCGAACTCGACGCGCTGACCCGGAAGACCGCATCCGCCGAGACCGGTGCGACGGCCACCGTGGGCCTCGGTGAGGTCGAGGCCGTACGTCGGATGACGAAAGTGTTGGGTGACGCCGCGGCGGAGATCGGCGGCGGGCATGCCCGGCACCTGGTGGTCCGCTACCTGACCGAGGACGTATCGCGCTGGCTGAGCGGGACCTTCAGTCAGGCGACGGGCCGCGAACTGTTCGCCGCGACCGCGCAACTGGTGCACCTGGCCGGGTGGATGGCAGGCGACGAAGGCAACCACGGGCTGGCGCAGAAGTACTACGCCCACTCGTACCGTCTCGCGAACGAAGCGGGCGACGCGGAGCTCTCCGCGACCGCACTGCGCGGGATGGCCGTGCAAGCCATCGACCTCGGTCACCGCGCGGCAGCGGTCAGATTGTCGGAGCGGTGCGTCCACCACGCCCGCAACCTGGACAACCCACGTGCCATCGCCTACTACCAGACGACCTTGGCCACGGCCGCGGCATTGGACTCCGACCGCAGGACCGCCACCGCATCGCTCGCCGCCGCCCAGACCGCCATCGAGCGCTCCCCCGCCCAAGCCGGGGAATCGTGGGCGGCCCACTACTCGCCCGGCAGGTGGGCGCATGAGGCAGGCATGATCCTCGCCAGGCTCGGCGATCTGGAGGCCGCCGAGGAACACCTCGGGCACGCGCTCGGCATCCACGGCCTGGACCGGCGCCGAAGCCGGGCAATCGTGCTGGCAGACCTCGGCGAGGTACGGCTCAAGCGCGGCGACGTCGCAGCGGCTCTCAGCACCTGGAACGAATTCGCCGACTGCGCCGACGGCATTCGCTCCGTCAAGGTCGCCGATGCCGCCCAGGAGATGCGGGCCCGGCTCGACCGCCTCCAAGGCATCGACGGTGTCGAGGCCCTCCAAAACCGCGTAGCCGCCCTACGGACCACCTGAGCGCTCCGCGGATCAACAGAGTCAGCACCGAGATGGCGCAGGCGAGCAGTCAGGGAAGAGCCGCAGAAGATGGTTCCCCGAGATGTCGAGAAGGGGCGGTCGGCTCCGTCCTTGCAGTGAACGCGACCACAATGGGACGCAGCCGAACCGAGGAGATCACCAACATGGCCAAGTACCTGCTGCTCAAGCACTACCGCGGCGCCCCGGCCCCGGCCAACGACGTCCCGATGGACCAGTGGACACCGGAGGAGATCTCAGCCCACGTCCAGTACATGGACGACCTCGCCGCCCGGCTCGTGGAGACCGGCGAGTACGTCGAAAGCCAGGCGCTCGCCCCGGAGGGGACGTTCGTCCGGTTCGACGGCGAGGGCCGCCCTCCGGTCACCGACGGTCCGTTCGCCGAGACCAAGGACCTCATCGCCGGCTGGATGGTGATCGACGTCGACACCTACGAGCGCGCCCTCGAGGTGGCCGCCGAGCTGTCCGCCGCCCCCGGGGCGGGCGGAAAGCCCATCCACGAGTGGCTGGAGCTGCGCCCGTTCCTGGGCTGCCACCCCACGATCACGGAGTGACCCCACCGATGCCCACGTTGGACGAGGCCCTCCTGCGGAGCCTCACCCCGAGCGTGCTCGGTGTCCTCTGCCGCCGCGGAGCCGACTTCGCGGCGGCAGAGGACGCCGTACAGGACGCACTGGTCGAGGCGGTCCGCGTCTGGCCGACCGACACACCTCGGGACCCCAAGGCATGGCTCATCACCGTCGCCTGGCGCAAGTTCCTCGACGCCACCCGGTCGGACGCCTCCCGCCGCCGCCGTGAGGACCTGGTCGAAGAGGAGCCGACCCCCGGGCCTGCGCCGGACGCGGACGACACGCTCCAGCTGTACTTCCTCTGCGCACACCCGTCGCTGACCCCGTCATCGGCCGTCGCACTCACCCTGCGTGCCGTCGGCGGGCTGACCACGCGCCAAATCGCCCAGGCCTACCTGGTCCCGGAAGCGACCATGGCGCAACGCATCAGCCGCGCCAAGCGCACGGTCTCCGGCGTACGTTTCGACCAACCGGGAGACGTCGCCACCGTTCTGCGCGTCCTCTACCTCGTCTTCAACGAGGGCTACTCGGGTGACGTCGACCTCGCCGCCGAGGCCATCCGGCTCACCCGGCAGCTCGCGGCCGCGATCGACCATCCGGAAGTCGCCGGGCTGCTCGCCCTCATGCTGCTGCACCACGCCCGCCGGGCCTCGCGAACAGCCCCAGACGGCACGCTGGTCCCACTGGCCGAACAGGACCGCGGCCGCTGGGACACCAAGCTCATCGCGGAAGGCGTGGTGATCCTCCAGAGCGCACTCGCCCTCGACCGCCTGGGCGAGTTCCAGGCGCAGGCCGCCGTCGCCGCGCTTCACGCCGACGCGCAGACCGCCGAGGAGACGGACTGGGTGCAGATCGTCGAGTGGTACGACGAACTGGCCGCCCTGACCGACAGCCCCGTCGTACGCCTCAACCGCGCAGTGGCGGTAGGCGAAGCCGACGGGCCGCAGGCCGGACTCAAGGCGCTTGCCGAATTGGACGACAACTCACTGCCCCGATACACCGCCGTCGCCGCCTATCTGCACGCGCAGGCGGGCGATCTGGAGGTGGCGTCGGCGCTTTACGTCGAGGCGGCGCAAAAGGCGTCCAACCTCGCCGAGCGCGCCCACCTGACGCGCCAGGCCGCCCGAATCAACGTCGGCCGACGCCTTTGACGCGTACGGAGTCGACGTACGAGCAAAAGAACCCACAAACGCAAGTAGGCCCCCTCCACAGGAGGGGGCC
>NZ_JBEZFP010000179.1:0-17605 GCF_040649515.1 Streptodolium elevatio
TTTCTCCCGGCACCAGGCGTGCGTCCGGCACCGGGCAAAGGTCGGGAACGGGGCTGGCGCGCGGCCCCAGGCTCGCGCGCGGCCCCGGGCTCGCGGCCGGCCCCGGAAACCCGGCCGCCACCACGCCGGTCGGGGGACTCACGAACTACTTCCCCGCTGACGAGCGGTGGTTCGGGCGCCGCTTCCGCGGGTTCGGCCGGGCCCGGCTCCAGGGCCCGTGCCGACGAACCGCCGAGTCGTCCGCGCCGCATCGGCGCACCGAAGCCGTCCTCCCCGTCCCGGAGTGCCGCCGCCAGGACCGCGCGTTCCAGCTCGGCCTGTTCGAAGGGCTCGCGGTCGGCGTCGCCGCGCTCCAGGACCATCCGCAGGACCTCGCTCTTGACCGCGCGCTTCTCGGCTTCGTCCTTCTCGATCCAGGCGAGTGCCGCGCGCGGCCCCTCCCGCTCCACGATCTCGGCGATGAGCCCCTCGATGCCCTCGTCGCGGAGCATCTCGACGTGCCGCCCGCGCCGCATGCGCGCAAGCCGGGTATCCCGGACCACGTCGCGGAATTCGCGTCCGCTGGTGGCGATCTCGTCCTCGTCGACCAGCAGTTCCACATGGATGTTGCGCAGCCGGACGGCGTCGTCGCCGGTGAACGAGCCGAGCGCGGCGTTCAGCGCGGTCTCGGCCTCGTGGAACTCGGCGATGTCGTAGCAGCGCGCCACCTCGCGCAGCAGCTTGCGCAGGTAGCCGTACATGGCGCCGCTCATGTCGCGGATGCCGCGGGTGACGATCTCGGTCGGCGAGGTCACCTTGCAGACCAGGTCGACGCGGCTGCGGAAGGAGAACGCCGGGTCGCGACTGAGCAGGGGGATGTCCAGGACGAGGCGGTGTTCGCCGAGGTCGACGGTGAACACCTTGCGGTAGCCCCCGTAGCGCGGCGACGGGATCTCGTCCCCGGCGTGCACGGCGAGCGGAGAGCCGTCGTCGCGGACCAGGACCAGCGCACGGCCTGGGCCCGGCGGGCGCAGCGGAGTCGTCAGGCGCCACCTCGACGGCTCCATGACGTCGAGGACCGGGTCGTACGTCTGCTTCTGCACGGTGTGGTCTGGCACCTCGCTCACTCGATTCTCCAAGCCGGTTCAGATGCGGCGGCGCAGCCATGCCGCGTACTCCGACGGTCGGTCGTCGTCCCCCGCCCACTTGTCGAGCCACCAGAGGAGCCGTTCGCGGTGCCTGCCCCGCTTGCGGGCGACCTGGGCGAGCAGTGCCGCGATGGTCTCGTGGCTTCCGGGGCACAGAGGCGCGTAGGTGTCGATCCACTCCCGCAAGGCGGCCAACGCGGAGTCCTGCACCGGACGTCTGGCCAGCGCGCGGGCCCACAACTCGGCCATTGCCTCGGAGTGTTCCGGCAATGAGCTGAGCAGCACCGGAACTCCCGGGATCCCGGGGGCCGGGGATGGCGGCCGGTACGGCTGGGAGACCGCGAAGACGAAGGCGGACAGCGTCTTGACGACCATGGGGGACTGGTCCTCGGGCTCGGACCAGTCCAGGTACGCGCCGAGGACCGCGCCTGCCTGCCCTTGGTGGACGAGGTGCACGCCGCCCCAGGCGACCGACGGCAACGTGCCCCAGTCGTCGCCGCGGTCGAGCGCGCTCTTCAGGACCTGCACCGCACGGTCCGGGGCCGCGCGCCCGAGGAAGCCGCCCGCCGCGTTCGCCGCGGTCCCGGCGAGGCGCCGTTGGTACGCGCTGTTGCCGCCTCGCGCCCATTCGCCCAGCAACTCCCAGACCGCGTCGGCGGATTCCAGCTGCCGGCCTGCCACCCCCAGCGCGGTCGCCGCGGCCTGCCGTTGCGGCCACGACGTACTGCCCGCCCAGGCGGTGAGGAACCGGTGCACCGCGTAGTGCCGGTCCGCCCAGATGAGGACGCCGGCGGCGACCGCGGCACGGGCCCGGACCTCGATGTCGCGGTGGCCGAGCATGCGGCGCAGCCATTCGAGGAACGCCTCACGGCGTCCGTCCAGGGTGTTCCAGGCGTGCAGCAGCACGGCATTGCCGAGCAGCGGGCCCCGGAACCGGACCCGGGGCGGGCCCGAGCCGGTGGAATCGAGCCGGATCCACTGCTGTTCGTGCCCGATGCGGTCCGCGAACCGCAGGTCCGGCGGGGCCGGTTCGGGCGGGGTCAGCGCCGTGTGCAGCTTCACCGCGGCGTCGGCGACGGTCAGGTAGCTGCTCTCTTCGAGCACGGCCGCGGCCAGGGCGAAGGCGACGGCCGCCGGTTCCCGGTGCCGCCGGAACCAGGACCGGACCTGGTCTCCGGGGTCGCGCAGGGCCGCGACCTCGGCGTGCAGGTCGCCTCCGGCGGTGATCACCGAGGCGAACCGCGCGGCGTGCCGGGCGGCCGGCTGCTCCCGCAAGGCGCCGACGACGCCGCCGGATTCCAGGCGTGCGCGCAGCCGAGCCCGCGCAGCGGTTCCGGGGCCGGCGCCAAGCACCCGGTGTTCCAGGATCACCAGCGGGTCGATCGGGGCGAGTTCGTGGTGGGCGAACGGCTCTCCGCCGTCGGTGTCGGCGACCGCGAGCGCGAGGTCGTGGCCGCCGGTCAGGACGAGGTGGCAGCCGGCCGCGCGTACCGCGCCCGCCACGGACGTCAGTTGGCGTACCCCGAACTTTCCGGCGGCCGACGAACCTTCGTCGATCTCGACGACGTAGCCGCGGTTCTTCGCGGGAGGTACCCAACCGGGTTCGGACAAGGCCGACGGGTCGAGCAGCCGGTGGCAGCCACCGTCGGGGGTGCCGCCGAGCGCGACGGCCTCGGAGAGCACGTTGACCGCGGTGGCGGTACGTCCGCTGCCCGGCGGCCCGGTCAGCACGAGGAGGCCCTGTCCGGACAGGCCCTCGACGGCCGCTGCGTAGCCCGTCGGCTGTACGAACCGCTTCGTGTAGTCGTCCAGTTCGATGCCGTCGATCACCGCGGAAGCGCCACTGTGCCGGGCGCTCGGCGCGACCCGGGCACCCCCGGTGTGGAAGCCGCCGCCGAAACTGACGGTGTCGTTGAAAAGCGCGAGCGTGCCGATACGGGTTCCCGACGCGTCGGCGTTCAGGCGCGCCGCGATGAGGTCGGCGAGAGCGGATGCCTGCTGCGCCTCGGAGCGCTCGTCGGCGTCGGCCCCTGCTCCCGAGGCGAGCGAACGCAGCGCGTCCGACTCGCTGACCGGGCCGTCCGATTCGTCGTTCGGCGGGCGTGGATCAGCTGGGGAGGAGGTGCCTGCGGGAGGAGCGGTGACCGCCGTTGCGTCGGCGGTTGCCGGACGTTCGGCCGGGCGCGGCTCGGCTGCTGTGTCTGAGCTCAACGGGTCGAGGACTTCCGGGCTTGGTGACGGCGCGGGGCGAACCACGTGGGGTGGTCTCCGGATTGCTAGGAGATGTTCCAGTCGCCCTGGATCTCGACCTTCTCGTTGAACACCTGGGCGTTCTTGATCACAGCCGCGTTGACCTGTGTGGTGTTGCCGGTCCCGGCGACGCTCTCGTCCACCATCCGGCGGACCTCGTCCTCGAAGGCGCGGTCGCTCCGCATGTGGGTGGCGAGCGTCAACTCCAGGACCTGTCGGGCGCTTTCGTCGTCCGGCGCGCGGGTGACCTCGTCCAGCGCGGCTTCGGCGGCGGGGTCCCCGCGGAACCGCGCACGGATCCGCGCCAGGAGCCGGGCGCCGCCCGACCATCCCGAGCGCCCCGCTTCCTGGCCCGCGCTCTCCAGAGCACCCTTGGCCAAGAGCGCGACAGTCGCGGCCGCGACAGCAGTCACCGGATCCATGGCAATCCCCCCGCTTGTGCCCATGAGGCACCGCAAAATGCTTGGCTAGCAAGGGTAAACCACTTGGATGGGATCTGCGCGCGCTTTTCCGGAATCCGCGTCGGCGGGACGAGGGCGCGACGAGGGCGCGACCAGGGCGCGAGGGCGCAGCCAGGGCGCCACCAGCGCGCGATGCGGGTGCGACGTGAGCGCGACGCACACAAACGGCCAACTCCGAAGCGCCGAACGAAGCCAACGCGCCCCGTCCGTCCAACTGAGAGAAACCGCGGCCGGGTTCAGCCCGGTGAGGTGTCCGTTCAGCCTTGTGATCGGACAAGTGTCAGACAGGCGCGCGCCCATTCCGGCCGCTGCGGCGCTCGAGCAACTTGCGGGTCTCCTGGGAGATACGGAGATCCTCCCTCGCCGTGACGACCAACGTCCGTACCGCTGCCTCCGCAGTGGATATGTCCCCGTCCCCGCGGGTGGTGGCGTTGCGCCGGCGTTCGACGAAGACACCCAGGAACCCGAGGCGTTCGGCAGCCCGCTGACGCACGGTGGGTGACTTCTCGCCCACTCCGCCGGTGAACACGAGGGCGTCGATTCCGCCGGTGGCGGCCGCCATCGCCGCGATGCCGCCGACGAGTCGGTGGGTGTAGACGTCGAGGGCGAGCCTGGCCGCGCGGTCGTCCCGGGCAGCCGCCGCCTCGACCGCGCGCATGTCACCCGTTCCGGTCAATGCGGTGAGACCGGACCGCTCCCGCAGCGTGGCGGTGATCTCGCGTACGGACAACCCTCCGTGCTCGTGCATCCAGAGCACCAGACCGGGGTCCACCGTGCCGGACCGGGTCGCCGTGACCAGGCCCTCCTGCGGCGTGAATCCCGTGGTGGTGTCCACGCTGCGGCCGTCGAGGACCGCCGCGAGCGAGGCGTCCGCGCCCAGGTGGCAGGTCACGATCCGCATGCCGTGCAACGGCCGGTCGAGCAAGTGCGCGGCGTGGGCGGCGGCGTAGGCGTGTGACAGGCCGTGGCAGCCGTAGCGGCGCACCGCGTACCGCTCCCGCCAATCCGAGGGCACGGCGTACGTCGCGGCCGCCGCCGGGATGCCGGCATGGAACGCGGTGTCGAAGCAGGCCACCGCGCCGACTTCCGGAAGGAGTGCGGCGACGGCGTCCAGCGCCGCGAGGGCGAGGGCCTGGTGCGGCGGGGCCAGATCGGACAACTCGTACAGCACGTCCCGTACCGCGGCGTCGACGCGGACCGGGGTGGAGTAGTACGCACCGCCGTGCGCGATGCGGTGACCGATCGCGTCCGGCGTGGGCCAGGTCTTGAGCAGCGCGCCGAGTTCGTGGACGTCGAAACCGTGCTGATCTGCGGGGAGTTCGGCGCTCTCCTCGACGACATCATCGTTCAGAAGGCTCAGCTTCAGGCCGGCCGATCCCGCGTTCACGGCAAGTACACGCATGTTCAGTTCCTCGATATCGGTTCATCCGGGCACGGCCCGGTCGTCGGTACGGTCGTCGTCGATGCCGCCGCGCTCGGCGTCAGAACGGCACGACGGCGACCGGGCCGTGGGCGTGGAGCAGCACCGCGTGCGCGACCGGGCCGAGGCGCAGGCCGAGCAGACTGCCGGTGAGTTTGCGGCCGACCACCGTCAGGGCGACTCGTGCGGAGACGTCGACCAGTACGCCGGCGGGCGCGGCGTGGACGGGCTGACGGATCACCTCGACCTCCGGGTACTTCGCCGACCAGGCCGCCGTCGCCGCGCCGAGCACCTGGTCCAGGTCGGCTGTGACGTCGTCGGGAGCAGGCGTCCTGCCGCCCGTCCATGCCGACGCGCCCATGGATTGCGCGTACACGAGTTGGAGCCGCGCACCGGGTCGCGTGGCCGCCTCCTCGAAGGCGAAGTCCAGGAGGGCATCGGCCGGTTCGCCCGCGTCGACGCCCACCACGACGTCCGCGGAGCGCTGCCGCTCGTCCTGCGTCGACCTTCGGCGGACCACCACGACCGGGCAATCGGCGGTGGCCGCCGCGGTGAGGCTGGTGGACCCGAGCAGCAGGCCGCGGAACCCGCCGCGGCCCCGGGAGCCGAGGACGAGCAGGCGAGTGTGCCTGCTCTCCGTGCTGAGTGCGGATCCGGTGAGGTCCGCGGGCGCGAGTGTGGTGACGTCGAGGTCGGGGGCGAGATCGTACGCCCGCGTCTGCGCCCTTGCGAGGATGTGCTGCGCGGTGGTCAGCCGGGCGTCGTGGGTGCCGGCCGTCATCGGCACCCACGCATGGAGGATGCGGAGGGCGACGTGGCGCCGCTCGGCTTGGCCGGTAGCCCATGCCAGGGCGTCGTCGGCGTACCGGGATCTGTCCACGGCAACGGTGATGTGGGGGGCGTGCACGGTCATGGTGGCCTCCGTTAAGGGTGCGGCCCGGCGGGCGGCCCGCCCGGACGCACCAGGGCGATCTCGGTTCGGGCGACGATGCACGACCACGGTTCGAGGAACGCGGCGTTGGCGGCGACGCACCGCGCTCCCGCGGAACGACCGGACGAGACGTTAGGCGCCGTCACTTCGGTTGGGCCGCCCCGTCGGCCGGGGCGGCCGTACGCGGCGGCGGAGCGGGCGACTGTGCGACCTGCCGGTGGAGCCAGAACCCGGGCAGGCGCTCTATGCGCTGGGAGCCGAGAATCTCGACGATGCGCGCGAGGTTCACCGCTCTGTTCCTTGCCTGCTGCGGAAGATCCAGGCGACGATGCCCATGACCGTTGCTCCCTTTTGAGTTGTGGCGTTTCCGTGGTGAAGGACCGGTCGTCCGGCGGGTCGGGATGCGGATCACGTCGTCCGGCGTCTCCCATGGCCCTTGTAGTGCCGAGCGCGAGCGGTCGTGGCTCCACCTGGTCAGCGCCGGCCCGGGACGTGCCTGCGCGCGTCGGCGAAATCATGACGTGGACATCGTGAACACACGGCAGCGGGTTGTCGGTTCCGCGCAGTGGGCGGCAAAGCGGACATCCACCGCTCAGCCTTGTCATGATGCCGCGAACAGAGCCGCGGCCGTGCGTGATCGGCGCTGCGCGCCGCTGCGCGTGTCGGTGTCGTCGGGCGGTCGTGGCGGGGCCCGGGAGGGCGACGCGTCTGTCGAACATTCGGAGGGTCCCGTACGCCTCCCCGGCGGACGCATGCCGTCCTTAACCGTGGGCGGGGGCTGTAGGCCTCACCGTAGACCCAAGCAGGGGCCGCGGATAGAGCTGCGGCGTATCGTCTCAAAGGGTGCGCATATCAGCAGGTGTCGCGCCCGGCCCCATTCCGGACGGCGAACCGGGCCGCCGCCAACGCGTTGACAGCGGCGGCCGGTCACCGTTGACTGTCAAGTACGGCGTCGGGTCACCGCCTCTCGGGGCGATGCGCTCCGTGCCGAATCGCCGAGACCCCGCGGCCTCGACCGGTGCTGTTCCTGCTCGTTGCGGATTTCACCTCGTTCCGTGTTCCGGTCGTCGGCAATGCTCCGGTGATCACGTCGATCCTCGGCCCGGTCGGCACCGCCGCGAACACCCGTGAAAGCGACAGTCGATCGTCGGCACCGACGTGGTCCGGATGCGTGGGCGGGAAGGGAGCCGACATGGCGACAGCAGCGGAAGACCCGCGCCCGAGGGGCGCGGAGACGGCCGAGGTCTTCCTTCGCGGATTGACCCGCTGGCAGGCCGAACAGCAGCGTGAGTCGGTCGCGGACCTGGCGGTGGAGGCGTACCGGGGGGAGCGGGGCGAGGAGTTCCGGGACCGGCAGGAGTTCCTCGGACGCTTCGCTTCCGACAACCAGCGGCCCGGGTTCGAGATGGCCCTTGCCGGCAGCGTCGCGGGGGCGGCGGGCTGCGCGTACGGCTTCCCGATGGGACGCGAGGGCGACCACTGGCGCGGCGCGCTCGGTCGGTTGCCCCGGCACATCGAGGAACTCACCGCTTCGGGACGCGTGTTCGTCATCGCCGATCTGATGGTCCTGCCCGCGTACCGGCGCCGCGGTGTGGGCACCTCGCTGATGGAACTGCTGCTGAGCCGTTGTGACGCAGCCTTGGCGGTGGCATTCGTCGACGCGTCGAACGCGCCCGCTCTCGGTGCGCTGCGGGCGTGGCGTTGGACCAGGATCGAACACCTCGGGGCCGACGACGTGGGTTCCGAGCACGAGGTGTGGAGCCACAGCCTGGTCTCTTGACCGCACCCGGGGGCCGGACGCCGCTGATCAGCTGACCAACTGATCCGGGGTGCGGGACCCGCAGGGCGCCTCGGACATCGAGGCGCCGCGCTACTGCGCATCGGCAGCGACGACCACGTCGCCTGCGCCCTTTTTTGTTCCCTTGCCTCCCCGGCGTCCCGGGCCGGCACCGGCCGGTTTCGGCGGGTGAACGGCGGCACCGCCATGCCCTGAGCGGCGGCCCTCGACCGGCAGGTTGGCTGACGCTCCATCAGGTGACGCTTGTTTGTAACAAGCGTTTCATATATGAAATCCAGTGAGCGACGGTACGCGCGCTCGCCCAGGGGCCTGGGCGAGCGCGGGAGTGCAACGGAGAGGGACAGCTCGTGGAGCGAGACACCGGCCGCCTGGTCGGCAAGGTCGCCTTGGTCACCGGCGCGGCGAAGGGCCAGGGGGCCGCCCATGCACGGCGGTTCGTAGCCGAGGGGGCGAAGGTCGTGCTCGCCGACGTGCTGGACGACGACGGCATGCAGGTCGCCGCCGAGCTGGGCGCCGACGCCGTGTACACCGGGCTGGACGTACGCGACGAGCAGCAGTGGGCGGCCGCCGTCGACCTGGCAACCGAACGGTTCGGCAAGCTCGACGTGCTCGTCAACAACGCGGGCGTCAACCACTTCGCCGCGATCTCCGACACCACCACCGCCGACTTCATGCGCGTGGTGGAGATCAACCTGCTCGGCTGCTTCCTCGGCATCCGTACCGCCGCACCGGCCATCACCGCGGCCGGCGGCGGGTCGATCATCAATGT
Source organism: Streptodolium elevatio (assembly GCF_040649515.1). GTDB lineage: Bacteria > Actinomycetota > Actinomycetes > Streptomycetales > Streptomycetaceae > Yinghuangia > Yinghuangia elevatio. The sequence goes on from NZ_JBEZFP010000179.1 coordinate 8,757, forward strand.
GTCCTCCATGAACGGCCTGGTCGGAGCCGCGCACACCAGCGCGTACGTGGCCACCAAGTTCGCGATCCGCGGGCTCACCAAGTCGGCCGCCATCGAACTGGGGCCGCTCGGCGTCCGGGTCAACTCGATGCACCCGGGAGCCATCGACACCGACATGGCCAGAGCCGGCATCGAGATGGCCAAGGGGCTCGGCATGGACCCGATGGCCGCACTGCCGCTTCGCCGTATCGGCACCGTCGACGAGGCAGCGAGCCTCGCGCTGTTCCTCGCGTCCGACGAGTCGTCGTACTCCACCGGATCGGAGTTCGTCTTCGACGGCGGATGGACGGCGGGCCCGGGTGCCTGAGGCGACCCCGAACCGACCCGCGCGCCCGGCGCGCTCTCTCAACTTCCTTGGAGCACACCGCACATGAGTGACACCCAGCAGTGGGACCGCGTCGTCGACGTGATCGTGGTCGGTTCGGGCGGCGCCGCGTTGACCGCCGCCACGCTCGCCCACGACGGCGGCGCGGAAGTCCTCGTCCTCGAGAAGGCCGACCAACTCGGCGGCACCACCGCCGTTTCGGGTGGCGTCATGTGGCTGCCGGGGAACCACCACATGGCCGAGGGGACCGACAACCGCGAGGACGCGCTCGCCTACATCCGCGCGATCGCCGGGGGACGTGAGCACGACCCGGAACTCCTCGAAGTCTTCGTCGACACCGCACCACAGACCCTGCGCTACCTCGAGGACCACACGCCGCTACGCACCCACGTCACCGCGCTCGTCGACTACTACCGTACGTGGGAACTCCCCGGCAGCCGCTCGCTCCCGGGCCGCGCCGTCGAGCCGGACCCGTACCCCGTGGGCAGCGAACTCCCCGACTGGGTGGACAAGTTGGCCAGCCGCGGAACGCTCATGTCGCTCGGTGCGGCCACCACGCTCAGCGAGGACATGGCGCCGAAGACCCCGGAACTACTCGCCGAGCTCGCGCGCCGCGAGGCCGAGGACATCCGCCCCAAGGGCGCCGCACTCATCGCCCGCCTGTTCAAGGGGCTGCTGGAACGCGGTGTCGAGACCCTGCTCGGCACACCGACCCGGAGCCTGGTGATCGCCGACGGCGAGGTCGTCGGCGTCCACGCGGAACACGAGGGCCGGACGTTGACCGTCGGCGCGCGCAAGGGCGTCGTGCTCGCGTGCGGCGGCTTCGAGTGGAACCCGCAGCTGGTGCGCGCGCACATCGGGTACGACGTCCAGCCGCTGTCGCCGTGGCGCAACAACACCGGCGACGGTCTGACGATGGCCGTCGCCGCCGGCGCCGAACTGGGCAACATGACCTCGTACTGGGGCACGCCCGCGATGATCGACCCGGACATCACCCGGGACGGTGAACACGTCCCGCAGTTCGAGTGGGGCCGCGCCGAGCCCGCGTCGATCATCGTCAACCGCGAGGGCCGCCGCTTCGGCAACGAGGCGCTGCCGTACAACGACTTCCCCAAGCTGTTCGGTGCCTTCGACGGGGTCGGCTTCCCCAACTCGGGGCCCGCCTACCTGATCTTCGACCGCACCGTACGGGACAGTCAGCGCATCCTGTCGATGCTGCCCGGCGGCCCCGACCCCGAGTGGGTGCACCGCGCCGAGACCGTCGAGGACCTCGCCCGCCGGATCGGCGTGGACCCGGCGGCCCTCGAGGCCACCGTCACGCGCTACAACGAGTACGCCGAGAAGGGCGAGGACCCCGACTTCGACCGTACGACGCGGGGCCTGATGGCGCCGGGACGGGTGGCGCCGCTGCGCGAGGCGCCGTTCTACGCCGTCGAGATCCTCCCCGGCACGCTCGGCACCAACGGCGGCCCGCGCGTGGACCGCGACGGCCGGGTCCGCCGCCAGGGCGGCGGCGTCGTGCCGGGCCTGTACGCGGCGGGAAACACCACGGCAAACCTGTTCGGCTGGGCGTACCCCAGCGGCGGCGCCACCATCGCAGGCGGCGTGGTCTTCGGCTACCTCGCCGGCCGGCACGCCGCGAGCCGGCCGGCCCGCCAGGTCTGACCGACACCCCTTCGCCGGGTTCGGCCGACCCGCCCGTTCAAGTGCCGAGGCGGACACCCGCCTCGGCACACCGGCCACGGTCTGTGGAATCCTTCCGACGCGCCATCCGCCACCGCCGTCCGGCGGGGCGGGCGGCGCGTACGTACCGGCCCGGCGAACGGAAGAGGCGCACACCATGCCCGAGCGGCGTTCCCCACCGACCGAACGCGTCGCCCAGGTCCTCAACCTCCTCGCCGAGCACGCCTCGACACCCCTGTCGCTGGCCGTCATCGCGGACCGGCTCGAACTGAGCAAGCCCACCTGCCTCGGCATCCTGACGACCCTCACCGAGACCGGCTTCGTGCACCGCGGCGAGGACAAGGCGTACCGGCTCGGACCGACGCTCACCCGTCTCGGCCGCGCCGCGGAGGGCGGCGTCGCGCCGCTGGACGTGCTGCTGCCGTACCTGCACGGCCTGCACCGGGACCTCGGCCTGAGCTGCCTGCTGACCGCGCTGCGGGACGGCGAGATGGTGGTCGTCGGCCGCGCCGGCACCATCGCCGTCGGCCGCCCGCGCGACCTGGTCGGCGAACGCTTCCCCGCCGTCCCGCCGCTCGGCCTGCCCGAACTCCTGTGGAACGGCGACCAGGCGGTCGATTCCTGGCTGAGCCGGCCCCCGCTCATCCCCGTCACCGCGACCCGCGCCGCGCTGCGCCGCCTCACCGGCGAGGCCCGCGAGGCCGGCTTCCTCATCGAACGCCTCGGCGAGGCGCCGGCCGCCCGCAACGACGTCCTGGCCAACCTCGTCACCTCGGGCATGCCGGACACCATCGTCTCGACGCTGCGCGACTACCTGCCCGCCGCCGACTGGGACGAGTACACCACCCGGCCCCCGGGCGAGACCGTCGACGTGGCCACCATCCATGCGCCCGTCCACGACCACCAGGGCACGCAGCACTACACGTTCTCCGTCGTGGTCGGCCGGCGCCGCGTCCCGACCCGCACCTGCGCGACATGGACCCGCACCATCACCGAGACGGCCGAGGCGGCAACCAAGGCCATCGGCGGCTGGAACCCCTGGACCCGTTAGCCACCGTCTCGGGCCCCCCGGAAGCCTCTGCGGCGCCTCCCCCCCCGCGGCGCCTGCCCCTGCGGTGCGTGCCCCTGCGGTGCCTCCTCCCGCGGTGCCTGCTCCCCGCGGCGCCCGCCCGGCAGCGCTTCCTCCGGCCGACGTGCGAGCCGCGTCCTCTGGGCCCCGCACCCTTGCCGCGGCACCGCCGCCAACTGCCGCGACGCGCCATGAGAAAAAACTTCGCGGAAACCTGAGAGGTCCGGCTGTCCGCCGCCACATCCCCTGTGACCGGCCGCGCTCCGCGGCCCGTGCACAGAACGGGAGAACCATGAACAGACCTTCGTGGCAGGCGGGTTCGGCTCGTGCCGGAATCACCGCGACAGCCGCGCCGATCATCCGCGCTCTCGGTGGGACCGCCGCACCCGGCCGGTGCGCTTCCCGGCGCGGCGGCCGCGCGTACGGTGGCTCCGTCGGCCGGTCCGAGCGTGCGTCGCGGCTGTCGCGCAGCGCTCCCCGGCGACTGATCGCCGCCTTGGCGCTCGCCCTCCTGACCGCACTGCTGTCTCCCATGCCGTCCGCCCACGCGTGGAGCGGCGTGGACTTCGCGCTGCCGGGTGCCGCCAACGCCGAGAACAGCACCATGACGTCGGTCGCGCGCGGGCCCGGCCATCTCGACGTCTTCTGGATCGCCTCCGACGGCGCCGTGAACACGGCCACATGGAACGACACCACCCACCTCTGGGCCGGCGGCCAGGTGGCGCCGCCCGGCTCGGCCGCCACCGGCGCCTCGGCCGGAGGCCTGGCGGCCGTCGCCCGCAACCCCCAGCACCTCGACGTGTTCTGGATCCGTCCGGACAGCGGTGTCTCCACGGCCTGGTGGGACGCCACCGCCCGCGGCTGGTCCCAGCCGCGGTCCATCGCACCCGCGCGGGCGGCCCTCCCGGGTGCCCTCGCCGCCGTCGCCCGCAACCCCGGCCAACTCGACGTGTTCTGGATCCAGCCGAATCGCGCCATCGCCACCACCGTGTGGAACGTCTGGCTCGACTGGCCGGCTCCGTGGCCGATCACCGCACCCGCCGCCGCCCAGTACCCGGCCGGTGCGCTGTCCGTGGTGTCGCGCGTACGCGACCAGCTCGACCTGTTCTGGATCCGCCCCGACGGCGGTGTCTCGACCGCATGGTGGAACGTCAACGCGAACTGGCCCTCGCGTTCCATCGCCCCGGCCGGCCACGCCCGGATCAGCGACCACACAACCGTCCGCCGCGCCGGGCTGGTGGCGGTCGCCCGACGCCCCGACTACCTCGACGTGTTCTGGATCGGCCCGGACGGCGGCATCGGCACCACCGCGTGGAACCCCTGGGCCAACTGGCCCGCCCCTTGGCCGATCGCCTGGCCCGGCGCGGCGCAGTCCGGCTCCCTGGCCGTGGCCAGCCGTACGCCGGGGCAGCTCGACGTGGCCTGGGTGGCCGCGGACAACCGCGTCCAGAGTCTCGGATACGACGAACGCGTACCCGGCGGCTGGGGCCCCACCGACGCCACCCCCGCGCACCGCGCGTTGCCCGGAGCCCTGACCATGGTCTCGCGACGCCCCGACGTCCTGGACGTGTTCTGGGTCAACCCGACCCGTACGGTCGGCACCACCTGGCGGCCCAACGAACGTGTCCGAGTCCACGTCAAAGCCGTCAACATGCCGGTCGACCAGACGCTGGTCCGCAACCAAATCGCCGACATGAGCCTCCTGTTCGGCAGAGTGGAGATCGGCGTCGAACTGGTCGGCACCGAGCAGATCAGCATCCCCGGCCTGAACACCGTGCGGGTGGGCCCCTGCAACGAAAACCTGGCTCCGGCCAGTGCCGACCAGAACACCCTGGCCAAACACCGCAACGGCGCGGGCCCGAAGGACATCGTCATCTACATCGTTTCCGAAGTCCGGGACAACCAGGGCGCCATCAACGGATGCGCCACCCACCCGGCAGGCAAGCCCGGCGTGGTCGTCGCCCCGTACGACATGCGCTGGCTCCACGCCCACGAAGTCGGACACGTCCTCGACCTGCAACACCCCGAATGGCGCCTCGACGACCAGACGACGCTGATGACCGGCCTCGGACTCATAAACCTCAGGAAGAACCCGCCCGACATCAACGCCCGCGACAAGGCAACCATGTTCGCCAGCCCGCTCACCATCCCCTGACCCCAATGCCCTGCCCCCGGAACCCCCGGGGGCAGGCCCCCAACCCAACAAATCCCCGCACAACCCGCCCCCACCCACATCCGCCAGAAGGCAGTCTTCAGCCAAGGCAGGCGGATAGCGTGTCTCGGGTCAGATGGGGCCGTAGTGGGCGGTGTGGGGTGGGGTCAGTAGGGCCCAGTAGCGGTCGCCGTGGGACCAATGCCACCACTCTGAGGGGTAGTTGACGAAGCCTGCTGCGGTCATGGCCGCGGTGAGGATGTCGCGGTGCAGGCGGGCCTGGGGGGAGATGTGGGTGGCGTGCATCGCACACGACGCCTCGTGGCCGCTGCGGTGGCCGTTGACCGGGCCGCCCATGTCGAGTTCGTGGCCGGCGGGGTCGGCGAGTGTCACGTCGACCGCGGCGCCCGCGCAGTGCGGCGCCACTTCGACCGGGGACACGAAGGCGCTGGTCCGGCACCGCAGTTCCGTGGGGTCGTCGACTCCGGCGCGGCGCAGGCCTTCGGCGTACGCCTCGAAACGACGCTGCTGCTCCGCGGCACTGCGGTGGCCCTCGATTACCAACAGCTGTAATCCCTCGGGGAGTTTGGTGGCAGCGGTGCAGAGGCGTGCGAGTACGCCGGTGCGTACCCGCCCCCAGGACCCGTGTGGGTCCCTTTCCCGGTCGTCCAGCAGTAGCCCGGGCGCACCTGTGATCTCGACCAGCGGCTCGCCGCAATCGTGGATGTCGACCGCGCGGACCCGGGGATCGTTCAGCAGGATCATGCGCAGAGCGTAGGGACGAGGGGGATGCGGCATGCGACGTGCTATCTGATCCGCGCGGAATGGCCTTGGGCGCGCGCTGCGGGCGTGGATCCGTCCTCGGCCCGGCGAGCGGGGCGAGGACGGAGCGTTCGGGGGCGCGGGAACGTTGCTTGTACCGCCTGTATTACCTGCGTGCTCCCCAGCGGCGACCGCTGCGGCTGCGGCTTCGACCGCCGAAGGTTCGGCATCTCCTACCGAGCTGATGGTGCGTCGGGTGCGGAGGTGCCGGCGTCCCGGCCCGGTCGCGGCGCGGTGGCGGCTACTGGACGCGCGGTTCGGTGCCGTCCGTCGACTCGTCGTCGGGGAGGTGGACGTCGTTGACGGAGATGTTCACCTCGACGACCTGGAGGCCGGTCATGCGCTCTACCGCGTCGATGACGTTGGCGCGTACGCCGCCCGCGACGTCGGTGATGGTGACGCCGTATTCGACGACGAGTTCCAGGTCGACGGCGGTCTGCTTCTCGCCGACCTCGACGCGGACGCCGCGGCTGACGTTGGCGGTGGTGCCGGGGACGCGGTCGCGCATGGCGCCGAAGGTGCGGGCGAACCCGCCGCCCATGGCGTGCACGCCGGGGACCTCGCGGGCGGCCATGCCGGCGATCTTCTCGACCACGCCGTCCGCGACGCTGGTCTTGCCGCGGCTCGCAGCCGGTTCCCGGGGGGTGGGCGGTGCGCTGTCCGCGCCGTTCTCGGCGAGGCGCTTGCGCGGGTCGGGGCGGGTCAGTGCCTGGGTGGACGGCCTGGTCGGTGTCGGGCCGGTCGGTGTCGGGTTGTTCGTCGCGGTGCTGGTCGACTCCGTCATGCGAAGCCACCTCCTGGATGAGTGAACGGGCGTGCGATTAAAGGGGATTGGTGCTGTCGGCGGTGCGCGCGGGAGCTGCCGGCGACGTACGGCGACGCACGGCGACGCATGGTGGCGGCCTCTGCCGCGGCGGGGGATGCGGGCGTACGCGGACACCGTGAAGATGTCGGCGCCGCTCAGCGCTGTACGAGAGGGATCCGCGTCATTCCGGGCCCCGGCGTCGCCGTCGCCTGACGCGGCGATCGGTCGTGCCGGCCGAACCGCGCCAGGGTGAGGCGGGTGGCGGGGATGGTGCGATGTGTCCGGACTGTCGCCGAGAGGCGGTCGTCGGTGGCGGTGAGGATGCTCATGGTGCCGACCTGCTGCCTCCGGAAAGGCACGAACCCGTCCGGCGCTTGTGCTCGCCGCGAACGAGGCCGATATCTGGGTCGGCGTACGAAATATCCTCGACGAGCCCCACCCTACTCCAGGTCGGGGCCCCAAAACCGATGTGGGGACCACGAGTTCTCACCGCGGTCACCTGCGTTCGTCGTCGGGTGGTGGTGCCGCGCCGGGGTGTGCCTGCTGATCGCGGTCCCCGCCGCAAGAAGGTCGCCGCACACGCCCAGGGACGCGGCGGCATCCGCAACGCCGTCCTCGGCGGCTCGGACACGAGGCTGCTGGTGATGCACCGCAGTGCAGATGCCGCCGGGATCATCGCGCCGACCCTCCCACGTCGACTCGATTACCGTTGCGAACCGGACGGTCCGTGACGGTGGACCGGGCTACGGAACGGGGTCGACGTGGACGAAGTCGCGGTGCGCTTGCGGCATCACGCGGTGCTGGAGCCGGGGGCGGGCGGCGACGTGACCGACGAGCCGGTGTCCGTCGGGCTCGCCCCCGGCGGTCGGCTCGTCGTGCTGTGGACGGCGCGGGCTTCCGCCGAGGCGACCCGGACGCGGATCACCGCGCCGTCCGGCGTCTCCTTCCCCGAGACGCGGATGTCGGCGGAGGTGTCCGCGCGGGTCACCGTGCACGCACCCGGGCCCGTCGAGGCCGCGCGGATCCCGAGGCTGACGGTCTCACATCCGTACGTCCAACTCCTGCCCGCGGGCCGGGTATTGCTGGTGGGCACCCGGGCCTTGTGGCGGCCGGAGCCGGAGGGGCCGGAGCGGAACGCCGTCGCGTACGACGCGGACGGACAGGTGGTGGCCGACGGCGTGTTCGGCGACGGGATCGGGGGAGTCTTCACGACGCCGGGCGGGAACTCCTGGGTCCGCTACTTCGACGAGGGCATCTTCGGCAATTTCGGATGGGGGCGGGACGGGGCGCCGCCGCCGGTCGGGGCGTCCGGCCTCGTGCGTTTCGGCCCGGACCTGCGGCGCGAATGGTCGTACTCCTCGGACCAGTGGGGATCCATGTGGGGTGCGCCCGCACTCAACGTCGACGGGGAGACGGCCTGGGTCTCCTACGAAAAGGGCGAACCCATCGTGCGGATCCAGGACGAACAAGTCGTCGGCTGGGCTCAGGACGCCTTGTCCAGAATCCATGCCCTGCTGGTCGGCGCGGACCGGGTGGCCGCGTTCGGCCGCGATCACAACTACGACCTCCTCCAGGTGACCGGCAGGCTCGCCGACGGCCGTTTCCATCCGACGGCCGGGTTTCGCCTCGTCCTGCCCGACGGCTCTCCGCTGCCCGACAGGTGGCGGATGTTCAGCCAGGGCGCCGATCTTCACGTGCTCTGCGGGCGTGCCTGGTACCGGATCGGACTGGAAGAACTTCCCTGACGCACGCTGCGGCGTGTCGAATTGCCCCACTATGGCCCGTTGATCGGGTGCGCGGCGCGTGCGATGGTCAAGCGCGACCCCGTTCACACGCTAGAGTGATCACACCGACGCGGGGTGGAGCAGTTCGGTAGCTCGCTGGGCTCATAACCCAGAGGTCGCAGGTTCAAATCCTGTCCCCGCTACCACCGTTGAGGGCCCGGCAATCGCCG
>NZ_JBEZFP010000180.1:0-17096 GCF_040649515.1 Streptodolium elevatio
GGCGGTCCCCCCGCCGCCGAGCCCGCCGGACCGTGCACACCCCCCGGCGGCGCGCACGGTCCGGTCAGTCGCTGGCGGGAAGCGCCTTGGCCTCCTTGACCACGAGCGGTTCGCCGCCGTCGGCGAGGGTGCCCGCCCCGGCCTTCGTGACCAGCACCTCGAACGTGTCGTCCGCCGCGAGGGTGTAGCGCTTGCCCAGCAGCGCTCCACCGGCCAACTCCGTTTCCGGGGCCAGGCCTTCGCGTACCTCGGCGTCGATGGCCACCATCGGGCGCCCGCCGCACGTGAGGTCGACGCCGCCCGCCGGCGGGCGGACCACGATGACCTCGGTCGTGCAGACCTGGCTGCGCAGTCGCGCCCCGGTGCGGATGGCGGGGGTCGCGGGGGTTGCCGCGTTGTCGGTGTTGCTCACGTGCCGCTCCTTGTCGAACCGTCGTACCTGCTGTGCCCGTTCTGCCTGTTCTGCCTGTTCTGCCGGTGATGCGCGTGCTGCTTGTCGTGCCTGTTCTGCCGCCGCACCTGTCGTACCTGTCGTGCTTGTCGTACCAGGGAGCCGTTCCCGACGCACCTGCCGTGCGTGCCGTGCCGGTCTAGGAGGCGTCCGCCGGAGCTGTGGTCGGCTGCGGCGCGCGCCCCGTGGTCAGCCGGCTCCAGCTCTCCAGGTCCCGGTCGTCGGCGCGGCGCCCGACGTGCGTGACGGTGTCCACGTCCTGCGCCTCGGCGCGCAGCGCGGCGACGGTGCAGCGCTCGCGCGGACGGGTCGAGAAGGGGTCGAAGCGGTAGTGGCGCATCGCGTTGCCGTGCGTGATGCGGTCCACGAGTTCGTCCGGCAGGTCCGCGAAGAGCGTCTCCAGCTCCTCGGGAGCGCTGGGCCAACTGCTGTCCGAGTGCGGGTAGTCCGACTCCCAGCACACGTTGTCGGTGTTGAAGTGGTGCAGCAGGTCGACACCGACCGCGTCGCTGATGAAGCAGCACAGCATGTGCTTGCGGAACACGTCGGCAGGACCGGAAAGCCCTTCGGGGAAGGTCGCCTTCGTCCAGCCGGAGTGCCGCCGCTGCACGTGCTCGGCGCGCCACAGGAAGTACGGGATCCACCCGATGTCGCCCTCGGTAAGCGAGAACCGCAGGTCCGGGAAGCGCTCCCAGAGGTCCGCCCAGATGAGTTCGACGAGCGAGAACGTCGACATCGTGGACGACAGCGTCATGTTGACGCTCGCCGGCGCGTCCGACGACGACGGCGCCCGCCGCGACGACGAACCCACGTGCAGGCACAGGACGGTGCCCTCGTCGCACGCCGCCGCGAAGAGCGGGTCCCAGTAGCGCGTGTGGATGCTGGGCAGTTGCAGCGCCTCGGGGTTCTCCGAGAACGTCACGGCGTGCACGCCCTTGGCCGCGAGCCTGCGCAGCTCCGCGACGGCGTGCTCGACGTCGTACAGCGGCAGGATGCCGCACGGGATGAAGCGGTCGGGGTACGCCCCGCACCACTCGTCGGCGTGCCAGTCGTTGTACGCCCGGATCATCACCTCGTTCACCGTGCGGTCCGGTCCCTGCCACAGCACCTGGCCGGAGAACCCGGTGAAGTTCGGGAAGTTCAGCCCCGCGAGCTGGCCGCCCGCGCTCATGTCGCGCACGCGCTCGTGCACGTCGTAGCAGCCGGGGCGCATCTGGTCGTAGCGGCTGGCGTCGATGTTGAACATTTCCGGCGGCTTGCCGGCGACCGCGTTGAGGCCGAGGTCGCGGCCGCGCGCGTCGCCGTACATCCACTGCTGGACGCCGTCGTCGCGGAGGACGACGCGTGGCGCCCGGTCGCGGTAGCGGGCGGGGACGTGGGCGTCGAACATCGTGGCCGGCTCACAGATGTGGTCGTCCACGCTGATGAGGATCATGTCGTCCTTGCGCACGACTGCCTCCAGGGGCCTTAGATCTCTATCTTTATAAGAATAGAAGAGCGCGGCCGATGCTAACCCAGGGCGGCCACGGAGTCGAGGAGTCCGGCCAGCGCACCGGTGAACACGTCGTTGTCGTCGCCGACGACCATGTGGCCCGCGTCGGCGACGTCGGCGAACGTGGACCCCGGTATCAGCGCCAGCATTTCGCGTACCGCCTCGACGCTCACCACGTCGGACTGGCGGCCGCGGACGATCAGGGTCGGCACCGCGACCTTCCGGGCCGCGTCCGCGAGGCGTTCGGGGGTGACCTCGGGTCCGCGGCCGCCGTCGGCGCCGAGGCTCCCCATGAAGGCCGGGTCCCAGTGCCAGTACCAGCGGCCGTCGGCGTGCCGGCGTACGTTGCGGGCGAGCTTGGCCGGGTCGGTGGGGCGGGGCCGGTCCGGCTGGTAGCCGTGCAGCGCGTCGGCCACGTCGTCGAGCGAGGCGAAGCCCGACCGGTGCGCGAGCATGAAGTCGCGGATGCGGTCCACTCCCCGACGCTCCGTCCGGTGCGTGATGTCGACCAGCACCAGCCCCCGCGCGTGCCCCGGCGCCTCGCCCTCGGCGAGCAGCGACACCCAGCCGCCGAGCGACGCGCCGACCAGGACCGGCGGACGGCCCTGCTCCGCGGCGACGGCGTCGGCCACCGCGCGGGCGTCCGCGACGAAGGCGTCGATCGTGTAGTCGCCGTCGGCGGCCCAGTCACTGTCGCCGTGTCCGCGCTGGTCGAGCGCCAGCGCGGTCCAGCCGTGGGCGGCCAGCGCGACGGCGGAGCGGGTCCACGAGCCCCGGGCCTGCCCGCCGCCGTGCAGGAGCAGCACGGTGCCTTGCAGCGGCCCGTCCGGGTCCCAGCGGTCGGCGACCACGTCGAGGGGGGCGCCCTGCTGGTTGCGGGTCCCGTATTCGAGGGCCGAGAACCGTACCTGACGAGGCGTCGGGTCCATCGTTTCTCCTTGCGGTGTGCCAGTCGTGCGGAGTCGTGTACTGCATGTGGGGCCGTGTCCTGCATATGTACTGTGCACATGCCGGGCCGTGCGGCGGCATCCTCGCGCGTGCGGCGTGAATGATCCAGATGCGCGCAGCGGAAGTGCGGTCCCGGAGAGCCGAGGTTGGAGGGCGAGGTTGGAGGGCGAGGTGGGAGAACCGGGTGGGTCGCCGGCCGGAGCGCGGGCCGGGTGCTACAGCAGTTCGAAGACGGCGGTCAGCCCCTGGCCGCCGCCGATGCACATGGTCTCCAGGCCGTACCGCGCGTCGCGCCGCCGCATCTCGTGCAGCAGGGTCGCCAGGATGCGGCCGCCGGTGGCACCGACCGGGTGGCCGAGCGAGATGCCCGAGCCGTTCACGTTGAGCCGGTCGAAGTCGGCCTCGCCGAAGCCCCATTCGCGCGTGCACGCGAGAACCTGCGGGGCGAACGCCTCGTTCAGCTCGATCAGGTCGATGTCCGCCAGCGTCAGCCCGGCACGCTCCAGGGCCTTCGCGGTGGACGGCACCGGGCCGATGCCCATCGTCGCGGGCGGGACCCCGGCCACCGCCCAGGCGACCAGGCGGGCGTACGGGCGCACCCCGAGCCGCTCGGCCTCGTCGCGGTGGGTCACCAGGCACAGCGCGGCGCCGTCGTTCTGCCCGCTGGCGTTGCCCGCGGTGACCGTGGCCTCCGGGTCCTGACGCCCCATCACGGGCCGCAGGCGGCCGAGGGTTTCGACGGTCGTGTCGGCCCGTGGGTGCTCGTCGGTGTCGACCAGCACATCCCCCTTGCGGCCGCCGGGAACGGTGACGGGCACGATCTCGTGCGCGAACGCCCCGGACTTCTGCGCCGCGACGGCGCGCATGTGCGAGGTGTAGGCGAGTTCGTCCTGCTCCGCCCGGCCGATCCCGTACTCCCGCCGCAGGTTCTCCGCCGTCTCCAACATCCCGCCCGGCACCGGGAAGTTGCGGCCCCCGGCGGTGACGCGGCCCCGGGCCAGCCCGTCGTGCAGCGCGATTCCGTCGCCGCGCGCGCCCCAGCGCATCTGTGTCGAGTAGAACGCGGTCTGGCTCATGCTCTCTACGCCGCCCGCGAGCACGCGGTCGCTCACCCCGGCCGCCACCTGCATCGCCGCGTACAGCACGGCCTGGAGCCCCGATCCGCAGCGCCGGTCTATCTGAAGGCCGGTCACCTCCACCGGCAGGCCCGCGTCGAGTGCGACGACCCGGCCGATCGCGGGCGCCTCGCCGTTCGGGTAGCACTGGCCGAGGATGACGTCGTCGACCTGCTCGGGGAGCAGCGCCGTGCGGCGCACCAGTTCGCGTGCCACGGTCGCACCCAGCTCGGCGGCGGAGACGTCGCGGAACGCCCCTCCGTACCTTCCCACCGGTGTCCGCAGTGGCTCGCAGATGACCGCCTCGCGCATATCCGCCTCCAGGTCGGGCGGCCCGACGGACCGGCGCGCCTCAGCGCACGAGTCGGGACCGCACTCTGCGGGCCGCGTCCTCGCGGCCCGTGTAGCGCTGCGTCGCGTCCAGGTGCCGGCCGGCGATCCGGGACGCGCGGGCCGAGTCGCCCGCCTCGATGGCGTCGACCAGCTTCTCGTGGTCGCGCAGGCCGGCGTCGAACGCCTCGCGCGCGGGTTGCGAACCGGCCGCCGACGCCTCGCGCACCCACTCCTCCTCGTGCCGCGACCACACCTGCTCCAGGCCGCCGACGACGAGTGAGAGCGTGGCGTTGCCGCAGCCGGCCACCAGCACCTCGTGGAAACGCCGTGCCGCCTCGTTGAAGGCGGGTGCGTCGCCCGTCATCTCCCGCTGCTCGGCGAGTACTTCGCGCAGCGCGGGAACGACGGAGTCGGCGCGGTCGGCGCGTTGCGCGCACAGCGCGGCGCAGATCGGCTCCAGTTCGATGACGGCGGACCCGAGGTCGGCGAGCGGTGCCTGCTCCGCCTCCAGGACCAGGGCGAGGGTGTACGCGACGCGCGCCGAGGTCGGCAGGTGCACCGTCCCGCCGCCGACGTTGCCGCGGCGTACCGTCACCAGGCCCTCGGTCTCCAGGATCCGCAGCGCCTCGCGGACCGAGGGGCCGCTGACGTTGAACCGCGCCATCAGGTCCTCCTGCCGGGGCAGGCTCTCGCCCTGGCGCAGGCGTCCGGCGAGGATCTCCTCGCGCAGGTCGTCGGAGACCATCTCGGCCAGCCTGGGCTGGCGCATCTGCCGCTGACGCATGTGGGTCCCGGTTCCCGTCTGACGGGCTCTGACGAGCGGTTCTATCTTGCTAAAGATAGTAAGGTATGGCGCCCGCCCGCAGCCCCACCTTCCCGAGCCGGGCTGTCGTCGCCGGGCGCGGACCGCCCCTCCTGGCCCCGGGGTTTCGCGATTGCCGTGCGACCGCGTCCTCAAGGTACTTGCGGATCTTGACGCAGCGTCATAGGAACTTAACTAAGTCAAATAATTGGGCACGGGAGGCGGGTCAATGGGACGACTGCGGGAAAGGGTCGCGGTCATCACCGGTTCGGGGGCCGGAATCGGGCGCGGCATCGCGCGCAAGATGGCCGCGGAGGGCGCACGGATCCTCGTGAACGACATCCGGCCGGAGGCCGCGGAGGCGGCGGCCGAGGAGATCAGGAAGGACTTCGGTGTGGACGTGCTCGTCGTCCCCGCCGACGTCACGGTCAAGGATCAGGCGACGGGCCTGGTCACCGCGGCGGTCGAGCGGTGGGGGCGCATCGACGTCCTGGTCAACAACGCCTGGGGCGGCGGCCGCATCAACCGCCTGGAGAACAAGACCGACGAACTCCTGGACCACGGGCTGCACATGGGCCTGTGGTCCGGCTGGTGGACGATGCGCGAGGCGTTCCCGCACATGCGCGGCGCGGGCGGCGGCAGCATCGTCAACATCTGCTCGCTCAACGGCGTGAACGCCCACCAGTTCACCGCCGAGTACAACATCGCCAAGGAGGCACTGCGCGCGCTGACGCGCACCGCCGCCCGCGAGTGGGCGCCGCACCAGATCCGCGCCAACGTCATCTGCCCGGGCGCCAAGACCGAGGCGTTCGCGGCGTACGCCAAGATCAACCCGACCGGCGCCGCGGAGGCGGAGTCCCGCAACCCCATGGGACGCATGGGCGACCCGGAGGACGACATCGGCGGGGTCGCCGTTTTCCTGGCGTCTGACGACGCTCGGTACGTCACCGGGAACACGCTGTTCGTGGGCGGAGGCAGCCACATCAACGGGGTCGCCTGGGCGCCCGTCCCGGAGGAAGACCGCACAGCGTAGCGAAACGCCTCGAAACGGTGGCACTGGGTTGCCGTCCGGCGGCCCCCGCGTTGTCAATCGCACATCCGGGGGCCGTTTGTCGGTGGGCCGTCCTAAGCTCGGAATCGTGATCGACGCCGACGGAACCGCGACGCTGGAACTCGCACTCGAGAAGCACCGGGTGGAGTTGACCGGCTACTGCTACCGCATGCTCGGTTCGCCTTTCGAGGCCGAGGACGCGGTCCAGGACACGATGGTGCGTGCGTGGCGCGCGTACGACCGGTTCGAGGGCCGCTCGGCCCTGCGGTCGTGGCTGTACCGGATCGCCACCAACGTGTGCCTCGACATGCTGAACGGCAAGGAGCGCAAGGCGCGTCCGACCGACTTCACGACGGTCGGGTCCGCCGAGAACCCCACGCTGACGACGCATCCGGAGAACACCTGGCTCGCGCCGACCCCCGACCACAAGGTGCTGGTCGGTGGCGACCCGGCCGACGTGGTGGTGTCGCGCGACTCGGTGCGCCTGGCGTTCGTCGCCGCGCTCCACCACCTGCCGGCCCGCCAGCGCGCCGTCCTGATCCTGCGCGAGGTGCTGGCGTGGCAGGCGTCCGAGGTCGCCGAGCTGCTCGACACCTCGGTCGCCTCCGTGAACAGCGCCCTGCAACGCGCCCGTGCCACCCTCGCCGCGGTGGACGTCGCGTCGACCGACCTCGAGGAGCCCGACGACGAGGCGCAGCGGGAGCTGCTGGCCAAGTACGTCAAGGCGTTCGAGAGCTACGACCTCGACGGCCTGGCCTCCCTGCTGCACGAGGACGTCACGCTGTCCATGCCGCCGTTCGAGCTGTGGCTGCGCGGCGCGGACGAGGTCCGTGCCTGGATGCTCGGCGTCGGCAACGGATGCCGTGGATCGCGCATGATCCCGGTGGTCGCCGCCAACGGCACCCCCGCGTTCGGCCAGTACCGTCCGGCCGGGCCCGGCCTGCACGAGCCGTGGGCGCTTCAGGTCATCGAGATCTCAGAGGGTCGGATCGTCGGCCTCAACTCGTTCCTCGACACCGAGCGCTTGTTCCCCCTCTTCGGGCTCCCGGACCGCCTGGAGTCGTAGCGCGCGGTCCGGGGCCGCCGGGGCGCGGTTCAGCGGCCCTGGCAACCCCGGCGGCCCTGTGACCGGTACGGCGCCGCGCAGGCCGACCAGTCCCAGCAGGTCGGTGAGTGCGGGCGGGGCGTCCCTGATCTGGTACGCCCGGTCGCGGCGCCGCGCCAGCAGCCGGAGCCGCGCCAACGCGTCGACCAGTGCGAGATCGGCCCGGCAGTCCGCCCCTACGTCGCACACCAGGCGGGCACCCGGCACCCGGGCCAGCATTTCGTCCACCCGCGCGCACAGGCCCGGGACATCGGCGCGTACCAACGCGCCGATGTCCACGACCACCGCCCCCGCGACGACACGCACTTTCACCGTCGTACCCCTTCCGCCGACTTCCCGCCGAGGCCGCGGCCGACCGGGAACCGCACACGTGTGCGGACCGGCCGGGAACGCGGCAAGTCACGGGCCGCCGTGAACATCCCGGCCCACCTATGCAGACCGCCTGAACCACCGAAACTCATCGGTCGCCGACGACCGAACGTGATCATCCGCGTGCGGGGTCGGGCCGACCCGGTACGCGGATCGGGCCGTGGGTGTCGGGAGCGGGAGTCGGAAGTGGGGACGGAGCCGACCAGGAGCCGGCCAGGTCCCGGGCCGGGCGAGGCCGGGTGCCGGGTCGTCGGTGCGCCGGATTCCCGTATGACAAGCGCCACCTGGCGGACCGTCAGATGCGCCGTGCTTGCTATACAAGGGGTGCCGGAGACCGTTCGTCAGGGAGAATTCATGGCCGTCACCACGTTCACGGATCTGCAGCAGATCAAGGATTCGCTGGGCAAGCACCTGGGCTACAGCGAGTGGCTGGAGGTGACCCAGGACCGCATCAACCTGTTCGCGGACGCGACCGGGGACCACCAGTGGATCCACGTGGACGTCGAAAAGGCCAAGGAGGGCCCCTTCGGGGCGCCGATCGCGCACGGCTACCTGACGCTGTCGCTGTCGAACCTCTTCCTGCCGCAGATCGTCGAGGTCCAGAACATCTCGATGGGCGTCAACTACGGCGTCGACAAGATCCGCTTCCCGAACCCGGTGCGGGTGAACCAGCGCATCCGGGGCGGCGCCGAGATCGCGGCGGTGAGCGATGTCCCCGGCGGAATCCAGGTGACCATCAAGATCACCGTCGAGATCGAGGGCGAGACCAAGCCCGCCTGCATCATCGAGTCGCTGACGCGCTACCTGGCCTGAGGCGCCGGCCGGACCGCGATGCGGGGTGACCGGCGGGTCCGAGGCATGCCGGGCGGGCGTACGGTCGGCGCGCGGCGTGGGCGGAGGCGGGCCGCACCCGGTCCGCCGCGCCACGCCGCGCCGTCGTCACCGCGGGCTGCCGACCCCGCCCGTGCAGGGCGCTCCGGGCTCCGGCGTCTGCGGCCCCTCGCGGTAGTACGACACGAACTGCGCCAGGCGCGGGTCCGACGGGGACTCCAACGCGAGTTGCACGCCCCACGCGCTGGCGACCACGGGGGCGGGGAGACCGTCGTACGGCGTCAGCAGCACGAAGGGGCCGCCCAACAGCGCCTCCAGTTCCGCCACTTGGTCGTTCGGCAGGTCCGGCCGGTAGGTCACCCACACCGCGCCGTGCTCCATCGAGTGCACGGCCATGCTCGCGTCCTGCCCGGTCCGGTATATGCCGCAGTTGAGCCAGCGCGCATTGTGCACGCCGCCCGCGGGAGGGGTGAGGTCGTAGACGACGCGCCGCTTCTCGTGGGTGCGTTCGACGGTGTACGCGACTACGCCGTCGATCGGCGAGACGGCATTCGGGGCCGGCACCGCCTTGTCGGTGACCGTGGCCCCCGGCTGGTCGTCGGATCCGGAGTCCGAGCCGGAGTCGTCGCCAGTGCCGTCGGGGGCCGGGCTGCCGGAAACCTTGGGCTGGGTGCCGCCGTTGCCCGCGTCACCGCCGTTGCCCGCGTCACCGCCCTTGCCCCCGTCGCCGCCCTTGCCTCCGTCGGCCTTGGCGGTGGCCGACGCCGCGGCCTCGTCCTCGTTCTTGCCCTTCACCAGGTCCTCGGCGCCGCCGTCGGCGCACCCGGTGAGACCGAACACCGCGAACAGCGCGGCGGCCGCGGCCGCTTCGGACACCCGCACGCGTCGGCGCGAACTCCCCCGTGGCGTCCTCGACATGCTGCCCCTCCCGATGAAGCCGCTCCCGGCGCCCGTCGGACCCGCTGGTCCCGAGTAGCCGAGCGTAACGCGCCTCAGGTGCGGGGCGGCTCCGGGTCCACGACGACGCAGCGCGTACCGCTGTAGATGGTCGGCATGCACTTGTTGCAGTGGATACACAGGGACTTGACGGCCCGTCGGGACTCGTCGGCGGCGATCCGGTTGATCAGGTCGGGCTCGCGCAGGATGGCCCGGCCCATCGCCACGAACTCGAAGCCCTCGGCCATCGCGAGGTCCATCGTCTCGCGGTTGGTGATGCCGCCGAGCAGGATCAGCGGCAGCTTCATCTCGGCGCGGAACTGCCGGGCGTACTCCAGCAGGAAGGCCTCCTGGTACGGGTACGCGATCAGGAACTTCTTGCCCATCAGCTTGATGCCGAGCTGCGTCGGCTGCGGGAAGGTGGCCGCGAACTCCGGGATGGGCGCGTCGCCGCGGAAGAGGTACATCGGGTTCAACAGCGAGCTTCCGGCGGTCAGTTCGAGGGCGTCGAGGCCGCCGTCCTCCTCCAGCCACTTCGCGGTCTGCAGGCTCTCGGTGAGCCAGATGCCGCCCGGCACGCCGTCCGCCATGTTGAGCTTGGCGGTGACCGCGATGCGGTCGCCGACCGCGTCGCGCACCGCGCGCACGACGCCGCGGGCGACCTTGGCGCGGTTCTCCAGCGAGCCGCCGTACGCGTCCTTGCGGCGGTTCAGCTTCGGGCTCAGGAACGCGCTTGCGAAGTAGTTGTGGCCGAGGTGGATCTCGACGGCGTCGAACCCGGCCTCGACCGCGGTGCGGGCCGCGTTGGCGTGCGCCTCGGTGACCCGGCGGATGTCCTCCTCGGTCGCGGCCTTGCTGGTCTTCATGCTGATCGGGCTGAAGAGCCGGCCGGGCGCGAGCGCGGGCAGCCGGTTCGACTTGGCGTTGGCGACCGGGCCGGCGTGGCCGATCTGGGCGGACACCGCGGCGCCTTGGGCGTGCACGGCGTCCGTGAGGCGGCGCAGGCCGGGCACCGCTTCGGGCCGCATCCATATCTGGTGCCGATCGGTGCGTCCCTCGGGTGCGACGGCGCAGTACGCGACGGTGGTCATGCCGATGCCGCCCGCCGCGGGCTTGACGTGGTAGTCGATCAGCGCGTCGGTGACGAGTGCGTCCGGCGTGACGCCCTCGAACGTGGCGGCCTTGATGATGCGGTTGCGCAGCGTCAGTGGCCCGAGCTTGGCGGGCGCGAGGACGTCGGGTGCGGCGTCCGCGGGGGTGCGCATGGCGGGGGTGTCGATGGGCGTGGTCAAGGCGTTCACCCTTCGGGGGCGGGATCGGGGGTGGGACCGGGGGCGGTGGACGGGTCGGTGGGCACGCCGGCGGACGTGCCGCCGGGCGGGCCGGGGCGGTCGTCGGCCGCCGGGTCGGGGGCGTCGAGCCCGGCGGCGATGAAGGCGACCACTTGGCGGGGGTCGGGCGGCGGGGTGGCGCCGAGCCGGTCGGCGGGCGCGAGGGGTTCGCCGTACGTCTGGAGCAGCAGCGTGAACGCGAGCCGCCAGCGGTCGCGCACCGCGTCGGCGCCGAGGTCCGGGCGCATGAGCTGGAGCAGTCCGCGCCACGGCCGGTGGCCGAACCACGGCTCGTTCCAAGGGAGTTTGTCGTTGTTGAGGACAACGCGCGCCAGCAGGTGCAGCAGCATGGGGCCGTCGGGTGTCCGCACGAGCCGGTCGAACGGGCGGACGATGATCGCCGCCAGCTCGGCGGCCTCGGGCACCCAGCCGGCCGCGCGGCGGGCGCCGAGCGCGTCGAGGCCGTCCGCCCACAGCGGGCCGAGGCGCTGTTGGAGCAGCGCGACGACCAGGGCCTCCTTGGAGCCGAAGTGGTAGTGCACGGCGGCCGGGTTCATGCCGGCGGCGGCGTTGACGGCGCGCACGGAGACCTTCTCGTAGCCCTGCGCGAGGAACAGGCGCTCGGCCTCGGCCAGCAGGCGCGCCCGGGTCGCGGCCGTCGCACCGTTCGGTACGCGCTCTCGGCCGGTGGTTCCGGTGGTCCTGCCGCGGGTGCTCATGGGCGGCCATGACAGCACGGTTCGCGAGAGTTTTCAATCACTGATTGAAAACTCTCGCGAAGGACCGGGGGAACGTTTACCGGCGGATGCGCGCCGGAGGGGTGTCGGCCAGACGGAAGGCGGGGCCTGGCCGGGGACGGCCGGGGCGGGGTGGCCGGGGCGGGGTGGCCGGGGCGGGGTGGCCGGGGCGGGGTGGCCGGGCCGGGGTGGCCGGGCCGGGACAAGTCGGGCCGGGACAGTCGGACCGGGCGGCCGGGCCGGAAGGTCCGGAGGAAGGGTCCGACGGGGGACGGTGGGCCGTGGGCGGCCGCGGGTGGCCGGGCCGGAGAGAGGTGCGGTCAGGCCAGGGGGACGATCAGGACCGGGCAGCGGGCGTGTTCGATGACGGCGTGGGCGACGTGGCCGACCCAGTGCCGCAAAAGGCCGTTGCGGTGGCGTACCCCGACGACCGCGACCGCGGCGTCCGAGCTGGCCTCGACGACGGTGCCGGCCGCGTCGCCGAGGACCGCCTGCTCGGTGCTCAGGACGTCCGGGTAGAGCCCGCGGACCTGGCCGAGCGCACTGTCGAGGCAGACGGCGTGCGCCTCGGTGACCGCCTTGAGGTCCTCGGGACTGGGGCCGGAGAGGCCGACGTAGCCGGGCCAGGCGTACGCGTGCACCGCGGAGACCGGCAGCCCCCACCGCCGCGCTTCCCCGAACGCCGCACGGGCGGTCGGTGCGTCGCCCTCGCCCTGGATGCCGACGACGACCTTGCCCCCGTCGAGGACGAGGTCGCCGTCCTCGCTCGGATCGCCGTGCTCGCCGCGGACGACGAGGAGCGGGCAGGGCGTGCGGGCGGCCAGGAAGCGGGCCACCGAGCCCAGCAGCAGGTCCGCGAACCCGCCGCGGCCCCGGGACGAGACGACCATCAACTCGGCTTCTCCGGCTGCTTCGAGGAGTACGTCGCCCGGCAGGCCGACGCCGACGTCGCCCTCGACGGAGAGTTCCGGGTGCCGGTGCAGGACGCGGGCGGCGGCGGCTTCGACGAGGCGGGCGGCGGCCTGTTGGGCGGGGGCGTCGGGCACTTCGCGGCCCTCGGGGCTGCCCTTGGGGTGCGGGGGCGCGGCGGTGGGGACGCGTACCGCGTGCACGATGCGGAGCATCGCGCCGCGGCGTACCGCTTCGGCGGCGGCCCGCATGACCGCGCGCATGCCGGGATCGGATCCGTCGGTACCGACGACCACGAGCCCCGGGGAGGCCCCTGCGGGACCGGGGATCGACGGCTTGGCGGTCTCGACTGCGGTGTTCACGTGTTCCTCCACGGCTCGGGCGCACGGGTCGGCGCAGGGTGCGCGCGTCTTGGCGGACAGCGGGACGCGTACCCGTTCCGATGGGTATCACCACATCTGACCGCCTGCCCCGGCCGTCGGTCCCGGCCGGGCGGGACTTTGGACCCGGTGACCGGAACCGACCGCCGACCGAATTCGTCTCGTTGACGAGAAACACGCGCCCTGGTTATCGTCATTATGACGACATGAGATCAGCCTGATCCGCCCACCCGCCCCCGGGGGAGTTCCGATGGTCCACATCCAGCGCCGCCCGTTCGTCAGCCACCTGCGCGCCGATCCGGTCCAGTGGGTCCGCCACCAGAGCCGCGGCGAGGTCGTCCACGAGGGCCTCGGGCTCGCGTTCTGGTTCCGGCCGCTGATCGCGGCGCTCAGCGAGGTCCCGATCGACGACCGCGAACTGCCGGTGCTCTTCCACGTCCGCACGCGCGACTTCCAGGACGCGACCGTGCAGGGCACCGTGACCTACCGCATCACCGACCCCGGAGTCGCCGCCACCCGGCTGGACTTCGGCGTCGACCCCGGCACCGGCCAATGGCGGTCCACTCCCCTCGACCAGCTCGCGTCCCTGCTCACCGAGAGCGCGCAGCAGCACGCCGTCGACACCCTCGCGGGGCTCGACCTGACGGAGGCCGTCACGCGCGGACTGACCGAGGTACGCACGCGCGTGGCCACCGGCCTGGCCGAGGACGCGCGGCTCAGCGACTCGGGCGTCTCCGTCCTGGGGGTGCGCATCACCTCGATCCGCCCCGACGCCGACCTGGAGCGCGCCCTCCAGGCGCCGGCCCGCGAGCGCGTGCAACAGGCCGCCGACGCCGCCGGGTTCGAGCGGCGTGCGCTCGCCGTCGAGCGCGAGCGGGCCATCGCCGAGAACGAACTCCAGAACCAGATCGAACTGGCCCGGCGCGAGGAGCAGTTGGTCGAGCGCAAGGGCCTCAACGACCGTCGGCGCGCGGAGGAGACGGCCGCCGCGGCCCGCATCGAATCCGAGGCGCGGGCGGAACGCGACCGGCTGGCCGCCGCGACGGCGGCGGAGAACCGGCGCGTACTCGGTGCCGCGGAGGCGGAGGCGCATGCCGCGCATGTCGCGGCGTACGCGAATGCCGATCCGGCGGTGCTGCTCGCCCTCGCGGCCCAGGAACTCGCCGAGCAGTTCCCGAACATCGGCACGCTCAACATCACGCCCGACCTCATCAGCGGAGCGCTCGCCCGGCTCGGGGGGTCGCGGCCGCCCGGCCCCGACGGCCCGGCGGCTCCGACCGCCCTCGGCCCGCAAGGCCCGCGGAGTCCACGGAGTCCGCAGAGCCCGCAGAATCCGCAGAGCCCGTACAACGACGACCCGATCAACCAGGGCCGCGCCTGATGGCCCAGGTGCCCAGGGCGGTGTTCGTACACCGCCAGTCCGCACTGCAGGACCTGATCAACCGGCACGGCACGGTCAACCAGGGCCGGTTCTTCCTCAAGAACAAAGGCCTCAGCTCGTCGAGTCTGGAGAAGGGGGCCGACGTCGTCCAGGACGCGCTGGCCCGCGCGGGGGCCTCGGTGCCCGCGCACTGGCGGCGCGGCAGCGTGGAGCGCGGCGACCTCGACCGCTTCCTGTTCGACGAGCACGACGTCGTCGTGGTCGTCGGCCAAGACGGCCTGGTTGCCAACGTCGCCAAGTACCTCGACGGGCAGCCGGTCATCGGAGTCAAGGCCGACCCGGGCGGCGAGGGACTGCTGACCCGGCATCAAGCCGACGACTGCGCACGGCTGTTCGCCGAGGTCGAAGGCGGCCGGGCGCGTTGCGAGATGCGCACGATGGCGGAGGCCCGCACCGACGACGGGCGTACCCTCACCGCACTCAACGAGGTGTTCCTCGGCCACCCGACGCACCAGACCGCCCGCTACCGCATCACCACCCCCGACGGACGCTCCGAACGGCAGGCGTCCTCGGGGGTGTTGGTCGGCACCGGGACAGGGTCGACCGGATGGTGCGGCTCGGTGCAGCGCGAACGCCCGGGCGCGCCCGCGCTGCCCACGCCCACGCAGGAGCAACTGGCGTGGTTCGTACGCGAGGCGTGGGCCTCCCCCACCACCGCAACCGGCCTGACCCACGGCACGCTGAACGGGTCGGCGACGCTGTCGCTGACCGTCGAGTCCGAGGGGCTGGTGGCGTTCGGCGACGGGATCGAGGCGGACCGCCTTGTCCTGTCGTGGGGGGAGCGGGTGGACGTCGGCACGGCCGGGAAGCGGCTGCGCCTCGTCGTGTGACCCGGATAAGCCGGGTGGGTCGGGTCGGGGGGGTCGGGCCGTACTCGCGGGGGGTCGGCGTGCCGGGTACGCCGGTGGGACCCGGCGTACCCGTGCCTGCCGCGGGGCCCTCAGAAGTTGAGGTTGCCCAGGAGGTTCGCGACGCTGTTGCCGCTCGTCCGGATGCTCGGCGCGATGGCGGTGCCGGCCACGTAGAAGCCGAGCAGCACGCACACGACGGCGTGCCAGATCTTCATGCCGCCTTTGCGGATGAAAAGGAACATGATCACGCCGAGCAGGACGACGGTGGAGATGTTCAAAGCCATGGGGACTCCTCGAAAGGGCGCAGGGGGAAGCGCTGGGGACGGCACGCTTTGCCGCGACCGGGGATTTGGTGGCTTGACCCATGCCTGGGGCGCTTGTGGCGCTTGCGGCACAGCATCGGAACGACTACCGAAAGTGTCTATAAAGTAGCAAAGCGTCATCTTTCCCTCGATGTGCGGCGCACCCGGCGACGGCGTGTCCCGGACAGATCACCCGTACGCCCGGACCGTCAGGAAATCTGTCTTCCCCGTGCGCAGGCCCCATGGCATGCTCCGGGGCACCGCTCCAACGAGCCGTACCACCTCGCGCACCGCCCGTACCTTTTCCGTCCTGAGAGGTCCGCCGTGCCCCACCCCGCACCCGCCGCATCCGACGTCGCCGACCTCGACGTCTACTCCGCCGACGCCTACGAGGACGGCATCCCGCACGCCGCCTTCGCGACGCTGCGCCGCGAGTCGCCCGTCCACCGCCACCCCGACCCCGAAGTCCCCGAAGGATTCTGGGCGGTCACGCGGCATGCCGACGTCGTGACGGTGTCCCGCAACCCGGAGATCTTCTCGTCCCACGAACGGCTGTCCCTGCTCCAGGAACCCGTGGGCGACGCGCTCGACACGCAGCGCCTGATGATGCTCAACATGGATCCGCCGGAGCACTCCCGGCTGCGCAACATCGTCAACCGCGGCTTCACGCCGCGCACCACGCTGACCCTGGAGGGCAAGGTCGAGGAGGCGTGCGAGCGCATCGTCGACGAGGCGGTCGCGCAGGGCGAGGGCGACTTCGTCACGATGGCCTCCGCCGAGCTGCCGCTCGTGGTGATCGCCGACCTGATGGGCGTCCCGCAAGAGCACCGGCACCAGCTCTTCCACTGGTCCAACAAGCTCGTCGGCGCGGAGGACCCCGACCTCGGCGAGGGCCTGGAGGCCGGCCAGGCGGTGCAGATGGAGATGTTCCAGTACGCCGACCAGCTCGGCGCCGAGAAGCGCGCGTGCCCGGTCGACGACATCGTCTCCAAGCTGGTGCAGCCGGACCGCGACGGGAACGAGCTCACCGCGCTGGAGTTCGACCTCTTCTTCATGCTGCTCGCGGTCGCCGGGAACGAGACCACCCGCAACGCGATATCCGGCGGCATGCTCGCGCTGATCGAACACCCGGAGCAGTGGGCCCGGTTGCGCGAGGACCCGGACGGCCTGGCACCGACCGCCGCCGACGAGATCGTGCGCTGGGTCTCCCCCGTCAACGCGTTCCGGCGAACCGCCGTGCAGGACACGGAACTCGGCGGCCAGAAGATCTCGGTCGGCGACAAGGTGATCGTGTACTACAGCTCGGCGAACCACGACGAGGACGTCTTCGCCGACCCGCACACCTTCGACATCGGCCGCGACCCCAACCCGATGCTCGGCTTCGGCGGCGGCGGTCCGCACTTCTGCCTGGGCCGCCACCTGGCCAAGCTGGAACTCGAGATCATGTTCAAGACGCTGGCCCGGAAGATCGAGCGCGTCGAACTCACCGGCCCGGCACGGCGGATGCGGTCGAACTTCCTCAACGGCGTGAAGGACATGCCGGTACGCATCATCCCGGCCTGATCAGCCGACGGGCCCGGCCCGGGATCGCACCCGGGCTCGCTCGGTCCGGGCCGGCCCGGTCCGGCTCCCCCGGCTCCGCCGGTCCGGTCCGCGACCTAGGGAGTGTCTTCAAATTCGCGTCGGATAGCCCGCGGGCCGTGGTGCGTGCG
>NZ_JBEZFP010000181.1:0-17028 GCF_040649515.1 Streptodolium elevatio
TCGCCCGGTCCTGAACTCCCGCCGGTCGGTGCGGACCGCTCGCGGGCTTCGGCCCCCGGTCACCCGGAGATCCGAAGCGTCAACGTGCGGCCCACCGGTCGCGTTCCGCCGCGAACGCGGCCTCCCGGCGTGCGGTGAAATCGGCTGCCTCGCGCCGCTGTTCGGCATCCAGGAGGGTGGTCGCCGCGGTCAGGTCGTCCCAGGTCAGGGTCGCCTCACGGATCTCCGGGCCGGCCCGCCCCGCCGCGACCTCGGCACGCAGCCGCAGCAATTCCTCGGGCGCCACGGGACGAAAGCGCAGCCGGTCGAACTGGCGCAGCAGCCACGGAGGTTCCCCGGAGTCGGTGAGCCGCCACACCGGAATCGTGCGGCCGACGAGCTGGTAGCCGCCCGGGCCCTCCATGCCGTACACGCACAGGTAGACGCCGCCGATGCCGACCGCGTTCTCCGGGGTCCAGGTGCGCGCCGGGTCGTACTTCGTGGTCACTAGGCGGTGCCGCGGATCGAGTGGCACGGCGACCGGAGCACCCAGGTACACGTCCCCCAGGCCCAGCACGAGGTACGTCGCGGCCTCGACGACCTCGAACACCGCTTCGCGCGACGGGAGGTCGTTGACGCGGCGGATGAACTCGACGTTGTCGGGGCACCACGGCGCATCGGGGCGCACCCCGCGCTGGTACCGCCGCATCGCCTCGTGCGCGGCGGGGTCGTCGAGGGCCAGCGGCAGCACGACCTCGCGGACCGGCAGTTCGATGCCGCGCGGGTCGGGCAGCGTCGCCCAGGCGGCGCCGACGGCTTCGGCCACGTCCCGGGCGTCGAGGACGCCGGGATCGAACGCGAGCAGCAGGGAACGTACGCCCTCCACGGTCTCGGTGATACCGGCCCGCACGCTTTCGGCGGGGGAGCAGCCCTCCCGGGAGGGATCCGGCCTGCCGGACACGGCCGTTGCGGACTCGACCGTTTCCGACTCGACGGTTCCCGGCTCGACCGTTTCCGGCTCGACCGTTTCCGGCTCGACCGTTTCCGACTCGACGGTTTCCGCCTCGACGGTCGCCGGCCCGGATAGCGCCCGCGCGAGAAGGTGGACCTGCAAGCGCACCGTCAGGTCGAGTTTCGGCGGACCCGCCTCGACGAGCACATGGCAGTCGCCCGCGTGCCGGACGGTGAGCGACGGGCGCACCCCCGACGCCGGCAGGTCGAGCAGCGGTTCGGGCCGGCCCGTCCCGGCGCCGGTCGGCGGGAGGTCGGAGGCATGGCCGCCGAGCACCTCCAGCCACGCCGCGGCCGCCCGGGGATCGGCGAGTTCGGCGTCACGGGCGCGGTTCGTATCCGCGGCATCCTCGGGCGTCACCGGGACCAGCCGTACGCGGTCGTCCGGCCGCGCCTGCGCGAGCTTCCAGCGGTCGGCCCGCACCACGACCGCGGGCACCACGAAGCCGCCCAGGCTCGGCCCGTCCGGTCCGACCACGACCGGCGTGTTGCCGGACAGCATGATGCCGCCGACGGGGTACGCGCTGTCGTGGATGTTGCTCGGGTGCAGCCCCGCCTCGCCCCCGTCCTCGCGCGCCCAGCCGGGCGCCGGGCCCACCAGGCGCACGCCGGTGCGGTCCGCACGGTGGTCCACGCGCCATTCCGCGGCGAACAGTTCGGCGAGCCCGGCGTCCGTCAGATGCTCGGGTGCGCCGTGCGGCCCCGGCACGACGCGCAGTTCCCAGCTGTCGGTGAGCCGGGGGAGCAGGGCGGTGACGTCGAGCGGTGCCGCCAGGTTCTCCGCCGAGCCCACCGGGAGCACGTCCCCCGCGGCCAGGGCACGGCCCTCGTGACCGCCGAACTTGCCGAGCAGGAACGTCGTCCGGCTGCCGAGCACTGCCGGCACCGCGACGCCTCCGCCGACGGCGAGGTACTGGCGCAGGCCCGGGCCGACCGTGTCGCCGAGGTCGAGGACCTGGCCGGGCCCGACGACCGTGACGCGGCCGGGCACGACCGGGCGGCCGTCGAGGGTCGCGTGCTCGACCGCGCCCGCCAGGCAGACCAGCGCGCGCCGTTCGAACCGCAGCACCGGACCACGCAGTACGGCCTCGATGCCGGCCGCCGAAGCCGGGTTGCCCACAGCGGCGTTGGCGAGGGCGAACGAGCGGTCGTCGAAGGCCCCGGAGGGCGGCACGCCGACGCCCCACAGGCCACCGCGTCCGGCCAGGTCGACGACGAAGGACTGCACGCCCGGCGCGACCACCGTGAAGCCGGGTGGCGCGGCAGGCGCGGCAGGCGCGACCGGCGTTGCCGATGCGGCCGGTACGACCCGCGCGGTCTGCGGGCTTTCCGCCCCCGCGACGGCGGTCACGCGGACCACCCCAGCAGCCGCACCGGTGTCGGGTCGTACCCGTTGCACGGGTTGTTGAGCTGGGGGCAGTTGCTGACGACCACGAGGATGTCGCGTTCGGCACGGAGTTCGACGTACTTGCCCGGTGCCGATACGCCGTCCTCGAACGTGAGCCCGCCGTCCGGGGTGAGCGGCACGTTCATGAAGAAGTTGACGTTGTGGGTGATGTCGCGCTTGTCGAGGCCGCGGCCCCACGCCATGGCCTGGCGTACGAAGGTGGTGCGGCACGCGTGCTGGTGCCGCGTGTGCTCGCCGTAGCGCACGACGTTGCTCTCCTGCGCGCACGCGCCGCCGAGTGTGTCGTGCCGGCCGCACGTGTCGTCGACGATCGTCGCGAGCGGGTCGAGGCCCGTCGACATCAGCACGGAACCGGTGGTGAGGTACACCGCGCCCTGTTCCCGGACGGTGTCCACCGCGCTGTAGCGGTTCGTGTAGTCGTGCGCGTCGAAGAACAGCGTGTCGACGGCCTGGTTGCCGCACAGGTCGACGATGCGCAGGCGCCCGCCGGCCGGGATCTCCCCGGTCCAGCCGTCCCCGGCCGCGACGGTCGTGTCCAACAGCACGGCGGTGTCGATGGTGGTCACGCGAGGCTCCTCTCGGTCGCGGCGAGCGCGCGCCCGGACTCGGCACGGAACACGCGCGACGGGTCGTCCGCCCTCGGAGCCGGCACGGCCGCGACCGACGCGAGCAGGCGGGCCGGCGCCCAGATCGGCATGGGGTCCAGGGGATGCGGCGCGGTCGAGAGCACCACCAACAGGTCCTGCTCCGCCCGCAGTTCCACCCAGTCGCCGGCCGCGGCGTGGCCCGGCGTGAAGGCCAGCGAACCGCGCGCGTCCCCGGCCGGCACGACCTTGCTGAACAGATTGAGCGTCGCGTGCAGGTCGCGGCGGCCGAGCCCGCGCTTCCACAACTCGTCGAGGAGCCCCGCCCGGGCGCTGCGCCGCCACGCGTTGCGGTCGTTCGCGTAGTCGGAGGGGCCGAAGCGGTCCCGCACCTGGGCGTCGGTGCTGTGCCCGGTGATCGCGTCGTGCCAGTCGAGGGACGACGCGGTCATCGACGCGAGCGCGCGGCCCATGTCGGACATCAGGACCATCGGCGGGTGCACCCGGGCGGACATCTGCGCCTTGAGGGTGTCCGGGACGTTGAGGCGTTCGAGCGGGTCGGCGGCGGCGAAGACCAGTACGGAGGCGTTGGCGCCGTCGTCCAGGCAGGTCAGGCGCAGAGCCCGGTGGCGGCCGAGGCGTACCGTCCACGCGGCGCCCGCGGCGATCTCGTGCTCGTACAGCGGAACGCCCGGCGCGGTGCCGACGGCGTCGGGAAGCGCGGTCACGAGGCCACCCCCGCGGCGACGGCGACCGGTGCGGTGCGCCGGTGTTCGCGGCGCAGCAGGGCGTACGCCCCGGCGCCCACGAGCAGTACGCCGCCGACGAACAGGGTGGCGAACCATTCGAGGTACCAGTGGCCGCCCGCCGGGTCGTACACCTCGGCCCGCGGCCAGCCGATGTTCACGGCCATGAGCACGCCGTACACGACGGCGCCCAGGTTCACCACGAGCCCGAACCGGCCCAGCGCGAAGCCTTCGTGGGCGGGCAGGCGGCCGCGCAGTCGGGCGACCAGCATCGGCAGGGTGACCAGGAGGTAGGCGACGTAGACCAGCACGATCGCGACGGAGGTGAGCGCCGTGAACAGCTCCGCGCGGCCGACGTTGACCAGCAGCAGCGCGGCGGCCAGCACCCCGACGATGAGCGCCGGCAGCACGGGAGTCCCGGTCCGCGGTGACACCTTGGCCAGGCGCGCCGAGCCGGGCAGCACCCCGTCCCGCGACATCGAGAACACCAGGCGCGTCGCGGCCGTCTGGATCGCCAGCGTGCACACGAACATCGCGATGGCGACGTCCACGAGAAGGGCCTTGCCGAGCCCGGTGCCGAGCTGGGTGGTGAGGACGTACGGCAGCCCGCCCGCGGCCAGTTCGCCGTCGGTGACACTGGGCGCGGCCATCAGGGCGCCGAGCAGCAGCAGGAGTCCGGCGACACCGGACGCGACCAGCGCGCGCAGGATCGCCCGCGGCGCGGTCTTGCGGGGGTTCTTGGTCTCCTCGGCGAGCTCGCCCGCGCTGTCGAAGCCGTACATGACGTACGCCGCCATCAGCGCCGAGACCAGGAACGCCGCGAAGTAGCTGCCGTTCCCCTCCGCTCCTCCGGTGTCGGTGACCACCGACGGGCCCCGCTCGGCGTGCCAGAACAACAGCGCGACCAGGAGCACGATGCCGACCAGTTCGCACGCCACGCCGACGCTGTTGACCAGCGACATCACCTTCACGCCGACCGCCGTGATGACCGTGGTGACCACGATGAGCGCGGTGCCCAGCAGCACGGCGTTGGTGGCGCCGTCGGTCGAGGTGAGCGCGGTGTCGGTGCCCACGAGCTGGAACCCGGACCAGATCCGCGGCAGCACGACCTGGAGCGCGATCGCCGCCGCCGCGACCGAGACGATCTGGCCGATGAGCATGAGCCAGCCGGCGAACCACCCGGTCAGACCGGTCGAGAGGCGGCGCGACCACTGGTAGACGCATCCGGCGATCGGGTAGCGGGCGGCGAGTTCGGCGAAGCAGAGCGCGACGAGGAGCTGCCCGGCGAACACGATGGGCCAGGTCCAGAAGAACGCCGGGCCGCCGAAGGTGAAGCCGAACGCGAAGAGCTGGAACACCGTGGTCAGGATCGACACGAACGAGAAGCCGGCCGCGAACGACGCGAACGAGCCCAGTTTGCGGTGCAGTTGCTGCTCATAACCGAAGGTCGCGAGGTCCGTGGCGTCGGTGGCCTCGGGGGTGGGGGCGGTCGGCGGCGGGCCGGACGGGGCGCTGAGCGTGGTCATGGCATGGGCCTTTCCGCGCGCGGGTCGGCGCAGGGGTGAGGGGCGCGGCGATGGGGTGCCCGGGAACCGGGAGGGAGGTGCGCGTCGGCGTACGCGGTCCTGCTGCGCGTGACGGCCGCCGCGTTGTGGAGGTGCTGATGATGCGTCACGGGCGCTCCCCGGGACCGGGATCCGGACGTGCCGGATCGACCTGGCCTCCCGGGCTTTTCTCCCGCCGTGGAACGGGGCCGACGCATGGCCCCGCCTGCGGCTCTCGGACCAGTCCCGCCGGCGCTCTCGGCACCGAGCGGCGGAACCCTAGCCGCGCCCCGCCGTCGCGGCGGGTCGTGACCTAGTAGAGGGACGGCCTGTTTCCGCGGACGCCCTCACATGTTGCGCGTGTGTGAAAGAGATTTGACGGTGCGCCCGAACGGGCGGGTGAACACGCCTGTCTGGCGGGAGAATTGCCCGAGTTGGGGATCAGATGGGCAGCTTGCGGCGGCGCGTCCCGGCGGGAGTCTCGCGGCGGGGGCGCTGGAGGACGAGCGCCGCGGCGTCGTCCTGCAACGGCCCGCCGGTGTGCCCGCGCAGGTCGCTGTACAGGTGCAGCACGATGTGCTGCGGCCATGCACGGCTCCACCCCGCGAGCCGGGCGGCGGCGGGGTAGAACTGTCCCTCGGCGTCCCGTGCCTCGCTGATGCCGTCGGTCGTGGCCACCAGGGTGTCGCCGGCCTCGAACGCGATCTCGTGCTCGACGTACTTCACCCCGCCCGGATACAGCGGGGCGAGGCCGAGCGGCGGTGCGATGTCACCGAGTTCGATCTCGGTCGCGGAGCCGTCGCGCAACATGATGGGCTGCGTGTGGCCGCACGTGATCAGGCGCAGCCGGTCCGGCTCGTCGAACGCCATCAGCAGCGCGGTCGCGAACCGCTCGCCGGGCGGCCCGGTGCGCTCCGAGGTGAGGCGGTGGATACGCCCCTCCAGGCGCGACGCCACCTCGGTCAGGTCCTTCTCGTGGTACGCCGCCTCGCGGAACGTCGCCATCAGCGCCGCCGCGGTGTTCACCGCGGGCAGGCCCTTGCCGCGCACGTCGCCGATCAACATGCGGATCCCGTGCGGCCCGTCGACCACGGCGTAGAAGTCGCCGCCGACCAGCGTCTCCGCCTCCGCGGCCATGTAGAGGCTCGCCAGGTCCAGCCCGGGCAGCCGGGGCGGGACCGGTTCGAGGACCGCGCTCTGCAACGTCATCGCCACCGAACGGGCGTGCCTGAGCTGGGCTTCCCGGCGCAGGCGCGTGGAGGTCACGCCCAGTGCCACGAGCCCGAGCGAGCCGATGACCGCGACGTGGATGAACTTGGAGGTGACGGTGGTCGATTCGTACCAGGTGACCAGGACCACCGCGCTCACCGTCGCGGTCAGGGCGACGCCCGCCACCTGGCGCCGACTGCAGACGCCGGCGGCGGCCGGGGCGACCAGGCCCAGGGCGACGGCGCCGGGGATGGCCGGGTCGATGAGGGCGTCGATGACGGCGATCGCCAGGATCGCCGCGTACGCGGCGAGCGTCGCACGGCGGTCGCCGAGCGAGGGCTCTGGGCCGATCGCCCCCCGGTCGGCGGCCGGCCGCAGGCGTCTGAGGGTCATCGGCGTGCCTGTCGGTCGAGGAATGTCTCGTCACGGCCCGGAGGACGGGCATGTCATGGTAGCCGGGCCAAAGCCGCCGCCGCCGAAACCGAGAATGCCCCCACCCGGTATCACTCCGGGCCCGCGCCGGGACCGCCGCATGCCCGGTGCCCGCGCCGGTACGTGTGCCCGTGCGACTGCCCGTGCGCATGCCCGCATGAGTGCGAACACGAAGAAGGGCCGCAGGAGTTGCCTCCTACGACCCATTCGTCGGTGCGCGATACTGGGATTGAACCAGTGACCCCCACAGTGTCAGTGTGGTGCTCTCCCGCTGAGCTAATCGCGCGGGACGGATCTTGCGATCCGCACAGATGCTACTACGGTTGCCGCGCCCCTCATGAACAGGGCCACCTCGGAACGAGATCCAGGCGGCCCGATCGATCGGGGTGGTGCGCGATACTGGGATTGAACCAGTGACCCCCACAGTGTCAGTGTGGTGCTCTCCCGCTGAGCTAATCGCGCGGGGAAGATCATTCCGGCGGACCGGAACTCTCTTCTCGAGGTGGAGACGGGATTTGAACCCGTGTAGACGGCTTTGCAGGCCGTTGCCTCGCCTCTCGGCCACTCCACCAAGCGCGGGACCGGGTGGGTGGTGACCCACGGCGACCCCACAGCCATCTTCCGAGCGGACGACGAGATTCGAACTCGCGACCCTCACCTTGGCAAGGTGATGCTCTACCAACTGAGCCACGTCCGCGTGTCGGGCGGCGTTTCCGCTTCCCGGCGACGAGAAGAACTTTAGCGGAAACCGAGGCCAGGACAAATTCCGTTTCCCTGCGGTCCACCCTCGGGGTGAAATGTCCGCTGCCCGGTCCCCGCCTCGAACCCGCAGGTCAACGAGCCGGTGACGGGTCGCGCGTGGGATGCCGGGCGGGGTATTCGGGGGCCGCATCCGTTCACAACCGGGACACATCCGGGACGTCAGGACACGTCCGGGCCGCCCGGAATGCGCGACCCGGGACACGAATCGTGAGCGGACCGATCACGGGCGGCGGGCACGTCAGTGGGCATGCCCGGGGCACGGCGGTGAGCACGGGGCGGTGCGTCCGGGGTGGGTGGGAACGGCTACGCCCCCGCGGCCCGGTAGGGCTGCGGGGGCGTTCGCGGGCCGTGCCCGATGTCGCGCCGAAGGCTACGGCCTCGTGGCCGGCGGCTCGTCGGCGGGCGGGGCGTCCTCCGACGGGGCGTCGGTCGGCGGAGTGTCGATCGGGAGGATCATCGTGCCGGCCTCCGGCTCCGCCTCGGAGGCGGGCTCCGGGGTGGCCTCGGAGGATGCCTTGGAGGTGGGCTCGCGGTCGGAGTCGGTGCTCGGTACCGCTTCGTCGTCACGAGCGACGACTTCGGTCGGTGCCGCTTCCTCGCGCGGCGTCTCGGAGGTCTCGGCGGTCTCGGCGGGCGCGTCCGGCTCGGGAGCCCGGTCCACGACCTCGGTGGGCGCGGCGGATGCGGCGGACGCGGATGCCGGGGGCTCGTCGGGCGTGACGGGGATCGCCGGGAGGATGGTCGTGCCCGCTTCGGGCTCCGGCTCGGCCGCGGGCTCGGGCTCGCGTACCGGCTCGGCTGCCGCTTCGGCTTCGGGTTCCGGCGCGGGTTCCGACGCCGGGGCGGCTTCGGCCGCGGGCTCTTCCGGACGCTTGGTGAGCGTCAGGGGAGAAGCCTCTTCCTCGTGCGGAACCGGCTCGGCCGCTGCGGCCGGCTCGGTCGCCGGGAGAGCCTCGGCCGGGGTTCCGGCCGGTGTCTCGGCCGGGGTTTCGACCGGGGCTTCGGGTGTCGGGAATGCCTGCGGCTCGGGCTTCTCCAGCGACGGGGCCGGAGCCGACGCCGCGGTCGGGAACGCCTCGGGCTCCTCCGGCAGGGAGGGCGGTGCCTCGGCCGGGGCCGACGCGAAGGCCGCCGGCTCGGACTCGGCGGGCGAAGCGGCCGGTGCGGCCGCGGGGGCCACGGGGGCGACCGTCGGGGGAGCGGTCGGCATGGCGGGCGGCGCCTTCGGCGCGGGCGGCGCCGCGTCCTGCGGTGCACTCGGTGCCGGCACGGGAGCGGAAGCGGGTGCCGCGAGGGGACCGGGCGTCGGGCCCTGGCTCGGGGCACCGGTCCACGACGCCGCCGCGGCGGCGTCGTGCGGCAGGCCCAGCGCCGCGAAGGCCTGCGCCTCACGGGCGTGCTGGAACGCGGTGATCTTGCGGACCACGAAGACCGCGGCGATCGCCGCGAAGATGGTGAGGACGGTCAGCCCACCGGACACGTAGTCGGCCGTACGCAGGTCCTTCGCGTCGTCGAAGACAATGTCGTCCTCCGACGGGTACAGGAAGGCCGCGCCGACGGGTGTCCAGACCGCGAGCACGAACAGGATCCACCACGTCCACAGCAGCGGCTTGCGCCCCGGCGTCGCACCGCCGCGCTCCGCCGCCTGCGGGTCGCTCGCCTTCCAGATGTCGTGCGCGATCTGCTTCGGGAACCACCACCACACGACCGGGCAGAACCAGCCGCCGATCGCCCAGCCCTTGGCCAGCGTCTGCTGTGACGGGCCGAACAGTTCGACGTTGCCGCGCGCCCGGTAGAACCAGATGACGAACACCACGACCGTCGCCAGCATCACGACGCCTTCGAACGCCGTCGCAGCGGTGACGAAGTTGTCCGCGTTGTCCGCTTCGCCGCCGGTGACCGAGCTGGGGTCGTCGATCAGGTCGCTCAGCAGCGAGGCACGCATGAAGTACGAGACCAGGCTGACCACCGCACCGAGCGAGGTGACGCCCAGCAGCACGTACAGCGAGACGGCCAGGCCCTTGAGCGGCTTGAAGGGCTGCGGCGGACGCCAGGAGTAGCCGGCCTGCGGGTACCCGGGCGCACCCGGGTAGGGCTGCTGCGCGCCGGGGTAGCCCGGTCCGCCGTACGGCATCTGGCCGGGGACCTGACCGGGCACCTGACCGGGCAGCTGGCCCGGGGCCTGACCGTACGGCGCCTGCTGCGCGGCGTACGGGTTCGGCGTGCCGTACCCGGGTGCCTGCGGACCGGCGGTGCCGTAAGGATTCGGCGCGGCGTAGGGGTTCTGCGGGTGCGCACCCTGTCCGGGGCCGGGCTGCCCGTACGGGGCCGCCGGGGGCTGAGGAGCCGCCGAGCCGCCCACGGGGACAGGCGCCGGCGGGGGCGCGGCCAACGCGGTACCGCAGTGCGAGCAGCGGTCGGCCTGGGTGGACCAGGTGCCGCAGGCGGGACAGAGCACGAATGGAACCCTTCAGTTACATGCAGACCAGAGAGCAGAGCCGACAACATATGCCGGGGGCCGGGACGGTCGGGCGGTCCACTGGGCGCGGATCCCTCGCCGCCCCCGGCGGACGGCACGGGCGCGACAGTTTCCCCTCGCCCCCTGACACCGCATCATGCCGTGCGCGGAGATCCGCGGGAACGGGTGGCCGGATCCCGATGTCGCGGAACCCCGTTCGCGGACCGGCATCTGTCCGGAACGTCCTTACAAACGTCCTTACAATAAGGTGCTCGCCACAATTGCTCGCCACCATAAAAGGTGCCCGCCGCCGACCGGCGTCGGCCCGATCCCAGGCGGTCGGATCCGCCGCCCTGCGAATCCCGTGGAACCCCGTGAACGCGTGAACGAACTCCCCGCCCTCGCCCACCTCGGCGGTCGCCTCGCGACCGGACTGCGTGACGTCACCGACGATCCCGCCGCGCTGGACTCGCGCGGCTTCTGGGCGGTCGTCGTCGACTTCGAGGGCGGTGTCGTGTGCGCGCGCTTCGACGACGTACGCGAGGCCCCACTCCCGCCCGCGCCCTGGCACGGCCCGCAACCGGACGCGTGGACGACATCGCTGGACGCGGACGCGTACCGGGACGGCGTGCGCCGCATCCGCGCATACATCGAGCAGGGCGAGGTCTACCAGGTCAACCTGTGCCGCATGCTGACCGCGCCGCTGCCCGATCCCGACCGTGCGGACATCGTCGGCCTCGCGAGCCGCTTGGCGCTGGGCAACCCCGCCCCCTACGGCGGTGTCATACGCCTGCCCCGACACGGCGTGCAAGTCGCCTGCGCCTCGCCGGAGTTGTACCTGCGCCGCCGCGGCCGCCACGTCGAGTCCGGGCCCATCAAGGGCACCGGGCGCACCGAAGCCGACCTGCTGCCCAAGGACTTCGCCGAGAACGTCATGATCGTCGACCTGGTCCGCAACGACCTCGGCCGGACCAGCGAGGTCGGCAGCGTTACGGTGCCCGAACTGTGCATCGTCGAGAAGCACCCGGGCCTCGTCCACCTCGTCTCCGTCGTCGACGGGCGGCTCACCGAGGACGCCGGTTGGCCGGAACTCCTCGCCGCGACCTTCCCGCCCGGATCCGTCAGCGGCGCGCCGAAGTCCAGCGCGCTGCGCGTCATCGCCGAACTCGAGCCGGTCCCGCGCGGCCCCTATTGCGGCGCGGTCGGCTGGGTCGACGCCGACCGCCGCGAAGCGGAACTGGCGGTGGGTATCCGCAGCTTCTTCGTCGACGCCGAGGGGCGCCTGTGTTTCGGTACAGGCGCCGGCATCACGTACGGTTCGGACCCGCAAGGCGAGTGGGACGAGACCGAACTGAAGGCCGCGCACCTGCTCAGAGTCGCGGCCGGCGACACCCGCCACCGAACCGAGGGAGACGCATGAAGATCTGGCTGGGCGACGGCACCGGCGGCGGCCTGGTCCACGAGGAGGACGCGACCGTCTCCGTCGTCGACCACGGATTCACCGTCGGCGACGGCGTGTTCGAGACCATGAAGGCCACCGGCGGCCAGGCGTTCGCGCTCACCCGGCACCTCGACCGGCTCACCCGGTCCGCCCGCGGCCTCGGCCTGCCCGACCCGGACCTCGCCATGGTGCGCGAGGCGTGTGCGGAGGTGCTGGGGGCGAACGCGCTGGAGGGGATGGGGCGGCTGCGCATCACGTACACCGGCGGGCCGTCGCCGCTCGGCTCCGACCGCGGCGCGGCGCCCGCGACA
Source organism: Streptodolium elevatio (assembly GCF_040649515.1). GTDB lineage: Bacteria > Actinomycetota > Actinomycetes > Streptomycetales > Streptomycetaceae > Yinghuangia > Yinghuangia elevatio. The sequence continues at coordinate 11,886 of NZ_JBEZFP010000181.1, forward strand.
CTCGTCGTCGCGCTCTCTCCCGCGAAGACCCACCAGCCCACGACGGCCGTGGCCACCGTGCCCTGGACGCGCAACGAGAACTCCCCGACCACCGGCCTCAAGACCACGAGCTACGCGGACAACGTGGTGATGCTCGCGCGCGCCGCCAAGCAGGGCGCGTCCGAGGCGCTGTTCGCGAACACCGCAGGCCTGCTGTGCGAGGGGACCGGCTCGAACGTGTTCGTCGGCGTCGGCGGACGCCTGCTCACCCCGCGGCTGGAATCCGGCTGCCTTGCGGGCGTGACGCGCGCACTGGTCCTGGAGTGGACGGACGCCGAGGAGGCCGACCTGCCCTACTCCGTACTCGGCGAGACCGACGAAATCTTCGTGACCTCGTCCCTCCGCGACGTGCAGGCGGTGCACCGCGTGGACACCCGCGACTTCGCCGCACCGGGACCGCTCACGCGGGCAGCAGCCGAGGTGTTCGCGACGCGCTCCGCGGCCGACATCGACCCCTGACCGTCGCGGCCGTGCGCAATTCTCGGCCGTGCACATGTCATTCGCCGGTGGCATTCGCCGCGGTCGCCGCGCGTTGATTGACCGGCTCCCGTCGTGGGCAGCACCACCTCGACGGACGAGGGGAGGGAAGCCGGGTGACCACCACACTGCGGCCCGCTCCGCCGGGGACTCGGGCGGAGGTCGAGACCGGGGACTGGTACGCGATCTGCGCCAACGGGCGCCCGATCGGCCGCCTGCATCTGGCCGCCGGCGGGCGCTGGGGCGACGGCACCGGCTGGATCGACCACATCGAGGTCCTCGCGTCCCGCCGTCGGCGCGGGCACGGCTGCGTCGCGCTGCTCACCGCCGAGGAGGTGCTGCGTCGCCTCGGCTGCGGGCGCGTGGCCGTCGAGGTTCCGGAGGGGAACCTGCCCGGGCTCCGCCTGGCGACGTCGCTGGGCTACGTGTTCGACAGCCGCTATCTGGTCGCGCGGGTGCGGGGCGGGCTCGGCGCCGAGCGTACGCCGCCCGAACCGCCTTCCGGAATGACGCTCGCCCCCATGTCCGCGAGTGCCCACGAGGACTGGCGCGAGGACGCATGGCGCCGCTACGTCGCCCTGCTCACCGGCCTCGGCTGGTCGCGGCGCGCCGCCGAATCACGTGCCTGCGCGCGGCTGTCCGGCGGCGAGACCAGCGCGTACGAGCTGTGCGACGCGGCGGGAGCGCGGGCCGGGGCGGTGTGGCTCGATCCGTCCCCGACGGTTCCCGGGCGTGCCGAGGTGCGCGCGGTCGAGGTGTACGACGCGTGGCACGGGCAGGGGCACGGCAGACTGCTGTTGCGCACCGCCGAACACCTCGCGTACACCGCCGGCCTCGGCGAACTCGGCCTCGAACTCGTCGGCCCGGTCCCGGCCGCACGGCACATAGCCGCGGCCCTCGGCTACCGCACGCAGGCGCGGCAACTCGGGAAGATGATCCTTTAGCGCGAGGTGCGTCGGCGGCTGTGTCGCCGTGGTTGTCAGCGCCCCGAGCAGTGCGCTGAGCAGTGCCCTCAGCAGTGCCCTGCTCAGTGCCCGCTGTGCCTAGCTGTGCCTAGGTGTGCCTAGCTGCGCCTAGGTGTGACGGTCCGCGGCGCGGTCGGTCAGGATCGCCTCGATCTGCTCGCGCAGCCCGGTCTGGTCCTTGCTGCCGTCGAGCAACTTGCCGGCCACCTCGTAGGTGGGCGTGCCCTTGACACCGATGGCCGCCCCCTCCGCTTCGTCCGCATCCACCTGCAGAATGTGGCGGCCGTCGATGAGCGCGAGTTCCATCTCGTCCGCGTCCAGACCCAGCCCGCGCGCGATGTCCACGAGAAGCTTCTCCGCCGCCGCACCCTTCGCCGCCGCGAGTTCCGCGACGCGCACGAGGACGGCTTCGACGTACGCCCACAATTGGCCCTGCGCCCGCGCCTCCTCGGCGGCCTGCGCGGCGAGATGCGCGTGCTTGTGCTTCTCCAACGGGAAGTGCCGCAGCTCCACCACGAGTTCGGGGCCGAACCGGTCACGCAGCACGGCCACGTCGGCGAGCGCGGCACGGCAGTCGGGGCATTGCAGTTCGCACCAGAAGTCCAGGCGCAGCGGAACGGGAGCACTCATGCCGCGATTCTCCCAGGTCGGAGATCGTGACTCGTACGCGCGGACGACGCCGCAGCAGTGCACGGGGGGCACTATGGGAGGTGTCCGACGCGGAGGGAGCGCGAGATGTCTGACGCAGGCATTGTCACGGGGGCGGTGTGCGCGGCGTTGACCGGGCTCGGGCTCGTGCTGGCCGTACGGTCCGCACAAGCCGGCAGCTATCTGCGTGCGACACGTTGGGTGGGCATCGCGCTCATCCCGGCCGGCCTCTACCTGACCGGGCTGGCCACCCTCGCGCGGCGGGTGGGCGACGCAGCCGCGGACTGGGCGACCGACCTGGTGTTCGGCATCCGCGCGTGGGCCGGGGTCGCGGTCCTCGCCTTCGCGGTGACGCTGCTGCTGCTCGTGCGCGCCATCGGTTCGCGGCGCGGCGGTGCGGAGGAGGAGGCGTCCGGTCCCGCCTCGCTGACCGGTGCCGGGGCGACGGCGCGGGGACTGCCGCCGGCTGCCGGGAGCGCGGCGCGTACCGCCGGGCAACCGCAGGCGCAGCCGAAGGCCAAGCCCGCCAAGCAGCCCAGGTCGCGGCGCGGGGACAGCGGTTTGGGCGACGAGTTCGCGGACATCGAGGAGATCCTGCGCCGCCGCGGAATCTGACGAGGGATCCGCCGGAAATAGCCGTCACGGATAGCGTTGAACGCTATGTCGCGATGCACGCTGTGAATCCGGTCACTCGTGCGGGATGCGCGGGTGCGGATATGTATGCGCGAATAACCGGGAAGTTCACCTAATTCCCGGGCGGCTTCCGGACGCCTGCGCGGGCAGCCGCCCGCACCCGATCGACGGATCCGGATCTCGCCGCGGATCAATCGCTTTCGGGCACAAGTCGAACGCGACCCGAACCGGACTCGAACCGGAAACGTCGCGGTTCCGTGAAAATGCGGACCCAAACGTCGTACGCGAGCCGCCCGGCGACCGCCGGACGGGACCCGGCCGCGCCGGCGGCCAACCGTCTCGGCGGTCCCGGATGTGCCGAGGCCGACCGGACCCTCTTCCCCGAGTGGGAGGCCCGGTCGGCCTCGGGTGATGCGTTTGCGGTGTCCCGCGGAGGACGAAATCCCGCCGCCGTGATCCGACGCAAGGCGCCTGTCCGGACGGCCCGTGGAGACCGGCCGTGCAGGCCGACGGCGGTGGGCGGGAGGTCAGCTCTCCGCGAGGATCTGCGAGAGTTCGCGGTCGAGATCGAAGTAGCGGTGTTCGGCACCGGGCGCGACCGCGGCGTTGGTGCGCTTGAGGAAGGATTCGAGCGCCCTCGCGGGAGCTTCCAGGAGCGCTTCGCCCTCAGGGGAGCTCAGCGCGATACACACGATGCCCTGACCGTGGCTTCGGGACGGCCACACGCGGACATCTCCGGTACCCGAGGGCTGGCGCAGCCCTTCGGCGAGCAGGTCGCGGGCGAACACCCAGTCGACCGTCTCATCGGCACCGGTGTGGAAAGTGGCATGCACCGCGTAGGGGTCCGACGAGTCGTAGCGCAGTCCCGCGGGGACGGGAAGCGAAGACTCGGCGGAGACGACGAGGCGCAGGTGCAGCTCGCAGCTGACCGTGGTGTTCATAAGCGCCATGGCCTTTCGCTCAGTGTGCGCTCGGGGATTCGCACTCGGCGTTCGCAACATCCCACCTACGCGCGGTTCGTAAACGTCGTTGCCCGATATACGCGCCTCTGGGTACTCCTTAAGAGCGAAGTACCCGCGAAACACCGCAATGAGGCCGGTCAGCCCATCGGGGGAGGGCCTCGCGGGCCCTCCCGAGGCGAATCGCGGGGGCTCTCCGGCGGTGTGTTGCGGGTCTGTCCCGGACGCGTACCGGATGTGTCCCGAAGGGGCCGTACGGGTGGCATACGGGCTGTGCCGGGCCGGTCGCGTGGTGTACCCCAACAGGGGGACGGTTTGTTCTGCGACGCTTGTATCCGAACCGATGTGCGTACGGGGCCTGTGCCCTCAGGGCGCCCCCTTGTAGCGTGGTCCCTCCCGCACGCGAAGGCCCACGTTACGGGGCACGGGACGGCGTGGGCGACACGGCGCGAACCCACGCCACCAGCACCGCATCAGCACCGAGCCAGCACCGCACCAGCACGGCACAAGCACAGCGCGACAGATATGCACCGAGAAAGGGGACCCACGATGGACACGGGGGCCGCAGGCGCCACCAACAAGGCGCAGGAGACCGACACCGTCGCGCCGGCGGCGAGGGAGGCCGCGGAGGCCGCGGAGTCGGCGGTGCCGAAGCCCCGCGGGCACGGTTCCCGCGCGCCTCACTTCATCAAGCGCTCCCGCACGCTGCACCTGACGTGGCAGATCGGTGTCGCGATCGTCGGCTTCGCGGTGATCGTCGCGGGCCTGATCATGATGGTCATCCCCGGGCCGGGCATTCCCGCGGTCCTGGTGGGCCTGGCGATCCTCGGCACCGAGTTCGTGTGGGCGCAGCGCACGCTGCTGTGGACGAAGGACCAGGCGACGAAGGCCGCGCAACGGGCCCTCGACCCCAAGACGCGCCGCCGCAACCTGATCATTCTGATCGTCGGCGTCGTCCTCATCGCCGCGGCCGCGGGCCTCTACCTGTGGAAGTACGGCCTGGCCATGCCCTTCTGAGGGCGGCACGACGACCCCCTGCCATGCGGTAAGGTTCTTACCGCGCCCGGGCGATTAGCTCAGCGGGAGAGCACTTCGTTCACACCGAAGGGGTCACTGGTTCGATCCCAGTATCGCCCACGAGCGCGAGGGCGACCCATGTCCGCAGAAAGCGCGGACCGGGTCGCCCTCGTTGTTTTTTGGCGGCTTCGCCGCGGCGGGGGCTTCGCCACCCGCACCCCCTGTTGGGGGTTCTGGTCGGGTGAAGCGCAGACCCCCGCGCCCCGGTAACCGTGGGCAGCTGCGGTGGGCTCGCCTTCGGCTTCGCGGTGGTGGGCTCGCCTTCGGCTTCGCGGTGGTGGGCTCGCCTTCGGCTTCGCGGTGGTGGGCTCGCCTTCGGCTTCGCGGTGGTGGGCTCGCCTTCGG
>NZ_JBEZFP010000182.1:0-16908 GCF_040649515.1 Streptodolium elevatio
AAGCCGATGGGTCTCAAAGTGACCCGGCTGGCCAGCGGGCTGCCGGTGGGGGGTGACCTGGAGTACGCCGACGAGGTGACCCTCGGCTGCGTGTGACGCTGTGTCAGTTCCCGGGTCAGGCGCCCGGGGTCGTGTCGACCGCACGCCGCGCCTCGGGGTTGAGGACCCCCCAGCTGATCAGCTGCTCGGTGAGCACGCTGGGCGACTGGTCGTAGATCACGGCGAGTGTGCGCAGGTCGTCCTGGCGGATCGACAGCACCTTGCCGTTGTAGTCGCCGCGCTGGCTCTGGATCGTGGCGGCGTAACGCTGGAGAGGCCCGGCCTTGTCGGACGGAACCTGCGAGAGGCGCTCGAGGTCGAGCACGAGGCGCGGCGGCGGCTCGGCGGCGCCGTTCGGCGTGCCGCCGGGCAGCAGCTCCTGGACCGGAACACCGTAGAAGTCGGCGAGCTCGGCGAGACGCTGCACCGTGACGGCGCGGTCGCCGCGTTCGTACGACCCGACGACGACGGCCTTCCAGCGCCCCTGGGACTTCTCCTCGACACCGTGCAGGGACAGCCCCTGCTGGGTTCGGATGGCGCGGAGTTTCGCCCCGAGCTGCTTGGCGTAGTCGCTGGACATCTGGCTCCCAAAAACAGGTGACTGTGACCATGAAGGCCCACCGGTGGATGAGCCGATGGGGGAGAAGCCACCGCTGCGCCGCACGATCTCGGGGCGCCGGCCCGGAACCTCGGCCGACACGTCGCGAGTGTCGCGTTTCGCCCGGTGGTCACTCATTGTGAGGTTACGCAGAGTAATTTGCGTCCGTCAAGCCGAACGGCCTAACCGGTACGTTCGCCCCGGCGTCCGCCGGGACCGAAGGCCGGGACCCGCGGGACCTCCGGCAGCTCTGTGTGCAGGCCGGACGGTTGGAGGAAGCACGCAAATCGGCGCGATCATGGCCCTGCTAGTGTGAGGGCGTAACCCGACGTCCTTTAAAGCCCGTCCCGTGAGACGGGGAAGGAGGTCTGCATCCGCATGACCAAGGCCAATCCGCGTCCCGGAGACCTGGACCCCGGCACCGCCCGGACCGTCCTCGACGCCTCCGACATCGCCCGGGTCCTCACCCGGGTCGCCCACGAGATCGTCGAACGCGCCAAGGGCGCCGACGACGTGGTGCTGCTCGGTATTCCGACCCGCGGCGTCGCACTCGCCCGCCGGCTCGCCGAGCGCCTCGAGGACATCGAGGACATCAAGATCCCGGTCGGCGCCCTCGACATCACCATGTACCGCGACGACCTGCGCCTGCGGCCCGCCCGCGCGCTGGAGCGCACCGAGATCCCGCCCGCCGGGATCGACGGCAGGCTCGTGGTCCTCGTCGACGACGTGCTCTTCTCCGGCCGCACGATCCGCGCCGCACTCGACGCGCTCAACGACATCGGCCGCCCGCGCGCCGTGCAGCTGGCCGTCCTCGTCGACCGCGGACACCGCGAACTGCCCATCCGCGCCGACTACGTGGGCAAGAACCTCCCCACCTCGCAGCGCGAGAAGGTCCAGGTGCTCCTGGAGGAGTACGACGGCCGCGACGCCGTCCTCCTCGGCACCCGCGGCGGCACGTCCGGCCCGCCCGGCGACGCCGCGAAGGTCCCCCCGGCCGCAACCCCGGAAGCGAAGTAGCCCGTGAAGCGTCACCTCATCTCGGCCGCCGACCTCACCCGGGACGACGCGCTCCTGATCCTCGACACCGCCGAGGAACTCGCGCACATCGCCGAGCGGCCCATCAAGAAGCTGCCCACCCTGCGCGGCCGGACCGTGGTCAACCTCTTCTTCGAGGACTCCACCCGCACCCGCATCTCCTTCGAGGCCGCCGCCAAGCGCCTCTCCGCGGACGTCATCAACTTCTCCGCCAAGGGCTCCTCGGTGTCCAAGGGCGAGACGCTGAAGGACACCGCGCTCACCCTCCAGGCCATGGGCGCCGACGCCGTCGTCATCCGGCACGGCGCGTCCGGCGCACCGCACACCCTGGCCAACTCCGGCTGGCTGCGCGGCTCGGTCGTCAACGCCGGCGACGGCACGCACGAGCACCCCACCCAGGCCCTGCTCGACGCGTTCACGATGCGCCGCCGCCTGAACGACGGCAAAGGTGACCTCGAAGGGCGCCGCATCACCATCGTCGGCGACGTCCTGCACAGCCGCGTCGCGCGCTCCAACGTGCTGCTGCTCGCCACCCTCGGCGCCGAGGTCACCCTCGTCGCCCCGCCGACCCTGCTGCCGATCGGCGTGGAGACCTGGCCCTGCCAGGTCAGCTACGCCATCGACTCGACGCTCGCCAAGTCCGACGCGGTGATGATGCTGCGCGTGCAGCGCGAGCGCATGAACGCCGCGTTCTTCCCCACCGAGCGCGAGTACTCGCGCCGCTACGGCCTCGACGCCAAGCGCATGGCCGCGCTGCCCGAGCACGCCATCGTCATGCACCCCGGCCCGATGAACCGCGGCATGGAGATCGCCGCCGAGGTCGCCGACTCGCCGCGCTCGACCATCGTCGAGCAGGTCACCAACGGCGTCAGCGTGCGCATGGCCGTCCTGTACCTGCTGCTCGGCGGCTCCGAGCCCGCCGTCACCGCCTCCACCACCACGCCTGCCGAGGAGACCGCCAAGTGAGCACGTACCTGATCCAGAACGCCAAGGTGCTCGGCGGCGACCCGCAGGACGTGCTCGTCTCCGACGGCCGGGTCGCCGAGATCGGGCGCGGCATCGAGCCCGCGGACGCCACCCAGATCATCGACGCGGCCGGACAGATCCTGCTGCCCGGCCTCGTCGACCTGCACACCCACCTGCGCGAGCCGGGCCGCGAGGACGCCGAGACCGTCGAGACCGGCACCCGCGCCGCCGCGCTCGGCGGTTTCACCGCCGTGCACGCGATGGCCAACACCGATCCCGTCGCCGACACCGCGGGCGTCGTCGAGCAGGTGTGGCGCCTCGGCCAGGAGGCCGGACGTTGCGACGTGCACCCGGTCGGCGCGGTCACCGTCGGCCTGGCCGGCGAGCGCCTGGCCGAGCTGGGCGCCATGCACGAGTCCGCCGCGAACGTGAAGGTGTTCTCCGACGACGGCAAGTGCGTGCACGACGCCGTCATCATGCGCCGCGCGCTGGAGTACGTGAAGGCGTTCGACGGCGTCGTCGCGCAGCACGCGCAGGAGCCCCGGCTGACCGAGGGCGCCCAGATGAACGAGGGCCTGGTCTCCGGCGTCCTCGGTCTGCGCGGCTGGCCGGCGGTCGCCGAGGAGGCGATCATCGCCCGCGACGTGCTGCTCACCGCGCACGTGGGCTCGCGCCTGCACGTGTGCCACGTCTCCACCGCCGGCTCCGTGGAGATCATCCGCTGGGCCAAGTCGAAGGGCTGGGACGTCACCGCCGAGGTCACGCCGCACCACCTGCTGCTGACCGACGAACTCGTGCGCTCCTACGACCCCGTCTACAAGGTCAACCCGCCGCTGCGCACCGCCGAGGACGTCGCGGCGCTGCGCGAGGGCCTGGCCGACGGCACCATCGACGCGGTGGCCACCGACCACGCGCCGCACCCGTCCGAGGACAAGGACTGCGAGTGGGCGGTCGCGGCCATGGGCATGCTCGGCCTGGAGACCGCGCTGTCCATCGTGCAGCAGACCATGGTCGACACCGGCCTGCTGGACTGGGCGGGCGTCGCCGACCGTATGTCGGTGCGCCCCGCGCGCATCGGCCGCCTCGACGGCCACGGCCGCCCGCTCGCGGTCGGTGAGCCCGCCAACCTGGTGCTGGTCGACCCGGCGGCACGGCGTACCGTCGAACCGTCCGAACTCGCCTCGCGGAGCGCGAACACCCCCTACGCCGGGATGCAGCTGCCCGGCCGGGTGGTGGCCACCTTCCTGCGCGGCGTACCGACGGTGATCGACGGGAAGCTCGCGTGAACTCCAGCACCGGCACCACTGTTCTGCTCGCGGCCGAGAAGAAGTCCGCCGAGGTCTCCGACTGGGGCCAGTACCTGCTGTGGACCGGCGTCTTCGTGGTCCTCATCGGCGGCGTGTACGCGCTGATGTGGCGCGCGTGGAAGAAGCGCGGCCGACGCCAGGCCGACCTGCCGGCCCCCGCGACCGCCCCCGACGCCGACGGCCCGGACGCCGGTACGCCGCTGCTCCCGACGCTGTCCGGCCGCTACTTCGGCACCACCATGGCCGGCCGCTGGCTGGAGCGCGTCGTCGCGCACGGCCTGGGCACCCGCAGCACCGTCGACGCGACCCTGACCGAAAAGGGGTTGCGGGTGGACCGGCCCGCCGCGGCCGGCTTCTTCGTCCCGGCCGCGGACCTCGTCGAGGCGCGCTTCGAGAAGGCGGCGGCCGGCAAGGTCCTGCCCGAGGGCGGCCTGCTGGTGGTCACCTGGCGGCTCGGCGACACGCTCGTCGACTCCGGCCTGCGCAGCGACCACGTCGCCGACCACGACGCGTGGGTCGACGCCGTCAACCGCCTCGTGGCGGGGGACGTCCCGGCCGCCGCACCTGCCGGGCCGGCCGCGCACCCGAATGTGAACGATCAGGAAGGCACCCGACAGTGACCGCAACAAACGCCAAGGCCGCGGGCCCTGCCGTCCTCGTCCTGGAGGACGGCCGCACCTTCCGCGGCAGCGCGTACGGCGCGGTGGGGGAGACCTTCGGAGAAGCCGTGTTCTCCACCGGCATGTCCGGCTACCAGGAGACGCTGACCGACCCCTCGTACCACCGCCAGGTCGTCGTCATGACGGCCCCGCACGTCGGCAACACCGGCGTCAACGACGACGACCCCGAGTCCTCCCGCATCTGGGTGTCCGGGTACGTCGTGCGCGACCCCGCCCGCCGGCCCTCCAACTGGCGTTCGCAGCGCAGCCTCGACGAGGAGCTGGAGCGCTACGGCGTCGTCGGGATCTCCGGCATCGACACCCGTGCGCTCACCCGCCACCTGCGCGAGCGCGGCGCGATGCGCGTCGGGATCTTCTCCGGGGCGGCCGTCGCCGACGACGCGGTGCTGCTGGAGAAGGTCCGCAGCGCGCCCGAGATGACCGGTGCGGACCTGGCCGGGGAGGTCGCCACCAAGGAGGCGTACGTCGTCCCCGCGATCGGCACCAAGAAGTTCACCGTCGCGGCCCTCGACCTCGGCATCAAGGGCATGACCCCGCACCGCATGGCCGAGCGCGGCATCGAGGTGCACGTGCTGCCCGCCGCCGCGACCGTCGAGGACGTCTACGCGGTGAACCCCGACGGCGTCTTCTTCTCCAACGGCCCCGGCGACCCCGCCACCGCCGACCACCAGGTCGGCGTCGCCCAGGCGGTGCTGGAGCGCGGCACGCCGTTCTTCGGCATCTGCTTCGGCAACCAGATCCTCGGCCGCGCGCTGGGCTTCGGCACCTACAAGCTCAAGTACGGCCACCGCGGCATCAACCAGCCGGTGCAGGACCGCACCACCGGCAAGGTCGAGGTCACCGCGCACAACCACGGGTTCGCCGTGGACGCGCCGCTCGACAAGGTCACCGAAACGCCGTACGGCCGCGTCGAGGTCACCCATGTGTGCCTCAACGACAACGTGGTCGAGGGCCTCGGCCTGCTCGACCGGCCCGCGTTCAGCGTGCAGTACCACCCCGAGGCCGCGGCCGGTCCGCACGACGCCGCGTACCTCTTCGACCGCTTCACGTCTTTGATGGACACCGCCCTGATGGAGAGCAAGAGTGCCTAAGCGCAACGACCTGAAGTCCGTCCTGGTCGTCGGCTCGGGCCCGATCGTCATCGGCCAGGCCGCCGAGTTCGACTACTCCGGCACCCAGGCCTGCCGCGTCCTCAAGTCCGAGGGACTGCGCGTCATCCTGGTCAACTCCAACCCGGCGACGATCATGACCGACCCGGAGGTGGCGGACGCGACGTACGTCGAGCCCATCACCCCGGAGTACGTCGAGAAGATCATCGCCAAGGAGCGCCCCGACGCCCTGCTGCCGACCCTCGGCGGGCAGACCGCGCTCAACACCGCGGTCGCGCTCAGCGAGAACGGCGTGCTGGAGAAGTACAACGTCGAGCTGATCGGCGCGAACATCGACTCCATCCAGAAGGGCGAGGACCGCGACCTCTTCAAGGACGTCGTGGAGCGCGTACGCCAGAAGATCGGGCACGGCGAGTCCGCCCGCTCGGTCATCTGCCACACGATGGACGACGTCATCGCCGGCGTCGAGACGCTCGGCGGCTACCCGGTCGTGGTCCGCCCGTCGTTCACGATGGGCGGCGCCGGCTCCGGCTTCGCGCACGACGAGCAGGACCTGCGCCGCATCGCCGGACAGGGCCTCGCGCTCTCGCCGACCACCGAGGTGCTCCTCGAGGAGTCCATCCTCGGCTGGAAGGAGTACGAGCTGGAGCTCATGCGCGACAAGAACGACAACGTCGTCGTCGTGTGCTCCATCGAGAACTTCGACCCGATGGGCGTGCACACCGGCGACTCGATCACCGTCGCGCCCGCGATGACGCTCACGGACCGCGAGTACCAGCGGCTGCGCGACATCGGCATCGCGGTCATCCGCGAGGTCGGCGTCGACACCGGCGGCTGCAACATCCAGTTCGCGGTCAACCCCGAAGACGGCCGCATCATCGTCATCGAGATGAACCCGCGTGTCTCGCGCTCGTCGGCGCTCGCGTCGAAGGCCACCGGCTTCCCGATCGCGAAGATCGCCGCTCGCCTCGCGGTCGGTTACACGCTCGACGAGATCCCCAACGACATCACCCGCGAGACCCCCGCGTCGTTCGAGCCCACGCTCGACTACGTGGTGGTCAAGGTGCCGCGCTTCGCCTTCGAGAAGTTCCCGGCCGCCGACGCCACCCTCACCACCACGATGAAGTCGGTCGGCGAGGCCATGGCCATCGGCCGCAACTTCACCGAGGCCCTGCAGAAGGCGCTGCGGTCGCTGGAGAAGAAGGGCTCGCAGTTCGACTTCGCCGCCGAGCCCGGCGACAAGGCCGCGCTGCTGGAGCTGGCCGCGACGCCGACCGACGGCCGCATCAACACCGTGATGGACGCCATCCGGGCCGGTGCCACGCCCGAGGAGCTGTTCGAGTCCACCCGCATCGACCCGTGGTTCCTCGACCAGCTCTACCTGGTGCACGAGGTCGCGGGCGAGGTCGCCGAGGCGCGCGAGCTGACCCCCGAACTGCTGCGCCTGGCCAAGCGGCACGGCTTCTCCGACGCGCAGATCGCCGCCATACGGGGACTGCGCGAGGACGTCGTCCGCGAGGTGCGGCACGCGCTGGGCGTACGGCCGGTCTACAAGACGGTCGACACCTGCGCCGCCGAGTTCGCCGCGAAGACCCCGTACCACTACTCGTCCTACGACGAGGAGACGGAGGTCGCGCCGCGCGAGAAGGCCGCGGTGATCATCCTCGGCTCCGGGCCGAACCGCATCGGGCAGGGCATCGAGTTCGACTACTCGTGCGTGCACGCCGCGTTCGCCCTCGCCGACGCCGGCTACGAGACCGTCATGGTCAACTGCAATCCGGAGACGGTCTCCACCGACTACGACACCGCCGACCGCCTGTACTTCGAGCCGCTGACGCTGGAGGACGTCCTGGAGGTCGTGCACGCCGAAGAGGCGGCCGGACCGGTCGCGGGCGTGCTCGTGCAGCTCGGCGGGCAGACCCCGCTCGGGCTCGCCCAGGCGCTCAAGGACGCGGGCGTGCCGATCGCGGGCACCTCGCCCGAGGCGATCCACCTCGCCGAGGAGCGCGGCGCGTTCGGCCGGGTGCTGCACGAGGCCGGGCTGACCGCGCCCAAGCACGGCACGGCGTTCTCGTTCGAGGAGGCCAAGGCCATCGCGGACGAGATCGGCTACCCGGTGCTGGTGCGGCCGTCGTACGTGCTCGGCGGGCGCGGCATGGAGATCGTGTACGACGAGGAGTCGCTCGCGACCTACCTGGAGCAGAACGCCGGCCTCGTCTCCGACCACCCGGTCCTGGTGGACCGCTTCCTCGACGACGCCATCGAGATCGACGTCGACGCGCTCTACGACGGCGAGGAGCTGTACCTCGGCGGCGTCATGGAGCACATCGAGGAGGCCGGCATCCACTCCGGCGACTCGGCGTGCGCGCTGCCGCCGATCACGCTGGGCGGCTTCGACATCAAGCGGCTGCGCACCGCCACGCTCGGCATCGCCGAAGGCGTCGGCGTACGCGGGCTGATCAACATCCAGTTCGCGCTGGCCGGGGACATCCTCTACGTGCTGGAGGCCAACCCGCGCGCGTCGCGCACCGTCCCGTTCGTCTCCAAGGCAACCGCGGTGCCGCTGGCCAAGGCCGCCGCGCGCGTCTCGCTCGGTGCGACGATCGCCGAGCTGCGCGCCGAGGGCCTGCTGCCCGCCGAGGGCGACGGCGGCACGCTGCCGCTGGACGCGCCGATCGCGGTCAAGGAGGCGGTCCTGCCCTGGAACCGCTTCCGCGACGAGTACGGGCGCGGCGTCGACACCGTGCTGTCCCCGGAGATGCGCTCGACCGGCGAGGTCATGGGCATCGACGCGTTCTTCGGCACGGCGTACGCCAAGTCGCAGGCCGGCGCGTACGGCGCCCTGCCCACCAAGGGCCGCGCGTTCGTGTCCGTCGCCAACCGCGACAAGCGCTCGATGGTGTTCCCGGTCAAGGCGCTGGTGGACCTCGGGTTCGAGATCATGGCGACGCAGGGCACCGCCGAGGTGCTGCGCCGCAACGGCGTCACCGCCACCGTGGTGCGCAAGCACAGCGAGGGCCCCGGCCCGAACGGCGAGCCGACGATCGTGCAGCTGATCCACGAGGGCGGCGTCGACCTCATCGTCAACACGCCGTTCGGCACCGGCGGCCGCCTCGACGGCTACGAGATCCGCACCGCCGCGGTCACCCGCGGCATCCCCAGCATCACCACGATCCAGGGATTCGCCGCCGCGGTGCAGGGCATCGGCGCACTGGTCGCGGGCGACATCGGGGTGCGGTCGCTGCAGGAGCACGCGGAACACCTGATCGCCGCGCGAGAGAGCTGACCTGATGGCGCAGGGGTCCTCCGGAGAGTCGTCTGGGGGACCCCTTCGCATGCCGCCGTCCGACCGAACGCCCGTGCACCGTACGTCCGTCCGCCGGACGCCGGTCCGCGGCACGCCCGTTCCCGCGCCGCTTCCCCCGACGAGGACCCCGAGGCCATGAGCTACCCCCTCTTCTTCAAGTACGTCTTCCGCAACCTCGACCCAGAGCAGGCCCACCACCTGGCCTTCGGGGCGATCCGGGCGGTCGGCCGGGTGCCGGGCGGTCGCGCCGCGACCGCCAAGCTGCTGGCGCCGCGCGACCCGGCGCTCGCGGTCCGGGCGTTCGGCATCGACTTCCCCGGCCCGTTCGGCCTGGCGGCCGGCTTCGACAAGAACGCGGTCGGCATCGACGACCTGGGCGCGGTCGGCTTCGACTTCGTCGAGATCGGCACGGTCACCGCCCAGGCCCAGGCGGGCAATCCGAAGAAGCGGCTGTTCCGGCTGGTGGAGGACCGCGCAATCGTCAACCGCATGGGCTTCAACAACGACGGTGCCGCCGTCGTCGCGGCCCGGCTGCACGCGCGCGGCCCGCGGCGCCCCAAGCGGCCGACCGTGCTGGGCGTCAACATCGGCAAGACCAAGGTCGTCCCCGAGGAAGGCGCGGTCGCCGACTACGTCGCCTCGACCGAGAAGCTCGCCCGGTACGCCGACTACCTCGTCGTCAACGTCTCGTCGCCCAACACCCCGGGGCTGCGTGACCTCCAGGCCGTCGGCCACCTGCGCCCGCTGCTGACCGCCGTACGCGACGCCGCGGACCGCACGGTCATGTCGCGCCGCGTCCCGCTGCTCGTCAAGATCGCGCCGGACCTCGCGGACGAGGACATCGACGCGGTCGCCGACCTCGCGGTGGAACTGGGGCTCGACGGCATCATCGCGACCAACACCACGATCGGCCGGAGCGGCCTGGCGTCGCCGCCCGAAGAGGTCGAGGCGTGCGGCGCGGGCGGCCTGTCCGGTGCGCCGTTGAAGGCCCGGTCCGTCGAGGTGCTGCGCAGGCTGCGGGCGCGCGTCGGCGACGGCATGGTGCTGATCGGCGTCGGTGGCGTCGAGACCGCGGACGACGTGTGGGAGCGCCTGGAGGCCGGCGCCACGCTGGTGCAGGGCTACACGGGGTTCATCTACGCGGGGCCGTTCTGGTGCCGCACGATCCACAAGGGATTGTCCGCGCGGCTGCGCGCGTCGGGGCGTACCTCGCTGGCCCAGCTCACCGCCGCGGCACGGTGAGCCGAACCCCGCGGTCCGCGGGGATCTGCGGGGATCCGCGGGATTACGCTGCCAAAAGCGGCAAAACCTCAATCTGAAGGTCGACTCGAGAGTGAGACTTTGATGGTGCAGCCCTTCGGCGCCCGCCTGCGCGCCGCGATGGACGAACGCGGCCCGCTGTGCGTCGGCATCGACCCCCACGCGGCGCTCCTCCGGGGGTGGGGTCTCGACGACGACATCGACGGGCTGGAGGCGTTCACCCGGACCGTGGTCGAGGCGCTCGCAGGCCAGGTCGCGGTCCTCAAGCCGCAGAGCGCGTTCTTCGAGCGCTTCGGCAGCCGCGGCATCGCGGTCCTGGAGCGCGCCGTCGCCGAGGCACGTGCCGCGGGGGCACTGGTGATCATGGACGCCAAGCGCGGCGACATCGGCTCGACCATGGCCGGGTACGCGGCGGCATACGTCGACGAGAACAGCCCGCTCGCCTCGGACGCCGTCACCGTGAGCCCGTACCTCGGCTACGGCTCGCTGCGCCCGGTCCTCGACCTCGCCGAGGAGCACGGCGCCGGCGTCTTCGTCCTCGCCCTGACTTCCAACCCCGAGGGCAGCGAGGTGCAGCGCGCGACCGCGGCCGACGGGACCAGCGTGGCGTCGGTGATGCTGCGCCACATCGCCGCCGAGAACGCCAACGCCCCGGTGCTCGGCTCGGTCGGCGCCGTCGTCGGTGCCACGCTCGGCGACGTCGGCGTGGACCTCGACATCCACGGCCCGCTGCTCGCCCCCGGCATCGGCGCCCAGGGCGCCACCCCGCAGGACATCCCCACGGTGTTCGGTGACGCCGCACGCAACGTCGTGCCGAGCGTCAGTCGCGAGATCCTGCGCCACGGGCCGTCCCACGAGGCCCTGCGCGAGGCCGCCCGCCGGTACGCCGACGAGTGCCGGGCCGCCATCGGCTGAGAGTCCCGTCCGCGGATTCGGCACGGCGTGGGCCCACCGTGGGCTCAGGTCGGGCTCAGGTCGGGCTCAGAAGCGCCCGTCGGGGTCGCGGCGCACGACGGCGAAGCCCACCCCGGCCACCGCGACCGCGGCGATGAGAGCGCCACCGGAATAGAGGATCAGGTTCGTGCCGTCGGTCGCCCCCGAGGCGGCCTGCGACTTCGAGGGCCACAGGCCCCGTCCGGACGTCGCCGCGGCCGGGCTCGGGGCGCCGGAGCCGGTCGAGCCGGCGGCGAGGCCGGCGGTGCCGCGCGACGACGTGTCCCCGCCGGTCCCGGAGTCCGTCCCGGAGTTCGCCCCGGCGGCCGCGGTGTCCGTCGCGGTACGGGCGTCCGGCCCGGTCTGCGGGTTCGCGGGCGCCGGCACCGCGGGCACCTCGATGCGGCCGCTCTGGTTGCCGTAGCGCATGTCGACGTACGGGTGCCCGTCGTCGACCAGCAGGTAGTGCCAGCCCGACGTCGGGCTGGCCAACGGCCCGTTCCGGCCCGGTGCCAGCACGCCCACCCAGCCGCCGCCGGCCGTGCGGATCGTCGCCGAAGGGCTTCCGGCCTCCGACGAGACGGTGATGTTGTCGCCGTACTCGGTCACGTAGACGCTCTTGCCGGGCGCCGACGACACGCGTTTGGCGCCCAGTTCGCCGGGGGACCGCGTCGGCTGCTCCGCGACGGCGCTCTCGTCGGCAGTCGCGGTGGAGGACGGCGCCGCGGTTGCCGCCACGGCCGGAGCCGGCGAAGCGTCCACCGCGCTCGAAACCGCGACCCCGGTCGAAGGAGTCGACGCGCCCGCGGTCGGGGCGATCAGGAACACGGCCGCCGACATCGCCGCGGCCGCTCCCGCCGTCGCCGCAAGCCGGGCGGCGATACGGCGGCTGCGCTGCGGCGACATGGTGCCCTCCCGAGGGGGTGACGCGGCCCGGTGCCGCGGCGACGCCTCGACGGTACGGGCCGCGAACCACCCCCAAACGCGCTGCGACCAGGGCGATTCGCGACTGCCGGAAGGCCGATGGGCGGCTGTTACACGACCGACGCCTTGCTGACGCATATGGGCGCACCGAGACGACAAATGGCGATATTCGGTCATGATGTGACACGTGATCATGCGCTCCAACGCCCGCCGGAGACCCCCCTCCCGGCCCGCGCCCCCGCCGCACGCGGGACGTCCCCGCACCTCCCGGTCGCGTGTCCGCGCGACCGTCGCGGTGGTGCCCGCGGTCCTCGCGGCGGGCCTGTTCGCGGCCGCCTGCGGCGACGGCACCGGCGTCGTCGACGCGGGTGAGGCGCGCAAGGTGGTGCCGCCCCCGACCGCCCAGCCGCTGTGGGCCGACCAGACCGTCCCGGTGCCGCCGCAGGAGCCCGCGGCCACACCCTCCCCGGGGGCGACGACGCCGGAGCGGCCCGCGCCGACGCCCGTGCCGGTCGCCGTACCCGAGGGGGACGACGTTCGCGGACTCGACGCCCGCGCCGTGATGCTGGCCGACCCCCTGGTCGACACCGACGCGAAGACAGAGGTGCGGCGCTGCCCGGACGCGTGCGGATTGCGCCCGCCGGTGTACCGCGACCTGACCGGGGACGGGCGGCCGGAGCTGATCACCTCGGTCACCGACCGGCGCGGCGGGACCGGCACGTACGCGTACACCATCGCGGGCGGACAGGTTTTCGACATCTTCTGGTACTTCGGCGACCACTATGCCGTCGACGGCCTCGGCGAGGACCTGGTCGTCCGACAGGCGGTCGCCGCACCCGGCGACGCGCGCGAGAACCCGAGCCTGCTGTACCGCACCCGCTTCCGCTGGAACGGCCGCGAGATGGAGCCGATCGGCACCGAGACCGAGTTCCGTCAGCAACCGCCCCTGGTGCCCAACGGCGGTAGCCCGTCGGCGAGTCCATCGGCCACCACGACCCCGGGAAGCACCCCGTGAACGACGCCCCCGGCGACCCCCGCGTCCTCCTCGCCGAGGACGACGACGTCATCCGCGAGGCCACCGCCCTCGCGCTGCAGCGGTACGGATTCCAGGTCGGCACCGTCGCCGACGGCCTGACCGCCCTGGAGGTCTTCCGCACCGATCCGCCCGACGTGGTCGTCACCGACGTGATGATGCCCGGCCTCGACGGCGTCGGGCTGACCCGGCGGATCCGGGAGAGCAGCACCGTCCCGATCATCATGGTCACCGCCCGCGCCGACCCCATCGACATGGTGTCGGGCCTGGAGGCCGGCGCCGACGACTACATCACCAAGCCGTTCGAGAGCGCCGTCCTCGTCGCCCGGATCCGGGCCGTCCTGCGCCGCGTCGGACCGTCGCCGGCCGCCGCCGGTGCGTCCGACCCGGCGCCGACGACTGCGGAACCCCCGGAGCAGACGCCGCGGCCACCGTCGGGAGTGCGCGTCGTAGGGGACCTGGAGGTCGACACCGACGCCCTCCACGTGCGCGTCGACGGCAGTCCCGTACAGCTCACCCCCACCGAGATGCGCCTGCTACTGGAGTTCAGCGCGGCCCCCGGCATCGTGCTCGACCGGGACACGCTGCTCGAACGCGTGTGGGACTACCAGTGGGGCGGCGACACGCGCGTGGTCGACGTCCACGTGCAGAGGCTGCGCGGCAAGATCGGCGCCGACCGCATCGAGACGGTGCGCGGCTTCGGCTACAAGCTGCGGCGGTAGCGGTGCCCGACGACATGGCCGACCGCCGGTCGCGGCGGCCGATCCGCGGCTTCCGCCCGTCCATCCGGCTGCGCATCGCGGTGGCGATCGCAGCCGTCTCCTGCGTGGTCGCCACCGTGCTCGGCGTGCTCGTGCACGAGACCTCGCAGCGGCAACGGCTGGACCGGGGGCGGGACATCGCGCTGGCACGGCTGGACGCGGCGCTCAGCGCCTACGGCCGCACCGGCCAGGTCAGCGGCCCCGGCGCCGCGGTCGACGACCCCGAACTGCCGGCCGCGCTGCGCCGGGTGCTGGCCAAGGGCCACCAGGGCACCGTGCTGGTCCGGGGGCCGGTCGGCCAGGAGGTCTGGGCCGCCGCGCCGGTCGAGGACCACGTGGTCTCGACGCGGCTCGAATACGCCCTCGTCGCCGGCTCCGGCGCCGACCTCGACCGGGCGATCGTCGCCTCCGCGCTGTTCGCGGTCGGGGTGACGGTGCTCGTCGGCGTGGCCGCGTCCGCCGGCATCAGCCGTCGCCTGCGGCACGTGCAGCGCACCTCGCGGCGCATCGCCGACGGCGACCTCGACGCGCGCGTCGGCCGGATCGGCGGGCGCGACGAAGTCAGCGACCTGGCCGCGTCGGTGGACCGCATGGCCGAGGCGCTCCAGGAACGCCTGCGGTCCGAGCAGCGCTTCACCGCCGATGTCGCGCACGAACTGCGTACGCCCCTGACCGGCCTGGTCACCGCCGCGGAGCTGCTGCCCGCGTCCCGCCCGACCGAGCTGGTCCACGACCGCGTGCGCGCACTCCAGGCGCTGGTCGAGGATCTGCTGGAGGTGTCGCGGCTCGACGCCGCGGGGGAGACCGCCGAGGTACGCGCCTTCCGCCTCGGCGCCGCGGTCCGCCGCGTGGTCGCCGCCGCGGAGGCGGCCGGCGCCGGGCCGACCCGGTTCGAGCTCGTCGCGGACGCCGTCGTCGAGACCGACGGCCGCCGCCTGGACCGGATCCTCGGCAACCTCGTGGTCAACGCGCACCGGCACGGCGCGCCCCCGGTCGAGGTCGTCGTCGACGGGCACACCGTGACCGTGCGGGACCACGGGCCCGGCTTTCCGCCCGACCTGCTGGACCACGGGCCGCAGCGGTTCCGCTCGGGCCACCGCGAGCGCGGGCGCGGTACGGGCCTGGGCCTGACGATCGCGATCGGGCAGGCCCGGGTGATCGGCGCGGAGCTGGACTTCGGCACGGCCGTCGGCGGCGGGGCGCTCGCGGTGCTCGTGCTGCCGGGCCCGCAGGACGACGGCCCTGCCCCGGAATCGGGAGAGAGGTATCCGTAGTGCGTCGCCGTCGCGTCCCGTTGCGTCGTCGATGAGTGGTTCCACAGGTTAAGGACCGCTCGCAGTTTTGTTACTTTTATTGCGAAGTATCCGTTCTTCAAGGCCGAACGTGCTGTCGATTCGTCCGCCAAAGATGCCCTGGGGTGGTCTTTTCGGCAGATTCGGACGACGCGGCGCGTTCCGCGGACTAGGCTCCCTCACAAGCTCACTCGGTCGAGCGTTTCGCGTTGCCGCGGGCGCTGTGACCAGCTAGGTTCCACAGTTGCGGTGGCCCAAGAGGGGCAACCGCGGCCCATAACCATCCGGTGTATCGAAGTCCGAGGTGACACGGCGTGGCTCTTCCGCCCCTGACCCCCGAACAGCGCGCAGCCGCGCTCGCGAAGGCCGCTGAGGCTCGGCGGGAGCGTGCCGCGGTGAAGAACCGCCTGAAGCACTCCAACGCCTCGCTGAGCGAGGTGATCAAGGAGGGCCAGACCAACGACGTCGTCGGGAAGATGAAGGTCTCGGCTCTGCTCGAGTCCCTCCCCGGCGTCGGCAAGGTGCGCGCCAAGCAGCTGATGGAGAAGCTGAACATCTCCGAGACCCGTCGCGTGCGGGGCCTCGGGTCGAACCAGATCGCGTCGCTCGAGCGCGAGTTCGGCGGGAAGTAGTCCCCGCTGTGGGACCACGTCCTTCCGGGCCCGGCACATCGCGACCGGCCTCAGCAGAACGGCACTGAGAACAGCACCATGCACGACTCACAGCAGCAGCGTCGGCTCACCGTGCTCTCCGGCCCCTCCGGGGTCGGCAAGAGCACGGTGGTCGCGCATCTCCGCGGCCGGCACCCCGAGGTGTGGCTGTCGGTGTCCGCGACCACCCGCAAGCCCCGGCCCGGTGAGATCGACGGTGTGCAGTACCACTTCGTCGACGACGAGCAGTTCGACAAGCTCGTGGCCGCCGACGAACTCCTGGAGTGGGCCGAGTTCGCGGGGAACCGCTACGGCACGCCGCGCCAGGCGGTCCTGGACCGCCAGGAGGCCGGCGTCGCGACCCTGCTGGAGATCGAACTCGAGGGGGCCCGGCAGATCCGCCGGGCGATGCCGGACGCACTCCTGGTCTTCCTCGCGCCGCCTTCCTGGGACGAGCTGGTCCGCCGGCTGGTCGGACGCGGCACCGAGTCGCCGGAGGTCATCGAGCGCCGCCTCGCGCAGGCGAAGGTGGAACTGGCCGCGGAGTCCGAATTCGACGTGACACTCGTGAACACGTCCGTCGAGGATGTCTCGCGCGAACTGCTAGCCTTGATGAACGTTTCCTGAATCGATAGAGATCCCTGTCGTCGTGTGGTGCACGCCCACGGCCGAGGGTCGTTAGGGAAGGCCCCCGCCTTGTCAGTCACCTCCTCCGCGCCCGAAGGCATCATCAACCCGCCGATCGACCAGCTCCTCGAGGTCACCGACTCGAAGTACAGCCTGGTCATCTACGCGGCGAAGCGTGCGCGGCAGATCAACGCGTACTACTCGCAGCTCGGCGAGGGCCTGCTGGAGTACGTCGGCCCGCTCGTCGACACCCACGTGCACGAGAAGCCGCTCTCGATCGCCATGCGCGAGATCAACTCCGGCATGCTCACCGCGGAGCCCATCGAGGGCTGAGGCCCTCCGCGGCCCGCGAGGCCGCCCGGTTCACCGCCGCGCCCGGTCCGCCCC
>NZ_JBEZFP010000183.1:0-16821 GCF_040649515.1 Streptodolium elevatio
AAACAGCAGACTTCACGTCGGCACTACAGATGTGAGCACCGAGCCCCGCCACAGCCTTCGACGCGTCACCGCCAACCATGCACGAGCTCGTTAGGAGACGACCTCCACGGATTCTGGCCGGGGGAACGGCATCATTTCCCAACCCAGCGGCCAGTCTCCGCCCCGTTGCTCCGACGCCTCGACCCCCAGGCGCCGGGGAACCCGCCAGGTCCACCACCCGAATCCGTCTTCTGGCCGCCCAGGCCACGGAATCGTGGCTCGGCGATATCGCTCGTCGATGCTTTCCAGCTCCGGCTGTCTGATCTCCCGGACACGCGCAGGGAGCATCGGCCAGATCTTCGCCAGGACCCCGCGGCACCAGATGTCGTTCATGAGCTCGGGCGCGCACCACGAGTAGGCCTCCTCCACCTCCTCTGCCATGCCCCTCCAGCGATCGAACAGCGCGTTGAGGGTTACCGCTTGTCCGCCCGCCCACGTAGGCGCGACCGCAGCAACGGCAGCGTGGACTGCGTCGTACTCCTCGGCGCTCAGCGCGCGTGTCTCCGTGTGCTCGTCCGCTCGATCCATGCGTCGACTATCGCGTGAGGGCCGCGCTGCCTGCCACAACCTTTCGCGGGCAGCACCGGACGCATCCGACTGTCAGGCGAATCAGGCATTCGATCGATCACCCTGCCTTTTGATCGTCTCTGGGTGCTCCGATCGTGGTGGTCGTTCGGCCTGCGATCCGGCTCGCGCCAGCGGACAAAACCTCACCAACGCCGGCACCTACATCGAGATGCTGTCCCGATTTTTCGAGCCGGTCCTGCTCGCGTTGGCCGTCCTTGCCATCCGCGGACGCGTCAAACGCTGACCGGCCGCCTGGCCAGCCTGGGGAGGCTGACCGGGCGCGAGAACCGTTTGAGCTTGAAGCACTTCGTCAGGAACGATCCTGAGCCATGCCCGTTGCGCGCGCCCCCAGGGCGGGCCGCAACGCCCGCGGCCGCGATTCAGGCATCCGAACGGCCTTCCGGCAGGCGGCAGCCCCCGGCCGACGTTGGCGCGGGGGCTACGGATCCCTTTCTTAGATCTCGGCTTTGGTCTCTTGCTTGGTAAACACGATGGCCCATGCGATAGCCAGGCCTGAGGCATCAAGCCCCAGGAAATACTGTGCGGCCCAAAGTGCCGCCAGAGTAGCTATGAGAAGGGGAATCTTCGTCATGCTCTTCTTTTGTTCGCCGTTCTCGCACAATACTTTCTCCATGATCCCGGCCGTTGTGCGGCCTCCCTTCAGAGCGGCGATCCGGGAGCATCTTTTGTTTCCGGATCCTGGGTTTTCCCATGCTGAAATAGCGGTCTGACCTGCAGGTCAGACGCCCGGTGACCGCGTAGGTGAAGCCGCCCTGCATCTACGGTAGCGGCGGGAGGAGGGGTTGAAACCCCTTGATCAGAAGGCGGTGCGGGCGTGTCCGATCTTCTCCCTTGCGATTACCCCCATGTTGCGAGGTGCAGATACCCGTGCGCGGACATCATGGAGGCATCTTCCTGAGGTTTTCCTTCGTTTCGTTGGCCGGCTGGCGGTCTCGGGAAGGGTCCATTGCTGCCATGATGTAGATGTCGCAGGATCTCTGTGCGACGCGACACGTCGTGGTCCACACCTGCGGCGAAATATCACGTGACTGGGAACACATCCCCGAGAGACGCGTGTAGCCACGCAGTTACGCCACCCACGACCCCGGAGTGATCCCGGCGAACACGGTCTCGCCGTCGTCGACCCCGCCGCGTGCGCGCCCTCGACGCGTTACTCGCCATGCTCCTCGTCGTGTTGGTCGCCGGTGTCGTTGCCCTGGACTCGGTCGTGGACGAAAGCCCCATTTGGCTACTTGGTGTCGCGCAGGCACCGTCCTCGGGTGTGACGACATCCCCCGGTTCCACCGTCGCAACCTCCCCCGCGCCGCCGCATGTTGCGCCGCTGCCCGATATCGAGCGTAGGCCGGAGCGGCGCCCGCCACCTGGGCGTTGCGGCAACTCGACATCCGCTTCAACTTTCTGACCGGGGCCGGTCGCCACCGGAGAATCCCGGACCGGTTCACCTCCGAGGAACTAGCAACCCTGCGCACTCACGAGGACTCCCGCCTGCGGCTCGCAGCCGAACACGCGGGCAGCTCCGGCGAGATCGCCCAATTCCTCGCTGGTGCCCACTGGCTGCTCCACCGGTACGAACACGCAGGCATCGGCGCAAAGGCACTGCTGCACGCAGCGATGGACTACCGCCGCCTTGGGCACTCCGAGGCCATGTCGCTCGACCTGTTGGTCGACGCCGTCCCCGGATATCTGAACGACCGCGAGTTGGACCAACTCTCCGACCATTGGTTAAGCGGACGCCCTTGCTCACAGCACCGAGCACGGTCACGGCGTCCGGGCCCCGCTCAGCCCTGCTCGGTCCCGTAGACGGCCCGGGAACGGCGCGTCTACGGGCTACCGGCTGGCGGCCTGGGCTGCGGGCCGCCACGTCCAGTTCCGGCACACCGTCACCGAGGTCGGGGGGTGGGTGCGCCGCTCTCCGGTCCTCGCCCTGCGGATTGCACCCGCCAACCGCGACATGTGAAGGCCCACCCGCCAGTCGGAGCCGGCGTGTTGCGAGGCGCGCTCGCCTTCGGTGCCACGCCGGATCAGCGTGGGTGACGGAGATCACACGGCTATGCGACCTATGCCTCGCCAGCTGCTGTTCAGTGCCGTTGAGTGCTGTTCAGTGGTTCTCAGTCACTTTTCGTTGAGGAACGTGGAGCCTAGTGCCGCGTCGATCGCATGGCGCTCGCCGGTACGGCGAAATCCATTCCCGTGACCGCACTACGCTGTCCCTCGAAACACAACTCCCCCACCCGGGCGACGGGTTCGGCGGCGATCTAGAGGTCATCCGACCTCGCCGTCCGAGTACAAGGGAGGAGGTCTCCGTTGCCGAAGCCGAAGGGCCGCGATGTGGGCACCGCCGCCTCCGTCTCGTTTTCTCGCGGACGCCTGCGGCTTAAGCGTGCCGCCGCGCTGGACACGGCGGTGCCCACTAAGGGGCACGATCGTTGTGATGCGCCGAACAGTGCGGCTACTTGGAACATCCGCGCCGCCGAACTGTTGCTGCAGATGACGGGGGGCGCTTCGCGCACCTCGCCCAGGCCTCAATCGCAGCTCGTGGAAGGAACCCACGACACTTGAACTGTGGATACCCCAGGCCCTGCGATCAAGCTCGCCCGAAAGGCCCGTGGGCCCCATCAGGGGCCCACGGTGGTGCTGGGTGACTCATCAACAGTCTGCTTGACGGTGAAGGCGTTCCTCGCCTTCGCGGCATCGAGCGCAGTCTTCGCCCTCGAATCGGGGGTTCAGCGCGCTTGCAGTGTCCTGCGTGCCTGCTCGAACTCGGGCGGCGGGGTGGGAACGGGGGTGCCCCGCATGCAAGAGACGGCAACCC
The DNA here is from genome assembly GCF_040649515.1 of Streptodolium elevatio. GTDB lineage: Bacteria > Actinomycetota > Actinomycetes > Streptomycetales > Streptomycetaceae > Yinghuangia > Yinghuangia elevatio. Next base: position 3,440 of record NZ_JBEZFP010000183.1, read on the forward strand.
ATTGCAGGTGGTGCAGCACAGTCTCAGCCAACGCCGGGCCGTTCTCGGAGCCGTGATACCTCATGAGCTTTTTGAGCGCGAAGTTGCAGCGAAAGACTGCCTGGAGGTGATCTCCCATGACCATGCCCCGCTGCTGGATCACGAACGTCAGCTGCATCAGAGCATGCCGACAGCCCGGGTCCAGATCGGAGGCGCCGGTTTCCCGCAACGCAGTGACGAGCGCGGCCACGCGGTGAGCTTCGTCCCACACCGTGCTGGCCGCCTCGAACGTTGCAGACCGCTGGATCTCCCATTCGGCGTGGTCGCGCTGCGTGGTGGAGGTGAGCGCCAGGTGGCGGAGGCTCATCCGGAATGTGAAGTACGCCGTGGACCATCCGGCGGCCGCGCCGCCGAACGTGCCAGCGAGTGCACCCACCACAACCTCGGCCATCGCCATGGCGCCTCCGCCCACTCGGCATCGAACCGTGCGTTCCGCTGCGCTTCGCAGCAGCGTATTGACGGTCGTGGGGCTGCGCTGCCCAATTGCCTGTCCTGACCTCTGGGTATCTGCTCGATGATGCGGGCGGCGCGCTGCACGTCGTGCATGTTCGTGAACATTTCGTGCCCACAACGCCCAGAGTCTCCGGCTGGCCAACCACGCTCAGTAGCGATTCCGAGGCCCCGGGCGAGCCAACTGGCGACAGTTGGATACGCGAGCTCACCAGTAGCCATCAACCGGGATCTGACAAGATTTTCGTGAATCCGCGACGGAGAGTCACGATCACGGGAACAGCAGCCGAATGCACGGGAGTTAGAAGCGAGCCCCGCTGAACAGCGCTGCTGGCGTTGGCCTCATCGGCGGCGAACTCTGCTGCGCCGCAGTGGCCGACTGATCAGAATAGACGGTCACGCGGCTGGCGGTCTGCACAGGCCTTTGGGGAGCGGGACGTCCGTAGCACGCGGCGGGGGGAGTCCGTAACGGCAGATCCGGGCGGCCGCGAGGTCGGCGGTGGCGATCCACCACCGCACATTGCCGTCCCCGTTTGCGCCGACGACGGATTGGTGGTCCGGCCCGAAGCTCATGGCGGCGTACCGGGTCCGGATTTCGGTCACCGGATGTGCAGGGGGCTCGTCCGTGAAGTCGGAGACGGCCCAAAGGTAGGTGCGTCGTTCCGGGGGGCGCAGAATATCGGCTGCGGTGACGGTGATGAGGCTGCCGGTGAGCAGCATCGCACCGTTGGTGCTGAACGCGACGGGGCCAGCGCTGCCAGGGAGTTCACGTTGTTGGGGCGCTGCACCGTCGAGTTGCCACAGCTCGACCTGTGTGTTTCGGGCGCTCGATGCGAGGAATCGCGCGTCGGGACTGAAGGCGAGGTGGGTGACGGGGCTGGTGTCGGCGACGAAACAGCAGGTACCGGGCTGGCGTGAATTGCTGACGTCCCACACCGTCATCCCGTCGTCTCCGCCGACGGCCAGCATGCGGCCGTCGGCGGAGAACGCGAGGGCGTCCGGGTTCCCGGTGTGCGCGTCCGGCGTGTGCAAAAGGAGCTGGGGGTTCGCGCTGGTCAGATCCCAGATCTTGAAGCCGATCTTCTCGTCGCCGGTCGCGAGCATGCCGCCGTCCGGGCTGAACGCGATTGCGTTGGTGAGCACGTCCGGCGAGGGGCGTGGCACTGGGTGCCGGGGGTCCGAGACGTCCCACAGGCGCAGCCCGATCCCGCCTGCCGCGAGGGTGCGGCCGTCTGAGCTCAAGGCCAGCGTTGTCACGAACGGGAAGGCGTTCAAGGGCGGGCCGTACAGCTGCGGCTGTTCCGGGTCGGCGAGGTCCCACAGCCTGACGGTGCCCGGGTTGCGCCTGGCCACGGCGAGGGTGCGTCCGTCGGCGGTGGAGGCGGCGATCCCGCCGATGTCGCTGTAGGACGGAAGAACCGCGGGCAAGTGCCAAAGCCCCACTCCGCTGTCCCGCAGCGCGGACGCCACGGTTCGGCCATCCGGGCTGAAGGCCACGCCGGTGCCTGCGGCGAGGTGCAAGTTCAAGGACGCGAGGCCGGTGTTCTGGGACGTGTCCCACAGGTCGGTGCCGTCGGCGGTCTCCACGGCGAGTCGGTCCGCTGCATTGAATGCGAGGGCGGTGACGACGCCTTCGACGGCAGCCTGGAACGGGTAGGGCGTGGGCCGGTCGGCATCGGCGGTGTCCCACAACTGCAGCCGGCCGCTGTGATCGGTCGTCGCCAGCAGGCGGCTGTCCGCACGGAACGCGGGTGCGGCGCCGGTGCCCTCGGGCAATTGGGTCGGGCGTCGCTGCGGCCGATCCGGATCGGTGACGTTCCACAGGATCGTCGGGCCGCCAGGCTCCACTGTGACCAGCGTGGCACCGTCGGGGCTGAAGAGCGGAACGTGGGAGCTTCCGTTCTCCGGGTAGGCCACGGCGACCTCAGCACGCAAGGTGGGCCGGTTCGCGTCGGCGACGTGCCACAGCTCCACCACCGCGGCATACGCGACGGCCAGGGTCCGGCCGTCCGGGCTGAAGGCGAGGCGGGGAGTGTCGGACCAGAGGGCACCAGGAGGAGGAGGCGGACGGAGGTCGACGGGACGGCGTCGCGGCCGCTGGCGGTCGGAGATGTCCCACAGGTCCGGCCGGTTCCCCTCACCGAGGGAGGCCACCGTGGTGCCGTCCGGACTGAACACCACTTCCCCGAAGTTCATGCCGAACGCAGGACCGATCCGACGGGGCGGACCGGCGGCGGGGACCTCCCAGAGCTGGATCGGACCCGCGCCGAAGGTGTCCGGGGATCCGACGCCGGTGACCAGGGTGCGGCCGTCGGGTGAGAACACCGCCGGTCCGCGGACCGGGGCGGCGGAGTCGAGGCTGGTCCACAGGGGTTGGTTCGCCGCAGCAAGCAGTGCCGTCAGGGTCTGCGGGTCGGGGTGGGCGCGGTAGGCGGCGAGGCGGTACAGCGCGGCCGTGGACGGGTCGGAGGCGGCGAAGCTCGCGGCCTGGCCAGCGTAGACCGTGGACCGGGTGCGTTCGCGTTCCGTCGCGAGCCGGTCGCCGCGGAACTTGGCCTGGACCGCGAAGAACGTCGCCAGAACGGCAATGACGGTGACGACGGCAGCTGCGGCGCGCCATAGTCGGCGGTTCCGGATGCGGTTGCGTAGGACCTGGGCCGCGGCGTGGCTGGAGGCGTCGAGGAACGCGGCGGCGACCGGGCTCAGTTCGCCGGCGGCCAGGCGGCCCGCGAGGGCGGTGGCGGATTCCAGACGGCTGCCGGAGTACAGCTTCGCCGCCTCACGGACTGGCGCACCGTCGGCCGGTTGATCCCAGTCGGCGGCGGCGTCCTCGACGAGTCGGCGTTGCAGTTGCCCGTCGCGGTCCTCACGGAGCCAGCCCGCCAAACGCTGCCAGGCGTACAGCAGCGCCTCGTGGGTGATCTGCACGGTGTCACGGTGCCGGGTGAGCAGCCGTTGATCGGTGAACGCCTCGAGCACAGTCGCCAGGACGTCGGGGGCGTGGCTGGCGGTGGTCAGGGACTCGTAGCGGGCGCGGTGGCGGGTGTCCTCTGCCGCGGTGGGGCCCAGCCGGACTAGGCGTAGGAACAACGCCCGTGTCTCCCGGCGGCTGGCTGCGTCGAGGCCGTTCCAGATACGGTCGGCGGAACGCTGAACCGCGCCAGCGATCCCGCCGGTCGCCTCGTATCCCTCCACCGTCATGGTGCCGCCCGCCGGCGCGTCCGAACTGGTGCGACGGCGTTGGGTCCACGCCGCGCGCAGCGCGTGGGCCAGCAGTGGGAGACGGCCCGCGTCGTACGCGTCCGACGGCCCGAACGTGCCCAAATCGGTTTGGCCGGTGGCAGGTTCGGGGCCAGCGGGCGAGTCCTGGCCGGTCTTGTCATGGCCCGGCGCGGCGGCGAGGTCGGCGAGCAACCGCTCAACGAGTTCCGGTCGCAGTTTGAGCTTGGCCGACCGAGCGGGGTCGGTGATCGCCTCGACCAGTTGGGCACGGGTCATGGGGCCGACTACCACGGGCCCATCGTCGAACCCTGCGACCAGTTCCGGGTGATGCAGGCAGGAGGCGTAGAAGTCCGCGCGTACGCCGATCACGACCAGCGCGCGAGGTGGCGCGCCGCCGGACCCGGGCGCGGCCAAGGCCGCGAGCTCCGCGACGAACTCGCGCTGCCGTGTCGGCTCGGCGCATTCGGTGAACACCTCCTCGAACTGGTCGATGATCACGACCAGCCCAGTGCTGGCGTGCCCGATGGGCGCGCTATGGGACGTGGCGCCGGTGCCGACACAGGCGGGCGGACGGGTACCCCTCGTCGGTGCGGCCGCGCGGTCCGTGGCACGGATATCCGGATTGCCAGTCTCAGGCTGATCCGGCGGGCGGGTGTCGGCCAGTTCCAAAGGACTGGCGCCACCGTCTGCGCCACGCCGGGCGTCGTCCCCAAGGCCGTCCGGTGCGACGCGCAGCACAGACCTCAGCGCGGATTGGAGTGCCGTGACCGGTGCGGCGCCGGGCGTGAACAGCACCGGTTCAGTCGTCGACCAGCGTGAGTCCAAAGCGCCGCCGATTAGCGCGGGGATCAACCCGGCGCGCAACACCGAAGTCTTGCCCGCCCCCGAAGCGCCGACTACCACCTGGATCCCGCCACGCCGGGACCGCTCATCCAGCCGCTCGACCAGCAGCGCGACTGTGCTGGTCCGGCCGAAGAACAGTCCAGCCTGATCCGCAGTGAACGCTTCCAGGCCCGGGTACGGGCACCCCCCGTCGCCGCTCAGCGCGCGCGTCCGCAACGCCAGCAGCCGCGTCAGGTCCAGACGCAGTTCCCGCACCGCCGCGAACGCGCGCAACGTCGCCTCGGTCGGGACTGCCGCGCCGTTGAGGGCCTGGCTGACCGTGGTGTGCTTCAGGCCGCTGCGCGTCTCCAGTTGGGACACCTGCAGTCCGGCGCGGTTCAACGCGCCGCGCAGCAGACGCGCGAGTTCGCCCCTCGGCTCGGTCGCCCCCACAGTGCCTCCTCCCGACGAGACGGCCTCGTTCATTGTGTTCGCGACGAACACCCGCGAACACGCAAACACCGAACATCGGTTCCGACCCCACCCACCGCCTACCACCCGGGAGCTGTCGTGGACCGTTCGACCCGTCTCGTGTTCGCCGCCCTTGGCCTCGCCGTAGCCATGCTCTTCGCCGTTGCCGTGGGCACCGCCGCCGGCTACCTCGCTCGCCGTGACGGCGCCTCCATGCCTTCCGCGCTCACCCGCGCCAGCACCGCGTTCGCCGCCGCCCTCACCCTCCAGGCGGTCCTCGCCGCCACAATGACCGCCTGGCTCACCTGATACCTGTCCCGCCCGCCTCCCACCGCTCCCTGCCGGTGCGGCCGGTAGATTTTCAAGTCCAGTGAGACGGTCCTGACGCTATGAGATCTGTGGTGCCGGTTTCCCTACGCTTGGCAGCGTCGTTGATCGACTGGCTGTGTGCGGCATCTCGGGTGGTCTCGGCGGCGTTCGGGATCTTGGTTGTATGCCTCGGTGAGGGTGACGGCCCGCTGGTCGCGGAGCTCGTCGGCGGTGCCGAAGTCCACGCTGCCAGCCCGCGCGGCAGATGTTCGTCGGAGCCTGCTTACCGTTGCCAACGCAAGCGCGTCCTGCTCGCATAACGACATCACAGCGCGTCACCGAATCCCGAAAATCTTGTCAGACCCATCAACCGATGCAAGTCACAGGCAGTGCCCGCACTACCCGCTAGACACGCACGTTGCAGGGCCGCCCGGGCGCACTGCTGTGCGAGGTGACTCCCGCGTAGTCATCGGGCGTGTCAGGACTTGATCCAACTCGGTTGCGCTTGGCCGAAATTCGTCAGCCTGTCCTATTGCGTGTTGACCGGACTAACGGGACGCCGTCCGCTTGATCTGAACGGGTGAAGACCGCCACATTCGACGGGATGAACGTGGAACGGCGCCGAGTGGATCCGGCGCATCTTGAGGTGCCGCGGGTGGGTCGGGTGGTTGCCTGCGAGGGGCCTCTCCCCTGGGCGCTCCTGGATGGTGCCGGTGCGGCGCATGGCGGAGTTGAGGAGTTCCTTCGGCAGCTCGTGGCGCGGGACTGCGCAGCGAGCAGTGTGCGGTCGTACGCGATGGCGCTGTTGCGGTGGTTGCGGTTCTTGTGGGTGCTGGAGGTCGCGTGGGATCGGCCGGGGCGTGGTGATGTCCGGGACTTCGTGTTGTGGATGCGCTCGGCGGTCCCTTCCCGTCCGGTCCGAGGAGGCGGTGCGGGTGGGCTGAATGCGCGGACGGGGAAGCCGTATTTGGGCGGGGTGTTCGCGCCGTCGACGATCAACCACAATCTGGCGGTGGTCTCGGAGTTCTATGACCACCACATCGCGCGGGGCACTGGGCCGCTGGTCAATCCGGTGCCGGCGCGGGCGAGTGAACGCGGTGGCCGCGCCTTCGAGCATCACAATCCGCTGGAGCCGTTCCGGCCCGGTCGACGGGCGGCCTTTCGGCAGAAGGTCCCTGCGACAGCGCCGAGGGCGATGCCGGACGAGCTGTTTGACGAGCTGTTCGCTGCGATGTCCTCGGATCGGGACCGGGCTCTGCTGGCGTTCTATGTGTCGTGCGGAGCGCGGCCGGCCGAGCTCTTGGGGTTGCACGGTGCGCGGGTGGATGTGGGCGAGCAATTGGTCGGGGTGGTGCGCAAGGGCACGCGGGAGTTGCAGTGGCTGCCTGCGTCGCCGGATGCGTTCGTGTGGCTGCTGCTGTACCGGACCGGGCTTCCCGAGGAGCTGGCCGGTCCGGATCAGCCCGTGTGGTGGACGCTGCGCAAGCCCTATCGGCCGTTGGGGTACGACGCGTTGCGCGCGGTGCTGCGGCGGGCGAACGCGCGGCTCGGTACGAACTGGACAGTGCACGATCTGAGGCACACGTTCGCGGTGCGGATGGCCGCGGACCCGAACGTCCCGCTGACGACGCTGCAGACGCTTCTCGGGCACGCGTGGCTGACGACCACGCAGCGGTACCTGAATCCGCGGATGGAGCAGGTGCTCCAGCAGGCCCGGGCACATGCGGCGCAGGCCGCCGAACCCCGTCCGGCGGTCCCGAGAGCAGCAGTCGGCTACGAAGACGAGGACTTGCGGGAGTTGTTCGGGCGCAGGCTGGGGCCGTCGTGGTGAGGACGCGGACGGGCACGGCGGAAGCCTGCTCGACCGGTTCCGAGACCCCACCGGGGGCGGCGTGGCCACAGAACGTCTGGGAGCGCGGGGAGGTCGTGGCCCGGGTCGGCGCGTTGCCGGTGGGGTCGCAGTCGCGGGTGCGGGTGACCAGCCGGGCGCTGGGTGCGGACCGGCTGCTGGCCTGGTTGGAGACGTTCCCCGGTGACACGTGGGGTGAGCGGTGGGAGGCCAGCGGTGTCGAGGACGCGCAGGGGCATTGGACCGATGCGGCAGTGCAGTTCGTTGTCCAGTCCGCGTCGCAGCCGCTGAGCCTGTCCGGGGCGCGGAGGGTGTGCGGGTTCGGTCTGGACGCGCTGCTGAGCCTGGGCGTTCTGCGGCCCGGCATCGCGTTCCTCATCCGGGGGCGGCTCAAGCAGGCCTATGTGCATGTGCGTGAGATGACCGATCCCGAGCTGTACGCGCGGGCGGAGGCGTACGGCCGGCGGACGGGAGCGCGTGAGCGGCACTTGGCGGACTCCCTGAACCATCTGGCGCGGGTGACGATGAACACTGGCCTGCCGCCGCAGGACATGACGCCGGCCCACCTGGTGGAGTACCACCGGGTGGTGTCGCAGCTCGTCAATGCCCGCAGTCTGGTACTCGCGTTCGACATGTTGCGCGAGACGGGCGTGTTCCCGCCGGGGACGCCGCCGCTGCGGTCCCATCTGCACCGCGGGCAGCGCACCGTCGCTGAGCTCGTCGACATGTACCAGGTGCAGTGCGCGCCGGTGCGCGAGGTGTTGGTGCGCTACCTGAGCGAACGTGCACCCGCCATCGACTACAACTCCGTCGTGGAACTGGTCGGGCATCTGGTCCTGACGTTCTGGCGCGACCTGGAGAAGCACCATCCCGGGATCGACTCCCTGCACCTGAGCCCCGAGGCGGCCGCAGCGTGGCGGGAGCGGGCGCGGATGCGTAAGAACGCCGACGGGACCATGACGCCGCGGTCGAACCCGTATGCGGTGCTGTTCGTGGTGCGGGCGTTCTACCTCGACATCGCCCAGTGGGCGGTCGAGGACCCGTACTGGGCGCGCTGGGCTGCCCCGTCGCCGGTTCGCCGCGTCGATGTACGGGGCAGCACCCGCAACTTCCGGCAGCGCCAGGCGCGGATGCACCAGCGCACCCGGGTGCTCGCGCCGCTGCTCCCGCAACTGGTGCACAGCGTCGAAGCACGGCTGCGCTGGGCGGAACGCCTCCATGCCGCGGTGGCGGACGCGGCGGTCGGCTCGGTGTTCTCGGTCGACGGCGAGCGCTACGAACGAGTCGCGGCCGGCGTCGACGCGCTGAAGGGAGGACGGGCGGGCGCGGGACGGCTACGGGTGCGGAGGCTGGCGGACGACGCGCTGTTGGACGTGACCCGGGAGGAGGACGAGGCGTTTTGGACGTGGGCGATCGTGGAGACCCTGCGCCACACCGGCGTCCGCGTCGAGGAACTGCTGGAGCTGACGCACCTGGCGCTGGTCCGCCACACCCTGCCCGACACCGGCGAGGTCGTGCCCCTGCTGCAGATCGCCCCATCGAAGCAGGACACCGAGCGCGTGCTGCTCGTCTCGCCCGAGCTCGCGCATGTCCTGGCCCGCATCGTCCACCGGGTCCGCGGCGGCGCCGACCACATCCCGCTGGTCAGCCGCTACGACATCCACGAGCGCGTCACCGGCCCACCGCTGCCGCACCTGTTCCAGCGCCATCACGGCAACGACCGCCGAGCAATGGGATCGAGCACCCCGGGCATCCTGATCCGCCAGGCGGTCGAACGGCTCGGGCTGCACGGCCCCGACGGGCAACTGCTCCACTACACCCCGCACGACTTCCGCCGGATCTTCGCCACCGAAGCCGTCTCCGGCGGGATCCCGGTCCACATCGCCGCCAAGCTGCTCGGACACGAAGACCTGAACACCACACAGACGTACGTGGCCGTCTACCAGGACGACGTCGTACGTCATCATGCCGCGTTCATCGCGCGGCGCCGCGCGGAGAGGCCCGGCGACGAGTACCGCGAGCCGACCGCCGTGGAATGGGCCGAGTTCGACCGGCACTTCACCCGTCGCAAAGTCGAGCTGGGCACCTGTGTGCGCCCTTACGGGACGCCGTGTCGGCATGAGCACGCATGCTTGCGATGCCCCGCCCTCCAACCGGATCCTGCTCAGGCGCTGCGCCTGGCGGAGATCATCACGAACCTGCACGAACGCCTCCGTGAAGCCCACGACCGCGGATGGCTCGGCGAAGTCGAAGGACTCCAAGTCAGCCTCGCCGGCGCACGCCAGAAGCTCCGGCAGATGCGCAAACTCCGACAAGCCACGATCCCCCTGGGGCCGACCCGCCACAGCTAGGCCCCGCCGCAGCGGATTCAGGCTCGGCTCTTGGGCGTCGCCGCGGATCGCCGCACCGGCCCGACCGACCCTGCAGCCCGCGTCATTGCGCGTCGTCGGGGGCGCGGTGCCAGGGGGCGTCGGGGCGGGTAGGCGTGGGGCGGGCGGCGAGGCGCAGGGCATATGCCGGCGGGTTCCCGCCGCCGGTGGGGAGTTCGCCGAGGTAGGTGTGGCCGGTCATGTGGCACCAGGCGGGCAGGTCGAGGGGCGCTGCCGGGTCGGTGGCGGTGACGTGGACCAGGGTGCCGGGCGGCAGGTGTTCAATGCGTCGGCGCAAGTGCAGGAGCAGGACAACACAAAGCATGCCCGTGCCGTCGACGGCGACCGGCTGGTCGGTGGGGGTGCCGGTCATGCGGCGGTGCCGGTGTCGACGGGGAGGTCGGCGAGGCGCCATTCGAGCATGCCGTCGGTGAGGCGGATGGCGCGGCGGCCGTGGGCGTGCAGGGTGCGGACGGCGTCATGGGCCATGACGCAGTACGCGCCGCGGCAGTACGCCACGACCTCGGCGGTGTCGGGGAGTTCGGCGATCCGCTCGGCCAACTCGTCGACAGGGATGGAGATGGCGCCGGGGATGTGCCCGGCGGCGTACTCCTCGACCGGGCGGACGTCGAGGACGACCACCTCGCCGGTGCGGGCGCGGGCCAGCAGATCCTCGCGGGCGAGTTCCTCGGCGGTGTCTGCACCCAGGTAGGCGTCGCGGGCGGCCTCGACCTCGGGACGGTGGGCCTGGGCGACGGTGCGCAGCAGCGCGTACAGCGCGGCGACGTCCGGCCCGGCCAGGCGGTAGTGGATACGCGTCCCCTCGCGGCGGGTGGCGACAAGTCCGGCCTGCTTGAGGGTCTGCAGGTGCGCGGACGCGGTCGTCAGCCCGAGGCCGGCGGCCTGGGCGAGGGCGTCGACGCTGCGCTCGCCCTGGGCGAGCAGGTCGAGCAGTTCCAGACGCTTGCCGTTGGACAGCGCCTTCCCGGTGGCGGCGAGCGCGTCGTAGAGCGCTGCCTTGCGTTCAGCCTTGCGCTGCGGGTCTCCCATGAAGCATCCTCCATAAATCCATGGAATATTGTAGTTGTGGTGGCGGGGTAACCGCCAACCCATCCTGAAGATGTCTGGAGGACGCTGTGGGCTTCGCCGACGATCACCTGATACCCCTGGTCGACGAGGGGCTGGGCAACAGCGCCTACCTGGTCGACCTGGGCGACGGCCGCGCGCTCGCCGTCGACGCGTCGCGCGACCTGCGCACCCTGCGAAGCGCTGCCGCCCGCCGCGGCCTGACGGTCGCGTACGCGGCGGACACCCACCTGCACGCCGACTTCCTGTCCGGCGCCGTGCAACTCGCCGCCGACGACGGCGCGACCGTGCTGGCTTCGGCCGCCGGGCATCGCGCGTTCGACCACACCGGCTTGGCCGACGGCGACGAGGTCGACCTCGGCGGGCTGACGCTTCGCGCGCTGGCCACCCCGGGGCACACCGACGAGCACCTGTCCTTCCTGCTCTTGGACGGCGCCCGCGAACTCGGGGTGTTCTCCGGGGGCTCGCTGATCGTCGGGTCCGCCGCGCGCACCGACCTGCTGGGCGCGGACCGCACCGAGGAACTGGCCCGCGCGCAGTACGCGTCGGTCAAGCGCCTGGCCGAACTCCCGGACGCCACCTTGTTGTGGCCGACCCACGGCGCGGGCTCGTTCTGCTCTGCTCCGCCGGGTGCGGAGCGCACCAGCACCATCGGCGACCAGAAGCGTGCCAACGCCCTGCTCGCAGCGCAGGACGAAGGCGCCTTCGTCGCGCAGCTGGTGGCCTCGCTCGGCTCGTACCCGGCCTACTTCGACCGCCTCGGGGAGGCCAACCGGCGCGGGCCCGCCGTGCTGACCGGCGCACCGCACCTTCCCGGCCTGTCCGTCGACCAGGTGCGGCGGGTCCTGGCCGACGGCGGGATCGTCGTCGACGTGCGGCCGGCGGCGGCGTTCGCGGCCGGGCACATCCCCGGCGCGGTCTCGAACGCGCTGCGGCCGGCGTTCGCCACCTGGCTGGGCTGGCTCATTCCGGATGACGTGCCGCTGGTGCTGGTGGCCGACGACGGCCAGGACCTCGCGGACGCGGTGTGGCAGGCCGCGAAGATCGGCTACGAGCGGATCGCGGGCCACCTGGCGGGCGGCATGGACGCATGGCGCGCTGCGGGCGGCAGCGTCGCCACGGTCGGGTTCCTCGGCGCCGGGGCGATCGACGACCGGCCGGTCCTCGACATCCGCCAGGACGCCGAGTTCGCCGCCGGCCACATCCCCGGCGCCGTCCACGTCGAACTCGGCGCGCTGCCGCCCGCCGCCGACGCCGCCCCCGACGGCGCGATCGTGATGTGCGGGCACGGCGAACGCGCGATGACCGCGGCCAGCGTGCTCGCCCGCGCCGGACGCACCGGCCTCGCGGTGCTGGAGGGCGGGCCGGACGACTGGGCGCGCGTGACCGGGCGATCCCTGGAGGAAGACGCGTGACCGCGCCCGTCACCCGCGGGCCTGCCACGCCTGCGATCCGGTTGGGGCTGCGCGCGAACTTGGCGCAGTTCAGCCTGCTCGTGGTGGTCAACGCGCTGGTCGGCGGCATGCTCGGCCAGGAGCGCACGGTGCTGCCGCTGCTCGCCGACGAGACCTTCCATCTGAACGCGTACAGCGCGTCCCTGACCTACATCCTGGCGTTCGGCGCGACCAAGGCCGTGACGAACTTCTTCGCCGGGACCTGGTCGGACCGCTACGGCCGCAAGCCGGTCCTGGTCGCCGGGTGGCTGATCGCCCTCCCGGTCCCCGCGCTGCTGGCGTGGGGGCCGTCATGGGGCTGGATCGTGTTCGCCAACGTCCTGCTGGGGGTGAACCAGGGCCTGACCTGGTCGACGACGGTCATCATGAAGATCGACCTGGTCGGGCCGGAGCGCCGCGGCCTGGCGATGGGCTTCAACGAGGCGGCCGGGTACGTCGCGGTCGCCGCGACCGCCATGGCCACCGGCGCGATCGCCTCCCACGCCGGACTGCGCCCCGAGCCGTTCCTGCTGGGCGCCGCATACGCCGCCCTCGGCCTGGGCCTGTCGACGCTCGCCGTCCGCGAAACCCGGGAACACGCCCGCGCCGAAGCCGCCGCGCACCCGCCCTCGGCCGACCCGGACCACCACGCCGACCTGACCACCGGGCAGATCGCCAAGCGCACCAGCCTCACCGACAAGGCGCTGTCGTCCGCGAGTTGGGCCGGGATGGTCAACAACGCCAACGACGCCCTCGCGTGGGGCGTGTTCCCGCTCCTGTTCAAGTCCCACGGCCTGTCGGTAGCCCAGATCGGCGTCCTCGCCGCCGTGTACCCCGCGGTGTGGGGCGCCGGCCAGATGCTCACCGGCTGGTGGTCCGACCACATCGGCCGCAAGCACCTGATCACCGCCGGCATGCTCCTCCAGGCCGCCGCCATCGCCCTGGTCGCCGCGGGCACCACCTTCTGGGTATGGGTGATCGCCCAGGTCCTCCTCGGCGCCGGGACCGCACTGGTCTACCCGACTCTGCTCGCCGTGATCGGCGACGTCGCCCACCCGGCGTGGCGGGCCCGCGCGGTCGGGGTCTACCGGCTGTGGCGCGACGGCGGGTTCGCCGTCGGCGCCCTGCTCGCGGGCGCGGTCGCCGACATCTGGTCCGTCGAGGCCGCGGTGTGGACGGTCGCCGTCCTCACCGCCCTCGCCGGCCTCGTCGTCGCCGTGCGGATGTACGAGACACACCCGCCGCGGTGACGCACCGGCGGCGCCCCAGCGTAGGCGCGCCTGGTCCGCTGCCGGTGGTGGGGGCCCCCCGGGGGGGGGGCCCGGGGGTGTG
>NZ_JBEZFP010000184.1:0-16579 GCF_040649515.1 Streptodolium elevatio
GGGCAAGAACCGGTGCCCCCACCACGGGACCGGCCCACGACCGGCAGGGAGCACGAACCCCATGATCAAGATCGTCCGCGGCGAGCCGACCGCCGAGGAGCTGGCCGCGATCGTCACCGTCATCGCCGCGAAGGCGTCCGGCGGCGGCACCCCCGCGCCCGCACCGGCGCCTTCCGAGTGGAACTCCCCCGCGCGCCTGGTACGCACGCCGCTGCACCCCGGCCCGGGCGCGTGGCAGGCCAGCGGCTGGGCCCGCTGAGGCCGAGCCGCACAGTTGCATCGCGCCCGGCGTCCGCGCCAAGGGGCGTCCCGATCGCCGCGTGCGGGGTGGATGCGCCCTCGTCTGGACACCATTGGGACTCAGGTGGCCTGAGGTGTCCTGAGGGTGGGCTCAGGTGAATTGAGTACACGTACTCAAGAGCGCGGCTGCCCCTCGGTCGGACCATGGACGGCATGCGCCGCATACGTGAGGAACCGCCGGAGGAACTGCGACGAGCAGTGGACCAGCTGCGCCGCGTCGTCTTCCTGCTGCCGGTCCTGATCATCCTCGTGGTGGCCCTGCTGGCGACGTGGTGAGGACCCGGGCCATGAGAGTGGACCCCTGACAGTCGCCCTCTGACAACCGACTCGTGACAGCCGACTCGTGACCGACCCGGGTGCCATCGAACCGAGGGCCGCAGACACGGGCACGAACTCGCGGGTGCCGCGCCTGCCTGAGCCGGGCTTGCCGGAGCCGCGCATGCCTGAGCCGGGCTCTCGGGCCGAACTCTCGGAAGCCGCGGACGCGGCGTCCGTGCGCCTCGGGCGGGGGCACTACCGTTGTGGACCATGTCCGAGCGCACACCGACCCGCCGCCTGATCCTCGCCTCCGCCTCCCCCGCGCGCCTCAACCTGCTGCGCGACGCCGGCCTCGTCCCCGAGGTACGGGTGAGCGGCGTCGACGAGGACGCCCTCACCGCCGCGACCCCCGCCGAACTCGCCCTGGTCCTCGCCGAGGCCAAGGCGCGCGTCGTCGCGGACGCGTGCGCGGACGGCGAGCTGGTGATCGGCTGCGACTCCGTCCTCGAACTCGACGGGCAGGCGCTGGGCAAGCCCGCGTCCCCCGAGGAGGCGACCGCCCGCTGGCACGCCATGCGGGGGCGGTCCGGTGTCCTGCGTACCGGGCACTGCGTGATCGACACGCTGAAGGGCCGCCAGGCCTCGGCGACCGCGTCGACCGTGGTGCGCTTCGGGACGCCGAGCGACGCCGAGGTTGCGGCGTACGTCGCGTCCGGCGAACCGCTGCACGTGGCCGGGGCGTTCACCCTCGACGGGCGGTCGGCGCCCTTCGTCGACGGCATCGACGGGGACCCGGGCAACGTCATCGGCCTCTCGCTGCCGCTGCTGCGTACGCTCCTCGCCGACCTGGACACCGCCATCACCGACCTGTGGGGCTGACCGGGCCGACCGGCGGGTGAGGGGTATCCCTCACCCGCGTTTCCGGGCTATCCGGATCACGTGGGGACGGCCGCGCAGGCGACGGAAGACCAGTTGGCCCTGGTAGCGTCCTTCGCCCGGCTCAACGCCATCCGACGACCTCGACCCTCGGGACGGAACCCCCATGTCCGCACCCGGCCGGACACGGCCGCAGCAGACGGAAGCCACCACGCCGGCACCACCGCGACACCGAGAACGCCGAGAACAGCGCGAACAGTACGTACCGCACGAACACCAGGAACACCGCGCGGTTCCGCCGCGCCCGCCGCTGAGCGCGCCCGCGCCGCTGCTCGACACGACACTGGACCAACTGCGTACGCTCGTCGCCGTGCACGCGACCGGCACCGCACTCGCGGCGGCCCGCCTGCTCGACCGCGAGCAGTCCAGCGTGCAGAAGCAACTCGACACCCTCAACCGGAACTTCCGCGCGATGTGCGGTGAGCCGCTGGTGGTCAAGCAAGGCCGGGGGCGCGACGTCCTGTTCACCGGAACCGGTGAGGCGCTGGTCGACATGGCGCACACGACTTTGGGCGACTGGGCGGAGCGCATACGCGACTGCCGCAACCGCGTCGACGGGACGCTGACCGTCGGCACGACGCGCTACACGCTGGGCCTGATGGCCGACGCGTGCGCCGACATCGCGGACGAACTCCAGCAGCGCGGCGTGGAGTTGAAGGTCGAGCATGTGCGCACCCGCAACTTCCTGGAGCGACTGCGGGCCAAGGAGATCGACCTGGTGTGCGGCAGTGTCGTCGCGCGCGTCGGTGCGGAGGCCGCGCCCGAGGACTGCGAGGTCATGGAACTGGCCCGGGACGACCTCCACTTGCTGACCAACCTGCCGGCCGACCGGGTGCCCGAGGGGCCCGTACCGGTCGACGCGCTGCCGTCGCTGCCGCTCGCGGTCCCGAGCAGCGGTCTGATCGCCGACTTCCTGCGGACCTGGTTCGGCCCGGGGTACCGGGACCGCCTCACCATCGCGGCGGAGATCGACGCCGTGCCGTTCGGCCTCGAACTGCTCAGCTCACGACTGCCGCTGCACGGCTGCATGCTGGTCACCGAGGGCATCGGCCGGGCGGTGCGCGAGGGCCGGATCCCGGGCGGCGACGGGCTGCGCGCCCTGCCGGTCGTGGACGACCGGGCCGGCCCGGGAGGCGCAACCGAACACGTGGTGGGGATATTCGTCCGAAAAGGCGAGCGGGCCCGGCTCGCGACCGATCATCCGCTCAATCTGCTGTGGCAGGCAATTGCCCGCCGAATTCACACGGACCGGTTTCCGGCGCACGAGTGACGCGCACCGGAAAGATTATCCGGGTGAATGCGACGGGCAATACGCGTGCGATCAGGCGCTGCGGCCCTTGAGGAACGCCATGACGCCCGCGACGACCGCGACCAGCGCGCCGACCAGGACGACGTAGACGCCGAACGACGTGGAGATGTCGAACATCTCCAGCCCCTCGGATATCTCCGCCGACGAGGCGCCCTCCCCTTCGAGCTTCTGCGTCGGCAGGCGCTCGGCGTCGGCCACGTTCAGGATCCCGAAGACCAGCGCGACCAGCGCGGGAACCGCGGCGGCCGCGCTGACCACGGCCTTGCGGGCGACCACACCGCCGACGAAGAGGGCGGCGGCGAGCAGCGCCGCGACGATGACGAACGTGCCGTCGTCGCCCTCGGTCCCCTTGAGCGTCTCGCTCTCGCCCCCGATGCTCAGCTCCACCCAGGCGAGGGCCGAACCGATTGCCGCGAGGACCCCGCCCGCGATACCGACGTACGAAACCGCGGCGTGCGCCCGGCCGATCTGCGGCCCAGCATCCTGGGCATGTTGTGTGCCATAAACCGGTGTTGTCATGGGCAGCGATTCTAGGAGCAGAAAAGCCTTCCCCATAACCCCGGGGAATTAACTTGTCCGAAGGATTTTTCGGCTGTCCCGGAGATTATTTCGGGGGCCGGTGGAAAGCACCTCGGCCAAGGCGCTCCGGCGGGCCGTGCCTCAGTCCTGGGTGCCCGACAGGTCGCCGCGGCGCGGGCCGGGGCCCATGCTCCCGCCGAAGCCATCCGGCGGCGGCGCCTGCCCCGGCTGGTCGGGGATCGCGAAGCCCGTGTTCGGGGCCGGGGTTTGGCCGTAGCCGGGGCCGGAGTGCTCGTACGCCCCCGGTCCCGGGTTGCCCGGCAGCAGCCCCTGGTCGCCGGGGCCGTACGGGCCCGGGCCGTAGGGGTCGGGCGCCGTCGGGTACAACTCCTCGGCCCCCGCGTGCGCGGGCACCGGCGCGGGGCCGTACGGATACGCCCCCACCCCGCTCGGGTCCGGACCGCCGGCCCCCGGCGCCGGACGCCGCAGCGCCGCCCAGATGCTCAGCGGCACCGCCAGCCCGGCCAGGATCAGCAGCGGCACCGGGACGCCGCCGGGCCGCTCGGTGAGCACCTCGACCCACTCGTACTCGGTCCCCGCGGTCTGCAGGTCCGGCCAGACCGGCCCGCACGCCGCGGTCAGCCCCAGCGCGGCCAGCGCGGGTTCGGGGCGCAGTCCGCCGATCACCACGCCGAGGGCGAACGCCCCGGCGCAGCGCACCAGCAGGACGTGCGTCTCGCCGGTGTCCGCCCCGGCGAACTCGGCGGCGACAAGCACGACCGCCGCCAGGCCGATCGCGTACGCCCCGGTCACCCGGGCCGCCACCGCGCCCGCGACGCCGGCGGCGACCAGGCCGACGATCCACGGCACCGACTCGCCCGCGCCGTCGAAGCCGAGGCCCGGGTTGAACGCCGTGCGGTCGAAGCCGAACAGCGCGGCCGGCAGCGCCGCGATGCCGACCGCCATCGCCAGCAGCGACCCGGCGACCGAGCGGACGCCGTCGACCCGGTACGTCAGCCCGGCCGCGACCAGGCAGCCGCCCAGCGCCGCCACCGGCCACAGCGCGACCGCCTTGGGGATGTCGTCGCCGTCCACCAGGGTCCAGACCGCGACGGCGACGCCGACCAGGCCCAGCAGCACGACGCCGAGGAAGGCGCCGCGCGAGGCGCGCGGCCAGCCCTGCCCGGGGCGTACCAGCACCATGCCGGTCGGCAGGAGCAGCAGCACCAGCACGAAGCCGACCAGCGGCAGGGCGGTCTGCCAGACCGCGTCGGCCTTCCACAGCGGGTCGAGCAGGTCCTCGCCGACGACGGTGAACAGGATCGGCAGCGCGGCCGCCAGCGTCGCGGCGAAGGCCGCGTTGAGGGCGACCCGGTGGCGCGGCGGCGCGAGGTGGATCCACAGCACCACGCCGACCAGGATCTGCACCGCGAAGCCGAAGCGCAGCAGGTAGACGACGCCGAGCCAGCGCGGCGGCTGCCCTTCGCCTGCCGCCACCAGGTCGAGCAGCGAGGTCAGCGCGGCGCCGCTCAGACCGACCAGGAGGACGCCCGCGACCGCGCCGCGGCGGTGCACGTACGCGGTGTCCGTAAGCCCCACCCCGCCGATCACCAGCGGGATCGACCACGGCAGCAGGACCGCGGTGAGGTCCCAGATGTCCCACCCGGTCGGGATGCCGCCCGGGGCGACGGGCACGGCGGAGCCGTAGCCCTCCGCGTCCGGTGTCACGGCCGTCTGCGGGCCGCCGACCGAGGCGCCGGTCCGCAGCAGTATCAGCGCCGAGCTGACGGCTATGACCACGAGCAGGGCGCCCGGTATCCACTCCGCCGCCCTGGCCCCCCAGGGCTCCGGCTTGCGAGCGCTGCGCTCGGCCACCGTCGCACCGGTTTCGTACGTTCTGCGCAGCAATCCGCCGCCCACGGCCATCGCCGCTCTCCCAACCCCTGGTGGAAAGTACCTGAAAGCCCGCACGGGTGCGGCAGTTGATGTCTCGGATGATAGGGACGCGGGGGGCGGCGCGGACCCTTCGACGACAAGTTCGCTGCCGAAGCGGGACGTGGCGGCGACAAACCAAGTTGTCGGCGGGTACGCGCGGTCCGGCGAGGTCGCCGGAACGGCCCAACTGCCGCCCGCCATCCGGCGCGAGGGCAACCTCTTTCGAGTGACGCCAACGAGGCTTTTTGCGTCTTCCGACCTAGGCTGACCCGGTGTCTCGTACCCATATGTCGCGCATGGCCGTTGCCATGACCACCGCAGGTACGCTCGTTTGCACGCTGGGCGGCCTCTTGACCATCACAGCGTGCTCGAACGAGGAGCCAGGCCGGCCGTCGGCCCGCTCGGCCACCTCGGCCGCGCCCGCCCCCGAGGAGAAGGACACCACCGTCCAGCCGGCGCTGCCGCACGGGGTGAACGCGAACGCGCTGCCCGGCATGCCGCCGGTACTCGACCCCAACGACCTGTACGCGGCCGACCGGCCGAACCAACTGGTCGACGCGGTGAAGAACTTCCCGTCCCGGGTGTACGTGCCGAACACCGAGTCGGACACCGTCTCGGTCATCGACCCCGCGACGTACCAGGTCGTCGAGACCATCAAGGTCGGCGACCAGCCGCAACACGTCGTGCCCTCGTGGGACCTCAAGACGCTGTGGGTCAACAACGACCTGGGCAACACGCTGACGCCGCTCGACCCGGCCACCGGGAAGACCGGGCCCACGGTCGACGTGCACGACCCGTACAACCTGTACTTCACGCCGGACGGCAAGTACTCGGTGGTCATGGCCTCCGCCGACCACGAGCTGGTGTTCCGGGACGCCCAGACCATGAAGGCGGTCAAGCACCTGCCGGTCGGCTGCGACGGCGTCAACCACGCCGACTTCTCGCCGGACGGCCGCTACTTCATCGTCTCCTGCGAGTTCGACGGCACGCTGCTCAAGGTCGACACCGAGAAGATGGAGATCATCGGCCGCCAGAAGCTGCCCCGGCACCACACGATGCCGCAGGACGTGAAGATCTCCCCGGACGGCCGCACCTGGTACATCGCCGACATGATGAGCCACGGCGTCTGGGTGCTGGACGGCGACGCGTTCACGACGCCCAAACTGGTGAAGACCGGCAGCGGCGCGCACGGCCTCTACATCAGCCGCGACTCCAAGTACATGTACATCTCGAACCGCGGCGAGGGCTCGGTCACCCTGTGGGAGTTCACCCCGGGGGCCGAGAACGGCGGCCGGATCAACACCAAGTGGCACATCCCCGGCGGCGGCTCACCCGACATGGGCGGCGTCTCGGCGGACGGCAAGGTCCTGTGGCTTTCCGGCCGGTACGACTCCGAGGTGTACGCGATCGACACCGCCGACGGCCATCTGCTCGCCCGTATCAAGGTCGGCCGCGGCCCCCACGGCCTGGCCGTCTACCCGCAGCCCGGCCGGTACTCGCTCGGCCACACCGGCATCTTCCGCTGATCCTGCCGACCCTGCCGACCTCTCTCACCCGCGGCCCCACCGACCGCCCGCACACCCGGCTCGCGCCCCGGGCCCGATCCCGCACGCGGGATCGGGCCCGGCCGTGCGTCACGCGCGAGGCACTGCTGCGGTCCAGGTGACGGCACCGGAGTCGGGGTCGGTGCGTACCGCGGTCTCCAGGCGGCGGATGCGCTCGGGGTCGTTGCGCGCGGCACCGCGCGCCCGCCACAGGCGCAACACGCCCTGCAGGCGGGACATGTCCGTACGCCGCACGTCCGCGTCGAAGTCGGAGCGCATCGGCTCGGGCAGGGACCGGCGGATGATGTCGATCATCTTGGGCGCGACAAGCGCTGAAACCATGGCGAACTCCCCTAATGGGTTATTTCGTTCTCCACGCTAACGCCCGAAGATCAACACGGCGTTCCCGGCCGACCAATTTTTTGCGTCGGCCGAACGGCGCATCGGCCGGGCTGCGGGAAAAGGGGCCGGTCGGCGGGACCGCCCCGGGACTCACCCAGGACACACGCGGGACAACCCGCCCCCGGTTCCAGGGGGCCGGAGGCCCGGAGTACTTTGGGACCATCGGCAGCGCCGCCGAAGTCCCGTCACCAGTCAGGTCGACCGGGGCGCCGACCTGTGACGGGGTGGGGCGGCACAGCATCTTCTTGTGCCACTCCCTAGACTCTGCCCAGTTCTAGGAGGGAGCCAGATCGTGCGCAAGGTGCTGATCGCCAATCGCGGGGAGATCGCCGTCCGCGTCGCCCGTGCCTGCAAGGACGCCGGCATCGCCAGTGTCGCCGTCTACGCGGACCCGGACCGCGACGCCGTGCACGTGCGGGTGGCCGACGAGGCCCACGCGCTCGGCGGCAACACTCCGGCGGAGAGCTACCTCGACGTCGCCAAGGTCCTCAAGGCCGCCGCCGACTCCGGTGCCGACGCCGTGCACCCGGGCTACGGCTTCCTTTCGGAGAACGCCGAGTTCGCCCAGGCCGTCATGGACGCCGGACTGAACTGGATCGGCCCGCCCCCGCAGGCCATCCGCGACCTCGGGGACAAGGTCGCCGCCCGGCACATCGCGCAGCGCGCGGGAGCGCCGCTGGTGGCCGGCACCCCCGACCCGGTCTCCGGCTCGGCCGAGGTGGTCGCGTTCGCCGAGGCCAACGGCCTGCCGATCGCCATCAAGGCGGCCTTCGGCGGCGGCGGCCGCGGCCTCAAGGTGGCCCGCACCCTCGAGGAGATCCCCGAGCTGTACGACTCCGCGGTCCGCGAGGCGGTCACCGCCTTCGGCCGCGGCGAGTGCTTCGTGGAGCGCTACCTCGACAAGCCGCGCCACGTCGAGACGCAGTGCCTCGCCGACAAGCACGGCAACGTGGTCGTCGTGTCGACGCGCGACTGCTCGCTCCAGCGCCGCCACCAGAAGCTCGTCGAGGAGGCCCCCGCGCCGTTCCTGTCCGACGAGCAGAACGCCGAGCTGTACCGCGCGTCCAAGGCCATCCTCAAGGAGGCGGGCTACGTCGGCGCCGGCACCTGCGAGTTCCTGGTCGGCCAGGACGGCACCATCTCCTTCCTGGAGGTCAACACCCGCCTCCAGGTCGAGCACCCGGTCACCGAGGAGGTCACCGGCATCGACCTGGTCCGCGAGATGTTCCGCATCGCGGACGGCGAGGAGCTGGGGTACGACGACCCGCCGCTGCGCGGCCACTCCTTCGAGTTCCGCATCAACGGCGAGGACCCGGGCCGCGGCTTCCTGCCCGCGCCCGGCGCCGTCACGGTGTGGAACCCGCCGAGCGGTCCCGGCGTACGCCTGGACTCCGGCGTCGAGCAGGGCTCGGTCATCGGCCAGGCGTTCGACTCGCTGCTCGCCAAGCTGATCGTCACCGGTGCGACCCGGCAGCAGGCGATCCAGCGCGCGGTGCGCGCCCTCACCGAGTTCGAGATCGACGGCATGGCCACCGCGCTGACCTTCCACCGCGTGGTCATGGAGGACCCGGCCTTCACGCCGGAGACGCACGGCAGCGACGGGCCGTTCACGGTCCACACCCGGTGGATCGAAACGGAGTTCGACAACACGATCGCCCCGTTCGTCGGCGGTGGCGCCGGCGACGACGAGCCGACCGAGCGCGAGACCGTCGTGGTCGAGGTCAACGGCAAGCGTGTCGAGGTCACCCTGCCCGCGGGCCTGGGTGCGTCCGGTTCCGCGGCGGCGGGGCCGGCCAAGAAGGCCCCGAAGCGCGGCGGCGCCAAGAAGGCCGGTGCGGCGGCGAGCGGCGACGCCCTCGCGTCGCCGATGCAGGGCACGATCGTCAAGGTCGCCGTCGAGGAGGGCCAGGAGGTCGCCGAGGGCGACCTGATCATCGTCCTCGAGGCGATGAAGATGGAGCAGCCCCTCAACGCCCACCGCGCCGGCACCGTCAAGGGCCTGACCGCCGAGGTCGGCGCCACGGTCACCAGCGGCGCGGTCCTCTGCGAGATCAAGGACTGACGCGGGCGGCGCACAGCGACGACCACGAGCCCCCGACCGCCACGGTCGGGGGCTCGTGCGTGCCCGGCGCCCGGCGTGTCCGGCCGGGTGTGCGCAGCCGGGTGTGCGCAGCCTGGTGTGCTGCCAGGCACGTTCGGCGGGGCGCTACCGTGCCGGGATGACGGCTCCCACCGGGCGACGCCCCCTGCTGTTCCTCGACGTCGACGGCCCGCTGATCCCGTTCGGCCGGACACCGCCCGAGTACACGACGTACGACATGACGGGCGTAGCACCGGACGTGGCCGACCACCCGTTCCTGCCCAGGCTCGACCCCGCGCACGGCGGCATGCTGTCGGCACTGGCCTGCGACCTCGTCTGGGCCACCGCCTGGCAGCACGAGGCGAACACCTACCTCGCGCCGCGGCTCGGCCTGCCCGAACTGCCCGTCGTGGAGTGGTTGGAGGAGTTGGACCTCGACGGCCACGACGAGCGGACCGGGCTGCACTGGAAGACCCGTGCCCTGGTCGCGTACGCGGCCGGACGGCCCTTCGTGTGGGTCGACGACGAGATCACCGGCACCGACACCGCATGGGTGGCCGCACACCACGGGACGCACGCCCTGCTGCACCGCGTCGATTCCCGCGAGGGGCTCTCCCCCGCGGACTACGCCGAACTCGCGGCATGGTTGCGCGACGCACCGGCGACCGAGGCCGCAGACGAGTGCGGTTGAGGCGTACGCGGCGTACGAACTCAGCCCGTCAACACGGCAGTTGCCGCCCTTGGACGCACGGGCGCACAGGCACACGAGTGCATGAGTGCGTAACCGCCCGGAGGGTGGCGGCAGACGGTGGACCGGGGTGTGCCTGATGTTCCTGGATGCGGGGGCGCGGCGCCGGAGGGGAGGCACGGCGGAGGGGTGACGGCCGCTCAGGGCCGACGCGGCCGTCGGGGGCGGGCAGGGCACGGGTCGGGCCTGCCCGGAGGGTGCCTTTCGGGCGGGGGGCGCCCGGTGGACGGCACGGCTGCGGTGATGTTCGGTGGTGGCGCCTCACGGGGGTTCGGGCGGGTCAGGGACGGCGGTCGCGGGCCTCCACGGCGGCGGCGTGGTCCACGCCGAGGAGCCGGTCGCCGTTGATCTCGGAGCGGGCTCCGGGTACCGCGCGCTGCGGCAGTTGGGCGATGTGGATCTGGGCGCCCAGCTCGGACAGCGCGGCCAGTTCCGCGGACGGTGCGTCCTCGTCGGTGACCAGGTGGGTGATGCGCTCCGCGGCCACGGTCTGGAACATCGTGTCGACGCCCATCTTGGTGTGGTCGACGAGCACGACGACTTCGTGTGCCGCCTGGACGAGCGCGCGGTCGACGCTCGCGGACAGCATGTTGGGGGTGGACAGCCCGCGGTCGGCGGTGAGGCCGTTGCCGGACACGAAGGCCCGGCGCACTCGGAGCCCGGACAGGGCCTGCTCGGCACCGCTGCCGACCAGGGCGTACGACGAACCGCGCAGCGTCCCGCCGGTCATGACGACCTCGACGCGATTGGCGTGCGCGAGCACCTGGGCGACCAGGAGCGAATTGGTGACGACGGTGAGGCCGGGGATGCGGGCCAGTCTCCTGGCCAGCTCCTGGGTCGTGGTTCCCGCACCGACGACGATCGCGTCTCCCTCGTCGACGAGCGACACGGCGAGATCGGCGATCGCGGCCTTTTCGGCGGCGGCGAGATGGGTCTTTTGCGAGTAGCTGGGCTCCCTCGCGAGTCCTCCGGGCAGTACCGCACCGCCGTGCCTGCGATCCAGAAGCCCTTCGGCCTCCAGCGCACGCACGTCCCGGCGTACTGTCACCTCGGACGTCTGGACCACCCGGGCGAGCTCCCTGAGGGAGACCGCTCCGTTGGCCCGCACCATTTCCAGAATCAACTGACGACGCTCTGCAGCGAACACGTGACGAAGGTAACGCGACCGACCACCTCTTTTCAGCCGGTTGCATGTCTTACCCAAACTTGTTCACCGAGATGGTGAATCTCCGGGGCATTTAGGGCATGCAACTGCGGCGGTGGCGGGACAATCCACCGAACACCGCTTACGGCCGATACGTATTTTGCCCGCGGGCACCGCTTCTGACCCGCCGTCAGTACATACGCGCGACACTGCCGGGTCATGTCGTGCCCATCCGGGCGCGACACCTGACCGCTCGCAGACGAGTATGCGTGTTTGGCGAGCACAGTCACGCCGGTTCGCGGAAAGCCACCCGATCGAGCGCATCACCGCATCGGAAGGCCCCGGCAGTCGGCCGCGTGCGTCCCCTTTCCGGGGTCACGCCCGCAAACGCCCCCGACTCGACCGGCGAACTCCCGGGCGTGTCACGCCCGGTCGCGTCGGTGGAGACGGCGCGCCGCCTCCGCGAGGGATCCGGAGAGCGACGGGTAGACGGTGAACGCGCTGGAGATCTGATCGACGGTCAGGTGCAGGTCGACGGCCAGCGAAACCGCGTGGATCAACTCGCTCGCGCGCGGCGCGACCACCACACCGCCGACCACAATGCCGGTACCCGGACGGCAGAAGAGCTTCACGAAGCCGTCGTGGATGCCCTGCATCTTCGCGCGCGGGTTACGCGACAGCGGCAGCTTGACGGTGTGCGCGTCGATCTCCCCCGCGTCGATCGCGGCCTGCGAGTAGCCGCAGGTGGCGATCTCGGGGTCGGTGAAGACGTTGGACGCGACGGCCTTGAGGTCCAGCGGCGAGACCGCGTCGCCCAGCATGTGGTACATCGCGATGCGGCCCTGCATCGCGGCCACGGACGCCAGCGCGAACACCCCGGTGCAGTCGCCGGCCGCGTAGACACCGCTGGCCGTCGTACGCGACACGCGGTCCACCCGCACGTGCCCGCTGTCCTTCAGGAACACCCCGGCCTGCTCCAGGCCCATGTCCGCGGTGTTGGGCACCGCGCCGACCGCCATAAGGCAGTGGCTGCCCTCCAGCGTCTGGCCGTCCTGGAGCCGCACGATGACGCTGTCGCCGAGCCGCTCGACGCTCTCCGCGCGAGACCGCGACATGACCCGCATGCCGCGCCGCTTGAAGACGCCCTCCAGCACCTCGGCCGCGTCGGAGTCCTCGCCGGGCAGCACGCGGTCGCGGCTCGACACGAGCGTGACCTTCGAGCCCAGGGCCTGGTACGCGCCGGCGAACTCGGCGCCGGTGACCCCGGAGCCGACCACGATCAGCTCGCGCGGCAGTTCGGTGAGGGCGTACACCTGCTTCCAGTCGAGGATGCGCTCCCCGTCCGGCTCCGCCCCCGGCAACACGCGCGGGGTGGCGCCCGTGGAAATCAGGATCGCGTCCGCGTCCACCGACTGCTCGGTGCCGTCGTCGAACGTCGCCACCACCCGCCGCGGGCCGTCCAGCCGCCCGGCGGCACGCAGCACCTCGACACCGGCGCGGCGCAGCCCGTTGGCGATGTCGACCGACTGCGCCTGGGCGAGTTCGAGCACGCGCTTGTTGACCACGTCGAGGTCCACGCCGACGATCGGCCGGTCGAGCGTGCCGGGCGTGCCGTCGTCGACGTAGATGCCGAGCTCCTGGTGGGAGTCGGCGAAGTTCGTCATCACCTCGGCCGTCGCGATGAGCGTCTTGGACGGCACGCAGTCCGTGAGGACCGCGGCACCGCCCACGCCCTCGCGTTCCACCACGGTCACCTCGGCCCCGAGCTGAGCCGCGACAAGCGCGGCTTCGTACCCTCCCGGGCCGCCACCAACGATCACAATGCGAGTCACGGGTGTCATTCTTCCGCATCCCCGGCGTCCGCGTAGGATGCGGTCCCATGCCCCTCTACGCCGCGTACGCCAGCAACCTCGACGCGCGGCAGATGGCACGGCGCGCCCCCCACTCCCCGCTCCGCGTCACCGGCTGGCTGCCGGGATGGCGCCTGACGTTCGGCGGCGAGCAGCTGGGCTGGGAGGGTTCGCTTGCCACCGTGGTCGAGGACGACATCTCGCAGGTCTTCGTCGCGTTGTACGACCTGACCGACTCAGACGAGGCGGCGCTCGACCGCTGGGAGGGCGAGTCGCTCGGGCTGTACCGCAAGGCCAAGGTCCGCGTCGAGACGTTGTTCGGCGAGGAACTGGCCTGGCTGTACGTGCTCAACGACTACGAGGGCGGGCTGCCCTCGGCGCGCTACCTCGGCATGGTCGCCGACGCCGCGGAGTCCGCGGGCGCGCCCGACGACTACGTCAAGGAGCTGCGGACCAGGCCCTGCCTGTCCGTCGGCCCCTGACCCGGCGCGCAGCGCGCCGCCCCGCCTCCCGGCACGTCCCGGCCCCCGTCGGCTCCGCACGTCGGCCCCGCGCGGCAGCCGGACGCCACCCGGGCATCATCACCGCGCTTTGCGCCCGTGTCCGCGGGCGTGTCCCTACGCGTGTCGAGCGGTTCTCGGCATCGATTGCGACACGATCTCTACGCGCATAGACCCCAAGCGCGACGATCGCCCCACCACCATTTACGCTCACGGTGTGAACGCTTCCGTCAGCAATGACCCGACCGCCGCGGCCAGCGCGGCAGCCCAGCGGCTCCAGGAGATCACCGGAGCGGCGACCCACGACATCGCGCTGGTCATGGGCTCCGGCTGGGTGCCCGCCGCCGACATGCTGGGCACTCCGGACCACGAGTTCGCGGTCACCGACCTGCCCGGCTTCCCCCCGCCGGCGGTCGAGGGACACGCCGGCAAGATCCGCTCGATCACCGTGGGCAACCGCCGCGCACTGGTGTTCCTCGGCCGCACCCACCTGTACGAGGGCCGCGGCGTCGCCGCCGTCGTGCACGGCGTCCGCACCGCCGTCGCGGCGGGCTGCAAGACCGTCGTCCTCACCAACGGCTGCGGCGGGCTGCGCCCGTCCTTCGCGCCCGGGCAGCCGGTGCTGATCTCGGACCACATCAACCTGACCGCGACGTCCCCCATCGTCGGCGCCAACTTCGTCGACCTGACGGACCTGTACTCGCCGCGCCTGCGCGACCTGTGCCGCGAGGTGGAGCCGAGCCTCGAAGAGGGCGTGTACGTCCAATTCCCCGGCCCCCACTACGAGACCCCCGCCGAGATCGGCATGGTCCGGGCCATCGGCGGGCACCTGGTGGGCATGTCCACCACGCTCGAGGCGATCGCCGCCCGCGAGGCCGGTGCCGAGGTGCTCGGCATCTCGCTGGTGACCAACCTCGCCGCGGGCATGACGGGCGAACCGCTCAACCACGAAGAGGTCTTGGAGGCCGGACGCGCGTCGGCGGTGCGCATGGGCCACCTCCTCGCCGAGGTGCTCCCCCGGATCTGACGGCCGATCCGCCGCTGTCGCGGTACGTACGCCCCGAGTCGCAGGCGAGGGCGTGCCCGCGGTGCCGGTGCCCCGGCCGCACTCCGGCCGCGCTGCGGCCCGGGCATCTCGCCGCTCCCCCGGGGACGCGGAGCACGTGGTGCCCGGGTCGGCCGCGACACGGCACGCCGTCGGCCCGCGCCTGGTGCGATCGAGGTCTTCCGGTCGGCACTCTGGTACGACCGGAAGCCCGACCGCTTCCGCTCGTTTCCACTCGTTCCCGCTCGTGAGGAGACCGCTTTGAGTGACGTCGTCGAGACCGCCCGCGCGTGGCTGGCCGAGGACCCCGACCCGGACACCCGCGCCGAACTGCGGGCACTACTCGACGCCGACGACCGCGCCGCGCTGGAGGACCGGTTCGCCGGACTCCTGCAGTTCGGCACCGCCGGGCTGCGCGGCGAGCTGGGCGCCGGGCCGAACCGGATGAACCGCGCGGTGGTGATCCGCGCGGCGGCCGGGCTCGCGGCGTACCTCGACAGAACCTCCGCGGCGGCTTCCGAGGGCGGCGGCGGGACGGCTTCCGCGAACCCCCGGACCGTGGTGATCGGCTTCGACGCCCGCCACAAGTCGGACGTGTTCGCCCGCGACACGGCCGCCGTGATGGAGGCGGCCGGCCTGCACGCGCTGCTGCTCCCCAGGCCGCTGCCCACTCCGGTACTGGCATTCGCGATCCGCCATCTGGGCTGTCTCGCGGGCGTCATGGTCACCGCCAGCCACAACCCGCCGCGCGACAACGGCTACAAGGTGTACCTCGGCGACGGCTCGCAGATCGTGCCGCCCGCCGACGCGGACATCGCGGCGGCCATCGACGCGGTCGGCGCGCTCGCCGACGTACCGATGGCGGACGGCGGGTGGGAGGTGCTCGGCGAGGCGCTGCTCGACGCGTACCTCGACCGCGCGGTGACCGTGGTGCGCCCGGACGGGCCGCGCGACGTGCGCATCGTGCACACCGCCATGCACGGCGTGGGCGGTGCCGTGATGCTGAGCGCGTTCGAGCGCGCGGGCTTCCCGGCCGCCACCGTGGTGGCCGCGCAGGCCGAGCCGGACCCGGACTTCCCGACCGTCGCCTTCCCGAACCCCGAGGAACCCGGCGCGATGGACCTGGCGTTCGAGACCGCCGCGGCGGCGGACGCCGACCTGGTCATCGCCAACGACCCGGACGCGGACCGCTGCGCGGTGGCGGTCCCGGACCCGGCGGCGGAGGGCGGCTGGCGCATGCTGCGCGGCGACGAGGTCGGCGCGCTGCTCGGCGTCGAACTCGCGCGTCGGGCCGCCCAAGCGCCGGGCACCGGCGTGCTCGCGACGACGATCGTGTCGTCGTCGCTGCTCGGCCCGGTCGCCGCGAAGCACGGGCTGCAGTACGTCGAGACGCTGACCGGTTTCAAGTGGCTCGCGCGCGTCCCCGGACTGACGTTCGGGTTCGAGGAGGCGTTGGGCTACTGCGTCGACCCGGAAGGCGTACGCGACAAGGACGGCGTGACCGCCGCGCTCGCCGTCGCCGAACTGGCCGCCGCCGCCAAGCGCGACGGCCGCACGCTCCTCGACCTGCTGGACGGCATCGCGGTCGAGTACGGCCTGCACGCCACCGACCAGTACTCCGTCCGGGTGGAACGCCTCGACCTGATCGCGGAGGGCATGGCCCGGCTGCGCGCCACCCCGCCGACGTCGCTCGGCGGCCTGGCGGTCTCGCAGGTGGACGACCTCGCCGCGGGCTCGGCGGACCTGCCGCCCACCGACGGCCTTCGCTACACCCTCGCGGGCGCCGACGACGTGGCGTCGGCGCGCATCGTGGTCCGGCCCAGCGGCACCGAGCCCAAGCTCAAGAGCTATCTCCAGGTCGTCGTCCCGGTGCACAGCCAGGTCTCCGAGGCCCGCACGGTCGCCGCGGCGACTCTGGCCGCCCTCAAGCGGGACCTGGCGGCGGCCCTCGGGATGTGACCCGCGCATACCGGTGAATCCCCGGGGTGGCGGGCGGTGTTCGAACACCG
>NZ_JBEZFP010000185.1:0-16578 GCF_040649515.1 Streptodolium elevatio
ATCCGCGACGACTTGACCGGAGATCAGACTTTCGCTCTTCCTCTCGGGGTCGGTCGCGGGGTCGGTCGCGGGGTCGGTCGCGGGGTCGGTCGCGGGGTCGGTCGCGGGGTCGGTCGCGGGGTCGGTCGCGGGGTCGGTCGGCAAATCGGCAGGCCGGTCGGCGGGTCGGTGGTCCGCTCGGGTGGGGAACGGGCGGTTTTGCTCGGGAAGGGGCCTGCCACGGCTAGGGTTTGCTGAGGTTCGGGCTTCGGGCCGGAACACGGCCGGGTGAGAGGGGCCCTGCGGCGTGTACCTGTCTTCCAGCCGCAGCCAGGACACCGTCACCGGGGTGGGGGGCGGTCGCTCCCGGGTGGCACGCGGCGCGGTCACGGCGAATGTCGTGGCACTCGGCATGGTCAGCCTTGTCACCGACATATCGTCGGAGATGGTCACGGCGGTCATGCCCGTCTACCTGGTGGCCGGACTCGGGCTGTCCATACTGCAGTTCGGGTTCCTGGACGGCCTCTACTCCGGCGTGACGGTCTTCCTGCGGCTGGCGGGCGGGCACATCGCCGACCGCTTCTCGGCGCGCAAGAAGGTCGCCGCGGCGGGCTACGGGCTGTCCGCGGTCAGCAAGCTCGGCTTCCCGGCCGTCGGTGCCTCGGTGCCCGGCATCGGGACGCTGCTGGCGGTGGACCGGGCGGGCAAGGGCCTGCGTACCGCACCGCGCGACGCGCTGATCTCGCTGTCCAGCACACCCGAGGCGCAGGGCCGGGCGTTCGGGGTGCACCGGGCGCTGGACACCGCGGGGGCGTTCCTCGGCCCGCTGCTCGCGTTCATGATCCTGTCCGCGGTGGCGACCGCGTACGACGCGGTGTTCGTCGTGAGCTTCTGCATCGGCATGGTCGGCCTGCTGATGCTGCTGCTGTTCGTCCGGGACCGCCCCGGGCCGCCCGCCGGAACGGGCAAGCCGCGCGCGGCGTCGTGGCGGGCGGGGGTGGGGCTGCTGCGCGACGTGCCGTTCCGGCGGCTGTGCCTGTGCGCGGCGCTGCTTGGCGTGGCGACGGTGAGCGACGCGTTCATCTACCTCGTGCTGCAGCGCGAACTGGACATCAAGGCCCACTGGTTCCCGCTGCTGCCGCTCGGAACCGCAGGGGTGTACCTGCTGCTGGCGATCCCCGTCGGGCGGCTCGCCGACCGGGTGGGGCGGCGCCGGGTGTTCCTCGCCGGGCACCTCGCGCTGGGCGCGGTGTACGTGCTGCTGGCCGGGCCGTTCGGCGGCGTGGCGCTGCTCGTCGGCACGCTGGCCCTGCACGGGGTGTTCTACGCGATGACCGACGGCATCCTGATGGCGGCCGCCGGCGCGGGGCTGCCGGCCGAGCTGCGCACGAGCGGGCTCGCGGTGCTGCAGACCGGGCAGGCGGCGGGGCGCTTCGTGTCGTCCGTGGCGTTCGGGTGGGCGTGGACGCAGTGGGGGCCCGAGCGGGCGGTGGTGTGGTCGGGTGCGGTGCTGGTCGTCGCGCTGGGGGTCAGCGCGGTGGTGCTGGGAGGGGCGCGCGTACGTGGACGTTGAACAGGACCGGGACCGCGAGCGAGATCGCGAACAGGACCGGGGACAAGACCGCGAGCAGGACCGCGAGCAGGACCGCGAGGAGGCCGACGTATCGGACCAGGAGGCGGGTCGTGAGCACGACGGGCCGGTGGCCGCCGTCTTCACGCGCCGCAGAGTGCTCGCCTTCGTGCTCGCGCTGGTGGTGCTCGCCGGGGTGGGGGTCGCGTACACGCTGCACGCCGTCGAACGCGAGGACGACAAGAAGTACGGCGGTTCCGGCACCGCCCCCGGTGCCACGCCGATAACCCTCGCCGGCCCGCCGCGCCTGCTGTTCCGCAGCACCGAGTCCGGCCCGGGGTACGGCCACCTGGCGACCGTCTCCGCCGCCGACCCCGGTGGCCCGCGCCTGGTGGGCGACCGTACGTGCGAGCGCGTCTACGCCGCGGCCGGCACCGCGCTGTGCCTGGTCGTCGACCGCGGGGTCATCTCCCGCAACTACGCGCTCGTCCTGGACGACCAACTGCGGGAGACGCGTCGCGTGGAGTTGTCGGGTACGCCGAACCGGGCGCGCCTGTCGGCGTCGGGGCGGATGGCGTCGTGGACGGTGTTCGTGTACGGCGACTCGTACGCCGGCTCGTCCTTCTCGACCCGCACCTCGGTCCTCGACACGCACACCGGCGCCGTCGTCGAGTCCCTGGAGGACTTCGCGGTCACGCGCGACGGCAAGGACGTGCGCACCCCCGACCGCAACTTCTGGGGCGTCACGTTCACCGCCGACGACAACGTCTTCTACGCGACGATGTCGACGTTCAGCCCCAACCGCACGTACCTGGTCCGCGGCGACTTCCGGGCGCGCACGATGACGGTGGTGCGGGAGAACGTGGAGTGCCCGTCGTTGTCCCCGGACGGCACACGGCTGGTGTTCAAGAAGAAGGTGTCCGACGACGCCCGCAAGCCGTGGCGGCTGTACGTCCTGGACCTGGCCACCGGTGCCGAGACCGCGCTCGCCGAGGCCCGCAGCGTGGACGACCAGGCGGTCTGGCTGGACGACCGCACGGTGGCCTACGACCTGCCGGCCGGGACGGGTTCGGCGTCGGACGTGTGGTCGGTGCCGGCCGACGGCGGCGGCGCTCCGGTGCGGCTGGTCGCGGGCGCGTTTTCGCCAGTGCCGCTGGGCTGAGCGCACGGGCGGACGCGAAGGTAAAAGGAAGGGTGAACAGTGGATCGTCTTTCGGCCGGGTAATGCCACAGTTCTGTCACGAAAGCACAGAGTGATCAGTCGTTCTGAATCTGTTCGGACACGCTCTGACCTGCGAGGACAGCACCCGGCCGGGGGCTGCGGCGGCAGGGGCCGTGCGGGGGTGCGGCACGTCCTCGGGAGGAGCCGACGGCGGCCCTTCGCGTACGCTAAGGCCTTTGGCGCCTGCTGCCGCGTTCCCCTCCCGTACCGGGAACGAGAGCGCGCATGCGGTGACCGGGCCGGGACCGACAACCGACGGATGACGCGTTCGGGGACGTGGATTCCGGTGCCGACGCGACGTGTGGGAATGAGGGTTCGTATGGCCTCTGGTGGGTTTCCGGCCACCGGGCAGGTATTCAGCATCGTCACGGGAACCGACGTGGCCCTGTACCGAGGTGTACGCGGGCGGACCGGTCATCCGGTGATCCAGCGGGCGAGCAAGGCCCTTTCCTTCGCCGGTGAGCACGGCGGCGTGTTCCTGGCGACCGGCCTGGTCGGCGCTGCCGTCGACAAGGGCCGGCGGGCGCAGTGGCTGCGTGCCACCGCCACCATCGCCACCGCGCATGCGGCCAGCATGGCGCTCAAGCGCGTCGTGCGGCGGCCGCGTCCCGCGTTCGAGGACATGCTGCCGATCGTCCGCACCGCGGGACGGCACAGCTTCCCGTCCTCTCATTCCGTGTCCGCTGCCGCGTCCGTGGTCGCGTTCCGCGGCCTGGTGCCCGCCCGGGTCACCGTGCCGGCCGCGGTCGCGATGGGCTTCTCGCGGCTCGTCGTAGGCGTCCACTACCCGACCGACGTGATCGGCGGCGCGGCCATGGGGGCCGCCGCCGCGCATCTGGGTCGGTCCTGGTCCAAGCGCGCCAGTTCCGTACCGAAGGGGATCTGAAGACGTGAGCACGTCCGAGATCGAAGCGTCGCCGCAGGCCCAGGCCGACACGGCCGAGCCGCCGCGGCCTCCCAGGGGTGGACTCCTGGGCGGGCTCATCAAGCTCGCGCGACCCAAGCAGTGGGTCAAGAACGTCCTCGTCTTCGCGGCGCCGCTGGCGGCCGGCCGCATCGACGAGTGGGACGTGATGCGCCAGTGCCTCTACATCTTCGCGATCTTCTGCATCGCGGCGTCGTCGATCTACTACGTCAACGACGCGTTCGACGTCGAGTCGGACCGCCAGCACCCGAAGAAGCGGTACCGGCCCATCGCCTCCGGCGTGGTGCCGGTCAAGCTGGCGTGGGTGCTCGGGCCGGTCCTGGCCGTGGCGTCGATCGTGCTGTCGGTGATCCTGTGCAACCGGGGCACCGCACTGATCGTCGGCCTGTACATCGCCATGCACATGCTCTACAGCTTCGCGTTCAAGCACGTGCAGGTCCTCGACCTGATGATGGTCGCCTCCGGCTTCCTCTTCCGGGCGATGGTCGGCGGTGTCGCGGCGGACATCCCGCTGTCCCGCTGGTTCCTGCTGACCGCGGGCTTCGGCTCGCTGTTCATGGTCGCGGGCAAGCGGTACTCGGAGATGGTCCTGATGGGCGAGGAGGCGGCCAAGACCCGTGCCTCGCTGGCCAACTACTCGATCACCTACCTGCGCTTCGTGTGGCAGATGTCGGTGGCCGTCACCGTTCTGACGTACAGCCTGTGGGCGTTCGACATTCCGCAGGGCGACGCCACGCTGGCCTGGCAGCAGTTGTCCCTGGTGCCGTTCGGCTTCGTGCTGCTGCGGTACGCCGTCTACGTCGACGCGGGAACCGCGGGTGCGCCGGAGGACGTTGTCCTCAAGGACAAGGTCATCGTCGGACTCGGGTTCGCGTGGCTGCTCATGTTCGTCCTGGGAGTTTTCCATGTCTGACGGCCCCGTGGCCGACTTCTTCCCCGCCGCGCAGCGCAAGTCGCTGAACGGGTGGGGCCGCACCGCCCCGACCACCGCCGACGTCGTCACCCCGATGACGCGCGAGCAGGTCGCGGACGCACTGCGCAGGCGCACCGACCGCGGCGTCATCGCCCGCGGCCTCGGGCGCAGTTACGGCGACCCCGCGCAGAACGGCGGCGGGCTCGTCCTCGACATGACGTCGATGAACCGCGTGCTGGACGCCGACCTCGAGAACGGCGTCGTCACCGTCGAGGCCGGCGTGAGCCTGGACCGGCTCATCGAACTGTTCGTCCCGTTCGGCTTCTTCGTGCCGGTGACCCCCGGCACGCGGCAGGTGACCGTGGGCGGCGCCATCGGCGCGGACGTGCACGGCAAGAACCACCACGCGCACGGCAGCTTCTGCGACCACGTGCTGTCGATGGACCTGCTGCTGGCCGACGGCACCGTGCGCACCGTGACGCCCGAGGGCGACCCGGAGCTGTTCTGGGCCACCGCGGGTGGCATGGGCCTGACCGGCATCGTGCTGTCGGCGGTCGTCCGCATGACGCCGATCGAGACGTCGCTGGTGTCGGTCGACACCGACCGCACGCGCGACCTCGACGAGATCATGGCGCTGATGGCCGAGACCGACGAGAAGTACGCGTACACCGTCGCGTGGCTCGACTGCCTCGCCAAGGGCCGCAACCTCGGCCGGTCGGTGCTCACCTGCGGCGAGTTCGCCCGGCTGGAGGACCTGCCGGCCAAGAAGCGCGCCAACCCGCTGAAGTTCAAGAGCGGGACGCTGGTGACGG
This sequence comes from Streptodolium elevatio, assembly GCF_040649515.1. GTDB lineage: Bacteria > Actinomycetota > Actinomycetes > Streptomycetales > Streptomycetaceae > Yinghuangia > Yinghuangia elevatio. The sequence continues at coordinate 5,422 of NZ_JBEZFP010000185.1, forward strand.
TGCCGGACATCGTGCCGGGCCGGCTGCCGAACAAGTTCACCATGGGCCTGTTCAACGAGATGTGGTACCGCAAGGCGCCGCAGCACAAGGTCGGGCAGCTGCAGAGCATCTCGGCGTTCTTCCACCCGCTGGACGCGGTCCAGGAGTGGAACCGGGCGTACGGCAAGACCGGGTTCCTGCAGTACCAGTTCGTGGTGCCGTTCGAGCGCGAGGCCGCGCTGCGCCAGGTGGTCGAGAAGATCAGCGCGGCGGGCGCGCCGTCCTCGCTGACGGTGCTCAAGCGCTTCGGCCCGGGCAACCGCGGATACCTGTCGTTCCCCAAGCCGGGCTGGACGCTGACGCTGGACTTCCCGACCAACACGCCCGGGCTGTCCCGTCTGCTGCACGAGCTCGACGAGCTGGTGCTGTCCAACGACGGCCGCATGTACCTGGCGAAGGACTCGCGGATGGACCCCGCGGACATGGCCCGGATGTACCCGCGCCTGGAAGAGTTCCGCACGGTCCGTGCCAAGGTGGACCCGGACGGCGTCTTCGTCTCCGACCAGGCCCGCCGTCTCGGCCTCGCCTGACCGGCGGCCCCGGCGACCGGCCGGGGCGCTGCGAAGGCGGGACCGGCAAGCCATCCACTCAGAAGGAAACACGGTGAAAGACGCTTTGGGCGCACCGCAGTCTCTCCTCATCCTCGGCGGCACGTCCGAGATCGCGCTCCACACCGCCCGCAAGATGGTCGCCGAGCGCGTACGCCGCGTGGTGCTGGCCGGGCGTCCCTCCGACGCCCTCGACGCGGCGGCGACCGACCTGCGCGGCCGCGGCGCGGCCGTCGAGGTCGTCGCGTTCGACGCGGCCGAGCCGGACACCCACGAGAAGACCATCGACGGGGTGTTCGCGGACGGCGACATCGACGTCGTGCTGCTCGCGTTCGGGGTCCTGGGCGACCAGGAGTCCGACGAGCAGGACCCGGTCGCGGCGGCGAAGGTCGCGCAGGTCAACTACGTCGGCGGGGTGTCGGCGGGGCTCGCGTCGGTGAAGGCGCTGCGCCGCCAGGGCCACGGCTCGCTCGCGGTGATCTCGTCGGTCGCCGCCGAGCGCGCCCGCAAGGCCAACTTCATCTACGGCTCCTCGAAGGCCGGCCTGGACGCGTTCGCGCAGGGCCTGGCCGACAAGGTGCACGGCACGGGCATCCACGTCATGGTGGTCCGCCCGGGCTTCGTGAAGACGCGCATGACCGAGGGCATGCCCGACGGCCCCATGGCCACCACGCCGGACGTCGTCGCCGACGGCATCATCAAGGGGCTGCGCAAGGGCTCCACGACGGTGTGGGTGCCGGGTCAGCTGCGGTACGTGTTCTCGGTGCTGCGGCACGTTCCGCGCCCGATCTTCCGCAAGCTCCCCATCTGACGCACCGAGCCGAACGCCGCGTGGCGGCCGCCCCGACCGGGGGTGGCCGCCACACGGCGTTCACACGGCGCGGTGTCAGGGGCGTACGCCCACGTCCTCCGGCCGCGCGGCGGTGGCCACCAGGTTCTCCGGGGACGGCGGCGGCAGCGGAGCGGACGGGTGGCGGGTGCCCGCAGGGCCCTCGGCGAAGGCCCGCACGATGTTGTCGGTCATGCGCTCCAGGACCGCGCGGCTGGTGGCGTCCACGGGCATCTCGTGGCACGCGCCACGCAGTTGGCAGGGCCAGTAGGTGGTGCCCGCGGAGAAGACGCCCGCTCCGGAGGGGGTCGTGTAGTACGTGATCGTGCCCATCGTGGCGCGCGGTCCGACGCGGAGCGGGGCCGCGGCGATGACCGAGAGGGTCGGGGGCGTCGCGGGGTCGTTCGGGAGGGCCGTGTCGTACTCGCCGCCGAGTGAGTTCGCGAGCACCTGGCCGTCGCGTACGCCGGTGCCCGCGTAGATCCACGAACCGGCGTCCAGCACCCGGAACGACCCGACCACGCCCAGCCCGCCCCACGTGGCGCCGACGAGGCTGTGCTCGCCGCGGTTGAGCGGCGCCTCGCGCCACGTGACGGTGGCCTGGCGGGGGTCGTCGGCCGCGAGCGGGTCCTCGGCCGCCTTGCGGTAGACCGCCACGCGGCGGTCGGCGCCCGCGGGGGAGGGCTCCAGGCGCGAGTGCCAGTAGACGGTGTTGGCGCCGAAGAAGGCGATGTTGACGCCGCGGTCGCGCGCGGCCTCGACGCCGTCGTACATGCGGCGCGTCCAGTACTCGTTGTGTCCGCCGATGATCAGGCCCTTGTGGCGCAGCAGTTGCGAGGGGCGGCGGTCGACGTCGATGTCGGTGACGTAGTCGACGTCGATCCCGGTGCGTTCGAGGGCCTGCACCATCGGCACGTCGTACCAGTAGGGCACGAGGTAGCCGCTGCCGGTGTAGGGGCGTTCGAAGCTGGCCACGCGGGCGCGGTCGGAGCGGGCGCCGGAGGTGTCGCGGGGGCCGCTGTAGAGCCCGTATCCGCCGTAGGTGTTGTACGCCTGGGCGGTCAGGTTGGCCGCCTGGAACAGCAGCGGTGCGTCGCCGGCCTCGTCCCGCACGGTCAGCTGCATCCCGTAGGAGCTGCCGGACCGGTTCCGCAGCACGAGCATGTAGTAGCCGGGCGGCCAGCGTTCGTCGACCGTGAACTCCAGGGACATCGGCCAGTTCGTCTCGACGGTGTAGGTCGGTGCGGCGGCGGCCGGCTTCGGGCGCGGCACGCTGGGGACCTCCGCCGACGACCACACCTCGCGGCCGCCCGTCCCGCCGTACCAGCCCATGCGGTACGCCGTCAGGCGGGCCGGCCCGGGCCCGGTGAGCCGCAGCTCCACGCTCTCGCCGCACGCGACGCTGTCGGTGTCGAGGAAGCCCATGAGTTCCGCGCCCCAGCGCTCGGGGACCCGCCAATCGCCGGTCCCCGCCTGCTTGTTCTCCTCGGCGACCCAGCCGGCTGGCCGTGCCACGCGGGCGCAGGGCGTCGACACCGCCGTGGTGCGGTCCTCCGGCATGGTCCCCGGCGGGATGACGCGTTCGGCGGTGTTCGGGTCGGTGGAGGCCTTGCCCGCCGTGTGCGGCCGGGCCCCTGGCGGATCGCCGCCGGTGTCGCATGCCGCCAGGGCGCCGAGGAGCAGGGCGATCGTCAGCGTCGCGGCGCGGATGCGGGGCATGGACTCCTCGATCGGCAGGGTTCCGGAAGGGTGCGGGCGGAACTCGCCGGGACCACCGGGCGGAATCCGGTGGTATCCGGCAAGGATTGACAGACCCTGGGGATCGGATGATCCACGAATCTATAACCGCAAAAGCCGGATTCGGGTTGTCGGTACAACTCCGGCATGTCGCCATGGATACGCGTGCGGTGGCCGAACGGTTGCGGAATGGCCGCCGAATTCGCCCGGAACGGGATCCTCGATATCGGTGACCCGGGGGAAGCGCGCGCCAGGGGCGCATTACGCTGACCTGTCATGGTCAACGTGGGGCTTACCGGCGGCATCGGTTCGGGCAAGAGCGAGGTGTCGCGTCGGCTCGCGGCGTACGGCGCCGTGGTCGTCGACTCCGACCTGATCGCGCGCGAGGTCGTCGAGCCCGGCACCCCGGGGCTGGCCGCGTTGGTCGCCGAGTTCGGGGCGGACATCCTCGCCGCCGACGGCACCCTCGACCGGCCGAAGCTCGGCTCGCTGGTCTTCGCCGACAAGGACCGCCTCGCGGCGCTCAACGCGATCGTGCACCCGCTCGTGGGCGCCCGCGCCGACGAGTTGCGGGCCGCGGCGGCCGAGGACGCGGTGCTGGTCAACGACGTGCCGCTGCTCGCGGAGAACCGGCTGGAGAAGCTGTACGACCTGGTCGTGGTCGTCGACGCGTCCCCCGAGACGCAACTCGACCGCCTGGTACGCCTGCGCGGCATGACCGCGCAGGACGCCCGCAACCGCATGGCCGCCCAGGCCACCCGCGCGGACCGCCTCGCCATCGCCGACGTCGTCGTCGACAACGACGGGCCGATCGAGGCCCTGGAGCCCCAGCTTCGCGCGCTGTGGGAGCGCCTGACGGGCGAGCCGCCCGCCGGCACCGCATGATCGAAAGCACGCCGCACTGACCGCCGGGAGCCCCGGCGCCGCCCTGCCCGGCCCTTCCGTCCCCGCACACGCGGCGGGCGCCACCAGTGAGGACACGATGGCCACCCTCGGGACGAGGACGCCCGCACGATGACGGACCGGAGCACTCGCAGCGCCCCGGGCGCCGAGCCCGGGTCGGACGCGGACGCGCACGTCGGCGCGGCCCCCGCGGCCGCCAGGACCGTCGGAGACGCCGGGCCCGCCGCCGCGGCGACCGGTACGCGCACCCGGCTCCGCAGGCTCCTGCCGACCGCGCCGCACACGTGGGACCGCCGCCGGGCGGCCCGGATCGGCGTGCACGTGGCGTGGCCGCTGATGCTGGCCACGTGGCTCACGTACTCCGTCGGCCGCTACGGCTTCGCCCCCATGGACCAGGGCTTCACCCAGGCGCTCACGTGGCGGATCCTCGACGGCCAGGTGCCCCACGCGGACTTCTTCTCGCCGCGGCCGGCCGGTTCGGCGGTGTTCCACATCGTCGACTTCGTGATCCCCGGCCCCCTGATGCTGGTGCAGGCGTGGGTCGCGACACTCCAGTTCGTCGTCTCGGCGATCGCGCTCACCGTGCTGGTGACCGGCCGCCCGTGGACGCGCTTCGGCCCGCTGCTGGTCGGCCTGACCGCGGCCGCCGCGATGGTCAACCTGCACATGTGGGCCGCGATGACGTGGCACACCACCGACGGCATCTTCTTCGCGTCGCTGGGCTGGTGCCTCCTGGACCGGGGGCTGCGCCGCGACAGCGCCGCACTGCGCCGCTGGGGCCTCTTCCTGGCCGGGTACGCGGTCATCTGCAAGCAGAGCTTCGCGCCCGTCCTGCTGGTCGCCCTCGCGATGCTGTTCCTCCATCCGCGCAGGCGCGGCAGCCTGACGCCGCGCCGTGTCGCGGGGGACCTCGCGGCGCTGGGCGGCGCGGGCTTCGGGTACGTCGTGTGGGTGGTCCTGGGCGGCGGCACGGCCGAGCTGCCCGACCAGCTCCTGGGCACCGACGGCGTGTGGGGCAGGCGCGTGCTGACCCTGATGCCGGAGATGCTGCGCGGAGCCCCGCAGGAGCGGCGCTGGCTGCTGCTGTTCGCGGTCGCGCTCGCCGCGATCGTGGTGGCCCGCCTGGTGGCCCGCCGTCCCGGCGACGGGGCGGCGCGCCGGGTCGCGAGCTGGGCCGACCCGGCGGCGTGCCTGGTGGCGACCGCGGCGATCGTCGCGGAGCTGGCCCAGGCGAAGATGATCTTCGCGGAGGTCGCGTACTCCTGCATCCTGTGGTGGATGCTGGCCGGCGCGGTCGTCGTCGACGCCATAGTGCGCCGGCGCCTGCTGACCGGAGCGCTGCCGGTGCTCGCGCTGGGCTGGATGGTCAGCCTCTCGTACGGCTACGACGTGCCGGCGCTGATCGGCGGCTCCATCGCGCTGACCACCATGGTCGTGCTGTGGCGCGGTGCGGCCACCCCGGCCCCGCTGGTGGTGGCCGCCGCGTCCCCGGCCCGCCGGGCGACGGCGGTACGCGCGCTGGCGCTCGCCGCGGCGGGTGCGCTGGTGCTCGGCGCCGGGGCGGTCAAGCTGCTCGACGTACGCGACGGCTACGGCTACATCGACGGAGGCCGCCCCGTCCTGACCCAGGACATGGGCACGGTGTCGCCCGAGATGCGCGGCATCCGGACCAGCCCCGGCGACCGCCGCTACATGACCCAGGTCCGCGACTGCGTCAAGGCGCGGCCGGCCAAGTGGGTCGCGGTGCTGCCCGACACCTCGGTGGCGTATCCGGTGTTCGGGCTCGACAACCCGTTCCCGATGGACTGGCTGTACTACATGGAGGTCAAGAACCGCGAGGCCGAGAAGCTCATGCTCAAGCGGGCCAAGGAGCTGAACGCCTCGGGGGACTACCTCGTGCTGTTCCAGACCATCGACGTGCGGTTCGTGGCGGTGCCCGGCTACGTGCCCAAGTACGTGCCGCCGAACCAGCCCATCGTGCACTGGACCGACCGCAACATCGAGGCCAAGGTCAAGCGGGAGCTGAAGGGCGAGGTGTTCTCGTGCGGCTCCTTCGTGGCGGTCTGGGCGCCGCCCAAGAAGTAGCCGCCCCGCTTGTCGGACCCAGGCCGTACGGTTGACGAGTGCGACCCATCACGGACCTCGAACGCAAAGTGGCGCCCTTCCAGGTCGTCAGCCCCTACCAGCCCAGCGGCGACCAGCCGGCGGCCATCGACGACCTCGAGCGACGCGTCCGCGCCGCGGAGAAGGACGTCGTGCTGCTCGGCGCCACCGGCACGGGCAAGTCGGCGACGACCGCCTGGATGATCGAGCGGCTCCAGCGGCCGACCCTGGTCATGGCGCCCAACAAGACGCTGGCCGCGCAGCTCGCCAACGAGTTCCGCGAGCTCCTGCCGAACAACGCGGTCGAGTACTTCGTCTCGTACTACGACTACTACCAGCCCGAGGCGTACATCGCGCAGACGGACACCTACATCGAGAAGGACTCCTCGATCAACGAGGAGGTCGAGCGGCTGCGGCACTCGACCACCAACTCGCTGCTGACCCGCCGCGACGTCATCGTGGTCGCGTCCGTGTCGTGCATCTACGGTCTCGGCACGCCGCAGGAGTACGTCGACCGCATGGTGTCGCTCAAGGTCGGCCAGGAGATCGACCGCGACGCGCTGCTGCGGCGCTTCGTGGACATCCAGTACGCGCGGAACGACGTCGCGTTCACGCGCGGCACCTTCCGGGTCCGCGGCGACACGATCGAGATCTTCCCGGTCTACGAGGAGCTCGCGGTCCGCATCGAGATGTTCGGCGACGAGATCGAGTCGCTGATGACGCTGCACCCGCTGACCGGCGAGGTCGTCACCAACGACGAGCAGCTGTACGTCTTCCCGGCCACCCACTACGTGGCCGGCGCCGAGCGCATGGAGCGCGCGATCACCGGCATCGAGAAGGAGCTCGCCGACCAGCTGGCGCTGTTCGAGAAGCAGGGCAAGCTGCTGGAGGCCCAGCGGCTGCGCATGCGTACGACGTACGACATCGAGATGATGCGGCAGATCGGCACCTGCTCGGGCATCGAGAACTACTCGCGGCACATCGACGGCCGCGAGGCCGGCAGCGCGCCCAACACGCTGCTCGACTACTTCCCCGAGGACTTCCTGCTGGTCATCGACGAGTCGCACCAGACGGTGCCGCAGATCGGCGCGATGTACGAGGGCGACGCGTCGCGCAAGCGGAACCTGGTCGACCACGGCTTCCGGCTGCCGTCCGCGATCGACAACCGCCCGCTGAAGTGGGAGGAGTTCCTCGAGCGCATCGGGCAGACGGTGTACCTGTCCGCGACGCCCGGGCCGTACGAGCTGTCGCGCGGCAACGGCGTCGTCGAGCAGGTCATCCGCCCGACCGGGCTGATCGACCCGGAGGTCGTGGTCAAGCCGACCGAGGGCCAGATCGACGACCTCGTCGAGGAGATCCGCAAGCGCGCCGAGCGCGACGAGCGCGTGCTGGTGACCACGCTCACCAAGAAGATGTCCGAGGACCTGACCGACTACCTCCTCGAACTGGGCATCCGGGTGCGCTACCTGCACAGCGACATCGACACGCTGCGCCGCATCGAGCTTCTGCGCGAGCTGCGGCTCGGCGAGTTTGACGTGCTGGTCGGCATCAACCTGCTGCGTGAGGGCCTGGACCTGCCAGAGGTGTCGCTCGTGGCCATCCTGGACGCCGACAAGGAGGGCTTCCTGCGCTCCGGCACGTCGCTGATCCAGACCATCGGCCGCGCGGCCCGCAACGTGTCCGGACAGGTGCACATGTACGCGGACCGCATCACTCCGTCGATGGAAAAGGCGATCGACGAGACGAACCGCCGCCGCGACAAGCAGATCGCCTACAACGAGGAGCGCGGCATCGACCCGCAGCCGCTGCGCAAGAAGATCGTCGACATCCTCGACATGATCGCGCGCGAGGACGCGGACACCCACGAGCTGATGGCGGGCGGCAAGGGGCGTACCAAGGCACCTGTGCCCACCGCCGGGCGCAAGCTGCCGGACGCCAAGGACATGCCGGCCGCGGACCTCACGGACCTGATCGGCCAGTTGACCGAGCAGATGCACGCGGCCGCGTCCGAGTTGCAGTTCGAGCTGGCGGCCCGGCTCCGCGACGAGGTCGGCGAGCTGAAGAAGGAACTGCGCGGCATGAAGGCCGCCGGAATGGCGTGATGCGGCACGGGACGTCCGACGGTGGCGCGTTGCGGGGCGCCGCCCGTGTGTACGTGCCGAGTCCGTAAGATTGCCCGTTTCCGGGGACCGGGAACCGTCTACCAGGCGAACTGGTCCACAACAGAGGGAACGACCCGTCGAATCGAAACGTCATGAACGATAGGTTCGTCACGGATGGGCCCCCTGGTCGACTTCCCTGACGGGAGGTTCGGCAGGGGACTACGCTGCGGGCGCGAGGCCGCGTGCCGCGGGACAAGCTTTGTGAGGGGAGACATCACAGTGTCCGTCAACATGGTCAAGGGTCAGCGCCTGTCGCTCGAAAAGCAGGGTGGCGGCCAGCTGACCCTGGTCCGGATGGGCCTGGGCTGGGACGCGATCAAGAAGAAGGGTCTGTTCGGCAGCCGGGAGCGCGACATCGACCTGGACGCCTCTTGCGTCCTGTTCGCGGACCAGCAGCCGGTCGACGCCGTCTACTTCGGCCACCTGGTCAGCGACGACGGCTCGATCCGCCACACCGGCGACAACCTGACCGGCGCCGGTGACGGCGACGACGAGTCGATCATCGTCGACCTGACCCGCGTCCCGGTGCACGTGACGCAGATCATCTTCACGGTGAACTCGTTCCAGGGTCAGACCTTCCAGGAGGTCGAGAACGCGTTCTGCCGCATCGTCGACGAGACCAACGGGCAGGAGCTGGCCCGTTACACGCTCTCCGGCGGTGGCCCGAACAACGCCCAGATCATGGCGAAGCTCTACCGCCACGGTGACGGGTGGAAGATGACCGCCATCGGTGAGCCGGCCAACGGCCGTACCTTCACCGAGCTGATGCCGGCCCTGGCCGCGCACCTGTAAGCGAGAACTGGTAGTCCGGAACGGGCCGGGGCCACGGTCGAGACAGTGGCTCCGGCTCGTGCGGTTCCGTCCCTCGGGGGCGGGGAGGGGAACGCGCCACCGATGAGTGAGCGAAGCGAGCGAATCCAAGACGGGGGTGCGTTTCGCGAATGCGGCGCCGAGCGCCAGGGGGGTGCGGCATGAGCGCCGAACTCGTGCGGGGCCAGAACCTGCCGCTGCCCGAGCCGCACGTCGCGGTCGACCTCACCGCCCAGTGCCCGGTCGAAGTCGTCGCCGTGCTGCTCGACGCGAGCCTGAAGGTCCGCGACGACGGCGACGTGCTGCAGCGCGACGGCCGTACCGTGGCCGGATTGTCGCTGCGCGCACAGGGTGTCGACGTGGACCTGTCGGCGCTCCCCGCGGACGTCGACCGGGTGATCGTCGCGGCGACCGTCGAGGGCGGCGGTGTGGACCGCTTCGGTGCGGTGGCCGCCCCGGTCGCAAGTGTCACCTCCGGTGGTGCGCCGATCGCCGTGTTCACCATCACCGACCTGGGCAGCGAGCGCGCGATCCAGACCGTCGAGCTGTACCGCCGCCAGGGCGCGTGGAAGGTCCGCGCCGTGGGGCAGGGGTACGACGGCGGCCTCGACGCGCTGCTGCGCGACGTGGGCGTCGAACTGCGCGCCCCGATCGTGGACCGCGTGCGCATGCTGCTGGCCGGTCCGGCCGCGCCCGCGCACAGCGCCGCGAGCACCCCCGGTCCGGCGACCCCGCAGTCGTCCGGTCGTCCGGACGCGCAGCCGGTCCCGCCAATCGCCGGATTCCCGTCAGCCCCGTCGCCGGCGCCCTCCACCGCGGGCATGAGCGACGCGCAGCGGGAGGCGGCCGCGCTGGAGGCGCGCCGCCAGGTCGAGCGGCTCTACGAGCAGGTGTGGGGCATCTTCGAGGACGCCGCGCGCTCCGCCGCGTCGTACCGCTCGTCGGTCGGCTACGCGGACAACAGGCTCGACAAGGACCTGGAGGACGTGCTGAACGACCCGGCGGCGCGTACCTCGCCCGCCGGCCTCGCGCAGCAGGACGCGGCGCGTGCCAAGCACCGCGAGCTGATCGAGCGCGCGCGTGCCGGGCTCGACAAGGACTCCGCCCAACTCGCGGCCGAGGTCGCGCAGTTGGAGCCGAAGCTGCCGCCGGAGATGGCGCGCTGGGACTCCCCGGCGTGGGCCGGGTGGCGGGCTCCCGAGGACACCGCGCTGGCGATGCGCCTCGGCGACCTGCACCTGCCGGAGAACCCGCAGCTGCGGATCCCCATGGTGCTGCGGCTGCCGATGGAGCGCGGCCTGTGGATCGACAGCGGCGCGTCCGGTGTCGACGGCGACGTGGCCGGTGTCGCGGACGAGGCGGTGCGGGCGCGGGCGACCGAGCTCGCGGTGACGCTGTCCGCGCGCATGCTCGCGGCGTTCCCGGTCGGCGACCTGAAGCTGCATGTCGTGGACCCGGAGGGCAAGGGCGCGGCGGCGGGCCCGTTCGCGCCGCTGGCCGCCAGCGGGCTGCTCGTCGGTCCCGCGGCGACCACCGCGCCCGAGGTGTCGGCGATGATGTCGCGGCTGATGGACCGGGTCGAGCTGGCGCGCATGGCACTGGAGAGCGGCGCGACCGACTCGCTGCCGGAGCACATCGACTTCAGCCGCCAACTGCTGGTCGTGCACGGCTTCCCGTACGCCTTCGACGACCGCACGATGACGCAGCTGCGGCACCTCGTCGAGGAGGGGCCGCGGGTGGGCGTGCACGTGATGGTGGTCGGGAGCCGTGCGGACGCGCAGTCCTTCGGCCCGCTGCTCGACCCGCTGTGGCGGGCGATGCTGCGGCTGACGCCGATTCCCGAGGACCACATCGCGGACCCGTGGGTGGGGCACGCGTGGACGTACACGCCCGACCTGCCCTCGGACGGCACCGGCGTCACGCAGACGCTCCTGACGTGGGTCGCGTCGAGTGCGGCGGGCGGCCGCTGACAGACGGGCAGTTCGCATCGGACGTGCGGCGGGGCGGGACCGGAGAGGTGCCGCCC
>NZ_JBEZFP010000186.1:0-16042 GCF_040649515.1 Streptodolium elevatio
GAGCGCCGGCGCGGGGCGCCCGCCCGGCGAGGGTGGGGCGGACCGTACGGCAGGCAGAGACCCCGGGGGGGGGCCCGCGGCACCCGACGGGACCCCGCGGGCCCCGTCGGCGTCGCGGGGGGCATCCGGCAGGATCCGGCGGGTTGCGCCTGGTTTGCTCCGTACCGGTCCGGGTATCAAGGCTTTCGTGCGCCTCGGGTCCTTCCCCGGCGCGTACGCCTCACCCGGTCCGGGCGGTGCGCTGGTCACCACCCCCGGGCCAGCGAAGTAGAACCGAAGAAGCACCACCGGAGAAGCATCAGGCGGATCTCCGGCGCTGCGAAGCGCCGAGGCGCACGTACGAGCGCGCGCAGACGCGCCGACAAGCGCTCCCCAAGGTCGGATGTGCGAAGAGCCCTGCCCGGGCCTCAGAGAGGCGCGGGCAGGGCTCTTCGTGGCTTCTGGGGGCCGCGGTCGGCCCCGGTCGGCTCAGTACCAGTGGTGCGACTGCCAGAACGACCAGGCGCCACAGGGGCTGCCGTAGCGGCTGTTCATGTAGTTCAGGCCCCACTTGATCTGGGTCGCGGGGTTGGTGCGCCAGTCCGCGCCGGCCGAGGCCATCTTGGACCCGGGCAGGGCCTGGACCAGGCCGTACGCGCCGGAGGACGGGTTGGTCGCGGTGACGCGCCAGCCGCTCTCCTTCTGCACGATGTTGCTGAAGCACTGGAACTGCGTCGCGTTCATCATCGACCGCGCGATCGCCTTCGGGTCACCCGTGGTGACCGGCGTGCGGGTCTCGGAACGGCTCGCGGCCTCTTCGGCGCGCTCTTCGGCAGCCTTCTTGTCGGCCGCTGCCTTCGCGGCGGCGGCCTTTTCCGCGGCAGCCTTCTCCGCGGCGGCCTTGTCGGCAGCAGCCTTGTCGGCGGCGGCCTTCTGCTCGGCCTGGATGCGGGCGGCCTCGGCCGCCTGGAAGCGCTGGGCCTCGTCGTATGCGGCGGTCTGTGCGTCCGCCTGCTGAAGAACACCGGTGCTGACCTGCTGCGCCTGGGCGGTGCCCGGCACGTCAAGCAGCTTCGTCGTGCTGCTCGCGGTGTCGACCGTCTGGGCGTTGGAGGTGGACGCACCGGTACCCGTGATACCGACGACAGCGCCGACCGCCGTCACGGCCGTGGCAGAGGCCACGGCTATCCCCCGGACCGAAACCCGGCTCACACAATTTCCTTCCGCAGTCGTCCGCAGCCTGACGGCGGCAGACGTGCCTCACCCCTGTCGCTGGCCTCCCCGTTCGTGCTGGTCACGGGAGGCACTGGCCCGGGTCCACCCGGTGAGGGGCGGCCCGTTGTTGCGGGCGGCGTACGGCGCCGGACTACTCGCTTGCGTGAGCTTTGCGGCGAAATCTCGCCGGTGCGTCGCCCTGTCGGGAGACCCACCCAGCCGTACGCGGGGTCCTACAAGTCAACGAGCCTGCCTCAGGGCGACGCGCGAAGGCAATTTTCGTGCACGTGTCGAAAGTCACACCGGCCACGAGCGGGGCAACAAATTGGTTCCGTCGCACGGGACTTCCGGCGCGGATTACGCTCATTCGTTTCGGCCCCTCGCGAAGCGGCGCGGACAGCGTCGCACGGACGCGGATAAAGGCGCCGTCAACTCCCCAACAAGGCATACGTCATAGCGAACCGGGACTTTCGTCCTGTTCCGCCGGGGACGTGCGCACAGGTCCGGGGACACCCTCGACGGGTGTCCCCGGACCTGTGGACAAACGAGCGGCGGAGCGCCGCGTCACCAGTTGGGCAGGACTAGGCGGGCAGGTCCTCCAGCATCTCGGTGACCAGCGCCGCGATCGGCGAGCGCTCCGAGCGGCTCAGGGTCACGTGCGCGAACAGCGGGTGCCCCTTGAGCTTTTCGACCACCGCGACCACGCCGTCGTGCCGCCCCACGCGCAGGTTGTCGCGCTGCGCCACGTCGTGCGTCAGCACCACGCGCGAGTTGCTGCCGACCCGCGAGAGCACCGTCAGCAGGACGTTGCGCTCCAGCGACTGCGCCTCGTCGACGATGACGAACGCGTCGTGCAGCGAACGGCCGCGGATGTGGGTGAGCGGCAGGACCTCCAACATGCCGCGCCCGACGACCTCCTCGATGACGTCGGCGGTGGTGACGGCGGACAGCGTGTCGAACACCGCCTGCGCCCAGGGGCTCATCTTCTCGTTCTCGGTGCCGGGCAGGTAGCCGAGCTCCTGGCCGCCCACCGCGTACAGCGGGCGGAAGACCATCACCTTGCGGTGCTGGCGGCGTTCGAGCACGGCTTCGAGCCCGGCGCACATCGCCAGTGCCGACTTGCCGGTGCCGGCCCGGCCGCCCAGCGAGACGATGCCGATCTCCGGGTCGAGCAACAGGTCCAGGGCGATGCGCTGTTCGGCGCTGCGGCCGTGCAGGCCGAACACCTCGCGGTCGCCGCGTACCAGGCGCACCTGCTTGTCGGCGGTGACCCGCCCGAGCGCCTTGCCGCGCTCGCTGACCAGCACCAGGCCGGTGTGGCACGGCAGATCGGCCGCTTCCTCGATCTGCACGCGCTCGTGCTCGAACAGATCGTCGATGTCCTGGGCGGCTACCTGGAGTTCGGCCATGCCGGTCCACCCGGACGTGCTGACCAGCTCGGCGAGGTACTCCTCGGCGTTGAGACCCATCGCCGATGCCTTCACCCGCATGGGCACATCCTTGGACACGAGCGTGACGTCGTGGCCTTCCGCCTGGAGGTGCCGGGACACCGCCAGAATCCGCGAATCGTTGTCGCCCAGCCGGAATCCGGGCGGAAGGACGGTCGCGTCGATGTGATTCAACTCCACCCGCAGCGTTCCGCCGGCTTCCCCGATGGGGATCGGCGCGTCGAGGCGGCCGTGCCTCGTGCGCAGTTCATCCAGACTGCGCAATGCGTGACGGGCGAAATAGCCGAGCTCGGGGTGATGCCTTTTGGCTTCGAGCTCGGTGATCACAATGACGGGCAGGACCACTTCGTGCTCGTCGAACCGCAGGAATGCGGCGGGGTCCGCAAGCAGCACGCTGGTGTCAAGGACGTACGTGCGGCGCTGCGGAGCACGGCGTTGGTTCGTGGCCACGGAATGCCTCGCCCCCTTTCAGGGCGCGCGCACCGTACGCCCTGATCGCTCGGAGTCCAGGACCGGGCCCGAGGGCCGGGTGCCTGGCCCTCCTGTCGCCGTGGACAGTGGTGCAGTATCCGCACGGAAGGGCCTCCCTGGCAGGTGACGGGGGGTCACCTGTGTTGCGACACCCGGCGGGTGGCCGCCAGGTCTGGCGAGGTTATTCCCTACTGGATGCGTCGCAACACAATCTGGGCGATCATTTGCCGCGCGTTCATGTTCGCAACAGACGGGGTATCAGCCACCGAATTTGCTGCCGTAACGTTTGGCCGCCGGGAAAGTTCAGGCACCGTAACGGCGGTGGCGCGCCGCGTAGTCGCGCAGTGCGCGCAGGAAGTCGACCTTGCGGAAGTCCGGCCAGAACGCTTCGCAGAAGTAGAACTCCGAGTGCGCGCTCTGCCACAGGAGGAATCCGGACAGCCGTTGTTCACCCGATGTGCGGATCACCAGGTCGGGATCCGGCTGCCCGCGCGTGTACATGTGTTCGGAGATGTGCTCGACGTCGAGCACCTCGGCCAGTTCCGCGATCGAGGTGCCGCGCTCGGCGTGCTCCTGGAGCAGCGAGCGGACGGCGTCGGCGATCTCGCGGCGGCCGCCGTACCCGACCGCGACGTTGACCAGCACGCCCTTGATGTCGGACGTCGCCGCCTCGGACTCCTTGAGGACCGTCGCGGTGTGCTCGGGCAGCAGGTCGAGGGCGCCCACCGGGTGCACGCGCCAGCGGCGGGTCGCAGCCAGGTCGCGCACCGCGTTCTCGATGATCTCCATGAGATCGGCGAGCTCTTCCGGCGGCCGGTTGAGGTTGTCGGTGGACAGCAGCCACAGCGTGACGACCTCGACACCGACCTCCTCGCACCAGCCGAGCAGCTCGTGGATCTTGTCGGCGCCCTTGCGGTGGCCCTCGGCCGGCTGCTCGCCGTACGCCTTGGCCCAACGCCGGTTGCCGTCCAGGATCACGCCCACGTGGCGCGGTACGTCGGTGGGGTCGAGCGAGGTCTCGATGCGCCGCCCGTAGGCGCCGTAGACGAGGTCCCGCAGGCTCATGTCCACCTGCCGCTCCTCCGTCCTGTGGATCACCCGCGCCGGAAACCCTACTCCCGCAACCGGACCAGCGGGAATCACCCGAACGCCGAGCGGCGTGAAGAGTCGGTGAAGACTCCGCGTGTCATGCAAGCGAAACGGCCCCGCCGGGTATTCCGGCGGAGCCGTCTCACACATCCGGCCCCTCGCGCACCCGGCTTCCCGGGCGCGCTCAGGGCGCGTACCTCACACGGACCCGGAGGCCGTACGCCGCGAGGGGTACGTCACGCCTCCAGGCGCGAGACCAGCGCGTTGTACTCGTCCCACAGCTCCTGCGGCGTGTGCTCGCCGAACTTCTCCAGGTGCTCGGGGACCAGCGCGGCCTCCTGCTTCCAGATCTCGCGGTCGACGGTGAGCAGCAGTTCGAGCTCGGCGTCGGTCAGCTCCAGGCCCTTCAGGTCCAGGGAGTCCTGGGTGGGCAGGACGCCGATCGGCGTCTCGACGCCGTCCGCGATGCCCTCGAGGCGCTCGACGATCCACTTGAGCACGCGGCTGTTCTCGCCGAAGCCCGGCCAGACGAACTTGCCGTCCGAGTCCTTGCGGAACCAGTTCACGTAGTAGATCTTCGGCAGCTTCGACGCGTCGGTCGCCTTGCCGATCTCCAGCCAGTGGGCCATGTAGTCGCCCATGTTGTAGCCGCAGAACGGCAGCATCGCGAACGGGTCGCGGCGCAGCTCGCCGACGGTGCCCTCGGCCGCGGCGGTCTTCTCGGAGGCCACGTTGGCCCCGAGGAAGACGCCGTGCTGCCAGTCGAAGGACTCGGTGACCAGCGGGACCGCGCTCGCGCGGCGGCCGCCGAACAGGATGGCCGAGATCGGCACACCCGCCGGGTCCTCCCACTCGGGGGCGATGGTCGGGCACTGCGACGCGGGGACGGTGAAGCGGGCGTTCGGGTGCGCCGCCGGCGTCTCCGAGTCCGGCGTCCAGTCGTTGCCCTTCCAGTCGGTCAGGTGTGCGGGCGCCTCGTCGGTCATGCCCTCCCACCACACGTCGCCGTCGTCGGTCAGCGCGACGTTGGTGAAGACCGAATTGCCCCACAGGGTCTTGATCGCGTTGGCGTTGGTCTCCTCGCCGGTGCCGGGTGCGACACCGAAGAAGCCGGCCTCCGGGTTGATCGCGTACAGGCGGCCGTCCGCGCCGAAGCGCATCCACGCGATGTCGTCGCCGATCGTCTCGACCTTCCAGCCCGGGACCGTGGGCTGGAGCATCGCGAGGTTGGTCTTGCCGCATGCGGACGGGAAGGCCGCGGCGACGTACTTCGGCTCGGCGCCGGACGGCGGCGTGAGCTTGAGGATGAGCATGTGCTCGGCCATCCAGCCCTCGTCGCGGGCCATGACCGAGGCGATGCGGAGCGCGTAGCACTTCTTGCCCAGCAGGGCGTTGCCGCCGTAGCCGGAGCCGTAGGACCAGATCTCCCGGTCCTCGGGGAAGTGCGAGATGTACTTGGTTTCGTTGCACGGCCACGGGACGTCCGCCTGACCCGGCTCCAGCGGGGCACCGAGGGTGTGCACCGCCTTCACGAAGTCGCCGTCGGTACCGAGGATGTCGAGCACCGGCTGACCCATGCGGGTCATGGTGCGCATGGAGACGGCGACGTACGCCGAGTCGGTGATCTCGACGCCGTAGGCGGCGAGCGGCGAGCCGAGGGGACCCATGCAGAACGGCACGACGTACATCGTGCGGCCCTTCATGGAGCCCTTGAACAGCCCGCCGAACTTGGCGCGCATCTCGGCCGGGGCGACCCAGTTGTTCGTGGGACCGGCGTCCTCCTGCTTCTCCGAGCAGATGTAGGTGCGGTCCTCCACGCGCGCTACGTCCCGAGGGTCGGACGCGGCGTAGTAGCTGTTGGGACGCTTCACATCGTCGAGCTTCTTGAACGTGCCCTTTTCGACGAGCAGGTCCGCGAGGCGCTGGTACTCCGCCTCGGAACCGTCGCACCATTCGATCCGGTCCGGCTGGGTGAGCTCGGCGATCTCGCGCACCCATTCGATCAGCTGACTGTGTTTCGTCGGGGCCTTGTCCAGGCCAAGGGCCTCGTACGCCACGATCGCTCCATTTCGCGCCGGGGACGGCGAGCCCCCGGCGTCGGGGTTGAGGGTTGCGGGGATTTTAACGCGGTCACCCACACGGGGGATCGGGCGGGAGGGCCCCGGCCGGGAAGTTGTGCCCCCAAAACGGGCGGATGACCCAAAGATCGGCGCGAGAACCCCGGTTCGGCGCGGATATTCCGTGATGAGTTTCACGTCCTACCAACAGGTAACCTACGTCCCCGTAAGTACACTTCCCGCATGAGTGTGGACGTACACGCCCTCGCGCCCGACGGCCCCGCCGTCAAACCCAAACTACGCGGTTGGCTTCACCTGGGGACCTTCCCGCTGGCCGTGGCCGGCGGGATCGTTCTGGTGGCCGTGGCCGACACCACGAAGGCCAGGCTGGCGTGCGCGGTGTTCGCACTGACCGCCGCGATGCTCTTCGGCACCTCGGGTCTGTACCACCGGGGCAACTGGGGCCCGCGCGGCGAGGCCGTGCTGCGGCGCCTCGACCACGCGAACATCTTCCTGATCATCGCGGGCACCTACACGCCCTTCTCGATCCTGCTCTTCGGCGTCGACTCGCCGCTGCTGTTCGTGGTCTGGGGCGGTGCCCTCGCGGGCATCTGCTTTCGGGTCTTCTGGATCGGCGCACCACGCTGGCTCTACACACCCGTGTACGTCGCGCTCGGATGGGCCGCCGTCTTCTACATCCCCGACTTCCTGCGCGAGGGCGGGGTCGCGGTCCTGGTGCTGGTGGTGACGGGCGGCCTGCTCTACAGCCTCGGCGCCGTCGTGTACGGGCTCAAGCGCCCGGACCCCTCGCCGCACTGGTTCGGCTTCCACGAGGTCTTCCACGCGTTCACGCTCGCGGCGTTCACCGCCCACTACGTGGGCGTCTCGCTGGTGGCGTACACCCAGTAGGCACTGCCCCGCAGGCCCGCAGCCGGCAGCCGGCAACCGGCAGGCGAACCCCCACCCGACGCACGTACTTTCGCCACACCTCCTGACACGCCGGACACACTTCGTGCCGAGGCCCGCATCCCCAGGGATGCGGGCCTCGGCCGTTTTTGCGTGCTGGGCCCCTGCCCGGAGAGCAGACCGAGGTGCTTAATGACAGTAGCACTCTCTTGACAGTTGAAATCTTTTGATAGCTACTGTCATTTAACAGCTACTACCAAGGGGTGGACATGGACACGACGACGGCGGCCCCCCGCCGGTGGTGGGCCCTCGGCGCGCTGGTCATGGGCGTACTGGTGCTCGGCTTCGATATGACGATCCTCAACGTCGCGCTGCCGACGATGGCGACGGAGCTGGGGGCGGACACCGGCGACCTGCAGTGGATCGTGGACGCGTACACGATCGTCTTCGCGGCGCTGCTGCTGCCCGCGGGCCTGCTCGGCGACCGGTTCGGGCGCAAGAAGCTGATCCTGGTCGGGCTGGGCCTCTTCGGGGCGGCCTCGCTGCTGGGCACGTTCGCCGACTCGGTGGGCATGGTCGTCGCGGCGCGGGCGCTCATGGGGATCGGCGGGGCGCTGATCATGCCCCTGTCGATGTCGATCCTGCCGAGCCTGTTCCCGGCCGAGGAGCGCTCGCGGGCGATCTCGCTGTGGGCGGCGGGCATGGCGCTCGGCATGCCGCTCGGGCCGATCCTCGGCGGCCTGCTGCTCCAGCACTTCTGGTGGGGCTCGGTGTTCCTGCTCAACGTGCCGTTCGTGGTCCTCGCCGGCATCGCGTGCGCGCTGCTGCTGCCGGAGTCGCGCGACCCGCACGCCGGACGCATCGACGTCCCGGCCTCGGTGTTCGGCGCCGTCGGGCTCGCGGCGCTGGTCTTCGGCGTCATCGAGGCGCCGCGCCGCGGCTGGGTCGACCCCGTCGTCCTGGTGCTCGCGGCGTCCGGGGTCCTGCTGCTCGCGGCCCTGGTCCTGCGCGAGACGCGCTCGCGGACACCGATGATCGACTTCGGGCTCTTCCGCGACCGGCACTTCCTGTGGGGCTCGACGGCCGCGGTGGTTCCGTCGTTCGTGATGGGCGGCGTGTTGTTCGTGCTGCCGCAGCGGTTCGCGTCCGTCGACGGGTTCGACGCGCTGGGCACCGGCATCCGCCTCGTCCCGTTGATGGGCGGGTTGCTGGTCGCCGCGGTGCTCAGCGACCGGCTCGTCCCCCACCTCGGGTTCCGGGTGGTCATCCCGGCCGGCCTGCTGCTGCTCGGCGGTGCCGTGCTGCTGGGCTCGACGGGCAGCGCGTCCGACGGATACGGCCTGATCGCCCTGTGGCTGACGCTCGCCGGATTCGGACTCGGCCTGTCACTGGTGCCGGCCACGGACGCGGTGATGGCGACCATCGCGCCGGAGCGTGCCGGGGTCGGGTCGGCCCTGCTGCAGAGCATGCGGCAGGTCGGCGGCGCGCTGGGCATCGCGCTGCTCGGCAGCCTGCTCGCCGCCGCGTACAGCGACCGGCTCGACGCGGTCGGTCCGGCGGACGACTCGGTGGCCGCGGCGGCGCAGGTCGCGTCGCGCACCGGCGACACCGCGCTGCTCGCGGACGCGCAGTCCGCGTTCGTGCACGGCATGGACCTGGTCCTGCTGGTGTGCGGCGGAGTGTCGGTCGTGGTCGCGCTGCTGGTCGCGGCGTTCCTGCCGGGGCGCCGGGCCGCGGTCGCGACGGGGGAAGGGACAGAGGAAGAAGGGACAGAGGAAGAAGGAACAGGGGAAGCGGCGCGGGGGGCGCGGCCGGACCGTGCGGCCGACGGTGCCGCGGGTCCGACGCCTGTGGCATCGGCATGACACGGGAGGTGCGCCCCCGCTCGTGTTCCGGGCGGCGGGGGCGCTGCCCGACAATGGCGTCCATGACCTCGAAGGCCGGCCCGCCACAGTCCTCCGTACTCCCGGAACCCCCGCTCGGCCTGCGCGAGCGCAAGAAGCGGCGGACCCGCGAGGCGATCCGGCGCGAGGCGTACCGGCTCTTCCGCGAGCAGGGGTACGACGCGACCACGGTCGACCAGATCGCCGACGCGGCCGAGGTGTCGCCCAGCACGTTCTTCCGGTACTTCCCGACCAAGGAAGACGTCGTGCTGACGGACGAGTACGACCCGGCGATCATGCAGGCGCTGCGCGCGGTGGCGCCCGGCACGCCGATTGTCGAAACGGTTCGGCAGGCCGTTCTGGGACCGCTGCGGGCGATGATGGACGACGGCCGCGCGGAGATGGAGATCCGGATGCGCCTCGCGGTGGCCGAGCCGGCCGTGCAGGCCCGCTCGTACCACCAGCAGCGCGAGACGATGCGGATGATGGCCGAGGTGTTCGCGGAGCGTTCCGGACGGGACCCCGACGACCCGCAGCCGCGGTACGCGGCGGCGACGGTCGTCGGGGTGCTCAACGAGTCGATGCTGCTGTGGGCGGAAAACGGCTTCGTCCGCGACCCGGTCGAGGTGGTCGACGAGGCGCTCCGCTTCCTCGCGTCGGGCCTGCACACGATGTAGCGGACGGGCCGCCGCGGGGTGCGGCGACGGCCATGGCCGCATACGGCCGTGGTACGCGGCGGTCCGGGCACACACAACCGCGGTGCGCGGCGGCGGTCAGGGCGCGCGGCTGCCGCTCACCGGCGCGGCCGACCGCCGTGGCACAAGGACCGCGGCGGCCGGCCGGGCCGCCCGCCGCGCCTGCCACGCGGCGAACGCCAGGAAGCCGAGACCGAACAGGATGTACCAGGCCGAGAGCACGGTCTGCCAGGGCGCGAAGTCCAGTTCCACATAAGGCACATGCGGAACCGCCCAGACCGCGAAGGTCCAGAAGACCGCGACGGCGGCCAGGGCACGACGGGCATCGGCCCACAGCAGTACGGCGATCGGTACGCACCACACCCAGTGGTGGGTCCACGCGATAGGAGCCATCAGCAGACCGGTCATCGCGCACACCGGCAGGCCCCACCGGTCCCCCAGCCGGCGATGGGCGAAGACCGCGCACGCCAGCCCGGCCACCGCGACGACGGCGACCAGCAGGAACCACGCCTTGTCGGGCTCGCGGGTGTGCGTGATGCGCACGACCAGGCCGCGGATCGACTGGTTGGCCGCGTTCTCCAGGCGGCCCACGCGGTTGGCGTCCCAGACCAGTTCGCCCCAGAAGCGGCGGCTCGCGTCGGGCAGGGCCAGTACGCCGACCAGGACTGTGGCGGCGAACGTGACGGTGGCGACGGCGGCTTCGCGGAACCTGCGGGTCAGCAGCAGGTAGAGCACGAAGATGCCGGGTGTCACCTTCATTCCGGCGGCGATGCCCAGCGCGAACCCGCGTGTGCGGGCGGTGGCGGGGCGGGTGAAGTCGGCGAGGACCAGCGCGAGCAGGAGCAGGTTGATCTGGCCGTAGCGGAAGGTGGTGAAGACCGGTTCGGCCCACATGCCGACGGCGGTGACGACCACGGCGACGGTGGTGCGGCGGCGGCCGTCGATGCCGGCTAGGCGGCAGGAGAGCAGGGCCACCACGAGCAGCAGCGCGATGTTGAGGCCGATCACGGTGAGCCGGAGGGCCTCGTACGGCGGCAGGATCAGCACGGTGAACAGCAGTGCGGCGAACGGCGGATAGGTCGCGGGCAGGTTGTGCGGCGTGGCCAGCGGGCCGTACAGGTCGACGCCGGCCGCGACCGCGGCACCTTCGGCGCGGTAGACCACCAGGTCGACCATCGACGGCTTGGTCAGGCCCCGCACCCCGAGGTAGACGACGACCGACGCGGCCAAGGCGAGCAGCGCCCAAGCGGGCGGCGTGCCCTTGCGAGCGAGTGACAACTTTTCCCGGAACACCACGAATCCGCGCATGAGCCGACATCCCCCAGAGCTGGTTCTGCAGGAGAGAGCATACTCAGTATGCATGCGAATCACGATACTCAGTATGCATGTACGCCATGCGAATTCTGGTGTTACGTCACGAAACCATAGCGTTACCCAGCGTCGCGACTACCGACCTGAGCGGCGAGTTCCGCCGCGTCGCCGGTCGGCGCCCGGCACACGAAGTGCCTGCACACGTACGCAGCCGGGTGCCCGTCCTGCAGCGGACGGTCGCGCAGCAGCGCCACCGGGCCGCCGCCGTCCTCCGCGGGCTCACCCACCGCGACCACCGCTCCCGGGGCCGTCGCCATCAGAGCGACACGGCGCAGTACACGCGTCGCCGCTTCGTCGAACGGGCCCACCACCGCGATCTCGCGCGGGCCGTCGAGCCACGCCTCGGCCACCGCGAGACCCCAGCCGATCGCGCGCGGCGCCTGCCGGCCGAGCGGGCTCACCAGGCCGAGGGCGACCCCGGCGGCGTCGCGGTGCTCGGCGGAGCCGGTGTACGCCGCGTACGACAGCAGCGCGCCCGCCGCCGCGGTCCAGCCGGACGGCGTCGCGTTGTCCGTCGGGTCCTGCGGGCGCCGGAACAACTGCTCGGCGTCGTCCGCGGTGTCGAAGAACTCCCCGTTCTCGCCGGTGAAATGGCCCAGTACCACGTCGAGCAGGACACCCGCGAAGGTCAGCCACACGTCGTCCGAGGTGACCGCGTACAGCGCGAGGAAGCCCTCGGCGGTGTCCGCGTAGTCCTCCAGGACACCCGCGTTCGGCCCGGCGCGGCCGTCACGCGAGGTACGCGCCAGCCGATCGCCCCAGTCCTGGCCGTGGTCGTCGCTGTCTTCGTCCCGGAGTTCGTCCCGGAGTTCGCCCCGGAGTTCGTCCCGGTGTTCGTCGCCGTGGTCGTCGCCGTGCTCGGCAGCGGTGTCCACGGGTGCCGCCCCGGGGGCGCCCAGGTGCACGCTGACCAGCAGGTCGCCCGCCGCGATGGCGGCCTCGACCAGGTCCGGCCGGTCGAACAGCGCGCCGGCCTCGGCCAGTGCGGCGATGGCCAGGCCGTTCCAGGCCGCCACCACCTTGTCGTCGCGCGCCGGCCGACTGCGTTCGGCGCGGGCGCGGAACAACCGCTCGCGTACCGACTCGTAGCGGGCCGGGTCCTCAGGGTCGGCGAGCAACTGCAGGACCGACATGCCGTGCTCGAACGTACCGGTCTCGGTGACCTCGAACAGCTGTGCCGCCCAGGCCCCGTCGTCCGGCCCGAGCACCTCGGCGAGCTGGTCGGGAGTCCAGGCGTAGAAGGCGCCCTCCGTGGACTTGCCGGCCGCGTCCAAGCTGTCGGCGTCCAGCGCGGACGCGAACCCGCCCTCCGGCGTGCGCAGTTCGCGGACCAGGAAGTCGGCGCTCTCCAGGGCGATCCGGCGGGCGAAGGCCGAGCCGGTGGTGCGCCACAGGTGCGTGTAGACGCGGATCAGCAGCGCGTTGTCGTACAGCATCTTCTCGAAGTGCGGAACGATCCATTCCGCATCGACGGAGTACCGGGCGAAGCCGCCGCCGAGCTGGTCGTACATACCGCCGCGCGCCATCGCCGAGCAGGAGTGCTCGACCATGTCGAGCGCGGCCCGCTCACCGGTGCGCGCGTGGTGCCGCAGCAGGAACTCCAACAGCATCGACGGCGGAAACTTCGGGGCCCCGCCGAACCCGCCGCGCGCCTCGTCGTAGTCGCGGAGGCTCGCCCGCAGCGCGGCGTCCAGGTCCTCGACGCCCGGGGGCTGCGCCCCCACCAGCCCGCCGCGCGGGGCGGCCAGCTCCTGCGCCACCTTGGCACCGCTCGCCACCACGTCGTCGCGGCGCTCCCGCCACGCGTCGACGACGGCCTCCAGCAACTGCCGAAAACTCGGCATGCCGTGCCGGGGCGCGGGCGGGTAGTACGTCCCGCAGTAGAACGGCTCGCCGTCCGGTGTGCAGAACACCGTCATCGGCCACCCGCCCTGGCCGGTCATGCGGGTGGTGGCCTCCATGTAGACCGCGTCGACGTCGGGGCGTTCCTCACGGTCGACCTTGACGGCCACGAAGTGCTCGTTCAGGTACGCCGCAAGCTCCGCGTCCTCGAACGATTCGTGCGCCATCACATGACACCAGTGGCACGCCGCGTACCCGACACTCAGCAGAATCGGCACATCCCGCCGCCGCGCCTCCGCGAACGCCGCCTCCCCCCAAGGCCACCAGTCGACAGGGTTGTCCGCGTGCTGCAGCAGATACGGCGAGGTCGATCCCGCAAGGCGGTTGCTCATACCGCCATCCTCGCAGGACGACCACCCGCCTACTTGGCGCCGTTGTCCTGTGTCTTGCGGTTGTCTGCGGCGTCGGCGGGGTTTTCGGGGTCGGGGGTGGCGGCGTCGGGGGTTTCGTCGGAGGCGGAGGTGCGCTGGACGGGGAGGTCGCGTTGGATCGGCGCCTCCTCGAAATTGACGCGGCGGATCTGCTTGTTCATGGAGCGGAGCAGCAGCCAGGTCGCCGCCGCCAGGACCGCGACGACGGTGAACCCCAACAGGCCGGGGGTGACCTTGTCCTCCTCCAGCGCGGCAAGCTGCAGGGCGAGGTCGGTCATGGGGTTCCTCCAGTCGACGGATGCGGCGGGCGAACGCGGACGGCCGCCCCTCAAGGGTCGCACGCGCTTGTGCGCATGAGAAAAGAGGGGCGGCCGTCAGGTCGCTCGTATGGGGGACGGCGCGCCGCGCCGGGTCGCTCAGACGTTCGCGGCGGCCCGGATCCCGGCGAACAGGTCGTCCTCGGGCAGGTCGGTGTCGACCAGCGAACGCACCAGCTCGTAGTCCTCGGTGGGCCAGACCTCCCGCTGAACCTCCAGCGGCACCCGGAACCAGAAGCCGTCCGGGTCCACCTGGGTCGCGTGCGCGATCAGCGCCTGGTCGCGCAGCCCGAAGTAGTCGGCGCACGGCACGCGCGTCGTGATGTCGCGCTCGTCGCGGTCGCCCCAGCGCTCCAGCCATTCGCCGTACGGCGACTCCAGGCCGCGCGCCACCATCGCCTCGTGCAGGGCCTGCACGCGGGCCCGCGAAATGCCCTGGTTGTAGTAGAGCTTGAGCGGCTGCCACGGCTCGCCGGCCTCGCGGTACGCGTCCGGGTCCCCCGCGGCGTCGAACGCCGCGACGCTCACCTTGTGGGTCTGGATGTGGTCGGGGTGCGGGTAGCCGCCGTTCTCGTCGTACGTGGTCACGACGTGCGGGCGGAACTCGCGCATCAGGCGTACCAGCGGTTCCGCGGCCTTCTCGACCGGCTGCAGGGCGAAGCAGCCGTCCGGCAGCGGCGGCAGCGGGTCGCCCTCGGGCAGGCCCGAGTCGACGAAGCCCAGCCACGCCTGCTCGACGCCCAGGATCTCGCGCGCCGCGTCCATCTCCTTGCGGCGGATCTCGTCGATGTTCGCCTCGATCTCCGGGTCGCCCTGGAGCTTGGGGTTGAGGACGGATCCGCGCTCGCCCCCGGTACAGGTGACGACGAGGACCTCCGCACCCTCGCGGACGTACCGCGCCATGGTGGCCGCGCCCTTGCTGGACTCGTCGTCGGGGTGCGCGTGCACCGCCATCAGCCTCAGCCGCTCACTCACGGGAAAAGTCGCTCCTCCTGATAGCGCCCCCGGGTTCTGCGGAGGCGGCCCCCTTGTGCTCCGGAGACCCGTCATATAGTGGACGAAGCAGTGGGCCCGGGCGAAACCCGCCGGTCCGCGGACCGAGGCACGGGAGTGGACCAGTGACCCAGACCGCCGGTTCGGCCGGTTCAGATGCCGCGCTCTCCCGCGACCGCTACGGCCGCCGCGCCCCCGTGCGGGGCAAGGACCGCAAGCTGCGGATCGCCTTTGTCGTCTTCCTGGTGCTGCTGGTCTCCGGGACCGTATGGATCGGTCTCGACCAGGCCAACCGCGATGTCACGGCGAGTATTCCGAGTTATCGGGTGACGTCGGAGCGGTCCGTGGAGGTGCAGGTCGAGGTCCGCAAGGACAAGGGCAAGGAGGCCGTCTGCGTGCTGCGTTCGCGCGGCGGCGACGGGGCCGAGGTGGGGCGCAAGGAGGTCCGCGTCCCGGCCGGAGTGTCGAACACGACGCTCACCGAGGTGCTGCAGACCACGGACCGGCCCAACACCGCGGAGCTGGACGGCTGCCGCATCGTCTGAGCGGACGCATGAGTGCCGGTCCGCCTGGGAAATTGTTAGTCTCGGGGTTTCGTCCCTTCATCGCCGGCGGCGCACCTGGCCCCGGATGGTGAAGGGGCGCTGATTTATCCGGGGCGAGAACACGTTCCATGACCGACGAGGAGCATCCGTGACCCAGACCAGCGAAAACGTCACCTGGCTCACCCAGGAGGCGTACGACCGGCTCACCGCCGAGCTGGAGCACCTGTCGGGTCCCGGCCGTACCGAGCTGGCCGCCAAGATCGAGGAAGCCCGGCAGGAGGGCGACCTCAAGGAGAACGCCGGCTACCACGCGGCCAAGGAGGAGCAGGGCAAGCAGGAGCTGCGCATCCGCCAGCTCAAGGGCCTCCTGGACAACGCGAAGGTCGGCGAGGCACCCGCGGACACCGGTGTGGTGAGCCAGGGCATGATCGTCACGGTCGCGTTCGACGGCGACAAGGACGACACCATGACGTTCCTGTTCGGCTCGCGCGAGGACGTCGGCAACGACGTCGAGGTCTACTCGCCCGCGTCGCCGCTCGGCACCGCGATCAACGGGAAGAAGATCGGCGACAGCGGCAGCTACGAGCTGCCCAACGGCAAGTCGATGAACGTCGAGATCATCGAGGTCAAGCCCTACACCGGCTGACCCCGGGCACCCGGCCGGCCCCGGTCACAGCCGGTCCCGACCGGCCGGTCCCCCGCCGCACAACAGCGGTGCGGCGGGAGGACGGCGGCACGGACGGGAGCAAGGACGAGAGCGACGCGCGACGCGGAAGGGCCCCGGCCGGGGGCCGGGGCCC
>NZ_JBEZFP010000187.1:0-15749 GCF_040649515.1 Streptodolium elevatio
GTCCGACCATCGGGCGGCCTCCCGGTACTCGGCCGACCGCGGCCGTAGCCCCGCACACCCGCGCCCCGCACGGCAGCGTGGCATGCGGCCGGTGCGTCTCACCCGTCGCGGACGGCTGCTGCGCGCCGCCTGCGTCCTGATCGCGTTCGTCTCGGGCATCGTCCTGGCCGTCGACGGCTTCACGCCGAGCGGCGGCCCACCGCAACCGGCGGGCGCGGCACGGCCGGACGCGAAGGATTCGGTGGCCTCCGCCACGGCGCACCCCGCCGATGCGGCGGCCGATCCGACACCGCGCCCAATCCCGCCGCTCCCGGCCTCACCGCCGACCCGCATCGTCGTGCCGTACGTGCGCATCGACGCGCCGGTCGGCCTGACCGGCCTGAACCCCGACGGCAGCGTGGCCGCCCCCAACGTCGACGACCGCAACCTCGCCGCCTGGTACGAAGGTTCGCCGGCGCCGGGGGCCGAAGGCACATCGGTGGTCGTCGGACACGTGGACGTCAAGACCGGCCCGGCGGTCTTCTACAAGGCCGGCAGCCTGCGCAAGGGCGACACGATCCGCGTGCTGCGTGCGGACGGCGTGATGGCGGTCTTCACCATCTACGGCATCCAGGTCTTCGCCAAGCGGAGCTTCCCCGTCGAACGCGTGTACGGCGGGACCGGTCACCCCGAACTGCGGATCATCACCTGCGGTGGAACCTTCGACAGCAAACGCGGCTACAGCGGCAACGTCGTGGTCTTCGCCCGCCTGACAGCCCGCATGTGAACCGCCCCAGCCCCGAACTCAACGCGGAGATCAACCGCCGTCACCCGTCGAGCGCCCCGGTGCCACCCGGGCCGACCACAACAGCGCCGCGATCGCGGCCACAATCCCCACCGCGGCCGTGTCGGTGAGGCCGTGGCCCAACTCTGGGCGAGCGGTACGCCCACCGCTCGCGCGGTTCCTGTCCCCGGCCCCGGCGCCGGCGCCACGCTGACCCCGCAGGAGCGCGAGATCGCCGCGCTCGCCGCCGCGGGCCTGACGAACAAGCAGATCGGCGAGAGGCTGTACCTCTCGCCGCGTACGGTGAGCACCCACCTTTACCACCTCTTCCCCAAGCTCGGCATCAGCTCCCGAGCGGCACTACGGGACGCCCTCGGCGACCTTCCGCCCACGAGCGCCTGAGCGCCCGGCGGCCGTCAGGCGGGTGAGCGTCAGGCGGGGTCAGCATCAGGCTGGGTGGGCGCGGCAGGCCGGGTGAACGTCATACGGCAGGCGTCGTGCGGCGAGCCTCAGGCCGCCTTCGTGCCGTCGGACGCCGCCGGGCGGTTGATGTCGGGGCTGCTCAGGATGTGCTCCCCCGCTCCGCCCGACCGGCCACCGCGAGCATCGCCGGGCCGATGCTCTCCGTACTGGTGACCTTGTTCGGCGCGAGGCGGCGGATCAGCGGATACAGGCGCGCGAAGACGGGATACAGCCGCCGGTTAGGCGGCGTCTGGGATTCCTCGCCGTTGGACACCAGGATGAAGCCGGGCCGGAACATGTAGCCGTGGAAGGGAATCACGAGCAGCGCGATCTCGGTGCGGCCCTTGACGCGGGCCCACATCCGCCGGCCGCGCTCGGTGCTGTCGGTGCCTTCGCCGGAGACGTGCGTCGCGGGGGTCTCCTGGGGTGGGATCGGGCAGCCGACGGTCGGCGTCACGCGGAGCGTCGCCGCCCGGCCTGACGATCGTCGCATGCCGCCGGTTCCCGAGAGGCTCGACGCGCGGCCTAGCTGACGGTCCCGGTCTTGAGGCCGCCCACGATCAGGCCGACCAGCGCGGTGACCACGTCGTCCACGGAGGCCCGCCCGCGGTTCAGTTCGGCGGCGAGTGCATCGGCCGCACCCAGCACGCCGGCACAGCACAGCCGCAACGCGTCGGGCTCGAGGTGCGCGTACGGCCGCAGCGCGGCGGCCATCAGGTCCACGTAGGTGTCGGTCATCTCCAGTCCGCCCGCCTCCATGTCCGGATTGCCCTTGAGCGCCGCGGAAACGGCGTTGAGCTCCGGCATGTCGGTGGCGCAGGCGAAGTACGCGGCGCTGATGACGCGGGCGACCTCCTCGACACCGGGCGCGGCGTCTTGCAGCGCCCGGGTGACCGAGGCCCGGTGGCGTTCGTCGAGGCGCCGGTAAAGCGCGAGCAGCAGTCCCGGGCGGGTGCCGAAGTGGTCGTACACGATCGGCCTGCTGACGCCCGCGGCCTCGGCGAGGGTCACCAGCGTGAGCCCGTCGGCTCCCTGGGTGCGCACGATCGCCACCGCGGTGTCGAGCAACTGCTCCCGTCTGGCCGATTTGGACAGGCGGGTCGGTGTGGTCGCCATGGCCCTCCCTTGTTGTCGCTTCCCGGCCTTGCTGTCGTACTCCAGGCTATGTTACAAAACGTAGGTTACAAAATGTAGGTTAGTGCTCGCGAAGGAGACCCACCATGGGACAGCTCAATTCGGTTCTGATCCTGGGAGGTTCGGGGCAGGCGGGGGCGGGCGCCGCCGCCGTGCTGCGCCGATGGCACCCGGAACTGCCGCTGACGATCGCGGGCCGGGACCTCGGCCGCGCGCAGCGGGTCGCGGACGAACTCGGCGCGGCCACCGCCGCGACCGTCGACCTGCGGCGCGCGGACCTCGGCCTCCCGGCCGACGCGGAACACACGGCGGTTGTCGCCGCACTGTGGGACCACCAGTTGCGGGGGCTGCGGTACGCGCAGGAGCGCGGGCTGCCGTACCTGAGCATCTCCAGCGGCCTGGTGGACATCGCACCGGAGATCGTCGCGAGTGCTCAACGGCCCAGCGCCTCAGCGGTCTTGGTGGCGAGCCACTTCTGCGCGGGCATCGGTGTTCTGGCGACGCTGCACGCCACCAGGGAGTTCGAGCGGATCGACACGGTCCGGATCGGCGCGGTCCTGGACGAACTGGATGCCGGCGGTCCCGCGGGGCTGGCGGACCTGGCGCGTTGGGCCACCGCCACCTCGGCCGGACTGGTACGCCGTGACGGCGTGTTCACCTGGGTCGCCGAGCCCGACGCACGGACGGATGTGCCGAGTAGCGACGGGGTCCGCGTACCCGGCCAGAGCATCGCCATCCTCGACGTGCCCAGCATTGCCCTCGCCACGGGAGCGCCGAACGTCCGCTTCGACTTCGCCGTCGGCGAGTCCGCGGGCCGGCGCCGCGGCGGCCCCGCCTCCGTCGAGCTGCGGATCGACGTCGAGGGAACCGGCCCAGGAGGGGAACCGCGCAGCTTGCACCGCTACCTCGTCCATCCGGAAGGGCAGCGACCGCTGACCGCGCTGGGCATCGCCCTCGGTGTCGAGCGGCTGCTCGGGCTGCGTGGCGAGGCCGTACCGCCGGGCGTCCACACCCCCGAGGCACTGCTCGACGCGTCTTACGCGGCCGAGCGCCTGGCGGAAATCGGCGCCCAGTTCGTCGGCGCACCCGGCGGCACCTGAACACGCTGGGCGCCCGGCGGTGCGGGATCAGGCTGTGCCGCCGATGAGGAACGCGTACCCGAGGGCGGCCGCCGGATCAGTGGTGCTCAGGCGGATGGTGTAGGTCTCCTGCTCGATGTCGATCTCGGTGTTCGGGACTTCGCAGATCGAGGCGGCGTCGAGGAGCGGCGTGTCGTCGCTCTCGTCGAAGACCGCGAAGCGCACCCGGCAGTCGGCGGAGGGTTCGGCCGCGAACATCATCTTCTTGAAGCCCTCCACCGAGAAGCGGATGGTCGCGGTGGGCAGGGCCGCGGTGAGTGTCCCGTCGCAACGGGCGACCCACGTCGTGGCCGTGGCGCAAGTGGCGTCCCCGGAGAAGGGGCCCAGGCGCGCGGTGGTTTCGGGCGGCTCGACCGGCTCCGGCTCCGGCATGCCGGTGTCGGGTGTCTCGGCAAGGAACTGCTGCTGGTCCGCGGCGGCTTCGGCGAACTCGGCGCGGCCGGTGAGCGCGACGTCGAGGGTGCACCCGGACAGGGTCTCAGGCGCCACGACGCCCGCTGCGAGGCATTGGTCGCGGGCCGCGTCGTGGTTGGGCACGGTGGCCGCGTCGGTCGGGCGGCGCGGGAACGAGCGGTCTGTGAACGTCGCGGTCGACTGGCCGGGCCCGTACTCGAAGAGCGACTGCCCCTGCTGGATCCGCCAGTGGTCGGCGTACGTCTGGTACAGGTCGTCGAACGGCAGTGGTGCGTACGCCGACGATGCCTTCAGCACCCGCCCTCCGCCCATGTCGAGGTCGTTTGCCCTGCTTCCGTCGGCGTTGCCGAGCAGGCCCTGCATCCGGCCTTTGCGGGCTTCGGCGAGGGCCATGTGGACCTGGAATCCGTAGCCGCCGATCGATTCGGCTCGGAGCGATGTCTCGTCCGGCCAGAGCACCGTGTACTGCTCGTGGTCGCCGCCACCGGTGCGGGTGAGCGTCCCTCCACCGGGCAGCGGGGCCGGCTGCGCGCCGGGCGTGACCGGCCGGCCGTCGACGCGGACCGTGACGGCGCCGGGGAACCGGTCGAGGGTGAGGCTGACCCGATGGCCCGCGACCTGGGCGGCGACCGCCGAGTTGGCGGTCACGTCGGGCCAGCCCGGGAAGGGCAGTTGCCGGACCTGGACGCGCAAGTCGTCGTCCTGCGACGCCGCGAGGGTGAACTCCCCGGCCGCCTGGAAGTCGTAGTGCCGCCGGTCGAAGGTGACCAGGTGCGGATCGCCGGTGCTGCCACCGCGCGGGCCCTGAGCGCCGGAGCCGCCGCCTCCCGGCGGCCGCGGGGGCTGCGGGGGCTGCGGCGTGGTCTTGGGCCTGCCGCAGAAGTCGGCGAGTGTCTGGCCGGTGATCCGCACCGCCGCCGCGTACTCGCCGCCGCTCACCGCGACGACACCGCGCCCCCGATTGATCCGTTCGAACGAAGTACCCTCACCCGGCGTGTCCTTCGGGCACTCGCAAGCCGAGCCGAGTGTGCAGAAGATGGTGCCCATATGCGCGCTGAGCACGTAGTCGCCGATGGTGCCGGGGCCGAAGCGTCCGAACACCTGTGCGCCGCCTCCGTGCGAGAGTCTCAGCACTTCGGCGGTGATGTTCAGCGCCGTCTGGTTCGGGTCGAAGGCGGGGCTGACGAAAGGCACCGGTTGCCCCGAACTCGCGACCTCCACAGTGTTCTTGAGGGTGACCCTGTCGCCGGTCACGCCGATGCCGACGATGTCCCAGGCGGGGTCGCGGGCGATCTCACGGGTGTAGCTCGCGGGCCAGCCCTCCAGAACCAGTTGGCGTTTAGCGCCCAGGGCCGCGGCGAAAGCGGCCTCGTTCCGGGCCACGCCGTTCTTGGCCGAGGCCACGACAGCCGCCCGGCCCGTCGTCCACACGTCCACACCGCGGAAGTCCAGCTCCCACCAGAAGCCGAGGCCCTCGTACGAGTGCTCGGTCAGGAGCCGCTTCTGCCGCGTGAGGTACGCCGTCCACTTGCCGGGGGCGCTGCGCGAGGCGAAGTGGCCGGACAGTTTGCCCGCCATCCAGTCGGCAAGCCCCTCGGCCACCCACGGGGGCTGGGCGCCGTAGTCGGCGAGGTTCCCGAGGATGATGCCCTCGGCGCAGTGGGCCAGTTCGTGGATCATCAGCTCGTCGCGCGTCGCGTCGTCCCGGTCCGGGGCGTTGTACGGCGCGTAGAAATTGATGCGGCAGTACGGGCCGCGTTCGTCGACCGTGCCCGTGCTGCTGGCCGCGGCGTTCGCCGGCGGCGGCGGTTGCCCCTCCTCGACCGGTGCCGGCGTGGAGAACTGGCAGGTCAGGAACGTCACCTGGCCGGGGACCCCGATCTTCGCGGCCAGCTTGGGCCACCAAGCGCGCAGCCGCGCCGTCACGGCGGGGGCGTCGGTGACCGCGGCAGCCGGGCAGGGCTGCCGGACCGTACGCAATGCGGTGGGCGTCGCCGACCCCGACGGGCGCCGGTCCGTTGCGGCGGCGGCACCACCCTCCCGCTGAGGCGGCCCGTCCCAGCCGGACAGCCGGCTGACCGCCTCGTGCTGTTCCTCGGTGAGCCCGTCCCAGTACTTCCAGACCCAGCGCAGCGCGGCCGAGCCCGAGGTGAGGTCCTCGCGGCTCCCGGACTGGACCTGGCCTCCCGGCACCGGCCCGAACACCGTCGCGAAGGCGGACATCGCCATGTCCTCGGACACCGAGCCGTCCGGCCCGAGCATCGCCATCACGTTGCTCCACGCCGTCGGCGGCGCGGGCTTGTCCTTGTCCATGCCGCCAGACGAGCAGGCGCCCAGCAACAGGGCGCTCGCGGCCACGAGTGCGACAGCGGAGGACCGTACACGCGAGCCTCTTCGAGGAGACGGCGACCCAAGCATGCCGTGCGTCTCCCCTTTCGGGGCACGGCCACTCCCCGGGGACACCCGTTCGGCCGAGGCGCGTTCCCCGACGGCCGGTCAGCCCAGACCTGCCGCATCCCCGACCCGACGCGCGGCGAGTCCTGCCGGGCCGCGCCGAACCCGCGGCAGATCACTGCCCGCGACTCGGCGCGACCGTCGGTTCCGCCGCGGGACGTCGCGGGATGTCGCGGGATCAGTTGTCGTTGTACGCCCTGGCGACGGCGTACGTGTCCTCGTAGAGGTGGTAGCGGGTGATCCGACCGTCCTCGACCGTGGTGTGCAGGGCGAACGCGGTGTCGATGTCGCGGCCGGTCTTCTTGACCTCGGAGACCATGCGTCCGAAGAGCACCACATGGTCGCCGTCGGCGATGACGTGGTGGAGGTCGAACTCCTTGGCCTGCACGTGGGTTTGCAGCAGCTCGAAGAAGGTCTTCATACCCGCCGCCGAGTCGACCTCCGGCACCCACGGGATGCCCGGAGGGTGCGGGATCGAGAACGACACCGAATCGGCGAACAACGCCGCCGCCTCCGCGCTTTCGCCCGCGGCAAGCAACGGGAACAAGCTCTGCACAACCTGCGCCGGTGACTGTGCTGTCATGGGCGTCGACGGTACACGCCGCTCGGCGCCGCGGTCCGCCTTCGGGAGTCGGATCTCGCCCGGCTCCCGAACGCGAGGTGGCCGGCCGCGTCGTCAGCCGCGGCCCCGCGAACACGCCCTCGTTCACTCGGCTGCTACGTTCGCCGCGTCTCGCGGAACGGATCGGACGGGGTGTCGAGTGGGCGGCCATCGTGAACGGGAGTGGGCGCGGCGGGTGCCGAAGGGCCGGCATGTGCCGGGACGGGCGTCGCGGGCGCGGTTGCGTACGGCAGCGGTCCTGGCGGCTCTGCCCCTGCTCCTGACCGCGTGCTCCGCCGGGGCCCACGGCTCAGGGGCCGGCAGCGTCCGGGACGCCGCACGCACCGGCGGCACGCCGTCCGGTGACACTGACCCGACAACGACGACCAAGCGCCCGGCGACCACGGAAGCGCCCGATCCGGCCTCCGCGCCGGTCAACGTCATCGAGGTGGTCGGCTCGCAGTGGCAGTGGGCGTTCACCTACAAAGAGGGTCCCGGCCGGCAGATCGGCGCGGTCCACGACGCCGCGGCGAGCGGAGACGTCCCCACGCTGTACCTGCCTCAGGGACAGCCGGTGCGGTTGGAGATGAAGTCCACCGACGTGATCCACTCGCTCTACATACCTGCCTTCCTGGTCAAGTTGGACCTCGTCCCCGGCCGGACGAACAAATTCGAGTTCACGCCGAACGTCGTGGGCGATTACGACGGCCACTGCGCGGAGTTGTGCGGTGCCGGCCATCACGAAATGCGCGTCGTGACAAAGGTCGTCACCCCAGAGGAGTACCGGCGACACCTCACCCAGTTGAAGGCCCAGGCCCGAACCGAAGCCGCGGCCTGACCAACTGCCGCACGCCACACCGTGACTGCGTGATGTCCGGCAGCCGGCAGAAGAGGTTGGCGACGCCGTTCGGCCCTGCGTCCGTGACCGGAGAGGGAACTACAGGAATAGGTACGCCGACAGCGCCGTCAGGGCTGCGAGGAGGAGGAGCCACAGGAGGCGGGGCGCGGGGGCGTGCCGGTCCCGTTCGGTGGGGCGCAGGTCCGGGTTGGCGTGCATGGTGGCGAGGACGGCTGCCACATGGGCCAGTTCGCTCTGCCCGGGGAGGAGCGCGCGTCGGCCCGAGGTGGTCGTGACCACCAACGTGCGGACGACGTAGGACACTTCGGCAACGTCCGACCACGCGACGGTACGGCGTCCCCAAGCGGCGGTCAGATGGATGCCGTCGGCGTCGCCGGCCACGGTGCCGGTTCGGGTGCGCCACACCACCGCCGCCTCCCGCGGGGCCATCTGGGCCGCGGTCACGTCCAGTTGGCGGGGGCGGTAGGGGGCGCGTGCGGCGGGCCGGATCAGCCGGATCCCGGTGGCGGCAATGCCGGTTCGGGTCCCGCCGTCCGCGGTCGGCACGGTCAGGGCCACGGCCGCGCGGGGGCGGGGCACTCCGTACAGGACCGCTTCGCACATGCGGTCGGACGCGCTCGGCGAGGGCACGTCGCAGACGAACAAAGGGGTGCGGCCGTACCGGTCGTCGGCCGGGTACACGATTGTGCGCCCCGGGCGGTGTTCGCGTACGAGAACAAGGCGCGCGGGCGCCGAGCCGTTTGCCGACCGAGCCGCGCGCGCCGGTGCCAGGAGTGCGCCGGCCAGGGTCACGAACACGGGTCCCGCCGCCAGGATGCCCCACCAGGTCGCCGCCGAGATGTCGGTCAGGCGCCACCCGTAGGTGAAACCGCGTTGGTTCAGTTCGCCGTCCTGCCGGTCCGTCTCGCCGGGCTGCGGCGGCACGGCCGTGATCGCGCTTTCCAGGACCGTGATCTGAACACGTTGTTCCGTCGCCTGGTTCTGTTGTCGGTACCAATCCTCCAACGCGGCAGGAGGTGGTTCCTGGTAAGGGTTCGGATCCACGTCCGGATCCACGTCCGGGTCCACGAACGCGCCGAAGCGTCCGTCCCGGCCGACGAGCGAGCT
This sequence comes from Streptodolium elevatio, assembly GCF_040649515.1. Classification (GTDB taxonomy): domain Bacteria; phylum Actinomycetota; class Actinomycetes; order Streptomycetales; family Streptomycetaceae; genus Yinghuangia; species Yinghuangia elevatio. The sequence continues at coordinate 8,934 of NZ_JBEZFP010000187.1, forward strand.
GTCGTGCGCCACCACTGCCGCGTCGGCACGATCCGGTCGGTCGGCGGCTCCGCCCGCGGCGGATACCCCTGCCGCCGTCAGGAGCACGCCGGCGAGTCCCGCCGTACGCAGGGACGCCTTCCGGTCCCAACGACCGGACGGGACGGCGGCGATGTCCAGCCCGTCGGCGGCAAAAAGCCGGCCGCGGCGCCGCGCCACGAGCAGCGCGGCGGTATGCGCCGCGAACCCCCACAGCAGCGCGCCGGCCAGAAGCCACCAGCGCCACGCGCCTTCGTCTGTCATCGGATCCGTGAGCGCGGCTGCGATCGCGAGCGCGGGTGCGCAGAGCGTCGCCATCCATGGGAGTCTGACGAGCGATACGACGTACACCACCATGAGTGCGAACATCACCGGCGCGGATGTGTCCGGCGCGCACGGGCCGCCGGCACCGCAGCTCTGCGGCACCGCGGTGGACAGCACGGTGAAGCCGACCGCGACCACCGCCGCCGCGGGCCACCACACGCGCAAGAACCAGTGGGGCCGGACCGCGGCCCAGGCGTCCGCGCCGGACGCCGTCCACGGCCGCACGCCGTCGGGTTTGCCCTCGTCGGGCAGAGCCAGGTGTTCGCGCACTGCCGAAGTATGCCGGTCGGTTGGCGTCCGCGCAGCCCCACCATCCCGATTGTGTACGGCTATTGACTGGACGTCAGCTTGCCGGGCAGCCGTCGGCAACCGGCGGCTGTCCGCCCCCGGCACTAGGCTCTGGTGCCATGTTGGTCGGCCGGGATGCGGAGCGGGACCACGTCGAGCGGATCCTGGGGCAGGCGTCCACCGGTCGCAGCGCGACGCTGGTCATCCGGGGCGAGGCGGGGATCGGCAAGTCGGCGCTGCTCGACCACGCCGTGGCCGCGGCGGACGGCATGCGGGTGCTGCGCGGCGTCGGCATCGAGTCCGAGGCGGAGTTGGCGTTCGGCGCCCTGCACCTGCTGCTGTATCCGTACCTGGATCGCCTCGACCTGCTGCCGGACCCGCAGGCGGCCGCGCTGCGCGGGGCGTTCGGGCTGAGCGACGACACGGCGAGCAACCCCTTCCTGATAGGCGCGGCGACGCTGACGCTGGTGGCCGAGTTGGCGGCGGAGAAGCCGTTGCTGTGCGTGGTCGACGACGCGCAGTGGCTGGACCGCGGTTCGTCGGACGCGCTGCTCTTCGCCGCCCGGCGGTTCCAGGCGGACCCGGTCGCGATGCTGTTCGGGGTCCGCGACACGCCCGTACCGTTCCCGACGGCCCGGATCGAGGAGTTGCGGCTGCCGGGCCTGTCGTCGGACGCCGCGGCCGGGCTGCTGGACCGCCACAGTCCCGGACTCACCGCCCCGATGCGCGCACGGGTCCTGGAGGAGGCCAACGGGAACCCGCTCGCGTTGCTCGAACTCGGCGCGGCACGTCTGGCCGCGCAGCGCGAAGGTCGCGCCGAACCCGCCCACCAGGTCAGCCCGTTGCCGGTCACGCAACGGGTGCAGGAGACCTTCCGCGCACAGATCGTCGGCCTGCCCCCGGCGTCCCGGTCGATCCTGCTGGTCGCCGCGGCCGACCGGTTCGCGGGGATGGACACGGTGCTGCGCGTCGCCCGTGCGGTCGGTGCGGACACGTCCGACCTGGAGGCGGCCGAGCACGCCGGTCTGATCAACGTGGCGGACGGGGAACTGGCGTTCCGGCACCCGCTGGTGCGGGCCGCGGCCTACCAGTGCGCCACCCACCACCAGCGGATCGCGGTCCATCGGGCCTTCGCCGGCGCACTCACCGAGCCGGACGTCCTCGACCGCCGGGCCTGGCACCTCGCGGCGGCGACCACCGAGCCGGACGAGGCGGTGGCCGCCGAGCTCGAACGGACCGCGCTGCGGGCGGAGCGGCGCGGCGGGGCCATGGCGGTGTCCGCGGCGTACGACCGCGCCGGCCGGCTGAGCGTGGACCCCGGGCTCAAGGCGCGGCGCATCGCCAAGGCCGCGGCCGCCGCGTACGACGCGGGCAAACCCGACCGCGCGGCGCGGCTGGCCGTCGAAGTCACCTCCCTCACCGCCGATCCGGGCCTGGTCGCGGAGGCGACGTTGCTGCGCGGCCAGATCGAGTACGAGCGGACGTCCCCCGAAGCGGATGCCGCGCTCGCGTCCGAGGCGGCGCGGTTGGTCGTGGACAGCGACCCCGAACGAGCGCTCGTCATGGTGACCGAGATGGTCTGCGCCGGTCGCGACGCGGGCGCGCTGCCGCTGATCGCCGAGGCCGGGCGGTTGTTGGGTGCGTTGCGGCTGCCGCCGGAATCCGCGCGGCGGGCGTCCGCCGACGCGCAGATCAGCTGGGGGGACATGCTGAGCGGCAGGCCGGAGAAGGCCGTCGGCCCGCTCCGCGCCATGCTCACGGTCGGTCTCGCGCCGGACGCGGAACTCATGCACCGGATCGTCGCCGGGTTCAGCGCTCTGATGCTGGCCGAGGACCGTACGGCCGTCGCCGTGATGGACCTGATGCTGGCCGAGGTGCGGGCCAGTGGCGCGTTGACCTGGATCCCGTACGCGCAGGAGATCGTCGCGGCGGCCCAGGCGCTGCGCGGTGACTTCCTCACGGCGCAGACCTGCCTGGCGGAAGCGGTGTCGCTCAGCGCCGAGTTCGGGATGGACATGGAGGTCGCGGTGTTGCGGGCGACGTCCGTGTGGCTGGCCGCGGTGACGGGCGACGAACCTCGATGCCGCGAACTGGCCGCCGAGGTGCTGCCGGTCGTCGCGGGCCGGCACGCGGTCGGTACCGCGTGGACGTACTGGGGCCTTGGTCTGCTCGACCTCGCCGCCGGACGGTACGGCGCCGCGTTCGACGCGCTGCACGCCGTGTGTGCCGGTCCGGCCAAGTACGACTTCCTCATTCGAGCGGTCCCGGATCTGGTGGAGGCGGCGGTCCGCGACGGCGGCCCCGACCGGGTCGCCGAGCCGTTCGCCGCGTTCGAACGGTGGGCCGGGCACGTGGCCGGCCCGGGCGCGACTGCGCTGCTCCGGCGCTGCCAGGCCGTCCTCGAGGACTCCGAGGAGCACTACCGGGCGGCGCTCGACCTGCACGCCGCGCACGGCGGCCGGTTCGACCAGGCCAGGACCCGGTTGCTGTACGGCGAATGGCTCCGCCGCAGACGACGCCGCGGCGAGGCCCGGACCGAACTGGACGCCGCCATGGCCGGGTTCAAGCGGCTGAGCGCGTCGCCGTGGGAAGCACGCGCGACGGGCGAACTCGCCGCGCTCGGGGAACGCCCGACCCTCCAACCGATCGCCGACGACCCGCTGAAGGACCTGACGCCGCAGGAGCTGCAAGTCGTTCGACTGGCGGCCACCGGGCTGAGCAACAAGGAGATCGGCGCGCAGCTGTACCTCAGCCCGCGGACGATCGGCCACCACCTGTACCGCGCCTATCCGAAGCTGGGCGTCACCCGACGGATGGAACTGGCGCAGCTCGGGCTCGGATGACTTAACCGGCCGTCCCACGAGTGGGTTTCGTGCCGGTCACGTGACCGATGTGAAGCGGTGTGCCCCGGCCGTAGCTTCTGCGGTGACGAAAGGAGCAACCGATGTTGCTGGAGAACAAGACCGCGGTGATCTACGGTGGCGGCGGTACGGTCGGCGGCGCGATGGCCGGTGCCTTCGCCGCCGAGGGTGCGCGGGTCTTCCTGGTGGGCCGGACGCCGGCGACCCTCGAAGCGGCCGCGGACCGGATCCGCGCCGCGGGCGGCCAGGCCGAGACAGCCGTGGTGGACGCGATGGACGCGTCCGCGGTGAACGACCACATCGACGCCGTCGCGGAGAAGGCCGGCAGCGTGGACATCTCGGTCAACGTCATCAGCCAGCAGGGCATCTTCCAGCCCCTGGCCGACATCTCGACGCCCGACTTCGTCGCGGCCATCGGCAATGCGCTGGCCACGCAGCTGATCACCACGAAGGCCGCGGCCCGGCACATGGTCGACCAGGAGTCCGGCGTACTGCTGTTCTTCGGCGGGTCGGACCCCGCGCACAGCATCCCCGGCCTCGGCAACGTACAGGTCGGCATGGACGCCATCGAGTCGCTGCGCAGGCAGTGGGCGGCCGAGCTGGCGCCGCACGGCGTCCGCACCGTCACCCTGCTGAGCGGCGGCATCATCGACAGTTTCCCGGACATCCCCGAGATGGAGGCGGCCAGGCAGGGCATCGTCAACGCCTCGCCGTTCAAGCGCGCCGCGACGACGGCCGACGTGGGCAGGGTCGCCGCGTTCGTCGCCTCGGAACAGGGCCGCAGCATCGCCTCGACCCAGGTCAACATCTCCTTCGGCGCCTGCTACGGCTGACGGCCGCACGCCGCGGTACGTCCCCTGTGGGGGTCGGCCTCCTGGCAAGGCAGACCCCCACAGCCGCCCACGCCTCGGCTGCCTGGCCTACGACGTGTACGAGCCGCCGTTCAGGTGCAGGGTCTGGCCGGTGATCCACGCCGCCTGGTCGGAGGCCAGGTACGCACAGAGCGCCCCGGCGTCGTCGGGGAGGCCGATGCGTCCGACCGGGATGCGCTTGGCGAGTTCGCGGGTGTGGTCGGCGACGCGGCCGCTGGCGGCCGGGTCGATCATGCCGAGGGCGATGGTGTTGGCCGTGATGCCGTCGGCCGCGGTCTCCATGGCCAGGTGCCGCATGAAGGCGATGGCGCCGCCTTTCGCGGCGGCGTACAACGAAACGCCGATGGCCTGTCCGACCACCCCGGATCCGGAGGCGATCGTGATGATGCGTCCGTGCCGACGGTCGGCCATGCCGTCGAGGACCGCCTTGGCGCAGTTCATCACGCCGAACAGGTTCACCTCGGTGAACCGCCGCCACTCGTGCGGCTCGGTCTCCCGGAAGGGCCGGGGGCGGAACGCTCCGGCGCCCGCGTTGCCGGCGTTGTTGACGAGGATGTCGACCGGCGCCGCGTCGTGAGCGAATGACCGCACGGCGTCCGCGACGGACTCGGGGTCGGTCACATCGAACACCAGCGCCCGCGCCTGGTGTCCCGCGTCGCGGATGTGCTTCACCGTGGCGTCCGCGCGGGCGGCGTCGAGGTCGTTCACCGCCACCAACGCGCCTTGAGCGGCCAGGAGTTCCGCTATTCCGGCGCCCACTCCTTGGCCGGCTCCGGTGACCAGGGCGGTCCTGCCGTGCAGGTCGAACATGTGCTTCTCCCGTTCGGGTTGTCGCGCTCGGCCCGGAGGGGTTGCGTTGCGCGCTCGGTCGAAGAATTCGCGGTCAGGACGGTGTGCCGTCGAGATTGCGGACGGTCAGGCCGAGTTCGGCGATGAGGTCGAGACTGATGTGGGTGTTGCCGGTGTGGTCGGCCGGGCAATCGCACAGCGCGAGGACGGCCTCGACCATGGCCTCCATGGGCTCGATCTGGTCGGGGCGGACGATGTCGCCGACCAGGTCGCGCGCGCCTTCGCTCATGACCGCGGCGCGCGGCTCGACGGTGTTGACGCGGACGCCGGTGCCGTGGAGTTCGGCGGCCAGGCCGTTGTTGACGCGGTTGAGCGCGGCCTTGGTGGCGCCGTACACGGTGGTTCCGGTCCCGGTGCCGCCGAGTTGGAAGGGCGGGCCGTCCCAGTGCCGGGCGGTGCCGCTGGACACGTTGACGATCCAGCCTTCGCCGCGCTCGGCCATCGCCGGGACGACCTGCTGGGCGAGGTGCAGGGGTGCGACGCAGTTCAGTTCGTACATCAGACGCATGCGCTTGGCCTGGTAGTCGGCGACGGTCCCGTACAACGCGACGGCCGCGTTGTTGACGAGGACGTCGATCGGGCCGCCGAGGCCCTGTTCGGCCTCGCGCACGACGCGTTCGCGGTCGCCCTCGTCGGCCAGATCGGCCTGGACGACGACGACACCGCCGCCGAACACCCGCAGCCGCTCCGCGGTGTCGACCAACGTGCCCGGCAAATAGGCGTCTTGCGCGTTGACGGTACGTGCCACGATGGCCACGTCGGCGCCCTCCGCCGCGACGCGGTGCGCGACGGCCGCGCCGATGCCCCGGCTGGCGCCGGTGACAAGCACCCGCTTGCCGTCAAGTCGCTGGCTGCCCATACGCGGACTCCTTGGTCGTGGGGCGGGGGTACGGCCTTCGCCGGGCGCCGAAGTGGCCGGCGCCGGTCACCAGTTCTTCTGGCGGTCCGCAACGAAGTCGACCTCGTGGAACGGGGCGGACTCGATGGAGTCCAGGACGACTTCCTTGCGCCGGACGAGGTAGCCCGCGTCGGTCCGCACTAGGGTGAAGTGCACGATGCCGCTGGACAGGGTGCTCGGCCGCCGGCCGGCGATCTGGGTCACGAACAGGTAGGACTCCAGGTCGATTTCGTCACCCCGCTCAGCGGTGACATGCACGTTGGCGGCGTTGTGCCGCAGCGGGTACGGGCTGTGCCTGCGGTGCTCGCGCGTCCAGGCCAGCACCGCTTCGGGGCCACGGGCGTCCGAACGGATGAACTCCTCGTGCGGGTGCTGCCCGGTCTCGGTACGGGAACTCGTGTGGCAGTCCTCGGCCAACAGCCCGGCCAGGACGTCCAGGTGGCCTTCGTCGTAGTTGAACCACCAGCGGTGGACGACCTGGTGGGCGGCGAGGTGGTCATGTGCGGGCATGCGTACGCTCCGTCGGGATTTCGTGGGGGCAGTTCTCATGGGGCTGTTCTTGTGGGGCAGTTCTTGTGAGGCAGTTCTTGTGGCGCCGGGTGTCTGGAGCCGAACTCCGCGACCGGGTCTGCGCCGGAGTGGTCCATGCTCTTCTTGACCTCGTCGAGGTCGGTGTAGACCTCGGCGTTCCAGTGCACCAGCAGCC
>NZ_JBEZFP010000188.1:0-15697 GCF_040649515.1 Streptodolium elevatio
GAGGCCGCCCGATGGTCGGACGGCCTCCCGGTACGGCGCACGGCGGGCGGAGGTGTCACCGCCGGAGTACCTGGGTCAGCCGCCGCTCGGGCGCCCGCGGCGGCCGCGGCGCAGCAGCCGGTAGCCGAGGAACAGCCCGGCGCCGCCCGCCAGGGCGATGCCCGCACCGGCCTTGAGCGGGTCGATCGAGTCGGCCGCGGAGCCGACGCCGGTGTCCGCGCCGCCTGCGGGAACCACGTTGCCGAACACGTCCTTGACGGTCGGGGCCCCGGAGCCCGGCGGGACGTCGACGCACGAGACCTTGAAGACCTTCTGCTTCGCCTTCCCGCTCTCGCCCTCGAAGTTCCAGGTCAGCTTGTACATCCCGTTGGGCAGGGACAGCGGGCCGGTGTGCCCGGTGCCGTCCGCCAGGACGAGTGCCCCGTCGAGGTGCCCGGTGCCCTTCGCCGCCGGCTGCGGGTCGATCGACCAGGTCACCTGCTGGACCGTGTCGAAGTTGAAGGCCGCGAGGTAGAAGCGGCAGACCTTGGGTTCGTTGCGCTGGTCGTCGAACGGCGTGGTCGTCGCGTGGACCTTGACGTCACCGTTGTCACCCGGTGCGCCGTATGCCGACGGCGCTGCCAGGATCAACGATGCACCGGCGGTCGCGACCGACGCGGAGATGGCGAGCCCGCGGAGGGCTCGGCTCGGGTGGGTGGTGTTCACGTGCGGCTCCAGTTTGTGCCGACCGTCCGTTAGTCGGATATATCGACTATTGGCTGGAGTCGGTCCGCAGCCGGGCACGACGGCGCCGACACTCGTGAAAGTCACCCGACTGCACGAGCCGAGCCGGGTGAGGCTTCTCCATTGGGAGGCACCGGGAGGGCCCGGTAGGCACCGGGAGGGCCCGGCAGGCCCCGGGAGGGCCCGGCAGGCCCCGGGAGGCTCCGGTGGGAAGGCTCACCCCCGTCAAGGCCGCAGGGCGAACAGCCGGCTGCGGCCGATGGCGATTCCGGCGACCAGGTCCGCGGAGACGACCAGTGGCTCGGCCAGTTCGCTTCCGGTGTCGTACCACCACAGTCGCCGGCCCGTGGCGACGTCGATCGCGTGCAGGCCTCGGCGCCCGTCGTGCATGCAGACGACACCTGCCGTCGGAAGGACCGTGTCGGTGCTCATGCCGCCGGCGTCGTACCACCAGCGGCGGTGCCCGGTCGCGGCGTCGTACGCGGCCAGACCGCCGTACGATTCGCCCTCCGCTTCGTCGCCTTGCAGGTCGTAGCGCCCCACCGAAGTGAACAGCGTCCCGCTGTCGACGACGTGTATCGCCTGGCTCGGCCATTTGTGGCCGGGGATGCCGGCCTTGATCCGCCACAACCGTCGCCCGGACGCCCGGTCGAGCGCCACGACCAGGTCTCCGGCCTCGGCGTACACGAGGTCGCCGGCGACCGACACATGCTGCGGGTCTTCGGCCGGGAACTCCCACCGCGGTACGCCGGTCGCCAACTCCCGTGCGATGAAACCGGTTTCGTACGTCGCACCGAACACGACCCCGTCGCGCACCCTGGGGCTCGTGAGGCCCGCGGTCACGGCGGTCCATCGGACGACGCCGGTCGCCTGGTCGATCACGGTGAGGTCGGCGCCCAGCCCGTACGTCACGAAGAATCCGCCACCCGCGGTTGCCCGGCCGGGACTTCGCGGCAGCACGACGCGCCACCGTTCCCGACCGGTGGCCGCGTCCAGGGCGAGGAGCGTGCCGCTCTGATCCGCGGCGGTCGCGCCGCGGGACTGCATCAGCAGCATGCCGTCGGCGACGAGCAGCATCTCGAACCGGTATCCGGCGCCTGGCGCACGCCACCGCTCGCGACCCGTGGCCGCGTCGAGGCAGAGCCATTCCCGCCGGCCGCCGGTGTCCTCGGGGATGAGGACGCCGTCGGCGCGGTCCCACCACACCCTGTACGGCCGCCCGACCGGACGCACCCAGAGCTCGGCGCCGGTGGCCGCGTCCAACTGGACGAGGCGCTGCGACGGAAGGAACTCCAGTGCGAGCAACGTGCCCGGGGGCCCTGCCACCAGAGCGTCGACGGTGCCGGTCTCGCGCACCCAGACCGGCTCCCGGACCTCACTCGTCGGCAGCTCCGGGCGGCCGGTGTCCCGGTTCGGCCATCCGCAACCGGACACGCCGAGCGCCGATGCGCCGGCGAACCCGGCCAGACCGAGGAAGCCGCGCCTGCTGAGCCTCGTCGGTCGGCCGCCCGCGTGTGGTGTGCCCTGCATGATCCGCCCCCGATGGCTCGACGAACGCCTGTGCCCTGGACGGTGCTTCCGGCCCGCGACGGCACAGTTGGCGCCCGACGGCCGACGCGGGCCCGACGCGCGCCGAGCCGGATCGTATGCCGCCACGGCGTGCCGCCGCCTCAGGCCCACCCCTGATTCCGGCCCGGCAGTCGGCGACCACGCAGCTCAGGCCAGGCGGCTGACGACCTTGTCGGCGAAGGTGCGCATGAAGGCGATCGGGTCGGGGACGAACTGCGCGACGACGAGGTTGTGGATGCCCGCCTCCTCGATCTCGGCGAGCCGGTCCGCGCAGTACTCGATCGGACCGGCGACGGTGGAGTGGCCCGCGAGCCAGGCGGTCAGGCCGAGTTCGTCGACGAGGGCCGCGTTGTGCGCCGCGGTCTCGGGTGACGCGTGGTGGGTGGAGTCGTAACGCCGCTTGAGCTCCTCGACCTTGGGCACCAGTGCGGGCGGCAGGCCCTTGCCTTCCGTGGTGAAGCGGAAGACGTGGTTCGCGGTGCCGGCCAGGACGGAGCGGACCTGGGCGATGCCCTCGGCCTCGGTGGCGGCGGGGACGACGTTGGCCATGCACCAGATCTCGAGGTCGGCCAGGGTACGTCCGGCTTCGGCCGCGCCCTCGGCGATGTGCGCCAGATTGCGCGTATACGCCTCGCGGGTCAGGGAGTTGGACAGGATGACGCCGTCCGCGCTGCGTCCGGCGGCGCGCAGGGTGCGGGGGCCCTCGGCGGCCATCCACACCGGGGTCCGGGACGGTGCCCAGCGTTGCACGAGGTCGGTGCCCTGCCAGGTGGCGTGGCCACCGCGGGTGAGGGCGCGCACCGTGCGGACGTACGTCTCGGTCTCGTCGACGGTGCCGGGTCGTACGCCGATGTTGCGCAGTGCGGAGTCGCCGGAGGCGATGCCGAGGACGAACCGGCCGCCGCTGATGTGCTGGAGCGCGGAGGCGGCGGACGCGGCGACGGCAGGGTGGCGGGTCTTGGGGTTGGAGACGGTGATGCCGAGGCGCTGGGTGGTGGTGCGCTGTGCCGCGAAGGCGAGCGAGACGTACGGGTCGGCCCACAGGGACTGCGAGTCGCCGGTGGTGAGCATGGCGTACCCGCAGTCGGCGGCGACGTCGAGCCAGGCGGCGTAGTCGTCGAAGTTCTTGACGGTGGTGCCGGTGGCGAACTTCACGAGGTGGCACCTCCGTTCGCCAGGCCGAGGATGCGGCGCGTGTTGTCGGCGAGGATCTGCCGCTTGTCGTCGTCGGGCAGTTCCGAGTCAAGGATCTGGCCGAGTACGTGGGTGCGCCGGTAGCCCAGGGGAGGGGAGTACAGGTCGGTGCCGAAAACGAGGCGGGACGCACCGTGGCGGCGTACGAACGGCTCGACGAGGTCGAAGGTGTAGGCCAGCGAGGTGTCGAAGACGAGGTTGGGGGCCAACTCGCCGACCGAGAGCGCTTGTTGGCACTGCTCGAAGGAGGAGAACGCGTCGAGGACCACCATGGTGAGGTCGGGGAAGTCCCTTCCGAGTTCCTGGACTTGCCACAGCGCTTCGTTCGCCGATTCGCCGATGGCGTGGACGAAGGGGACGAGGCCGCGCTCGCCGCAGCGTTCGATGATGGCGCGGACGAGCGGCGAGCCGACGGCGACGCCGTGGAAGCGGGCGTGGATGCTGATGCCGCGCAGGCCGAGTTCGTCGGCGCAGCGGTCGATCTCGGCGAGTCCGGCGGGCCCGTACAGCGGTTCGGTGACGCCGATCGCGGCCGGGAACCGGTCGGGGACCGCGTCGCGGTACGCCGCGATGGCGTCGTTGACGCGGCGGGTGTCGGTCAGCCCGTTCGGGCGCAGGTAGCTGTGCCCGGGGATCACCACGGCCTGGCCGACCCCGTTGCGGTCCATCGTGGCCAGGCGGGTGTTCCGGTCGTCGGCGATACCCCTGTCATCGCCGGAGTCGGCGCCGGACGCGCCTGACCGTCCGGAGGCTTCGGAGGGGACGGACGGCCCCGCCAGCCCTGACGGGCCGGACACATCGGCCACGTGGTGGTGGCAGTCGAGAACGTGGAAATCGGTCATGTCGCGGTCCTCTCGCACGCGCGGAACGGCGCGCTCTCGCGGCGGCTTGGGGGAGCCCGTGACGCCCCCGCCGAACTCCTGGGGACAACAGGCTCGGTGGGATGTCAGTCCACGACGAACAGGTCACGTGTGCCGAGTTCGGCGGTGACCTCCTGCCGCCACGTGGCCAGCCGCCAGCCGTGGGCGGTGCGCACCGCGTTGGCGTGGTACCAACCGAAGCACTCGTACGTCAGCGCCGCGTGCCTGCCCGCGCCGATGTGGTGCACGCGCATCTTGACGGTCAGTTCGGCCCGGTCGCCGTCGACGGTGACGCGGTGGTTGCCGAGCAGGTGCTGTGTCGGGCCGCAGGCGTCCAGATAGCCGCGGATCATGCCGACCACGGTCCGCCGCCCGTTGATGACGTGCTGGCCGTTGTAGTCGGCGGCCACGTCCTCGGTGAACACGTCGTCGAGCGCCGCCCAGTCGCGGCGGTCCAGAGCGTCGGCGTACGCGTTGGCCAGGTCGGTCACCGCGAATCGGTCGGCCGCGGCCGTCTTGTGCGCGGCGGACTCGTGCGTGGTCATGCCGCCCCCTGGGGGAGTCCGCCGGCCAACGGGTCGATGCGAAGGCGCGCCACCCGGGTCGAGGCGATGCGCCACGCGCCGCGTTCGATCCGGTATTCGTCGTGGTAGTGCCCGTACCCGTGGAAGCCCTGCGGGGCGCCCGCGGACGGGAACTCGACGTAGTCGAACATCGCCCACACCCCAGTCGCCGCGGCGGCGGAGGTGAAGGTGATCTCCGGCATGTGGCCGTGGTGCACCGTGCGCAGCGGGGCCAGCACCTCGGACATGAACGCGATGATCGCGTCGCCGCCCTCGTTGGCGAACCCGTCGATGTCCATCCGCGCGTCGTCGGTGAACACCTCCCGCATGGCGGCCCAGTCTTTGGTGTCCATGAGTCGGAAGTAGCGGGCCTTGAGCTGCTTGATGTCCTCGATCGCCGCGAGCCGTTCGACCACCGGCAGCGGTTCGGAGCCGGGTGAAGCCACGAAGCCTCCAATGACAAATATTCAACACGTACTGTCGAGCGGGTACGGTAGCCCTGCTCACCAACGAGATCAACAGGCAGACCGCGCCGACCTGGGATGGCGCCGGCGGCCGAAAGCGAAGGAGGAAGTCGACCCGTGACCGCCGCCGAGAGCCGTGACGCGTGGTCCGCGATGCCGTCCCCGCCAACCGACCGGGTGGTCGCCGTCGTCGAGTTCCTCGCCTCCCGGCCCGCCGAACCGGCCACCGTCGCCGAACTCGTCCGCCACCTCGGCTTCAACCGCGCGACCTGCCACGCGGTCCTGGCCGCGCTGGTCCGCTCCGGCTGGGTGCTCCGCGATCCGGCGGAGAAGACCTTCACCCCCGGCCCCGCGCTCATCGCCCTCGGCCGCGCCGCCGAATCCGGCGTCCCCGCCGCACGCGCCGCGGACGGCGAACTCGCCGTCCTCGCCAAGGACCTCGGCCTGACCGCCACCATCAGCTACCCCAGCGGCGACCACATCGTCGTCGGCAGCCGCAGCCCCGCGACCCCGAGCGGCGGCGACACGGTACGCGTCGGCCAGCGCTACCCGTTCGCGCCCCCGTACGGCCCCGGCCTCGTCGCGTGGGGGACCGCCGCCGACATCGAGCGCTGGCTCGGCCGCGCCCCCCGCACCGACGACGCCGGCCTCCGCCGCTTCCACGACGTCCTGGCCGCCGTCCGCCGCCGCGGCTACACCGTCGAGAGCATGACCGCGGCGTCCCGGCGCCTGGGCGAGGTCCTGGCCGAACTCGACTCGCTGTCCCCACGCCAACGCCCGGCCGTCACCGAACTGCTCCACGAGATCGGCGGCATCGAGTACCTCGACGACGACCTGCGGGACGGACAGCCGTACCCCATCAGCGTCATGTCGGCCCCCGCGTTCGCCGGGGACGGCACCGCCGCACTCAACATCAGCGTGCACGTGTGGCGCGACCTCGACCCGCCCACCATCCGGGTCATCGGCGAACGGCTGCTGACGGCCTCCCACGCCGTCACGCGCGAACTGCGCGGAACGACCCCGCCGGACTTCCCCGCCGCCACCCGGCGCTGACCCGGAACCGACCGCCGCGCACTTCGTCGAGCCGTCGAGGCCGGGCCCGCCGCAACCCGGCTCTCCGAAGCCCGCGCGACAGCTGTTGCCGACGGCGTGCGGTGCGCCCCCCTCAGTCGAGGCAGAACTCGTTCCCCTCGATGTCCCGCATCCCGATGCACGACTCGTTGAACTCGTCGGCGATGAGCAGCCGTTCGCGGACCGCACCGAGCGCGACAAGTCGTGCGCACTCGGCTTCGAGGGCGGCGAGGCGCTCTTCCCCGACGAGCCCGGTGCCGACCCGTACGTCGAGATGCACCCGGTTCTTGACGACCTTGCCTTCGGGAACGCGCTGGAAGAACAGTCGCGGGCCCACCCCCGAGGGATCGGCACAAGCGAACGCGGCGCCCCGGCGTTCGGGCGGCAGCGAGCGCTCGTAGTCGTCCCAACTGGCAAACCCCTCGGGCGGGGGCGGTACGACGTATCCCAGCACCTCGCACCAGAAGCGAGCGACGCGCTCCGGCTCCGCGCAGTCGAAAGTGACCTGAATCTTCCTGATCGACACCATCGGTCCACGGTAGCGCGCACTGGTCGCCGGGCCGGCCAGGGCAGGGCCGGGTAGGACTCGGCCGGGCCGGGCAGGGTCGCGGCTTCCCGCGGCGGCCGGCCGCCGCACGCGAACGTGGCCGAGATGACCGGCAAGCGCCATGGTCCGGGACGGGCGGTGGGGCTGCGTGGTGGTGCAGAACGAGTCGGTCTTCCATCGTGGCGACCCGGTCGGTCGGCCCGACGAGCGGGACGTCGAGGGATTGCGCCACCGGTCCCTCCTCGGGTAGGAGCCGCTGCACGACAAGGAGTTCATCCGCGCGCTGATCGCCGCCTACTCGATCAGTCCCACCACGGAATGGACAGCCCTGTGGGTCTGAACCCCCTCGTCACTGCGAACCAGCGGCCACCAGCGTCGCGGTGACGGGTTCGAGCTCGGCGACCAGCTCGTCGAGCTTGGCGGAGGAGAGGGCGTCGTAAGGCGCGGCGGCGAGTTCGTCGGTGAGGGCCTCGATGCGCTGCGTGGTCTCGCGTCCGGCGTCGGTGAACCGGCCGTCGGCGTCCACGAGCCCGCGCCCGCGCAGGCCGTCCATGACCGCGGCCAGCCGCTTCTTCGGCAGGTGGTGGATGCGCCCGAACGACTCCGGCGGGTGGATGCCCTGAGCCAGCGCGGAGAGTACGTGGGCCTCCGTACCGCCGATGCGTGCACCGACGAGGGCGGCCACATGCCCGTCGCCGCGGTGCTCGCGCAACATGTTCGCGGAATGCCACAGCCGGGCGACCGGATCGCTCGGCACCGGCAGAGTGCGCAGCCCGGCGTACATCACCCGGCCTTCCGTGGGTGCGCTCGTCGCGGCCTTGGTGGTCAGGTCGGCGGCGCGTACCAGGCCCGGGGAGTCGGCCAGTTCGTCGCCGAGGATCCGCCGGAGGGAGGCCGTGCTGCCCCGCTCCCGGGCGGCCACGGACGCCTCGGGCGGGATCTTCTCCCACGCGCTCGGGATGTGCCGCGCGGCCTCCCCGTCGGCGAAGCTGTAGAACGCCGCGTGCACGACCTGCGCCGGCACCCGCCCCAGCGGGGCGGCGCGGCTGGCGAAGTAGCCGTCCCAGTAGGTGCGGTGGCCGAGTGCGGCGAGCTCCTCGTTGCACTCGTCGGCGAGGTAGGTGACCAGGCAGATCGGCTCCAGGAGCTCGAACATGCGGCGGGCGGTGTGGGCCATGGCCTCCATCATGCCCGCGGTCCCGCCCCGTGGGGCGATACGCGCCGCCCGATCTCCGCGTGGCCTGAATTTCAGGTACGGCATCCGGGTGCGGCAGGCGCGACGGCCGGCGTACGGACGGCAGCTCCCCCGGCAAGAGTTGCTCGGCCCAGATGGTCTTGCCGGACTGCTCGTATCTGCTGCCCCACCGACGGGTCGACTGGGCGACCAGGAACAGCCCGCGGCCGCCCTCGTCGGTGCTGCGCGCCCGCCGCAGGCGCGGCTGTGTGTTGCCGGGGTCGGAGACTTCGCAGACGAGTACGTTCCCGCGGATCAGACGCAGGGTGATGGGACCGCCTCCGCCGTAGCGGACCGCATTGGTGACCAGTTCGCTGACCACGAGTTCGGTGGTGAAGGCGAGTTCGTCCAGGTCCCAGGCGGTGAGTTGGCGCGTGGTCAGGTCGCGGGCCTGCCCGACGCAGGCGGGGTCGGCGGCCAACTCCCATGTGGTGCTGTCCTCGTCGCCCACCGGGTGGACGCGGGCCAGCAGCAAGGTGGCGTCGTCGTCGCGCGGCGCGGCCGCCGCCGCGTCGAGCAGGTCATGACCGGCTTTGTTCAAGTCCTGGTGCACACAGTTGAATTGCTCCACCCGGTCCAGAAGTTTGCGCATGCCCCGGTCCAGATCGTGGTCCGGCTCCGCCACCATGCCGTCGCTGTACAGGACCAGGACGCTGCCCGGAGCCAGGGTGATGTCGGTGACCTCGAAGGGCATGCCACCGACGCCCAGCGGCGGGCCGGGCTCCAGGTCGACGTACCGCGCACGTCCGTCGCGTCCGACGAGGGCAGGCGGCGGATGTCCGGCGGAGGCCGTGCGGCAGCGGCCCGACACCGGGTCGTAGTCGACGAGCGGTTCCGGACCGACGATCGGTGCATCCTCCGTCAACGCCCGGCGCAGCAGCGGCCGGGCTTCGTCGAGACCGAGGGCGGCCAGCACAATGTCCCCGTGGTCGCCGATGTGGACCGGCACCTTCTGGAACAACTCGGCGGACTCGTTCGCGGAGATCACGCGCAGGTCGGCGTCCAGAACCACCAGGCCGATCGAGGACTGGGCGAACACGGCGGCGGCGAGGTGCTCCGCCCATTCGGGCGGCAGCCCGAGCCCCGCCACAAGTCGGTTGTGTTCGTGCACGCTGAGACCGCTTCCAGGACCCCAAGGAAAATCTTCTGGTACGTCCCAGTATCGTCCGGCGCGTCGGCGGGAGCAGGGGCGGCGGGATCGCTTCCACGGTGGTGGTTGCTCGCGCTGCCTCTGCATCGCCTTGTTAGCGCGCGCTACCGGCAGGCGTCTTTGCCGCGCGTGTGCGGCGGCGCCCCCAGTGCGAGGGGCACCGTCGCACACGCGTGACCGCTGACGCGGCGTACCGATATCCCCGTGGCGCGTGCCGCGACCGGGCCCATCCGGCGCGACGCACCAACGGGTGCCTCAACTGACGATGTGGTCCTCGGGGTTGGGGGAGCGCATCATCGACCAGTAGTCGACGAGTCGCCAGGGGTTGGAGACGACGACGCGTCCCTTGCTGTTCTGGTAGTAGCTGCGGACGCTGGGGTGGCTCCACACCCGCTGCTCCAACGCCTGTGCCACGGCCTCGTTGTAGGCGTCGTGGACGTCCTGCCGCGGCTCGATGGCGCGGGCCCCGCGCTCGTGCAGGAGGCTCAGGCAGCCGAGTACGTAGTGGACCTGCGCCTCGGAGATGATGTTGACGCCGGCGCCGTGGTTGGGCGCACTGTTCGGGCCGCCGAGGACGAACAGGTTCGGGAAGCCGGGGACGGTGAGGCCGAGGTGGGCACGCGGGTCGTCGAAGCCCCAGACGTCGGCGAGTTCCGCGCCGCCGCGCCCGGTGATCCGGATCTTGTCGAGCATCGGCAGCACCTGGTAGCCGGTCGCCAGGATCAGCACATCGGCGGGCGTCTCGGTGCCGTCCGCGGTCACCAGGCCGCCCGGGGTGATGCGTTCGATCGGTGAGGTCACCAGGTCGACGTGCTCGCGGCGCAGCATGCGGTACCAGTTGCTGTCGCGCAGAATGCGCTTGCCGAAGGGCGGGTACGCCGGGATGGCCTTGTCGAAGAGGTCCGGACGGTCCGCCAGTTCCTCGCGGGCGTAGGCCAGGAGCCACTGACGCATTGCCTCGCTGGCCGCGGACACCGACACGTCGGGCATCGTCCACTCGGGATCCACCACCACCCGCACGAAGTTGCTGTCGGACGCGAGCCAGTAGGTGATGAAGCGGAACCACTCGGCGTAGTAGGGGACATGCCGCATCGCCCAGCGGGCGCCGTCCGACACGGTCAGGTCGTCCTTGCGGCGCGGCATGATCCACGACGGAGTGCGCTGGAAGACGGTCAGGGCCGCGACGTCGTCGACGACGGCCGGACCGACCTGCATCGCGCTGGCGCCGGTGCCGATCATGGCGACGCGCTTGCCGGACAGGTCGATGTCCGGGTCCCAGTCGGCGGTGTGCACGGCCGGGCCGGCGAAGTCGTCCAGGCCGGGTATGTCGGGGCGTACCGAGCCTTGGAAGAAGCCCATCGCGGTGACGACCGCGTCCGCCCACTCGGTCGACTCGACGCCGTCGGGGCCGCGCGTGGTGACCAGCCACCGGCCCGTCGCCTCGTGGTAGGCGCAGGACAGGACCTCGGTCTCGAATGTCACGTGGTCGCGCACTCCGTGCCCGTCGGCGCAGCGGTGCAGGTAATCCAGGACGTAGCTGCCCTTCGAGTAGAACTCCGGCCAGTCCGGCATGATTTCGAAGGAGTACGAGTAGAAGTGGCTGGGCGTGTCGACGCCCACACCGGGATAGATGTTGGTGAGCCAGGTGCCGCCGACGTCCTTGTTGCGGTCGTAGATCCGGTAGCTGTAGCCGGCTTCGCCCAGCTTGACGCCCGCGCAGATGCCCGAGAGCCCGGCGCCGATCACCACGACGTGGAAGCCTTCCGGCGGACGCGGGCGGTCGGGGGCCGGGGCCTCCGGGGTGCCGGGCAGGTTCGCGAACCCGCACTGGTCCAGCAGGAGCGGGATGAACTCGTCGTCCACCGGCTCATGGGCGTACGTCGACGCCATCTGTTGGAAGAGCCCTGTCGGCATCGGTCCCGCGTCGGCCGCGGCCGGGTGTTCGCCGGTCAGTACCGCGGTCAGCAGGTCGCGCAGTTCGTCCGCCTCGGGCCGGGCGCCGCCGGATTCCACGTTCGCCGGATCGCAGACCGCGGCGAAGCGCGTCAGGTACTCCGGGTTCCGGGTCAGGTGGGTCAGCGACATCAGGAGCGTGCGCGGATCGGCCTGCGCGAGATGGGCCCGCACCGAGGCGGGGTCGGACCCGGGGCCGGCGAGGGGGAGGTCGGCGGGGGTGGGGCGCGGGTGGACGGCTTTGCGCCGGGACGAGTCGTTCATGCGTGTGCTCCGTACGACGGCGGCGTGAGCGGTGGCGACAGATGCCCTATTGGGTGGACGCTCTATCTAGTGAGTGAATGATGCATGCAGCATGTGTCGGTGTCCAGCGATGCCGGCACCGCCTGGCGCCGACCGTCGGCACGCACTGGAAGATTGCCGCGCTTGGGTGCATGATCTGGCTTTTGAGTGGACGCCTTGTCCATGGCTCCGTGTGTCTCGCCCAATTCGTTCCACCAGGGACGGCCTGCGGGCCGGACCTGTTCGCCAGGAGGTCCAGCGGTGAACCCATCCGCCCAGAAGTTCGAGCTCGTGCCCGAGCTGGCCGCGATCATGGCGGTCATCCCGCCGCTGCCGGTCGTTTCGCCGGAGACCGTGGCCGCGATACGCCGACGGGTCACCGAGGCCTCGGCGCGCCAGCCCCGCCCCGACATCCACGCCGTCGCCGACCGGACCGTGCCCGGCCCCGCCGGTGACATCCCGGTACGGATCTACCGGCCCCGCGACGCCGACGACCTGCCCGTCCTGGTCTTCGCACACGGCGGCGGCTGGTCCATCTGCGGCATCGAGACGCACGAGGGCCTGTGCCGGGAGATCGCCAACCGCAGCGGGTTCCTGGTGGTGTCGGTCGAATACCGGCTGGCCCCGGAGCACGTGTTCCCCGCCGCGGCCGAGGACTTCTACGCGGCGGCGTGCTGGGTCGCCGCGCACGCCGGCGAGATCGGCGGAGACCCGGCGCGCGTGGCGGTCGCCGGCGACAGCGCGGGCGCCAACCTGGCCGCGGTCGCCGGCCTGATGGCGCGCGACCGCGGCGGACCCCGCTTCGCCTTCCAACTCCTCGCGTACCCCGGGCTGGACGCCCTCTCGGAACGGCCGTCCGCGGTCGAGAACGCCGACGCGCCCATGCTGAACCGGTCGAGTTCGCAGTCGATGTGGCGCGCGTACGCCGGAGACGCCGACCTGCGCCACCCCTACCTCTCGCCGATCTACGCGGAGGACCTGACGGGTCTGCCGCCCGCGATGATCGTCACGGCGCAGTACGACATGGGACGCGACGACGCCCGCGCCTACGCCGAGTTGGTCACCAAGGCGGGCGGCACCGTCGACGTGCTCGTGGTCGAGGGCGCGGTGCACGGATTCCTCTCCTACTACACGCAGGTGCCCGCCTCGTCGGACGCACTCGACCACGCCTGCGACGCACTGCGCGCGGCGGTCGGCGAGCCGGCCCGGCGCTGACGCGAGCCGACTCCGGCCGCACTCGCGGTACGCCCGGACGGGGCATCTCCCGTCCGGGCGTACCGCTTTCGTGCGTCGGCAGCCGGGCGTGGCGAGCGGATGACTCTGGCCCACCGACGGGGGATCATCTATAAGTGTAACTGTTGCGCAAATTGAGACGCCCGTGACGGGGTACCGGACGCCGGACGCGCGTGGCCGGGCTCTCCCCGTCCGTGGCGGCGTCGGCGGCGTCTATGCCGAGGTGATGCGGGTGCGGGTGCCGATGTCTGCACGGCGGCTGCACGGCCGGCCCGCGGCGGCCCTGCGCCCCGCCGCGCCGATGACCTCCCACTGACCCTCGCGGCGTACGGCGATGCGGTCGCCGGGATGCGTAACCTGGGGTCACATGCGGTCGGCGCCGACGGGGCGCGGCGAAAGGGACGTGATGACTCAGGTACCAGGAGCGGCTTCCGCGCGTGGCCGCGGCCGCCCGGCGCGTCTGTCCCGCGACCAGATCGTCGACGCCGCGGTGGCGCTGGTGTACGAGGACCCGGCGACTCCGCTGACCGTCAAGCGGGTGTCCGAGGCGGTGGACTCGGCGCCGATGGCGCTGTACCGATATTTCCCGGACCGCGACGACCTGCTGCTCGCGGTCGCGGACCGGGTGGCGTCGGGCATGGGCTTCGACCGGCCCGCCGGCGCCACGTGGCAGGAGCAACTGCGCAACTGGATGACGATGAGCATGGAACACCTGCGGCCCTACCCGCAGTTGCTGCCGTACATCGCGTCCACGCGCCAGCCCGCCTGGCTGCCGTCCTTCATCATGCTGACCGAGATGCTGAGTCCGCTGTCGCTGGGCGACGAGGACCTGGCCTTGGCGATCACGCTCGTCGGCACGACCATCGTGGGGCAGGCCACCCTCGCCAGTAAGCGCACCCCGGTGCCCGACATGATCCCCAAGCTGCGCCGCGCCCTCGACGCGGCGAGCACGGAGGAACAAGCGCGCGTGGCCCCGGTTCTCGACGCCCTGCCCGCCGCCTTCGGCCGCCTCGACGACCTGGTCATCGAGGCGACCATCGACGCGGTCGAGTCGCTGAGCGCCCGGACGCGAAGGGCCGGACGCGCGACCAAGCGGGGCCGCAAGGCGCCGGTGAACCCGATATTCAGCAACGCCTCGCCGGCGTAGTCGGCCGGGGAGGCGGCTCGGCTCGGGATGCGGTGAGTTGGGCCGGGAGGTCGGGCCGGGTCGAGCCAGATCGGGCCAGGTCGGGCCAGGTCGGGCCAGGCGGCATCGGGTGGGGCGGGGTCGGGTGGAGTCAGGCCAGGTCGGGCGGGATCGCCGGGCGGTCCATCGTGAACTCGCGCCGTCGGATGCGCCGGCACGCGTCCGTACGCGCCACACGGTCCACGAAGCGCCCCGTCGTGTCGACGTCTCCGCTGTCCTCGCGCCGGTCCGGATCATGCCGAGCATGTAGTAGTGCACGGCGGCGCCCTCCGGTGTCGGTTCGATCCACATGTTCGTCACGACCTGCCAGGCGTGCCCTGAGGTCCACACCTCAGCGTCGTGGGCATGCCGGAGTTCCACGATGGTGGGCCCGGCACCCACCGCGGGGCCGTGGTCGGCCGTTCGCCGTCCGCACGTATCCCGGGCAGACACGGCGACCAGTGAATGGATGCGTCGGAGGTGAGTGCCCAGTCCGGACGAGTACCCTGGCGCTATGCCAGCCACGACCCGCCGATCACCCGAGTCCAAGGACCGCCCGTCCGGCCCGGACCTGCGCGCCCAGCAGAAGTTGTACACGCGTCGGCGTCTGATCGCCGCGGCGTGCGATCTGTTCGAGACCAAGGGCTACGAGGCCACCACGGTCGACGACATCGTGGCCGCCGCCGGGGCCGCCCGGGCGACGTTCTATCTGCACTTCACCGGCAAGGCCGACATCATCGCCGAGTTGGCCGACCGCATCTGGGCCGACACGGGTGCGAAGTTCGCCGCGTTCGGCGAACTGCCGGACTGGTCGCACGCGACCATTCGGGCGTGGCTCGACGCGTACGTCAGCGGGGGCGAGGCGAACCGGAAGGCGCTGGCGATCTTCGCCGAGCAACTGCCGCACACGCTTCGTCACCAGCACCAGGAACACGTGAAAGAGTTCGTGGCCCTGCTCATGAAGCCGCCGGAGCGATGGGCGCACTTCTCCAAGCCCGAGGGACGGCGGCGCGCGTACTTGCTCATCACGCAACTGGAGACGTTCATGCCGTCGTGGATGGCTGGCCGTTGGACGCGCGAGCGCTCGGCGATGCTCGACACGCTGGCCGCCGTGTGGCGCAACACCCTTGAGGCCGACCGACTCTGACCAGCCGACAGAACGCCCCGCCGAACAATGAGCGTCGCAGGGCGAACGGGCGAGCCGCGAGCCCTCGGGACAGTCGGCGCCCTGCCGGTACTTGCCGGTACTTGCCGGTCGGCAGGCCGGACGCGAGCGGGACGTCAGGTGGGGGCCACCGTTCCACGGCGACGACGCCGCGTACTACCTCGCGGTCAACCGGAACCGGCGCGCCATGGTGCTCGACATGCGGTCGGACGAAGGCCTGGAAGCCGTACGCGCGTTGGCGGGTGCGGCGGACGTGGTCATCGAGAACTTCCGTTCCCGGCAGCTCGTTTCCCTCAGGCTCGACCGGGTCCGCACGTCGAGGCACCGCTGTTCGAGTGCGGTGTCGCGGAGCTCGTCAACCAGGCCGCGCACCGCCTGGTCGGCGGTGTCGTGCCTGGCCTGCTCGGCAACCTCCGTCCCAACGTTGCCCCCTAAGGCCTGTCCCGTAAGTGCCGGTCGCGGGTGGCATGATCTTGATGTGGCTGGTGTGATCACGGCGTCGGAGCCGTCCTGGATAGCCCCGT
>NZ_JBEZFP010000189.1:0-15482 GCF_040649515.1 Streptodolium elevatio
GGCCAAGCGGCCCGCCAGCGCCTCCTGTTCGAGGGGTACGTCGACTTCCTGCTCCGCTACCGGACGCTCGCGGTCATCCTCGACCGCGACGTGTCCGTCGGCAGGCACCCGGCGATCAGGCCGCGGCTCGAGTCGGTCACCGCACGCGTGCGCAGCGTCCTGGACGACGACCAGCGGCCCGTCGAGTTCCGGGTCGCCTCGACCGTCGCGATGGGCGGCATCTACTCCGCCGTCGCGGTGTTCCCGCACCTCCCTGACGACGAACTGCGCGCTGTGCTCCTCGACATCGTGCGGCGCCTGCTCGCCCCGCGAAGCGGCAGATCCGCCGCACCCGGTGCCGTCTGAAACGCCCTGCCCGACCCCGCCGGGCCGACGTCCGCGCGGACCGCACAGCCCGCAGCGCCGCCCGCCGTGGCGGCGCGACCTGCCACGTACAACCGCAGCACTGCCCCCGCACCCGCCCCAGGAGGCCCCCATGACGTGTCCGGTTGTCCACGACGGCTTCGACCCGACCGACCCGGACCTGTACACCGAGCGTCTACCGCTGGAAGAGCTCGCGGAACTGCGTCGGACGGCCCCGGTCAAGTGGATCCCGCAGTCCCCGCAGGTGTCCAACTTCGGAGACGACGGCTACTGGCTCGTCACCCGACACGCGGATGTCAAGGAGATCTCCACCAAACCGGAGCTGTACTCCGCGTACCGCAACAACGTGATCATCCGCTTCGCGGAGGGAATGGACCCCGGCGGCATCGAAGCCGTCAAGGTCATGATGGTCAACATGGACCCGCCGGAGCACACCCGGCTGCGGTCGATCGTGCAGCGCGGGTTCACCCCGCGGGCCATCAACGCCCTCAAGGACGCGCTGGTCGACCGCGCCGAGCGGATCGTCCACGAGTCCCGCAAGAAGGGCGGCGGCGATTTCGTCACCGAGATCGCCTGCGAACTGCCGTTGCAGGCCATCGCCGAGTTGATCGGCATCCCCCAGGAGGACCGCGGCCGCATCTTCGAGTGGTCCAACCAGATGATGGGCTATGACGACCCCGACTACGCCGTGGACCAGTCCGTCGGCCAGCAAGCGGCCGCCGAGGTCATGATGTACGCCATGGGCATGGCCGAAGCCCGCAAGGCATGCCCCGCGAACGACATCGTCTCCAAGCTGGTCGCGGCCGAGTCGGAAGGCTCCCTGGGCTCGGACGAGTTCGGCTACTTCGTCCTGCTGCTCGCGGTGGCCGGCAACGAGACCACGCGCAATGCGATCACCCACGGCATGGTCTCGTTCTTCGACAACCCGGAGCAGTGGGAGCTCTACAAGGCCACGCGCCCGGAGACCACCGCCGACGAGATCATCCGCTGCTCGTCCCCGGTCATGTCCTTCCAGCGCACCGCCACTGCCGACACCGTGCTGGGCGGGCAGGAGATCAAGCAGGGCCAGCGCGTGGGGATGTTCTACAGCTCGGCGAACCACGACCCCGAAGTGTTCGCCGACCCACACCAGTTCGACATCACCCGTGACCCCAACCCGCACCTGGGCTTCGGTGGCGGCGGCCCGCACTTCTGCCTCGGCGCCAACCTCGCCAGGATGGAGATCAACCTGATGTTCGAGGCAATCGCCGACGCCATGCCCGACATCAGCAAGGCCGCCGAACCGCGCCGACTGCGGCACGCGTGGATCAACGGCATCAAGGAACTCCAGGTCAACTACGTCTGACAACGAAGGCTCAGGAGCGCCTCCGCTCCTTGCGATCGACCCGGTCCGGCGGTCCGCTGTCGGCCGGGAACGCGAGGTCGTCGGGGTGTGCGGCAGCGGCGAGTTCGTCCCACGTGACGAGGGCGGACGCGGCGGGGGGTTCGCGGGCGCGGACGCCGGGCTCCTCCGCATGGTGCCGCGCGCGTGTCTCAAGGGCGCTCGGGCGTGGCCGCGCCCCGCACGAATGGAGGCGGGTCGGGTTGCGGTATCCCGGGCTCTCCCGCCGCGAGGTGCTGGTGCTGGAGGCTGTCGAACGGTCGCTGCCCGAGGACGGCGGCTGGACCGCAGGATGCGGACGATGCACCTGGGGAGATTCACCCGCGTAGGTCAAACGGTGTGTCGGCCGCAGGGGCTGGTGGTGGCGGCCGCGGCGGCGGGGTGCATGGCACTGCTGGTCTCCGCGGTGACCAACGGCTCGCCGGTGCTGTCGGTGCCGACGATGTCCCTGTCGGCCGGCCACTGTGCTGCTGGCGTTCGCCTGGCTGTGCGGCCGCCCCCTCGACGAGTGGCGGGTCAGTGGGGGGCGGGAGGGACGGCGGAGCCGTGTTCCTCGAGGACGTCCAGGACCTGGCGCAGGTCCAGCCGGGTGTCCGCGGTGGTTCCGCCAGTGGCCGTGCCGTGCCGGAAGGAGCCGTCGGGAGCGAAGTGGGCCCATACGGTGCGGTCCGGGAGCGAGAGGCGCACACTCCCGTCGGGGTGCGTGGCCACGGCCCACCCGAACAAGCGGGCGGTGCTGGTGAGGTAGTGGGCCGGATAGTGCGCGACGGGCTCGGACGTCGGCTCGGGGTGGGGCATCGTCGGTGCTCCTCTTGCAGTGGGCATCTGGACGCAAGCGTTCTCGGACTCTGTGCCCGGACTTTCGCAAGCCAGGCCGGACTCGAGCATCGTCCGAGGCCGGGACGTCTTGCACTCCTCGCACCTGGCGGCGGCGGTCGGGGCCGGCGGGCTGGTCGGAGCCGAAGGCGACGGTACGCGGCGAGCTATGCGCTGTTCGGCCGGCGCGGGATGATCGCGGTGACCCGTTTCCCGCCGGGGAGGGGATGGACGTCCACGACGCGGCTGAGGCGGCGTATGACCAGCAGCCCGAAGCCGCCGGACGGTGGGGCGACCGGGAGCGGGGTGAGACCGTCGGGCCGGCCGTCCTCCACCGCGACGGTGACCGTCTCGGGGTCTGCGGCGAGGATGAGCCGTCGCGGGCCGGTGGCGTGCCGGTAGGCGTTGGCGACCAGTTCGCCGACCACCATGACGACGTCACGGATTGTGTCCGCGGCAGGCGCGGGCCCGGGCACGTGGTCGAGGAAGTCGCGGGCTCGCTCTCGCGCGCGGTGCACGGCCCCGGTGGACTCGCCGAGTTCGAGGACGAGGGACTGCAGGTGTGCCAAGGCTTTCGGCCCCCTTTTCCGGTCTGCGTGGACCCTTCGCCCGGCGGCAGGCTACCTGACCGGTCCGGTGTGCCGGCCGCCACTCATCGGCTGGAGCACGCCGGTGTCCCCGTGCCGGGCCGGGCGGCTACCCGTCCGGCCCGGCGCAAAACCGGCTGCACCCTCGCTCGCTGAGCGCGCCCGCGGTGGGCGACGGCGTCACAGCCTAGGGTTACGCGAATGACCCCCCAAGACCTGCCTCCGCTGACCGTCGTGACCACCCGGGACTCCGACGGCGTCCTCGTCGCCGTGAGCGGGGAGATCGACATGGAGAACGCCGAGGTGTTCCGAACTGCCCTGCTGGCGGCGATGGACGACGGCCCGGCGGCGTTGCGTGTGGACATGTCCGGGGTGGCGTTCTGCGACTCGATGGGGTTGAAAGCGCTGCTGGCCGCCCGCAACGCCGCCGTCCAGGCCGGGGCCGCGTTCGACATCGTGGCTGTCTCCTCCCAGGTCGAACACCTGTTGGACGTCGTCGGGCTGCCCCAAACCCTGCACGCCGACGGCGCGAACGAGGCGGGCGGGCCCTCGGACACCCGCTGATCACTGCGGCTCGCCGAGGGAAACGCACGTCCGCCGTGCGCGACGCCGCCCAACGCAGGTGGGCTGCCGTGCTGCGCTCCGGTGGGACCTGATCTGTCGGTGATGCGTGTGATCGTCCGGTATCGGGTACGGGGGTACCTACGCGCCCGCGAGCCGGGTGCGTCGGGGCGGTACCAGACGCCGCCCCACAGGCACATGGTGCCGGGGGTCGCAGCGCCTGAAGCAGCCGGGAGATGCGGACCTTCCCGCCATTCGGGCGGGCGCCGGCTCTGCGAAGGAGCAAACACCCATGCCCCACCCCACCCCGTCGTCCGCCGTCCTCGACCGCACTCCCGCCGCCCAACCCGCGAACGCGCCCGGCGACGACGTGTGCGCGGAGGCGCTCTCGTGGACCGCGCAAGAGGTCCGCGCGCTGGACACCGGCCAAGCGCGGGCCGCCAGCGACGCTTTGTTGCGCCGGCTCCGCACGTTGAACCAGGAATCCGACCAGTACGGCCGCGTCCGGTCCCGGCTGGTGGAGCTGAACATGGCGCTGGTGCGCTATGCGACGCGCACGCTCACCAACCGAGCGGCGGCGCGCGAGGACGTGTTGCAGACCGGGACGGTCGGGCTGATCAAAGCAATCGACGCGTTCGATCCCGGGCGCGGCATCGCGTTCGCTTCCTTCGCGCTGCCCACCATCCGCGGCGAGGTCAAACGGCTGTTCCGGGACACCTGCTGGCCCGTGCACGTGCCCCGCGGCCGGCAAGAGCTGTTCCTCGCCGTCACCCGCGCCGCCGTCACCCGCGCCGCCGTCACCCGCGCCGCCGACACCCTTCACCAGCAGACCGGTTGCGACGCGACCGACGCCGAGATCGCCGCGCATCTGGGCGTCAGCGAAGAAGACGTGACCTGCGGGCGGGACGCGGACCGGGCCTACCGGGTCGACTCCCTGGACACGTCCGCCGGCACCGGCACGTCACACAGTCCCGCGCGCGCCCTCGCCGACCGGATCGGCGAAGACGAAGCCGCCTACAGCCTGGTCGACTTCCGCGAATCCGTCCGCCCGCTGATCGCCGGACTCGACACGCGCGACCAGCAGATCCTGAAGATGCGGTTCTGGGAAGAGCTGACCCAAAGCCAGATCGGTCGACGGCTGGGGGTTTCGCAGATGCACATCTCGCGCCTCCTCAACAGCGTTCTCGCCCGGCTGCGCGACGGCCTCGAACCCGCCGCCGAGACGGTTCCACGCGCCGCGTCCGCGGAGTGATCCAAGGTCTGCGTCCGACCCGGAACCTCCACGGGCTGTGCTGTTCGGACGTCGTGCCGCCGCCCGCCGCAGTGGCCTGCATGCCGGTACGACCGGTTCCTTCGCGTCGGCCCGCATTCGCCCACCAAGCCCCCGAACGGGTGAGTTCCGGCGTGGCTGTCGGTAAGTCGTACCTCGAAGGCGGCGGGCACGGGCGAGGATGGCGGTTCCGGTCGAGGTCAGGAGCTGATTGCGGTGTCCGATCCCGTCTCCGATTCCGCCCCGCCCGGCCGGCAGGACGCCCACCGACGCCCCGACGGTGTGGACGACGCCACGATCGAGGCCCTTGGCCGGGTGTCGGAGGCCTGGGAGTACACAGCCCGCGCCCGCGGGCACCTGTACGCGTTCCATCAGCTCACCGGCAGCGCGGACCGGATCCTCCACGACGCCGTGGAAAAGCTGCGGCAGGCGGGCCACCACGACGCCGCGCGGGTCCTGGCCACGGAGATCGCCGGCCGCAACGTGATTCCGGGGCACTGGACGTTCCAGATCGTCGAGGCCTACGACCGCACCTACTACGAGCCGTTCGCCGACGCCGAGCAGCAACTGCGCGACGATCTGGTAGGCGGCCGACGCCACTTGTACGAGGCGGAGATGAAGCGGCGTCTGCGCACCCGAGGCCACCCCGACCACTCCTGGGACTGACCCGAAGCGGGCATCGGCAGCCGGACTTTGACAGGTCCCCGATCGGGCGCATGCGGTCCCCGGGATGCGAGACACCGCACAAGCCCATCGGCCCCGTTGGCCGGCAGGGGGTTCGGGCGGGGGGCGGTGGGTAGCCGCGGGGCGACATCGGTCCGCCGCCGTCGCTTTCCGTGGAAGGAGACGGTGCTGAACATGGAGCTGGAGCACCTGCGGCTGGCGTGCGACCTGATGCGTGAACACGACGGCCGCGAACCGGAGGATGTCCTCGCCCCCGAACTGCCCGCCCCGGTGACGTTCGAGCCGAACAAGCAGTACCTGCGTGACCTC
Source organism: Streptodolium elevatio (assembly GCF_040649515.1). Taxonomy (GTDB): domain Bacteria; phylum Actinomycetota; class Actinomycetes; order Streptomycetales; family Streptomycetaceae; genus Yinghuangia; species Yinghuangia elevatio. Next base: position 5,972 of record NZ_JBEZFP010000189.1, read on the forward strand.
ATCGCCGACGAACTGGACCTGACCACGCTGGGGACCGGGTACGTCCGCGAGGCCCATGAGCGGTTCGCGTCGATGCAGGAGGCGCTCAACGGCGAGCAGCCTCCGCCGAGTGACCGGGTGATGACCATGCACCAGGAGGCGTTCGGCCGCGAACACCGCTTGGAGACCGAAGGCAAGCACCCGGTCAAGAGCCTGCGGGAGAAGTCATGACCACCACCCGCGCACACGCCGCGCCGCAGACCGCCCCTGACCCGGACCACGACGTCGTCGCCCTGCTGCTGGCCCAACACGGTTGGATCCGCAATCTGTTCGACGAGGTCGAGAGTGCGGTGGCGAGAAACGCGCGGACGCTTTCCGCCGCCTGGTCCGCCTCCTCGCGGTCCACGAGACGGCCGAGGAGGAGGTCGTCCACCCCTACCTGCGCCGGACGGTCGACGGTGGGAAGGACATCGTGGCGGAACGCCTCGCCGAGGAACGCGAGGCGAAGGAGGCCCTCGCGCGCCTGGAGGAACTGGAGCCGGACGACCCGAGGTTCATGCCGATTTTGCTGAGCCTGCGCACCTCGGTCATGGAACATGCACGGGCGGAGGAACGCTACGAGTTCGTGCACCTGCGACGCCAGGGCGACACCGCCGCCCTCGCCGCGATGGCCGACGCCGTCAAAGCCGCCGAGGCGCTCGCCCCCACCCGCCCCCACCCGGGCACCGAGAGCGCGGCGAAGAGCATCGCCCTTGGACCGGTCGCCGCGGTGTGGGACCGCAGTCGCGACGCCCTGCGCACCATCACCGGCGCGGACTCCACCGGAACGCAACAGAGGTAACCGCGTAAGGGGCCGCGTGCCATGCCCTGTCCTCGCCGACACCGACACCGACACCGACACCGACACCGACACGAGAGAAAATCTGTGACGGCGGAAGTAGGCATTGCGAGATCGTGCCACTAGTGTTTCTGTTGTAGCCAAGAGTCGACGGGCGCGGCAGAGGATGAACTGGCGCACCGAGCAGTGGGCTTCGGTGACGCGGCCCCGAGACATGGAGCACGGAAGGGCCCCTGGGCCCGTACCAACGAACAGGGCGGCTGACTGACCGGCCGCCGCGCAGCGGCCGGTAAGAAGGATGACGAGGCAGGACACCGCAACACCGTGGAATCGCAGTTCCCGAAATGACCCGTAGAGGTTCCGTTTGTGGAACCCGGCGAAGGAAGGAGTGGACGCCATCAGGATCGCTCGTCCGGCCCGGCAGGGGCCGACGGGAAGCGCAGGCCCCGGGTGGGAACGTGCCCCTCGGTCGCGCAGTCACGATCCCCGCACCCCCGCCCCGTGGGCGAGTGCGGACGACGAAGGCCGGCCCTGAGCGGTCGGTAGATGGTGGGAAGCCCTTTCGGGGCCCTGGTGCCGGTACGGCGCCAGGGCCCCTCGACGCGTTCGCCGTTGCCGGGATTCCTCGGCCCCGGACCCGACCCGGCCCGAGTATGGAGAAGGACCGTTTTGAAGAGGTGCAGTGCCCTTCAGTAACCCCATCGATCGCCGCGACGCGTTCGACGACGACGACTACCCCGCCTACACCATGGGCCGCGCCGCCGAGATGATCGGCGCCACGCCCGGATTCCTACGCGCCCTCGGTGAGGCGCGCCTGATCACCCCGCTGCGCTCCGAGGGCGGCCATCGCCGCTACTCGCGCTACCAGCTGCGCGTCGCCCGGCGCGCCCGCGAGCTGATCGACCAGGGCACCCCCGTCGAAGCCGCGTGCCGCATCGTCATCCTCGAGGACCAACTCGGGGAAGCGCTCCGCATCAACGAGGAACTCCGCAAGGAACGCCCCGAGCATGGGCGGGACACCGACACCTGACACAGACGCCGTATGAGCCGCCCAGGTTCGGGCAGGCACCGGGGAACCCGGGACGACGCGGTGGGGAGAGAACGCGATGGACCACGATCCGCAGGCACTCGCCGCCCTGAAGCGGCAGTTGGCGGCAGCCGCCGGGCAACTACGCCTGGCTGTCCGGGCGATGGACGACGTGGGCTGGTCGACCGACAGCTACGGCCGCCACCACATACGGCACCTCGCCGACAGCCTCGACGACACCGCCCGGCAGATTGCCGCCCTCCTGGCGCCCGCGGGTACTCCGAAGCCGGCCCGCCCCGAGTGAGCGTCCGGGGCGGTCCGTCCACGTCCGGACGCGTCTGCCGTCGCGCAGCAGATCCGGCGGCCGGGGCCGCCGCCCACCCACGTGACCGGCACGGCAACAATCCTCGCGCGGCCGCACGACACCGCCGCGCGGGAGGTCCGCGTGTTTCCGGCAGCCCACGCAGGGCACCCGCCCTGCCATGACTGTTGGCCGACCCATCCTGGACCGTTCGGCATCTGCGCTGGCGAAGGGCTACGCCTGGCTGCCCGATCTGCGGCGCCGCAACCCCGGGCCACTGCTGCGAACGCGTGTTCTGGGGCGCCAGGCGGCCGCGCTGCGCGGCCCCGAGGCGGTGCGGTTCTTCTACGACGAGGACCACGTACGCCGTGCCGGGGCCATGCCCGAGCCCGTGTTGAGCACGCTCTTCGGACACGGCGCGGTCCACACACTCGACGGCCCCGCGCACCGGCAGCGCAAGGACATGTTCCTGTCGCTGCTCACCGAACCGCGCGAGGTGGCCGAGTTGGCCCGCCACGCGGCCGAGTGCTGGGACGACGCGGTGGAAGCCTGGGCCGAGCGTCCCTCGGTCGTTCTCTTCGACGAAGTGCCCCGTGTCCTCACACGCGCGGTGTGCGCCTGGGCGGCGGTCCCGCTGGGCCCGGACGACACGGACCGCCTCGCCTCGGACTTGGTCGCGATGGTCGACGGCTTCGGCACCGCCGGGCCCAGGCACTGGCGGGCTCGCGCCGTCCGCAAGCGCCGCGAGCGCTGGTTGGAGGACCTGGTCGAACGCGTGCGCTCAGGCCACGCCACCGTCCCCACCGGCTCCGTGGTCGACGTCATCGCCAAGCACCGGGACGTCGACGGCCGGCCTTTGGACCGGCACACGGCCGCCGTCGAACTGCTGAACGTCATCCGCCCGACCGTGGCCATCTCCTGGTTCATCGCGTACGCCGGCCACGCGCTGCACCGGTGGCCGCATCTGCGCAAGCGCCTCCGCCACGACGACACGCCCTACGCGGTCGCATTCGCACACGAGCTGCGCCGCTTCTATCCCTTCGCCCCGTATCTCGGCGGCCTCGCTGCCACAGACCTGCGTTGGCAAGACGAGGACATTCCCGCGGACACGATGGTGCTGCTCGACGTCTACGGACAGCACCACAGCGACGAACTCTGGGACCAGCCGTACGCGTTCGATCCCGACCGGTTCCTCGACGTGCCGCCCGGCCGTGACGAGCTGATCCCGCAAGGTGGGGGCGACCGGTCCACGGGTCACCGCTGCCCCGGGGAGGACATCACCGTCGCGCTGCTCGCCACTCTCGTCCCCCGTTTGGCCCGGCTCGACTACGACGTACCGGACCAGGACCTCCGCATTTCGCTGCGACGTCTGCCGGCGAGGATCCGAAGCGGCTTCGTCCTCGAAATGGCGTGTTCGGGGGCGCTCCGGGACCCGGTCGACGCGTAGGCCGGCAGAGCACGGGCAGCGTTGTCCAAGACGCCTCGGAATCTGCGAGGCATCTCCGCACGCATGACCCGAGAGAAGGGATCGCGAGGCACCGCTATGCCGACCGCGAAGGATCTGATATCCGAACTGACCGAGGATCACCGCAGGATCGACGGCCTGTGCCAACTGATCCAATCCACGCCGTGGGGTGATCCGCGCCGAAAGCGCGCTGTCGGCAGCATCACGGCCGAACTGGCCCGGCACGCCGAGGCGGAGTCACGATTCTTGTATCCTGCGGTGCGGCGAAGGGTCCCCGGCGGCCGGGATCTGGCGGCCGACGGGCTCGCCGAACACGTGCGGATCGGTCACTGCCTGACCGACCTGGCCGAACACGAGCCCGACGACGCCCAGTTCGACCTGCTGGTGACTCGACTGGTATTCGAGGCCCACGAACACGCGGCCGCGCAGGAACGAGAGCTGTTTCCGCACCTCGCCGCGGCGGCAGGTGCGGGGGAACTCCCCGCGCTGGCCGAATCGCTGCGCGCCGCACGCCGGCCTGCGGCCCTGGGCAGGGGTGTGCAGCAGCCTGAACCCGGCCCCATGGAGCGGTCGCTGAGCGGGGGACGCGCCCTGACGCCCTACGGCGCGGCGGTTCGAGGCTGACGGAGACTGCCGCACAGCCACTACTGGGACCGCCGCCAGGGCTCCGGTCAGCTGCGGTGGTCTCCCGCTCCGGGTTTGGCCGGGAGCGTCGCGGACATCCGCCTGAGCAGGCACATCGCCGTCGGGAACGGAGGTCGGCCATGCGGCGGGAGACCGAACGGTACGAGTCGTACTGGATGGCGACAACCCAGGGCGGGAATCATCCGCCGCTCAGCGAGCCCGTGGACGTGGACGTGGCCGTCGTGGGCGGCGGTATCGCCGGCCTGTGCACGGCATGGGAATTGAGTCGCGCCGGGCGGCGGGTGGCCCTCGTCGAGGCGCTTCGGGTGGCCGAGTCCGTGACCGGACACACCACCGGAAAGGTCAGCTCGCTCCACGGCCTCAGGTATGCCCGCTTGATCCGCGAGGCCGGCCGCGAGACGGCCCGGCTGTATGCCCGCTCGCAGCAGGAGGCCGTCGAGCACGTCGTCGCGACGGCCGACGAACTCGGCATCGACTGCGACCTGGAGCGCGCGCCAGCGTACGTGTACGCCGAATCGCCCGAGGTACGCGACGAGGTGCGCGCCGAAGCCGCCGCCGCGTGCGAGGCAGGCTTGGATGCCGTGTTCACCGAGGAGACGGACCTCCCGTTCCCCGTCCTCGGCGCGGTCCGGGTGCCTGACCAGGTGCAGTTCCACCCGCGTAAGTACCTCCTCGCGCTCGTGGCGGACATCTTGGCCCACGGCGGCCAGATCTTCGAGGACTCCCGCGTCGTCGGGCTCAGCGAAGGCACGCCCTGCCGCGTCACCACCGAGAGCGGGGTGCAGGTCACCGCCCGCGATGTCGTGGTGGCCACGCACTACCCGGTCTTCGACCGCGCGTTGCTGTTCGCCCGGCTGCGCCCGGTACGTGAGCTGGTGGTCGCGGGGCTGGTTCCTGCGAGTGACGCGCCGGACGGCATGTATGTCTCCCCGGAAACGCGCACCCGCTCGGTTCGCAGCGCGCCGTCGTCGGAAGACGGGCAGCGGCTGCTCATCCTGACCGGTGAGAAGTTCACCCCGGGGGCGCGCGGCGTCGAGCGCCGGCACGGCCGGCTGGCGCAGTGGGCGCGCGACCGCTTCCCGAGCCTCCGGCCCATGTACCGCTGGGCGGCGCAGGACGCCTCCACCACCGACGGCATGCCCTATGTCGGTTACTTCCACCCCGGCACCAAGCACGTATATGTGGCCACCGGCTTCGATGGATGGGGCATGAGCGGTGGCGTCATGGCCGGCCGACTGCTCGCCGGGATGATCACCGGCGCGAAGCTCCCCTGGACCGACGTCTACGACCCGCGCCGACTGCACCCGCTGCGGGAAGCGCTGCCTTTCGTCAAGGCGCAGGCCGGCGTGGCACGGCACTTCGTCGGCGACCGGATCCGCCTGCCGAAGCTCGACGGCGCTTTGCAGGTCGCGCCCGGCACAGGCCGGGTCCTCCGAGTCCGCGGGCGCCGGGCCGCCGTCTACCACGACCCGGGGACCGGGCTACGGGCCGTCTCGGCAAACTGCACCCACCTGGGCTGCACCGTGCAGTTCAACGACGCCGAACGTACCTGGGACTGCCCGTGCCACGGCTCGCGGTTCGGTGTGGACGGCGCGGTGCTCAACGGCCCCGCCACCCGGCCGCTGGAACCGGTCGAGGTCGACCGCCGGCCGGGGGAGGACGGCGGCGAAAAGGACGGAGGGAACCGCGGCGGCGAAGGCGGCGGTTGAGGGCGGCGCCGGCGACTTTTCCGCGTCGTCAGGGTACGGACGGCGCACAGGTGATCGACTGCTTGGTCCCGCGTATCGCGGTGTCCATGTCCTGGCGCGTCAAGACCCCGACGGCACGCAGGCGCGCGGGCTGCACCGCACTGTCCACGCGACTTCCGGTAGCGATTGTGCACGGGTTTGGGTTGCCTCGATCGCACGCAGGTCGGTGTTCATGTCGGTGTTCGTGTCGGTCTTCATGAGAACGAGAGGTACCTGGTCGGCGGACGTTTCGAGGGCCGGTCGATACTTGCGCGCAGATCAAGGTGGGGAGCCTGCGCGATGGACTGGTCGACAGTGGTGCTCGGGCTCGTGGCGGGACTGCTGATCTCCCTGGTCACGGCACCTGTGGGTGTCTCCGGTGCGGTATTCCTGCTGCCGGCGCAGGTCAGCGTGTTGGGGGTGCCGAGTCCGGCGGTCACACCGACGAACCTGCTGTTCAACGTCGTGGCCGGTCCGGGCGCGCTGTGGCGCTACCGCAAATCCGGGCGGCTCGGCGGGCCGCTGACACGCTTGTTGATCGCGGGCACCGTGCCGGGCGTGGTGGCCGGCGCCGTCATCCGGGTGTTCGCCGTCCCCGGCCCGCGGGTCTTCCGCCTGTTCATCGCGGTCTTCCTGCTTCCGCTCGGTCTTTGGCTGTGCCTGCGTACCCTGCGCGGCCCGGCGCCCGCCCACCGTCCGACGGGCCGGCCCTCGCCCCGCGCCACGAGGAGGCTGGCCGCGGCGGTGGGTGTCGTCGGGGGCATCTACGGGATCGGCGGCGGCTCGCTGCTCGGCCCGATCCTGGTCGGCCGGGGCATGCCCGTCGCCGTCGTCGCCCCGGCGGCACTGGCAGCCACCTTCGTCACCTCGGTCGTTGGCGCGGCGACCTTCGCTCTGCTGTCCCTCGCGTCGAGCGGCGACACCGCCCCGCACTGGTGGACCGGAGTGGCCTGCGGAGTGGGCGGGCTGGCCGGCGGGTACCTCGGCGCCGTCCTCCAGCCTCGTCTGCCGGAAACCGCCCTGCGGTACCTGCTGGGCTCCGTCGCCGCCGGCGTCGGCGCCCTCTATGCCTTCCAGGGTCTGCGCTGAGACCGACAGCGGCGTGCCCGGGGCGGATGGACATCGTGATCGATTGTGCCAAGCGCGGTAGCCTCCGCGCATGGACTTCGACGGTGGTGGCGACCGCCGCGCCTGGCCCTCGTTGCTGGTCGTGTCTATCAGCGGCAGAGGTGACGATCCGAGTCCGTCGCCTGTGCGTTCGGCACGTATGCGGGTACGTGCTTTTCTGAAGCCTTTTGTGGAGGCGGGGGTGGTGTCCGCCGGCGTGCTCAGGGACGTGTTGCTGGTGGCGGGGGAGTTGTTGTCGAACGCGCTGCGGCACGCCACGGGGCCGTATCGGTTCTCGGTGTTCGTCGCCGTCGGCGGCGTCACCGTCGCGGTGCGGGACCGCTCGCACACGCTGCCGCGCGAGGCCGACTCACCTGCCGAGGCAGGCGGCTACGGACTGCAGATTGTGCGGCGTCTGACCGGTGGGGTCCGCACGGTGCGGCACTCGGACGGCAAGACCGTCGTCGCCACCGTGCCGTTGTCGGCGTCCGACTGACGGCGCCCGCCTGACCCGACTCGCCGCGCGCCCCTTGCTGCGGCCACCCGTCGGCTGGCCGGGTACGACGGGCCGGTGCGGGTCGATCTGACAGGTGTGGACTTCCCGGACTCCACCGGCGTGCACTTCCTCATAGGCCGGCAACGCCAAAGCCGCGAACGCCGCCGCACGTTCCGCATCAGCGGTGTACGCCAGCACCCCGCACGGGTGCTGGCCGTGTGCGGGGTCCACGAACTGCTCCTCGGCACCGGCGACGCCACTGCGTTGGATCCCACCGCCGGCACGTGACCTGTCACGGCCGCGCGGGATTCGTCGAGTCCGACGGCCCGTGAGCAGGCGCCCCGGCTGCCTTGCCGGTCCAGCAGTGGGAAACCACCAGGCGCGCAAGGCAGATGTCGAGCGAGTCGGTGGGACCCGGGGATGCGCTGCCGGGGTCCCACCAGGTGACCTGTTGGACTTCGTCGTTGCCCTGGAACGGACGGGGGCGTGTGGTGCGGCCGACGAACAGCGCACCGTATTCGGTACGTCTCTCGGTCCCCAGCACGAACTTGGCGTAGCCCGCGAACGCGAGTTCGTCCGCTCGCTGGCCGGTCTCTTCCCGTAGTTCCCGCAGGGCGGCCTGGCGCGGGCTCTCAGCCGGCTCGATCATTCCTCCCGGCAACTCCCAGGATCGGCGCTGCCGGTCGAAGACCAGCAGGATTCTGTGGTCGTGCCGCAGAGCCACCAGGGACAGCGGCATTGGTGCGTCTTCGGGTGGTGCGTCTTCCGTCCCGGGGAAGAACGCGGCGAGGACGTTGCCTCGTCCGTCGGTGGCAAGGCCCTCGATCGGGGACTTCGGCATCAAAGGTCCTTCCCGAGGTTGCCGCCTGCGTACCAGCCTGTAGCGGTGTCCTGCTCTCTCGGCTGCCCCGGCGGCTCGGAATGTCGTGGCAGAGGGACTCGCGGGCGCCGGTGGCGTTTCAGTGTGCGAGTGTGCGTCCCGGTCTGCCGAGCAGCGCCAGCCCACCGAGGGCCCAGATGCGGCCGGGCCCGCTGCGGCCGCGCAGGCGTTCGGCGAGCGAGACCGCGTACAACCCGGCGCCGGCCAACTCACCTGCCTGCACTCGGCGGTGTCCGGGGCGCAGGGCCGGCGCCGCCGCAAGGCCTCCGGTGATGAGAAGCGCGGACGCCGGTCGCAGGGCGGGTACGCAGTCCAGCGCGGCCACGGCGTACCACACCCACCGTGCGTCGGCGTGCGGGGTGCCTGGGCGAGGGGCGGTGGCCAAGTCGCGGAGCAGTCTCATGATTGTTCGCTGCCCGTCCGACCGGTGCACCATGCCTGTCCCCGGGTTGTCGCGGTCGCAGGAGGGGCGCTGGACCATCCCGTACCGCTGTGAACACCGGTCCCGCACCGGTTCTTTCGCGTGCCGACGAGCCGGGTCAGTAGTCGATGGGGTCGCGGGTGATGGGGCAGGTCATGCAGTGTCCGCCGCCGCGTCCTCGGCCTAGTTCGGCGCCGACGATGGTGACGACTTCGACGCCTGCTTTGCGCAGGAGGGTGTTGGTGGTGGTGTTGCGGTCGTAGGTGAAGACGACGCCGGGTTCGACGGCGACGGCGTTGTTGCCGCTGTCCCATTGCTGGCGTTCGGAGGCGTATTGGTCGCCGCCGGTCTCGATTACGCGGAGCGCGGGCAGCCCGAGGGCTTGGGCGACGACGTCGGTGAACGCGCGGCCGTCCTCGGCGGTGACGTGGAGGCCTGCGGTGTTGTCGGCGGGGCGGAGGGTGAAGGTGCGGACGGCGTCCATGATGCGCGGGTAGAGGGTGACGATGTCGCGGTCGGCGAAGGTGAACACGGTGTCCAGGTGCATTGCCGCGCGTAGTTTGGGCATGCCGGCGACGATGACCCGGTCGGCGGCGCCGTGTTCGAACAGGGCTTTGGCGACCTG
>NZ_JBEZFP010000190.1:0-15207 GCF_040649515.1 Streptodolium elevatio
GCGGCCGTAGCACCCATTTTCGTGACTGCGCTCGTTCCTCGCTCCGTCACGAAAATGTGCACTCCGACCGCTGACTTTCCTTCACCTCCACTCGCTTCGCTCCCTCCGGCGCAGGAAAGTCTGACTGGCGGCCTCCGGCCGCTCTCCTCGCTTCGCTCGTCGATCACACGGGGTGTACCGCCACCCACGGGGGTCTGCCGCACGCCGAATGCCTCCTGCTGAGGCTGGCCCCGCTGGGCGTCAGCACGGCGTACGTGAGGCGGCCGCGGGCGTTGTGTAACGGCTGTCACCAGCCGGCCCCCATGTACTCCCCGTCTGACTGGCGGCCTCTGGCCGCTCTGCTTTGCTCGTCGATCACACGGGGTGTGCCGCGGCGTGGGGCGGGATTGGGGTTACTTGCCGGTGTAGGTGGGCTTTTGCTTGGTGAGGAAGGCGTCTACGGCGATGCGGTGGTCGGCGGCGCTGCCGGCGCGGAGTTGGAGTTCGTCCTCCTTGGCCAGGGAGTCGACGATGTTGTGGTCGGCGGCGTAGGCCAGGGACTCCTTGATGGCGCCGTAGGCGACGGTGGGGCCCGCGGCCAGGCGGAGGGCGAGGGCGGCGGCTTCGGAGGCCACCTCGTCGGCGGGTACGACCTTGGTGGCCAGGCCCAGTTCGAGGGCGCGGGGGGCCTTGATCATTTCCGGGAACATCAGCAGTTCGGTGGCCCGGGCGTGGCCGACCAGGCGCGGGAGGGTCCACGACGCGCCCGAGTCCGCGGTCAGTGCGACGCCCGCGAAGGCGGTGTTGAAGCCCGCGGTGTCGGCCACGATGCGGAAGTCGCAGGCGAACGCGATGGCCGCGCCGGCGCCCGCGGCGACGCCGTTGACCGCGGCGACGACCGGCTTCCGCATCGTCGCGATCGCGGTGACGAGCGGGTTGTAGTGGTCCTTGACGGTCGCGAACGTGACCTCGGGGCTGACCTCCAGCAGTTCGATGTGCTGCTTGAGGTCCTGGCCGACGCAGAACGCCCGGCCGGTGCCCGTCAGAACCACCGCACGGACCGCGTCGTCGTCCGCCGCCCGCAGGACCGCGTCGCGCAGGGCGACCTTCGTGTCTGTGTCGAGCGCGTTCATCGCGTCGGCCCGGTTGAGGGTGATCGTCGCGACGCCGTCGGCGAGGTCGTAGAGAACGTTGTCGGCCACGATGGGTCTCCCGTCGATGTGAGGGCACTGGCGGATGTGCGCGCCTCCGAACGGACTCAGCATGCCGGACGGCATTTCCCGCTTCGCCGCGACCCCGCCCGTCCGGCCGCACGGCGTACGTGTCGGCGCAGGTCGGGGCGCATGTGGCGGACCGGACGGATCGGGCCGCGAATCCGGCCCCGGATCGGCCCATACGCGGCCGTCCGTGACCGTTGTTGCTCACCCCGCCGCTGAATGCGGGATAATGGGGCCTGATCAATGCGCTCGAAGACCGGTGGCCGGGTGAGCACCGGTGTGTCGATATGCAGGAAGGGGAACGAGCATGGCGGCCATGAAGCCGCGGACGGGCGACGGCCCGCTCGAGGTGACCAAGGAAGGGCGGGGTATCGTCATGCGCGTTCCGCTCGAGGGCGGGGGGCGGCTTGTTGTCGAGCTGACGCCCGACGAGGCGGGCGCGCTCAGCGAAGCGCTGGCGAACGCCACGGGTGCCAAGACCTCCTGAGGAGGTCCTGACCCACCCGGTGCCTGCCACCCTCGACCGAGTCGCGGTGAGCAGCGGCCCCGGCCGGTATGTGTTCAGGGAGTTCCCGATCGGAGGATCGGGACAAATCCGTGAGAACGTACCGGCCGGGGCCGTCGCATGCCCGGATACCGGCGAACCGTCCGGCTGGATGCGGGAGTTCGGGTGTCGGCTCAGCCGCGGAGCACCGCGCAGAGCAGGCCGTCGCCGACCGGGAGCAGCGTGGGGACCAGCGCCTCGTGCTCGCGTACGGTCCGCAGCACCTCGCGGACCGCGGTGGTCTCGGGGTCCCGGTGCGTGGGGTCCGGTACGCGGTCGTGCCAGAGCGCGTTGTCGAAGCACACGACGCCGCCGGGCCGCAGCAGGCGCAGCGCCTCGGCCAGGTAGTCGGGGTACTCCGTCTTGTCGCCGTCGCAGAACACCAGGTCGTAGCCGTGGTCGGCGAGGCGCGGCAGCACCTCCAGCGCGCGTCCGGGGATGAAGCGGGCGCGGCCGCCGGAGAACCCGGCCTCCGCGTACGTCTCCTTGGCGACGCGCTGGTTGTCCGGGTCGAGGTCGACGGTCGTCAGCACGCCGTCCGGGCGCATCCCGCGCAGCAGATACACCCCCGACACGCCGGTGCCGGTTCCGATTTCCGCGACCGCGCGGGCATCGGTCGCGGCGGCGAGGAAGCACAGCGCCGATCCGCCGCCGGGGCTGATGGGCACGACGCCGGCCTCCCGGGCGCGGTGGCGGGCCTGCACGAGGACGGTGTCCTCGCCGGCGTACGCCTCCGCGAAATCCCGGCCGGCCTGGCGGTTGCTGGAGATGGCTTCCTCCTCGCGTCGGGCCGCCCGGGGACAGGGCGGCCTTTTGGCGCAAGAGTAATGGAGTGCCCCGTACGCCAGCGTGGGGTACGCCCACGCGTCGTGCCAGGTCGGGGCGGGTGCGCGAGGAGTACAGACGCGACACGGCGGTTGCCCGGTTCCCGGCCGCCGCGAAATGTGCCCGGCCGGGGACAGCGTGTCGGGAACCCCGGGCGCGGTCGGCTCGTTGGCCTCTTTGGAACAGGCAAACAGAACAGAAGCACAGCAGGTTCGCGGTGCCGGTGCGGTGCCCAGAGGCACTTATCCGGGCTTAACAGGCAGGTTGTCTATGGTGGTTGCGCTACTCGAAAGAGGAGGTGTGGCAGTGGACGACCACCGCGGGGATCAGACCGTTCCTCGCCGTGGTGCGCCGATGCCAAATCACGTGGCCGAAGCCGCAAACGCAACCACCGATCATGCCCCCGCTCCCGCCGGTACCGCGGCGGCGTCGGGGGACTTTGCGCAGACCGCATCCGTGGAGGGCACGACCGCCCGTCCCGGGGCCGACGCGTGGACCCCGCCGTCGTGGGAGGACATCGTCCGCACCCACTCGGCGAGGGTGTACCGACTCGCCTATCGCCTGAGCGGCAACCCGCACGACGCGGACGACATCACGCAAGAGGTGTTCGTCCGGGTCTTCCGTTCGCTGTCGAGCTACACGCCCGGCACGTTCGAGGGCTGGTTGCACCGGATCACCACGAACCTGTTCCTCGATATGGTGCGCCGTCGCCAGCGCATCCGGTTCGAGGGTCTCGCCGACGACGCCGCCGAGCGGCTCCCCGGACGCGAGCTCTCCCCGGCACAGGCGTACGACGACGCCCACTTCGACGCGGACATCCAGCAGGCGCTCGACGCGCTCGCCCCGGAGTTCCGCGCCGCGGTCGTACTGTGCGATATCGAGGGCCTGTCGTACGAGGAGATCGCCACCACGCTCGGTGTGAAACTCGGGACCGTTCGGAGCCGCATTCATCGCGGCAGGTCCCAGCTCCGGGCGGCGCTGCGGCACCGTGCCCCCCGGACCCCCGCTGACCGCGAGGAAATCCCGGGGTGTGCGTCGGTGCAGAGATGAGGGCACCGTGATCGTTGGTTCGAACGTCGGGACGGTATGTCCGGCTGCGGGAGCAGGCCGGTGAACCACCCCGAGGACAAGCTCGCGGCCTATGTGGACGGCGAGCTGGGGCACGACGCCAGGGAAAAGGTCCTGGCGCATTTGGCGCAGTGCGCCGACTGCCGCGCCGAGGCGGAGGAGCAGCGGCGCGTCAAGGCCCTGCTCGCCCGCAGTTCCCAGCCCGGGCCGTCGGCGGACCTGATGGCCCGCCTGCTCGCGATGGGCGAGGGCGGGTTCGGCGGCCCCGCGGAGCCGGCGCACGACGAGGACGAGCTGATCCCGCCGCCGCCGCGTATCAGGGGGTCGGTTCAGCCCTTGAGCCGCAAGCCCGGTGCCGCACGCCCGCGCGGCGGTACGGGCCCTCGGGGCGGACGCCCCAACTCCGCCCCTTCTCGCGTGCGTCCCCCGGTCGGCAGACGCCGCCTCACCTTCGCCGCCGCCGGCGCGTTCTCGATGATGGCCATGGCGCTGAGCAGCGCGGTCATCGCGCAGGGACCGGCCGCCGGTTCGTCCGGACGTCCCGCCGCGCCCATCGTCGAGCGCAACCTTGTGGAGCAGGCCGGCACGGTGGGCGTCGCACCCACCGGCGGCACCTCGACGGCGGTGCCCGCGACGCTGGCCGCTTCGGCGGGCAGGCCGCTGTCGGTGTCGGTGACCTCGTCGGCCGTGGTGTCGGACCGAAACTGAGCCAGGCGTACCCCGCCGGCGTGCTTTGCCGCGTACCTTGAGCGCTCGTACGGCCGAGCGCTCGCCGACGTGTCCGCGCTCGGCACGGGTGGGTGTGCCCCGCGGCGGCGGCCGCGGATCCGCTCGTGCCCACAGGGCCGTTCCGGTGGGTCCCGCGCTGCGCGGTGGCGCGGCACCGGGGAGACTTGCCCGTGACGGGTCCGCCGCCGGCGACCCATGAGGAACGGCGCGGCAGAGCCGCCACGGAGGGTTCTGGATGAGCGACGAGCCGGGTGACGTCGTCGGGCACGGTGACGGACACGGTGACGCGGACCGGCGGCGTGCGCCCGGAGAGGGCTGGGACGCCGAGGAGCTGCGGGCCCGTTCGTCCGGTCGGGAGCCGGAGGACGACGCCGACACGGGCACCGGTGCGGACGCGGGCGCCGAGGGCCCTGCGCGCAAGGCACACGAGACGTTCCAGGACAGGGCGGACGAGCCCGCCGCCTTCGGCGCGCCCCCCGTGCGTCCGGCGCCGTCCCCCGCACTGCCCGCGCCCCCGGCGGCACCGCCGGCGCCCGCCTGGGGCTTCCCGCATCCGGCCGGGCAGCCGACGCTGCCGCCCAACGCGGGTACCCCGCATGTCCATCCCGCGGCCCAGGGCGGCACGCCCTGGCAGGCCCACGGGCACGGTCAGCCGTTCGGGTTCGGCTGGACGTACGACGCCGACACGGGGCCCGGCGGCCTGCCGTACGGCGACGCGGCCGGCTACGGGGCGGCGCCCCCCGGGTACCCGCCGAACGCCGCGTACGCCTTCCCGGTCGAGGAGCCGCGCGAGCCCGTCAAGTGGACGTGGCGCATCGGGGTGGGACTCGCCTGCATCGCCCTTGCGGCCGGCGCCCTCGGCGGGGCCGTCGGCGTCTGGGTCGGGGACCGCGACGAGCGGGGCGTCACGCTGCGCCAGCCGGCGTCGTCGGGCCCCGAACGGCCGCGCGACACGGTGGCCGGACTCGCCGCGACGACGCTGCCCGGCGTGGTGTACATCCACGCGTCACGCGCTGGCGAACAGGCGAGCGGCACGGGCTTCGTGCTGGACGGCAACGGCTACATCCTGACCAACAACCACGTCGTCTCGGGGGCCGCGAACGGCGGCCGGATCACCGTCGTCTTCAACGGCGGCGAGCAGGCCGACGCGCGCATCGTGGGCCGCGACACCGGCTACGACCTCGCGGTGATCCGGGTCGACAACGTCCGGGGCCTGGTGCCGCTGACGCTCGGCAACTCCGACTCGGTGCAGGTGGGCGACCCGGTCATCGCGATCGGCGCGCCGTACAACCTGGAAGGCACGGTCACGTCGGGCATCATCAGCGCGAAGGACCGCGCGGTGAGCGCCGGCGGCTCGGGCGACGACGTGTCGTACATCAGCGCGTTGCAGACGGACGCGCCGATCAACCCCGGCAATTCCGGCGGCCCGCTGATCGACGCGGCCGGCCGGGTGATCGGCGTCAACTCGGCGATCCGGTCCGCGGGCGACGAGGAGAACCCGTTCGGCGGCGAGGTGGCGGCCGGCAGCATCGGCCTCGGCTTCGCGATCCCGATCAACCAGGCCAAGCGGGTGGCCCAGCAGCTGATCGACAACGGCAAGGCCGTGCACCCGGTGATCGGCGTCACGCTCGACATGCACTACGAGGGCGAGGGCGCCCGGATCTCCGACCAGGACCTCAAGGGCCAGCCGCCGGTACGCCCCGGCGGGCCCGCCGCCCGTGCCGGGCTCCAGCCCGGGGACATCGTCACCGCAGTCGACGGCAAGCGGGTCGCCGAGGCGAACGAGCTGATCGTCCTGGTGCGCAGCAAGTCGCCGGGCGACACGGTGACGCTGACCGTCAAGCGCGGGGACGCGGAACTGAGCCTGCCGATAAAGCTGGACGGCGAGAGCGGCTGAGCCGGGGCGGGACGCGGTCGGCCGCGGCAGGAGGCGACAGGTGGAGGTCAGCCGGGCCCGGGTGACCTCGCCGTGTCGGGTACATGACCGGCCGATCACATCTGCGGGACAAAGTAATGCCAAAAGGTACGTATCGGTCGGGACTTCGCAAGAGGCAGTGCCGCTCCGCGGCCCCGGCGGTTACTGTTGTCGAGGTCCGGTCGGCCGATCGGCCCTTGCCGCGTAGCTCGTGGAGTCCAGGTGTTCGACGTCGGTCCGCTGGAGATGGTCGCGCTCATCATCATCGCGATCGTCGTCTTCGGGCCTGACAAGCTGCCCAAGATGGTCGGCGAGGCGGCCCGGACGATACGCAAGTTCCGCGAGTTCTCCACCAACGCGCGCTCGGACCTGAAGAAAGAGCTCGGGCCGGAGTTCGAGAACATCAAGTTCGAGGACCTCAACCCCAAGACCTTCGCCCGCAAGCACCTGATGGGCGAGGACGACGAGCTCGGCATCAAGGAGTTCGGCGAGCTGCGCGAGGACCTGACCCGCCAGCTGCGCTTCGACGACGACGCCAACGGCGTCCCGAGCGCCACGGGCCCGTCCGCGCACCCGATGCTGGAGAAGAAGAACGGCACGCGCGTGCAGCCGGGGGAGCGCCCGCCGTACGACGCCGACGCCACCTGAGGCCCGCCTCGGCCCTCTCCCTCTTTCTCTCTGACCTCCGCTCGGCCCGTATGGCCGCAGAACGCCCATAGGACCCCCGGAACGGCGGGTCGTGCGCGATTGCCGCGCGTGTGGCGGGGCACAGGCCGTACCGTGCCAGAGCGGGACCGGTGACGGCGCGCCCCAGGGCGTCGCGAGCAGACAAGGCGAAGCATGGACACGATGAGCCACGCAGGCGCACCCGACCGAGCGCTGGGCGACCAGTCGGGGGCGGACCACGCGGGAGGCGGCACGGCCGAGGAGGAGACGGGACCTTCGCTGCTCGACCAGTACCTCGCCGCCGATTTCCCGTGGTACGGCCTCGACGAGGGCTGGGACGGGCGGCGCTGGCTCGCGTCGGTGTGCCAGGGCCGCGAGGGGCTGGAGTACGGCACCCTCGGCCACGGCGACGCCCCGAGCCGCCGGCCCGGCGACCCCACCCCGCGCAAGTTCGTCTCGGTCGTCACCGTCCCGCAGCGCGAACGCCGCCCCAGCGGCGACGGCGCCGGACTCCTGGAGGCCACCTCGATGGCCAGCGCCGCGTCCGTCGCCGGCGTCGCGCTGCTGGCCGACAGCTGGCCGTGGGACCTCGACCGCGAGCTGCGGCAGGAGTGGATGGACCAGCAGACCCACCTCGCGTGGGAGCTGGCCGACAACCTGGACGGCGACGGGTGGACGGGGCTGGCGCTGCCGGTCAACGGCGTCCCGAACCGCTTCCGCTACCGCGAGTCGGAGTACGGCTGGGTGCTGGCCGGGCAGGCCGCGGGCGTGTACCTGGGCGTGTACGGGTGCGGGGTCAGTGCGTACGGGCTCGGGCTGGCGCTGATGCCGGAGCTGAAGGCGTACGAGGCCTGACGCGGCCGTCACACGGTCGCGGTACGACCTGAGGGGGCGCCCGGACGGGCGCCCCCTCGGTCAGTCTCAGTCACCACCGACGCCGAAATCGGCCCGGGGTGCCGATCCGCTCAGAACTTGCGCTTCGGGGTGAGCCCCAGCTGCATGCCCGACAGCCCGCGCTGGCGATTGACGAGCTTGTCGGCGATGCCGCGCAGGGCGACCGCGGCCGCCGATTCGGGGGTGTCGACCACGACCGGCGATCCGGTGTCGCCGCCCTCACGCAGCCGGGTGTCGATCGGGATCTGCCCGAGCAGCGGGACCTTGGTGCCGGTGGCCTGCGAGAGGCCGTCCGCGACGCGCTGCCCGCCGCCGCTGCCGAACACGTCGAGGATGTGGTCGTCGCAGTGCGGGCACGGCAGGCCCGACATGTTCTCGATCACACCCGCGATGGTCTGCCGCGTCTCGACCGCGATCGTCCCGGCCCGCTCGGCCACCTCGGCGGCCGCCTGCTGCGGCGTCGTGACGACCAGGATCTCGGCGTTCGGGACGAGCTGCGCGACCGAGATGGCGATGTCGCCGGTGCCCGGCGGCAGGTCCATCAGCAGGACGTCCAGGTCGCCCCAGTAGACGTCGGCGAGGAACTGCTGCAGCGCCCGGTGCAGCATCGGTCCGCGCCACACCACGGGCGTGTTGCCCGACGTGAACATGCCGATCGAGATGACCTTCACGCCGCGCGCCTCGGGCGGCATGATCATGTTCTCGACCTGCGTCGGGCGCCCTTCCGCGCCGAGCATTCGCGGCACCGAGTGGCCGTAGATGTCCGCGTCGACGACGCCGACCTTCAGGCCCTGGGCGGCCATCGCGGCGGCCAGGTTCACGGTCACGGAGGACTTGCCGACGCCGCCCTTGCCGGACGCCACCGCGTACACCCGCGTCAGCGAGCCCGGTTTCGCGAACGGCACCTCGCGCTCGGCCTGCCCACCGCGCAGATGCGACGCGAGCTCCTTGCGCTGCTCGTCGCTCATGACGTCGAGCTCGACCTCGACCGCGGTGACGCCCGCGACCTTGCCGACGGCCTCGCGCACGCGCGAGGTGATGGTGTCGCGCATCGGACACCCGGCCACGGTCAGGTACACCGCGACCTTGACGCGCCCGTCGGCGGCGATGTCGACGGACTTGACCATGCCGAGCTCGGTGATCGGCTTGTGGATCTCGGGGTCGTCGACGGTCGCCAGCGCGTCCCGTACGGCGTCTTCCGGGACAGAAGTACGGGTCTCGCCAGATTCCAGGGTTGCCATACGAGTGAGCTTACGTCCCCGGAGGGGTTCCACCGCGCCTAGGTGGCCTACCTCGCCCGCTCTCCCTGCCGCCGTCGCGGCCGCCCTCGGGCCCCGGATCGCGCCCGGGCTCGCGGGCGTTGTCCCGCCCACCTTCGCGGCCGCGGTCCCGTCCGCCCGATCCGCCGGAACTGTCGCCCCCGTCACGGCTGTTGTCGGCCGCCTCGGGGTGTGACGCGAGCCACTGCTCGGCCTCCCGGCGTTCGTCCAGCTCCTTCATCAGCGACTGGAGCTCGGACCGCAGGAAATCGCGGGTCGCCACCTCGCCGAGGGCGATCCGCAGCGCCGCGACCTCGCGCGTCAGGTACTCGGTGTCGGCGATGTTGCGCTCGTTGCGCGCGCGGTCCTGCTCGAGGTTGACGCGGTCCCGGTCGTCCTGCCGGTTCTGGGCGAGCAGGATGAGCGGCGCCGCGTACGACGCCTGCAACGACAGGGCCAGCGTGAGGAAGATGAACGGGAACTCGTCGAAGCGCAGCCGCTCCGGCACCGCGACGTTCCACGCCACCCACACGAACACCGTCGCGGTCATGTAGACGAGGAACCGCCCGGTGCCCAGGAAGCGCGCGATGCGCTCGGAGAACCGGCCGAACGAGTCCGGGTCGTACTTCGGCAGCAGGTTCAGCCGCCGCTGCGGCAGCTTGGGCTGGTCCAGGCGGGGCCGGCGGCGGCGCTCGTCCGGCAGCGCGCCCTGCGCCTCACGCGCCATTGAGACGGCTCCTCACCTCGGCGGGATTGATCCCGCGCGCCTCGCCGTGCAGCGCGCCCTCGCGCCAGTCCTCGGGCAGCAGGTGGTCGAGGACGTCGTCGACGGTGACCGCGCCGAGCAGGTGGTCGTCCTCGTCCACGACGGGCGCGGCGACCATGTTGTACGCGGCCAGGAAGCTGGTCACCTCGGCCAGCGGGGTGTCCGGGCGCAGCGGCCGCAGGTCGGTGTCGACGACCGCGCCGACGAGGGTGAACGGCGGGTCGCGCAGCAGCCGTTGGAAGTGCACGGTGCCGAGGTACTTGCCGGTGGGGGTCTCGGTGGGCGGCCGGCAGACGTACACCTGGCTGGCCAGCGCGGGGGACAGGTCGGGGTTGCGGACCAGGGCCAGCGCCTCGGCGATGGTCGCGTCCGGCTCCAGGACGATCGGCTCGGTGGTCATCATGCCGCCGGCGGTGTCGTCGGAGTAGGTGAGCAGGCGGCGGACGTCCTCGGCCTCGTCCGGCTCCATGAGGTCCAGCAGGCGTTCCGCGGTCTCCTCGGGCAGCTCGGAGATCAGGTCGGCCGCGTCGTCCGGGTCCATGGCCTCCAGGACGTCGGCCGCGCGCTCCTCGCGCAACTGGCCGAGGATCTCGACCTGGTCGTCCTCGGGCAGTTCCTCCAAGACGTCCGCCAGCCGGTCGTCGTCGAGCGCGGCGGCCACCTCGACGCGGCGCTTGGACGACAGGTTGTGCAGCACGTTGGCGAGGTCGGCGGCGCGCAACTGCTCGAACGTGGCGAGCAGGTTCGCCGCACCCTGCTGGTCCTCGGGCCGCTCGAAGCCGGTCACCGCGTTCCAGTCCACGGTCAGCGTCTCGCCGCGGCGGCGGCGCAGCGCGGAACCGCCGCCGCCCTTCTGCACGAAGAGCTTGCCGACGTACCAGTCGCGCCCGCGGCCCGCGCTCATCGCGACGTCGAGCACGGTCACCTGCTCGCCGGTCTCCACCAGCGTGACCCGGCGGTCCAGCATCTCGGCGAGCACGAGCGTCTCGGTCGGCCGCTGCTCGAAGCGCCGCATGTTGACCAGGCCGGTGGTGATGGCCTCGCCGGTCTCGACGCTGGTCACGCGGGTCATCGGGACGAAGATGCGGCGGCGCGTCGTGACCTCGACGACCAGGCCCAGGACGCGCGGCGGCTGGTTGCCGGTGCGCAGCGCGATCACGACGTCGCGCACCCGGCCCACCTGGTCGCCGCCGGGGTCGAAGACGGCGGCGCTGGCGAGGTGCGAGATGAACACGCGGCTCGGCGTGCCGGTCATGCGGCCACCTCGCTCCACTCGGCGGCCGCCTTCGCGGAACGCATCCCCCTGGTGACTCGCCCGCCGCGCTCGCTCATGGCCGCCTCCTCTCGAGTGGCCCGCAGGTGTGCGGGCGACGCCGTACCGCCGCGTACGAACAGTACCGGCCGGGTCGGCTCCGCGATCTTCGGGAGATCGCACCCGCCGGTCCCGCCTTCCACCTGTGCCCGAACCGGCCGGATGTGATGCCCGCGCCGCCGCTTTGTACGCTGCGTGCTGACCACAACCCGCACCGCCACCCGCACCGCCACCCGCGGCGCCACCCGCACCGCCACCCGCACCGCCACCCGCGGCGGGCACGCGCCGACGTACGTGCCGGCCACCTGCCGCCGCCTGCCGCCACCTGCTTCCGATGCCCGAGGGGAACCGTTGCGCCGACGATTGCGAGCGCCCGTCGTCCTGGTCCTGCTGCTGTGGATGCTCGTGTCCGCGTGCTCCTCCGACGACCCCACCGGCCTGGCCGGCGAGCCGACCGACACGATCCTGGAGCAGACCCGGACGGCCGCGAAGAACGCGACCTCGGTGCACATCACCGGTACCTGGGTGACGCAGAAGGTCGAGTACCAGATCGACATGCGCATCAAGGCCGACGGCGCCAGCGGCGAGATCGTCAGCACCGGCACCAGGGTCCAGCTGCTGCGGGTGGGCGTCGACCTGTTCGTCCGCGGCGACGAGAGCCTCTACCAGCCGCGCGACGGCCGGCAGGACCCGGACGCGGTGGCCTCGGCGGAGGTCCTGCGCGACAAGTTCATCAAGGTGCCGCCGGACGACCCGGCGTTCGCCCGGCTCTCCGGCTTCACCCAGCTCCACCCGCTGCTCGACGAGCTGTTCCGCCTCGAGGGCAAGGTCAAGAAGGACGGCCGCAAGAACGTGCGCGGCGTCGAGACCCTCGCCCTCGCCGCCAACAAGGGCCGGGGCGGCGAGCTGTACGTCTCGCTCGGCGGCAAGCCCTACCCCATGCGCTACAGCCCCGGCCCCAACGCCGGCCGGCTCGACTTCTACGAGTACGACACGGACTTCCCCGTCGAGGTCCCGCGCGGCGACCAGGTCGTCGACTACGGCAGCCTCAACCCCGCCCAGCCGCCCGCGCCCGGCACCGACGCCCACCAGTCGCCGCCGCCCTCGTCCTCGCCCACCGGCGGTTCGTCGGGCAGTCCCTCGGGATCCAAGAGTCCGAGCGGCCAACCCACCAGTACGCGCTCTTCGTGACCTGAACCGGGGTCCCACCGGGATACGGTGGCCCCGGCCCTACGCCCTCTGGGCACCGGCACCCGGCTCCACCCGGCTTGATACGTAAGGAAACTGGCGGTGACTCGACGAAGCGCCCGGTCGCGGACGGGCCTGGTTGCGACGGCGGCGGTCGTGGCGGCGGTCCTGGCAACCGGATGCAGCGTGGGCAAGCCCGCGCACCGGTCCTTCTCCGACCCCGGCGACGAGCCGTCCGTCGGGCTGCCGCTCGGCAACCAGGTGGGCGGGCTGGATGCCGCGGCGATCCTGCAGCGGGCCCAAGCGGCCACCGCGGCAGCGGCGTTCGTGCACGTCAAGGGCACCGTCACCGAGCCGGGGGCGACCACGCCGTTCAGCGTCGACATGCGCTTCACCGCCACCGGCAGCGACGGCGCGATCGTCGAGGACGGCGTCACCGCGCGGGTCACCCGGGTGCAGAACCAGGTGTGGTTCCAGGGCGACGCGCGTTTCTGGTCCGAGGTCGGCAGCGCGGCCGCGGAGACGGCCAACCGCGGCAAGTTCGTGCAGGTGCCGGTCGGCGACCGGAAGTACGCGGGGCTGGTCGAGAACACGTACGTCGAACGCCTCGTCACCAAACTCCTCGGCAAGCCGGGCCCCCTCGAAAAGGGCGAGACGCGCGAGGTCAACGGCCGCACCGCGATTGCCCTCGTCGACAAGGGGCCGGGCGGCGGCACCATCTGGGTCGCCACCGAAGGCGCGCCGTATCTGATGCGCTTCGAGGCCGCCCCCGACGCGCGCACCAAGGGCGCCATCGACTTCATCGGCTACAACGACCGCACCGTGATCACCCCGCCGGACCCGGACATCGTCGTCGACAAGGACCTCTCCCCGCAGCCCACCGGCTCCGCCAAGTCCACCAAGCGCCCGACCTCACCGACGACCACGAAGTCGACCGCCGGCACCACCAAGTCCCCCAGCGCCACCCGCAGCTGACGCCGCGGCGGTACGTGCGGGCCGGTGCGGGTCACCGCGTTGCCGCGGCCGACTCCCGACTGCCCGTTGCCTGCTGCCTGTTCACTGCTGCCGCCGGGAGGTTGCGATGGAGGACTCCTCGGCGTGCCCTACTTCGTGCGCTTGCCCGGCGGCGTCAGTTTGCGGCCCAGGGACAGGTTCCTGGGGGCCGGGCCCCTGGTGACGGCATTGGTGGGCGCCGGGGGCGCGGACTGGGAGGTCCGGGGGAGCGCGGGGCCGTGGGTGAGGGCGCGGGGGTTGTCGAGGCGCACGATGACGCAGTCGCGGGCCCAGCGCGACGGCTGCTCCTCGCCGTCGGGAGCGTTGAGGCGGTCCGCGTGCAGGGCGGCGGCCGCGGTCGGCCAGGACCCGGCGTCGGGGGTGAGCACGACGACGTCCGCGGTCCAGGTGAGCAGGCGTCCGCCCTTGTCCTTGCTGCGCAGGGTCACCTCGGCGGCGTCCGCGTCGGTGAGGCCGGGGACGTGCTGCTCCACCGCGTCGGCCGTACGGTCCTGGAGGATGTGCACCGCGCCGTCGTGCCAGGTGTGCCACACCGGGCGTGCGGGGTGCCCGGCGGGGGCGATCCACAGCAGGCCGGACTTCTTCGCCGCCTCTTCGAGCAGCGCGCTGTCGAAGGGCGGCGTCGTGGGCGTGGCGGGCGGTGTCATGGGCGGCGAGGGGGTCCCGGGCTCACTCATGGACGTCAGGTTCCCACACACCGGACGCGGCATACCCCACATGGTTCTCCAGGTGACCTGCCAGTAACCTGACCGCACGATCCGCATGCAATGGGAGGACCATAAATGGCCGCCACATCGCGTAGCCTGCGTTCCCGCCGTTCCTGTATGGCAGTTCCGGGCAGCAACCCGCGCTTCATCGAGAAGGCCCAGGGCCTGCCGGTGGACCAGGTGTTCCTGGACCTGGAGGACGCCTGCGCACCCCTCGCCAAGGAGGGCGCGCGCCACACCATCGTGGACGCGCTGAACAACGGCGACTGGGGGGACCGGATCCGCGTCGTGCGGGTCAACGACTGGACCACGCACTGGACCTACCGCGACGTCGTGACCGTCGTGGAGGGCGCGGGAGCGAACCTCGACTGCATCATGCTGCCGAAGGTCCAGGACGCCGCGCAGGTCAAGGCGCTGGACCTGCTGCTGACGCAGATCGAGAAGACGGTCGGCCTGGAGGTCGGCAGGATCGGCATCGAGGCGCAGATCGAGAACGCCCGCGGGCTGGTCAACGTCGACGAGATCGCGGCCGCGTCGCCGCGCATCGAGACCATCATCTTCGGCCCGGCCGACTTCATGGCGTCCATCAACATGAAGTCGCTCGTCGTCGGCGAGCAGCCGCCCGGGTACGACACGGGCGACGCGTACCACTACATCCTGATGCGGATCCTGATGGCCGCGCGCATGCACGACCTGCAGGCGATCGACGGTCCGTACCTCCAGATCAAGGACACCGACGGCTTCCGCCGGGTGGCCGGCCGCTCGGCCGCGCTGGGCTACGACGGCAAGTGGGTGCTGCACCCGGGCCAGATCGACGCCGCGAACGAGGTGTACGCGCCCTCGCAGGCGGACTACGACCACGCCGAGCTGATCCTCGACGCGTACGAGTGGTCCACCTCGGAGGCCGGCGGTGCCAAGGGCGCCGCGATGCTCGGCGACGAGATGATCGACGAGGCGTCCCGCAAGATGGCCCTGGTCATCTCCGCCAAGGGCCGTGCCGCGGGCATGACCCGGACCGGCAAGTTCGAGCCGCCGCAGGGCTGACGGGCCGGCGTCGCGACGCCGTCCACCGACACGACGAGGCTCCGGCCGCCCGCCCGCAGAGCTCCGAAGAGCGACGGGTT
>NZ_JBEZFP010000191.1:0-14811 GCF_040649515.1 Streptodolium elevatio
GGTGCGCCGACGGTCGGCGGCCCTTGCTACGGACCGACGGTCGGCGGCCCTTTTTACGGACCGACGGTCGGCGGCCCTCGTTACGGACCGACGGTCGGCGGCCCTTGCTACGGCTACTGCGGCCGCTTGCGGAACTCGCCTGCCTCGCGCTTGAGTTCCCAGGCGTCCGCGACCGGCCCCATGTGCGCGAGCTTGTCGGGGTTGACCACGGAACGGATCGCCTGGATCTGCCCGTCGAGGATGTCGAGCACCCAGGTGGCGGCGATCCGGCCGTCCCGGTCGCGCAGCAGCGCGCCCGGCTGGCCGTTGATCTCCTGCACGTGGAGCGCGACGCCGACCGCGGTGAACTGCGGGGCCGCGGCGGCGAGCAGCCGGGCGACCTTGTCGGGGCCGAAGACGTGCGGGCCGACGAGCGGTGCCTTGCCGCCGCTGTCCCCGACCAAATGCACGTCGGCGGCGAGCAGTTCGCGCAGCGCGTCGACGTCGCCCTCGCGGAACGCGTCGAAGAACCGCCCGGCGAGCTCCTGCCGCTCCCGCCGGTCCGCCTCGAAGCGCGGCCGGCCCTCGTCCATGTGCCGCCGCGCCCGTACCGCGAGTTGGCGGCACGCCGCCTCCGACCGCCCGACGGCGGACGCGATCTCCGGGAAGCCGAAACCGAACACCTCACGCAGCACGAACACCGCGCGTTCCAGCGGACTCAGCCGCTCCAGCAGCACCAGCGCGGCCACCGACAGCGAGTCGGCCAGCTCCGCGGAGCGCTCGGGGTCCTGGTACGGGTCGGAGAGCAGCGGCTCGGGGAACCACGGACCGACGTATTCCTCGCGGCGGACCCGGGCCGAGCGCAGCACATCGATCGATATACGGGTCACCACGGCCGACAGGAAGGCCTTGGACGACGCCGGCCGGGTCCCGGATGCCTCCCAGCGCAGCCAGGTCTCCTGAACGGCGTCTTCGGCCTCGGTGACGCTGCCCAGGATCCGGTACGCGATGGAGAACAGCAGCGGCCGGAGGTCCTCGAACTCCTCGGTGCGGGTCACGTCCGTGCCTCCTTCAATTCGTGCTCGAAGCCTTGCCGCCACGACGGGTGCCGCAGTTCCCAGCCGAGTTCCCGCTTCGCCTTGGCGTTGGAGAACCCGCGCCCCTCGGTCATCATCGTCACCGCCGCATCACCGGCCAGCAGCCGGGCCAGCCACTTGGGCATCCGCATCGGCGGTCTGGCGCCGGCACAGGCCGCGAGATGCGGCAGCCACTGGTTCGCCGGGGCCGGCTCGTCGTCGACGATGTTGAACACGCCCGTGGCCCTCTGCTCGACAGCCAGGACGGTGGCGCTCGCGGCATCGTCGAGATGGATCCAGGAACTGTAACCGGTACCCCCGCCGACCAGCGGGAACTGCCGTTTGCGTACGAGCTCGACCTGGTCGTCGACGGCGCCGGGCCCGTAGAACGCGCCGTACCGCAGCGCGACACCGCCGGCCTTGACCACGGCGTCCTCGACGTACCGGATCGCCTCCATCCCGGGGCGGGCCCTGCTGCCGGTCTCGGGATCGAGGGGGTCGTCCTCGGTCTTGACCCAGCCTCCCCGGCGGATCCCGTTCCAGCTCGCGTAGCTCTGCGCGACGATGTGCGGCACGTCGGTGGCCTCGGCGGCGGCCAGGAGGTTGTCGGTGCCCTCGGTACGCAGCCGGATCGTACGGGCGAACCAGCGGTCCGGGTGCTTCAGGTCGGGCTTCCCGGCGTGCGCCACGGATATCGCCGTCATCTGGTGCACGATCGTGTCCGGCCGCGCGAAGGCGACGGCCTCACCGACTGAGGCCGCGTCCAGTCCGTCCATCACGACACCTTTCGCGCCGAGGTCCGCCAGTAGCGGCAGCTTGTCCGGACTCGTCGTCGTGGCGGTCACCTGATGGCCCGCGGCCAGGAGCTGCGGCACCAGTCGCCGTCCGAGGACCCCGGTTCCGCCTGCCAGGAACACGCGCATGCCCCATCACCTTCCCGAGTGCGAAGTACGTCTTCGACACCCGAGACGAGACAGCCCCCGCCCCCGTGACATCAGTGGGTGCGCGGGCGCGTGACAACGGGCACGTTGGACCGGCCGGTTTGCCGATCGCGACCGGGGTAGACGCCAGACATGGCCAAGATCCCCAGGTCCCAGCGACATGGGACGGAACCGGACGACGCCGTCTCGGATCTGCCGCTACGGCGTCTCTTGTCGAGGATGGCGCTCGTGGCGGGCGTCGTCGCCGCGGCGGTCTGCGCGTGGGTGGCCGCGGAGACCGACACGCACCAAGGAGTGTGGATCTTCGCCGCGGCAGTCTCCGCGGCAACGGCGCTGGTAGCGGCGATCGACCTCGGCGTCATCCGCCACCGCATGCACGAACGAATCCTCCGCTCACTACGCTTCCCTCACCCCCGCTGAAGCCCCGAAGGCCCGGAGGTCGGACGCAGAGCCGAGACGCGAGCGGCGGGCCGGGGTCAGGCGAGCATGCGGACGACCATGACGGCGGCGTAGACCAGCACGGCGGCCAATGCCACCAGCACGGTGGCCAGCAGCCACGGCAGCGGGTTGCGGCGCGGTCCGGTCGCCGCCTCGATGCCCGAGCCGCCGCCCGACGACGCGGGCGGCTCGGACGGCCCGTCGGCCACGGGGTGCTCACTCACGGGGGTCCCCTCCCACGTACGGTCCCACAACGGCGTTGCCCACCCAGCCTGTCACCGGGTGGGCCCACCGTGCATCGGTCCTGCGGAGGAAACCGGGGCACACCCCGGCTACGACCGCATGGCCGCGTCGCTGCGTCGCCGCATGGCCCTGGGTCAGGATGCATGGCCGCGCGGGCCTCGGTCGGGACGCGAGGCTGCGCAGCCGTACCCCTCGGTCAAGGCGTGAGGGCGTGGGGGCGCGTGGCCGCACGGTCCTTGGGCAGAACGCGCCCGCGGCCGTACGGCCCCTGGTCAGGCGCCGCACGGCCGAAGGGCCCAGTGTCAGGACGTGGGCGGCTGCTGTCCCCCGCCCTGCTGCTGCGTGGCTATCAGCCGCGCGATCCAGAACCGCAGGAAGTTCGACAGCGAGTAGCGGATGAACAACGCCATGCCCGCGATCGAGATGGTCACGCCGACCAGCCCGACCACGATCGCGTCGTTCTGCGTCAGTTGCAGCCGTGTCGTGTGGGCCATGATGTACGCCCCCAGACCGGTGCCGATCCCCGCCACCAGCAACACCACGCCCAGCCACATCAATTGCGTGTCCAGCGTGGTGGACGGCGGCTTGATGCGCAGCCCCGCGACCTCCTGCGCCAGCGCGTGGGTGCGCGGCTCCGCGGGGGGCCCGGGCGGCGGTGCCGGCGGCCCGTCGGAGGGGGCGGCCGGGGTGCCCGCCGGGACGGTGGGCGGAACACCGGCGGTGTTCGTGCTCATGACTTCACCTCGTGTCTCGCCTTTTGACTCGCCTTGTGACTCGCCTTGTGACACACCTGATGACTCGCCGTGCGCCTTGCCTTGCCCAGCACCAGCACCGGCGCCCGCGCCGCCGCGGCCCGCGGCCGAGTCCGGGTCCGACCCCGACGTCCCCTGCTCGCCACCGCCGAGGTACGCCGAGTACCGGTCACCGGCGACCGGCAGCGCGACCGTGGTGTCGGCCGCTTCCCCGTTGCGCGCCGTCGCCGATTCCGCGGCCCTTGCCGCGGGCCCGGACCCGGGCAGGGCCTTCGGAGCCATCGCCGCGTCGACCGGTGCCACCAGCGTCGCGGCCGTGCCCGTGCCCTTGAGCTGCGGTGTCTCCCCGGCTTCCGCCGCGCCCGCAGCTTCCTCCGCGGAACCGTCGCCGCCCAGGTACGCGCTGTGCAGACCGGCCGCGATCTCCTGTGGTGTCCCCACCGCGGTGATCCGCCCGCCGGTCATGACGGCCGCGAGGTCGGCGACGCCGAGCGCGGTCTGCGCGAACTGCTCGACGAGAAGCACCGTCACCCCGGTCCCGGCGATCCGGGCGACGATCTCGAAGAGCTGCTCGACGACCAGCGGGGCCAGCCCCATGGACAGTTCGTCGATCAGCAGCACCGCCGGGTCGGTGGCGATGGCCCGGGCCATCGCGAGCATCTGCTGCTCGCCGCCGGACATCGTGCCGGCCGCCTGGCGGCGCCTTTCCTTGAGCCGGGGGAAGATCGGGAAGACGCGCTCCTCGATCTGGGACCGTGACATCCCCCGGTAGCTGGCCATCCACAGGTTCTCGGAGACCGTGAGGTTCGGGAAGACCCCGCGGCCCTCGGGAATGCTGCACAGCCCCAGCCGGGCGAGGTCGACCGGCGCCGCGCCCGTGACGCACCGCCCGGCCAGCCAGATGTCCCCGCCGCTGGGCGGGTGCATGCCGGAGGCGACCTTGAGCATGGTGGTCTTGCCCGCCCCGTTGGGTCCCAGCACGGCGAGCACCGAGCCCGCGGGCACCGCCAGGTCGACCCCGTGCAGCACCTCGACCTGCTCGTACGCGGCCTTCACACCGCGCAGTTCGAGCAGTGGCGGGGCCTCCTGCGGTCCCGGGACGGGGAGTTCGAGCGTCAGTGTCACAGCGACACCCCCAGCGCTTCGTCGGGATCGGCCAGTACGGCGGGGTCGAGATCCTCGTCGACCTCGCCGAGGTACGCGGCGCGCACCGCCGGGTCGGCCTGGATCTCCGCACACGTCCCCTGCGCGAGCTTCTTTCCGAAGTCGAGGACGTGCAGTTCGTCGCACACCGACATGACCAGGTCCATGTCGTGTTCGACGAGCAGCACCGCGACCCCCTCGGCGGCCACGTCGCGCAGCACGCGCGAGAACTCCGCGGTCTCCGACTCGTCCTGCCCCGAGGCGGGTTCGTCGAGCAGCAGGATGCGGGGCCGGCACGCGAGCGCGCGGGCGAGCTCGACCATGCGGCCCTGCCCGGTGGGCAGCGAGTCGGCGCGGACCTCCGCGATCGCCCCCAGGTTGAGGCGTCTGACCAGGGTGTCCGTGGTCGTCCCGGCGCGTTCCGCGCTGCGGTGCCTGCGCCGGAACTGGGCCGCGGCCACGTGGATGTTCTCGCGTACCGTCAACGACCCGAAGAGTTCCAGGCGTTGGAAGGTACGCGCCATGCCGCGCCGCGCCCGCTTGTACGGCGCCAGCTTGCTGACGTCGCGCCCGTCCAGCACGACCCTTCCGGCATGCGGCGCCTGGAGCCCGGTGATGACGTTGAACATCGTGGTCTTGCCCGCGCCGTTGGGCCCGATCAGCCCGGTGACCTTCCCGTCCAGGGCACGCAGGCTGATGTTGTCGAGGGCGGTGTGCCCGCCGAATCGCACGGTGACGCCTTCGACTTCAAGACCCATGGCGGCCTCCCGATACGGCGGTCAGTGGCGGGATTCCGAGGGTACGGTCCAACGCCTCGATGTCGGCAGGGGTGAACGGCACGCTCAGCCCCAGCTTCTCGGGCGGTGCGGTCATGCCCTCGGGCAGCTCGGCCAAGCCGTTGGACTTGCCCATGGCGTGGGCGTCGAGGTATTTGCCCATCGCCGAGATGCCGATCAGGGCTGCCGCGATGACGAGCACCATGACGTAGTTGCCCACGACATCGGCCTCGCGCAGGGCGTAGGCGAGCACCACCGCGGAGCTGCCGAGCACCATCACCGCCGGGTACTTCAGCGCCGGATCCCAGTTGGGCCGCAGCTGCGAGGCGATCATGCCGTTCGGGTTGCGGCCGAGCGCGATGCCGTTGAGGCCGATCAGGATCGTGGTCAGCTGCGTCCAGTCCGGGAACAGGTTCGTCATCAGCGGCGTACCGAGCAGGATGCCGCCGAACAGGGCGGCGCCCGGCGAGGTGAGGCCGGCGATCACCATCGACATCAGCACCGAGAGCCCGACGAAGAACTCGAAGTTGCTGGTGCTGACCGACCGCACCGCGCCGCCGTAGATGCCGCCGCCGACACCGGCGATAGCCGCCGAGGCGGCGAACACCCCGAGCGTGGTGAGCTTGTGGTTCATGCCGAGCGTGGCGCACGCGGCCGGGCTGTCCTTGAGGGCGAGCAGGCGCTTGCCGAACTCCCCGCGCCGGATGCCGATCACCAGCAGGCTGCACAGCGCGAACATCACCGAGCCGAACACGAAGTACGCCCGGTCCCCGTCGATGTCGACGATGGCCAGGTCGAACCGTTCGAGCTGCAACGTCCCGCTCTTGAACACCTGGTACTCGTGGTCGCCCCAGGTCCACTTGGGCAGTTGGAAGATCCACCGGTCCAGTGCCACCGCGAACGCCGCGGTGGCCAGCGCCAAGTAGATGCCCGAGAGCCGGAGCGCGGGCAGCGCGATGACGGCGCCGACGGCGGCGCAGATCAGCGCCGCCCACAGCAGGGAGATCGGGTTCCCGCTGCCACCCAGGTGCCCGACGGTGATCGCACCGATACCCGCGAAGCTCAGTTGGCACAGCGAGAGTTGCCCCGCGTAGCCGACCAGGGGGATCACCGAGAGCGCGATGATGCCCAGGCCCCACATCTGGGTGCTGCCGAACAGGTCCGCGGTCGACAGGGTGCGGGAGGCCACGAACGCGCCGAAGACCACCGCGACCGCGAAAAAGAGCCCTCCGGGCCACGTCGGCTTGCGGGCGAACTCCCGGGTTCGGCTGGAGCTGTGGCCGCGCAGCTGGGACTGAGGGAGCAGCAGCAGCGCGACGAACAGCACCAGCACCGGGACCACCGAGATGAACCCGGCGAGGTACGGCGCGCCCGCCTCCCACTTGG
The DNA here is from genome assembly GCF_040649515.1 of Streptodolium elevatio. GTDB lineage: Bacteria > Actinomycetota > Actinomycetes > Streptomycetales > Streptomycetaceae > Yinghuangia > Yinghuangia elevatio. Next base: position 6,735 of record NZ_JBEZFP010000191.1, read on the forward strand.
GGATGTAGCGCGTGGCGTACGACCCGCTCACGCCGATGATCAGCGCGCCCACGAACGTCATCGGCAGGCTGCGCAGCCTGCCTATCACCGCGGCTGCGTACGCGTTGACGATCAGCAGGGTGAGCGGCAGCGGGCTCAGCGACAGTTTCGGCGCCACCAGGATGCCCGCGAGGGCGGCCAGGAAGGTGCCGATCGCCCACGCCAGCATGCCCGCGGCTTCCGGACGCGAGCCGTTGAGCACGGCGAGCGAGCGGTCGTCGACCGTGGCGCGCATGGCGATGCCGATGCGGGTGCGCGTCAGCAGCACCCACAGGCCGATCGCCACCGCCAGTGCCACCCCGAGCGTGGTGATGTCGCCGTACGGCACCTTGACGCCGCTGATCTCCAGGACGTGCCCGCGGAAGAACGGCTGCACGGTGCGGTTCTTGTTGGGGTCCCAGATCCAGGTGACCGCCGCGACCAGGGACAGCAGGATCGCCACGGTCACCATGAGTTTGGTGGCCTGGGACGTACCTTCCAGGCGCCGCATGATCACCAGGTGCAGCAGCACTCCGAACGCCGGTGCGAACACCAGCAGGCACAGCACCAGTGCGATCCACACCGGCCAGCCCCACCCGTAGTGCATCTGCCAGTAGAGGAAGGCAGCGAACATGCCGGTGGCGCCGTGGGCGAAGTTGAAGATGCCCGTGGTGGTGTACGTGAGGGTCAGGCCCCCGGCGGTGATCGCGTAGATGCCGCCGGTGGCCAGCCCGATGATCGTGAACGTGAGGAACTCTTGCACGTGCCCTCCGTGGGCCTGGCCGGCTGTGCCGGGCCGCTCGGGTCAGGTGTACTTTTTGTCGAGCTTGGCCACGTTGTCGGGCGAACAGTTGAAGATCGTGTCGGTGTTGGGCTTGGTGACGTCCGAGTCGACGACGAAGCCCTTGTCCTTGTCCAGCTTGGTCATCGCGAAGCACGGATTGGTGTGCATCTCGGTGAGCGGACCGACGTCGTTGGGGGCGAACAGGCCGCCGGCGGTCCAGCCCGGCCGCTTCGCCTTCTCCAGGACGCATTCGACGGTCACGTCCGCGCCGCAGTCCTTGACCGCGGCTGCCCACAGCAACCACGCGTTCAGGCCCGCGTAGTTGAAGTAGACCATCCGGCCGTCCTTGTTCTTGCTGTGGAACAGGTCCAGCGCAAGCTTGGCGGCCGGCTTGTCCGCGGCGCTCTCCTGCGGCCAGTACGTCGTGTAGACGTAGAAGTCCGGCATGGCGGCGTCCTTGGCCGTCTGCAGGTTGAAGTTGTTGTACGCGGACTGGTCGGAGAGGATCGCCTGCGGCGCCCACCCGGAGTTGTTCATCTCCTGGATCAGCGGGGTCGCGTTGACCGCGAAGATGCCGGCGCTGATCAGCAGCTTGACGTCGTTGGCCTTCATCGTCTCGACGATGCTGCGCCACTCCTGGCCGATCGGCTGCGCGAGCTGCTTGTCGACGACGGTGCCGCCGGCCTTCTTGACGGCGTCCTCGTAGCGGTCGGCGACCGCGCTCAGCGAGCCCATGGCCTGGCCGACGATGCCGACCTTGTCCTTCATCTCCGGGTACTTGTCGAACAGTGCCTTGTAGGCGCCGGTCAGTCCCTCGTCGGAGGGAATGCCGCCGGGCTGGACCTGGAGCGGGGCGTCGATGGCCACGGTCGTCACGACGTAGCCGGGGATGGCGCCGAGGTTGCAGCCCAGGCGCGGTTCGACGGTGCCGTCGTCGAGGGGGCTGCCGCCGCCGACCAGCATGAAGTCGGTCTGGCACGCCTCGGTGACGCGCGTGGGCGCCTGCGTGAGCATGCCGTCGCGCTTGTTCACCTTGATCTTGCGCCCGTTGATGCCGCCCGCGTCGTTGCACCACTTGGTGAACGCGTCGGCTATGTCGAAGAACTCCTGGCCGAGGCCGGGCTGGATCTGGTTGCCGGGGTCGCCCAGCGTGGTCACCGTGATCGAGTCGTCGTTGACGCCGCGCGCCTTGGAAGTGGACGGCTTCTGGTCGGCCGGCTTGGCGCCGCACAGGCCCTTGAGGTCCCCGAAGTCGCCCGAGGCCGGTGCGCCTCCGTCGCCCGGGCCCGGGGCACCGGGCAGCGGGGCGGCCGCCCCGTACCCCGGCGGGAACTCCTCGTCCCGCATGTCCCCCGAGCGGCTGCAGGCGGCGACCAGGAGCAGGGGCAGAACCATGCCCACTGTCCATCGCCGTCCCGCTCGCCTGGCGGAAAGTGAAGCCATCAGCCCTCCCGACACTTGTGTCCGCTGACCGGACGCAAGGTGTCCTGGTCGGCATTCGTGGTGCAGCCGTGCATTGGTGCATTCGTGCTCAAGTGCTGTGCACCGTCCCGGCGAACGGCTCGCGTGTCCGCGGTGGTCGGCTCGGGATCGGCGTTGGGTCCGGAGATGCCATCAGACAATGGACCATGGAGCGATGGCCGGGACACTAACGGCGACCTCACGAGGGTGCAAGAGTCGTCGGACCGGCAAAAAGTGCCGGTCAGATAACGGTGAGGACGGTGCGGCGACATGCCGGTGAAGCGAGAAGGCGACAAAGTTGCGACGGTGGTTGTCGAGCGTGTCGAAACGCCCCGCGGCGAACTGGTTCTGCGCCGCCGCGGCGACGACTTCGAGATCATCAGCAACGGCACTTTTCTCATGGACACGCGGGACGGGACGTCCGAGCGGCTGCTCGTCCGCGCGGCGGTGGACGCCGTCGGACGCCCCGACCTCCGGGTGCTGATCGGCGGTCTGGGGGTGGGGTTTTCGCTCGGGGAGGCGGCCGCGCATCCCTCGGTCGGCCACGTCACGGTGGTCGAGCGCGAGGCCCCGGTCATCGCCTGGCAGCACGGCCCGCTCGGCCGGTTCTCCCGGCACGCGCTGGACGCCCCCCATGTGCAGGTACGGCACGAGGACTTGCTCGACTGGGTGTTCGCGACGGCGGGGCCGGCCGACGATCCGCTCGCCACGTACGACGCGCTGTGCCTGGACATCGACAACGGGCCGGACTGGACGGTGACCGAGTCGAACCGCTCGCTGTACGGCCGCGAGGGGTTGACCGCACTGCGCGGCAGGCTCGCCCCCGGCGGCGTGCTGGCGGTCTGGAGCGCCGCGGCGAGTCGGGAGTTCGAGGAGCGCCTGGCGGGGGTGTTCGGGGACGTGCGCGTCGAGGAGGTCCCGGTACGAGTGCCGCGCGGCGTCCCGGACGTCGTCTTCCTGGCCCGCTGACGCCCCGCCACGTCACCGCGTGACGCCCCGTCACATCACCGCGTGCGCCCGGACGGTAGCCGCAAGGTGTCCAACGACACCCCGCCGCATTGCCTGTCGATGACGATCATGTTTCCTGTCGTTTTCGCAGGTCAGGACTGCCGCATCCAAGCCTGACTGACCGTCAGCGAAAACTTGTGTCAGTCCACTGCCCCATGTCAGCATGCGATGACGGTGTCGTGTGCGAGGGGACGGTACATATGGGTGCGGGCACAGGGCAGGACGGCGACATGGTCCGCCTCCTGGCGGACCGGCAGGCGCTGCGCGACCTGGTGGAGACGTACGCGCACGGCGCGGACCGGCGCAAGCCCGACCTCGTCGCCTCCTGCTTTCTCCCCGACGGCACGCTGACCGTGCACATGGAGGCCGGGGCCGACCCGGTGTCGCGGACCGGTCGCGAGCGGATCGCCAAGGCCCTCACCGGGCTCGAACGGTACGTCGCCACCATGCATCTGGTGGCCAATCAGCTCGCGACGGTCGACGGGGACCGCGCGGAGGCCGAGACGTACTGCACCGCGCACCACATCTACGACGACGAGGCGGGCGTACGCCGCGACCGCGTCATGGCGATCCGCTACCTCGACACCTACGCACGCACGGACGAGGGGTGGCGTATCGCGACCCGTACGCTGCACTGCGACTGGGTCGAGGACCGGCCGCTGACGATCGCGTCGTGAGCGGCGACAGTACCGGGGCCGACGCCGGGACGGAAACGGCGGCGGCCGTCGGAAAGACCTCCGACAGCACGGCGGCGCGCGGTCGCCGCAGCCCCACCCTCATCCTCACCGCCCTCGCGTTCGCGGCGACCGCCATCGCGGTCATGCAGACGGTCGTGACCCCGATCCTGCCCCAACTCCAGGGCCGCCTGGGCGTTTCCAGCTCCGCCATCGCCTGGGTGCTGACCGGGAACCTGCTCGCCGCCGCGGTCGCCACGCCGCTGATCGGGCGGCTGGGCGACCTGCGCGGCAAGAAGCGCTACCTGCTCATCTCGCTCGCCGCGGTCGCGGCCGGGTCGGTGCTCGCGGCGGTCACCACCTCCTTCCCGATGCTCGTCGCCGGGCGCGTACTCCAGGGCCTCGGCGGCGGCGTCGTCCCGCTGGCGCTCAGCGTCGTCCGCGACGAGTTCCCGCGGCACCGCACCGCCGGCAGCATCGCCGTCATCGGCGCCACCATCAGCGTCGGCTCGACGTTCGGCTCGGTGATGACCGGCCTGATCGCCGACCGCGCCGACTACCACCTGCTGTTCTGGCTGTCCGCCGCGGTCTCGGCGATCTCGATCGCGCTCGTGTGGCTGATCGTCCCGGACTCCACGCCGCGCTCCGCCCCGGGCCGCGTCGACGTCCTGGGGGCGCTCCTGCTGTCCGGCTGGCTCGCCGCGCTGCTCGCGGCGGTGAGCCAGGGCAGCCGGGTCGGCTGGGCCGCGCCGCTCGTCGTCGGCGGGTTCGTCCTGTCGGCACTGCTCTTCGCGCTGTGGGCGTGGTGGGCCCTGCGCTGCCCCGAACCCCTGGTCGACCTGCGGGTCATGACGAGGCGTCCGGTCCTGCTCGCGGGCCTGTCCGGGATGCTCACCGGCATGGCGATGTACGGCTCGGGCCTGCTGTTCGCCCCCTTCCTCCAGTCCCCCGAGTCCAACGGCTACGGCTTCGGCACCACCGTCCTGGCCGCGTCGCTCTACATGCTGCCCGGCGCGCTGGGGAACCTCGCGGCGGCGCCCGTCGCGGGGCGCATGATCAACCGGTACGGCCCGAAGCCCGCCCTCGTGCTCGGCCCGGCGCTCAGCGCCGTCAGCTTCCTCGCGCTGATGCCGCTGACCGACCACGCCTGGGCGTTCTCGGCGGTGTTCACGCTCTTCGGCTTCGGCCTCGGGCTGGCCTTCGCGGCGATGCCGGCGACCGTGAACGCGAACGTGCCGTCCGACATGACCGGGGTCGCCAACGGCATGAACGCGGTGCTGCGCACCATCGGCGGGGCGGTCGGCGCGGCCGTCCTGGGCGCCATCCTGACCGCCGTCACCCTGGGCGGCGACGGACCGCGCGGCTCGGCGCCGAGCCTGACGGCGTACCAGATCTGCTTCGGGCTGCTGGCGGTCGGCTGCGTGCTGAGCGCGTTCATCGCCCTGGCCGTACCGGGGCCTCCCTCGCCGATGTCGCCGGCCGGGGTCCGCACCGAACACCCGCGCCCGGAAAGCCCGGCCGAAGCCGTGGCGGTGGCGCTCGACCAGCCGGGATCGGCCGACCAGGCGACGTCCGGGCACTCGCCGACCTCGTCCGCGTCGTCACCTTCGGGTGGCGCCGCGCGCGGCGCCTGACCTTCCGCACCGCCGGTCCGGACGTACGCGCGGCTGCGCGTCCGCGTGCCTGCGCGTCCGCGTCTCGGGGGTCCGAACGAGGGACAGCGGAGCGTGGCGGACCGATGATCGCACCTCGACATGCGCAGTATCGCCATATTGCCCCGTTTTGGTCGGGGTCTGAGCGATATGGAGATGCCGTGCGCATGCGGAAGTGCGGTGTTGTCGTGGCGGCGCTGGCCGCCGTTCTGGCGGTTTCCGGGCCGACGGCGACGGCGGACCAGAAAGTGACCGAACTGCGGGCGTACGTGGTGGCCGGCGGCAAGCCGCGCGGGGTCGTCGAAGGGCAGCACTGGCAGTCCTACGCCATGCTCCGCGACGCCGCCGACAAGCGCATCGGCGACGTGAGCATCGCGTGCGTCGTGGTGAAGGCCCGTGACAAGCGCGTCCTCGCGGACTGCGGCCACGCCCTCCGCATCGACGGCAAGGGCACGCTGCTGATTCACGGCACGCACCACTACCGCGACCAGACGGTCATGCCCGGCACGGCCGACCCGATGCGGCACATCGTCACCGGCGGCACGGGCGACTTCGCGCACGCCTCGGGGACGGCCGACCTCCTCGAAGTGATCGGCGGCTACACGTACAAGCTCGGCGGACTGGGCTGACCCCTGCGCCGGAAGCCGATCCGCAGCAACCCCCAACCCGAGCAGGACCACACAGGATCAGAAGGGCAGGCGCCCGCATGACCGAGACCCGACCGCCGCAGCCGCACGACGCGGGCATGCGGCTGCGCGAAGTCGCCTTCGGCGCCGTCAGCGCGGCCGCCGTCCGGGCGGCACTCCGCCTGGAGATCGCCGACGCGCTGGACGACGAACCGCAGACCGCCGAGGAGTTGGCCGCGCACCTGGCGGTGGAGCCGAGCGCGCTGCGGCGGCTGCTGCGCGCCCTCGTCGCCAACGGCATCTTCGCCGAAGAGCCCGACGGCCGCTTCGCGCACAACGACACCTCGCGCCTGCTCCGCGCCGATGCGCCGCGCAGCATGCGGTACGTGTCGCTGTGGGCCACCGAGCCGTGGACCTGGCAGGCCTGGCCGAAGCTGGAGGACGCCGTCCGGCACGGCGGCAGCGTGTTCCCAGACCTGCACGGCAAGGGCTTCTTCGACTACCTGCACGAGGACGCGCCGGAGTCCGCCGAGACGTTCAACCGCGCCATGACGCAGTCCAGCCGCCAGTCCGCCGAGGACGTCGCCGCCGTTCTGGACCTTTCCGAGGCGCGGACGGTCGTCGACGTGGGCGGCGGACAGGGCCTCCTGGTCGCCACCCTGCTGGAGCGGCACCCGCACCTGCGCGGCGCACTGCTCGACCTGCCGGCGGTTGTCGACCGGGCCGACCCCCGGCTGCGGCCCGGCGGCGCGCTGGCGGACCGGGTGACGCTGGTCCCGGGCGACTGCCGCGAGGCCGTGCCCGTACGCGCGGACGTGTACGTGGTCAAGAACATCCTCGAGTGGGACGACGACAGCACCCGCCGCACGCTCGCGAACATCGTCGCGGCGGCCGAGCCCGACGCCCGCGTCGTGGTGATCGAGAACCTCGTCGACGACACCGGCTCGCTGAAGTTCACGACCGCGATGGACCTGTTGCTCCTGCTCAATGTCGGCGGCGCCAAGCACACCGAGGTGAGCCTGCTCTCCGCGATGCGCCGTGCGGGACTCGAGGTCGGGGAGGTGCGCGCGGTCAACAGCACGCTCCACATGTTCGACAGCGTGGTGCCGGCAATCGCGGCCCACTCGAATGCCCCCTGATGGGCACGCCCAAACCTCGCGATGATGCCCGCGAATGAACTGCGGCCCGCAAATCCCCCCAAGGGCCCTGCGGACGTGCGCATACGCAGCAGCAGCAGTCGCGGTCGCGGCACGGGCGGCTGATGGTGGGTGAGACGCCCTGCCGGTCCCCAGCGCCGATGACATGTCGGCTACCTGGCCGGGCTTCGAAAGGACCCGCACCATGCGTCGTGCACGCACCCTCGTCGCCGCAACCGCGCTCGGCTTCGCCGCGCTGACCATCGCGGTCCCGGCGGCCCACGCCGAGTCCCACACCCCCGAGACCTCGTCGGACTCCTCCAACTCCTCGGACTCCTCCAACTCCGCGGGCTCCTCGGACTCCTCGGACTCCGAGAAGTCGTGGCCCGGCGGCGACGGCAGCTCCTGGTCCGACAAGGAGAAGTCGGGCGAGCACAAGAAGGCGCCGCACGGCGGCCCGCACGCGGGCATCGGCTTCCTCGACGAGGGTGCCGGCCTGGCCACCGGCGGCGCCCTGATCGCCGGTGGTCTCGGCCTGGGCGTGTACGCGCTGCGCCGCCGTCCGGCCGGCGACCTCGCGGGCGCCTGACACCGGCCGACCGCGACGCGACAACGGCGCCCGGGCCGCTCCGGTTGCCCGGGCACCACCCCGCGGCCACCGCCGAACCAAACGCGGTCGAACTCGCAAGAGCAAACCACATAGCTAACCACACCACGA
>NZ_JBEZFP010000192.1:0-14634 GCF_040649515.1 Streptodolium elevatio
GCCGCCAGTCAGACTTTCCTGCGCCGGAGGGAGCGCCAGCGAACGCAGGTGAAGGAAAGTCAGCGGTCGGAGTGCACATTTTCGTGACGGAGCGAGGAACGAGCGCAGTCACGAAAATGGGTGCTACGGCCGCACTCGAACAAAAGCGCCCACCCCGGCCAAGACCTGACCAACCCCGGGACAAGGCGTCAGCCACCCCGAGACCAGGGGTTCACCACCCCCGAAACCAGGCGTTAACCGACCCCGAAATCAGGCGTGCACCGAACCCGAAACCATGGGTCAGCCGACCCCGGCCCCAACCCCGCCCCCAGGCCCTACCCCACTCCCTCACCCACAACCCCCGGCACAATCCGGTAATCCCGCATGAACACCAGATTGTGCAACTCCGCAGCAGCAATCCCGCGCAGGACCGGCAGTTCGGCAGCTGCCTGCTCCTCCGTGAAAACATTCAGCGGCCACTGCCCGACGGTCCCGCCCTGTAGGTGCGGGTGGTGGAACCCGGCCCCGTACACGGCATGCAGCAGGACCGGCGCAAGCCCTGCCGCACGCTGCTCAGGCCAGCCGAGTTCCCACCGCGCCTCCACTCCGCCAACCGCACCACCGCTCCCACCTCCGCCACCAATCTCACCCCCGCCCCGGCCCCCCATCACCCGCCGGACCCCCGTCGCGGTGATCTCCCCCGTTCCAAGAAGCAGTTCGCTGTTCATTTCCGCCAAGGCCAGCCGCGCATAAGGGTCGATCAGCCGCACCGCATCCGAGAACAAGCGCTCTTTCCCCCGCCTCGTCCGCTCAACAGCACCAGGCTCCTGCCCGTGCGTACCGTCGCGCAGATCGGCGAAGTGACGCAGGAGCGATGAATAGTGGTTCATCGTGCACTCCCATCGAACTGCCGGACATCGCGAATTTCCTCGTAGGCCACACCCACCCGTCGCCGGAACTCCGGCGAGCCGAGGAACGCACCGTGCCCGACACCAGGCAATTCGTGCAGGGTCACCGACACACCGGCGGCCACAAGCGCATGCGCGTACGCCCGTACGTCGTCGACAACCGGGTCCAGCGCACCGACGACAAGAACGGCGGGCGCCACACCCGCAACGTCCGTCGCCTCCGCCGGGGTGCTGTAGCCCGCGCCCCCGCGCCCCGGACCGCCGCCGGTCCCCCGGCCTCCGCGGTACGCGCGCCACGCCGCCGCCAAGTCCGTACGCCGCGGAAACGCCCCCGGGTCGCGGTGGTACGACGCCGCCCTGCACGCCGGGTCGATCGGCGGGTACGCGAGCACCTGCCCAGCCAGCGGCAAACCCGCGTCCCGGCGTACCAGCGCCGCGGAAGCGGCGAGCGTGGCCCCCGCGCTGTCGCCGCCGACCACGACCGGGGCGCCGCCCGCTCGTTCGTCGGCCCATGCCACTGCCGCCAACACGTCCGCCAGAGGCGCGGGATGCGGATGCGCCGGAGCGAGGCGGTAGTCGACGCCGACCACGGTCGCACCGGTGAGCGACGCGAGGTGCGCAAGCGCGGGATGCCACTCGGCCACCGCACCGGAGTGCCAACTGCCGCCATGGGCCCAGACCAGGACACCCGGCGCACTCGAGCCCGCCACGCCGACCGGGCCTGCCGCGCCGGAACCGGACCGGTAGACGCGGGCAGGGACTTCGTGGTCGCCGGCGGGGATCACGGCCGACTCCCAGGAGACGTTGTACGGCATCACAAGATTTCCTTCCGTCACCGACGGTCCGAGGCTGGGACCAAGACAGAGCCCGACAGGGACCAAAGACAGGCAGGTCACATGAAGCAACCGGCATGACAAAGAAGTTGAACTGACGCCGGCGCGATGGGGTGGGGGTCCGCCGACCCGCCCACCCCATCGCCTCCAGCCACGCAAGCCGCCGTCACGCGATCGGCTCGCCGACCCTGCCGCCGTCATGCCCGGCACCACCGTCGACACCGCCGCCGACACCGCTCGCACCATCACGCCCGGCACCGCCGTCGACACCGCCGCCGACGCCGCTCGCACCGTCACGCGCCGCACTGCCCGCAGCACCCCGCCCGGTACCCCGCCCGCCGAGGAACAGCCCGGCCAGCACCGCCCCCACGAGCACCAGCACCGCGTTGACCAGGATCGCCGTCGTGACGCCCGACAGAACAGCGTCCGCACCGGTACGCGCCCCCATCGCCGCCGTGGCGATCGCACTCATCACCGGGATGCCGAGCGTGATGCCGACCTGCTGCGTCATGGTGGCGAGCCCGGTGGCCAACCCCTGTTCGTCGTCCGGGAGTCCGGAGGTCGCGGTGACCATGAAGCCCACGATCACGAGCATGTTGCCGACACCGCCGACGAACGTGGCAACCAGCAGCAGCCAGATCCACGCGCCCGACGTCCCGAGCGCCACGAGGGCAAGCGTGGCCACGGCCTGCACCACGCCGCCGCCGACGATCGTCGCCCGGTTGCCGAACCGCCCGACCGCACGGCCGCCGAGCGTGCCGCCCAGCACCGTCCCGATCCCCAGGACACCGAACGCGAGACCGGTGGCGAGCGGGGAGTAGCCCAGAACTTCCTGGAGGTAGAGCGTCAGCAGGAACACGAGGGACGTCTCGGTCACGAAGGCGACCAGCCCCGCCCAGTTGCCCCAGATCACGTTGCGGCGCTTCAGCACACGCGTCGGCACCAGCGGCTCCGTGGCCCGGTCCTCGACGAACCAGAAGCCGACCAGCAGCGCGAGGCCGACGACCAGCGAAACCAGGGTGGTCGGCGTCGTCCAACCGTGCTCGCCAGCTTGCGTAAGTCCGAACACCAGCAGGAGTAGTCCGCCGGTAACGGTGATGGCGCCGGGTATGTCGAGCTTGGGCCGCCGCGCCGGACGGGAGTCGGTGATGACGGACGGCGCGAGGGCCACGATCAGCGCCGCGACCGGAACGTTGATGAAGAACGCCCAGCGCCACGACAGCAGGTCGGACAACAACCCGCCCAGGATCGCGCCCGCGGTGAACCCCGCGGACATGAGGGCTCCGTTGAGGCCGAGTGCCCGCTCGCGCAGCGGCCCTTCCTTGAACGCCGTGGTCAACAGCGCCAATCCGGCCGGAGTCACGGCCGCGGTGGCGAGACCTTGCAGAACACGCGCGACGAGCAGGACCTCGGGCGACGTGGCGAGTCCGCCGAGCGCCGAGGAGAGTCCGAGGACGGCCATGCCGCCGATGAACAGGCGCTTGCGTCCGACGAGATCGGCGATGCGGCCGAACAAGAGCGTGAAGCCGGCCGCCGCGAGGGCGAACGAGGTGGCGATCCACTGCAGATTGGCGAGCGAGAAGCCCAGGCCCTCTCCGACAGCAGGCAGTGCAACGTTCAGAATCGAGAAGTCGACGGCGACCATGAACTGGGCGCCCAGCAGCAGGGTCAGCACGAGCTTCTGACGCCCCGTCATGCGGACCGCCCCGGGCGGCCCGGGTGTTCCCGGCGACCCGGATGTTCCTGGCGAGCCGGGTAGCTCCGGTACCCCAGCCCCAATGGGCGCGGAAGCCGCCGCAGGCGTCGCCGCGGCCTGGGGGCTGGTGTGTGTGGACGTTGTGGACATGGCGAGATCTCCCATTCGGGCAGGTCGGAAGTCGGGGTGCCGGGATCCGAGTCGAATGCACCCGGCCGCGCAAGCGGCCAGGCACTGGCACTGGCACTGGCACCAAGCACCAAGCACCAAGCACCAAGCGAACTAGAGCCCTTAACGGGCTTGGCGTCCCGTTAAGGTAGGATCACCGTAACACCATCGAGCGACCTAATGGAACAGGAGTCCCGTTATGACTTCCGACGTCGAGCCGGGCACCACTCGCCCCGGCGGACGTACCGCGCGCGTACGCGAGGCCGTGCTGCGCGCCGCGGGCGACGCTCTTGCCGAACACGGCTTCGAACGCCTCGACCTGGCCGACGTCGCACGGCGCGCCGAGGTCGGCAAGACCACGGTGTACCGGCGCTGGTCCACGACCACCGGCCTCGTCGCCGACCTGCTCGCCGACATGGCCGAGCAGTCCGTCTCCCGCAGCGCCACCGGTACGCTGCGCGGCGACCTGCGCGAGAACGCCCGCCTCGTGGTGCGCACCCTGACCGACCCCCGGCAAGGGCCGCTGTTCAAAGCCGTGATCGCGGCCGCGACCTGCGACGAACGCACGGCCGAGGCGCTGCGCCGCTTCTACGCGACGCGCATCACCGAGTGGGCGGGGTGCGTCGACCAGGCCGTCGCACGCGGGGAGATCCCGGCGAACACCGACGGCCGCGAGGTGATCCGCGCCGTCTCGGCTCCCCTCTACTACCGTCTCCTCGCCAGCGGCGACCCCCTCGACGAGGCGAGCGCCGACCGCGCGGCAGACGCGGCCCTCGCCGCCACGCTCGCGGGCGTCTACACCGCCGACACCCCCGACACCCCCAACACGGCCACCTGACCTGCGGCGGCCGCGCGCTCCGCGCCGGATACGTTGGGATCCCGACCAGGAGGATGTGCTTCATGACCGGCTTCGCCGACGACCGCTACCACAAGATGGCGTACCGCCGCACCGGGCGCAGCGGCCTCAAGCTGCCCGAGATCAGCCTCGGCCTGTGGCAGAACTTCGGCGACGAGAAGCCGCTCGCCAACTCCCGGGCGATCCTGCGCCGTGCCTTCGACCTCGGTGTCACGCACTTCGACCTCGCCAACAACTACGGCAAGCCGTACGGCTCGGCGGAGACCAACTTCGGCCGCATCCTGCGCGAGGACTTCCACGGCCTGCGCGACGAACTGGTGATCTCCACCAAGGCGGGCTGGGACATGTGGCCGGGCCCGTACGGCGACCTCGGCTCCCGCAAGTACCTCACCGCGAGCCTCGACCAGAGTCTGCGCCGCATGGGCCTCGAGTACGTCGACATCTTCTACTCGCACCGCCCCGACCCCGACACGCCGCTCGACGAGACGATGGGCGCGCTCGACCGCGCCGTCCGCCAGGGCAAGGCGCTGTACGTCGGGATCTCCTCGTACACGGCCGAGCAGACCCGCGAGGCGGTGCGCATCCTGCGGGACCTCGGCACGCCGCTGCTCATCCACCAGCCGGCGTACTCGATGCTGAACCGCTGGATCGAGCCCGACCTGATCGACGTGCTGGGCGACGAAGGCGTCGGGTGCATCAGCTTCTCGCCGCTCGCGCAAGGCCTGCTCACCGGCCGCTATCTGGAGGGCATCCCGGAGGGGTCTCGCGCGACGCAGGGGTACTCGCTCTCCTCGGACCGCGTCACGGAGGAACTGCGCGCAAAGCTGCGGGCGTTGAACGACCTCGCCGCCAAGCGCGGCCAGACGCTCGCGCAGATGGCCGTCGCCTGGGTGCTGCGCGACCCGCGGATGACGTCCGCGCTCATCGGTGCGAGCAGCGTCGCGCAGTTGGAGGAGAACCTCGCCGCCCGCCGCAACCTCGACTTCGCGGACGACGAACTCGCTGCCATCGACGCGCTGCTGGCTTCCTGATCAGTCGAGGAGGAGCAGGCGCCGGAGCAGGCGCGTGCGGGCGTCCCGGCTGATCGCCGCCACCGGCGCAATGCCGTCGAAGCCGTGGCAGCCGCCCGACCACACGTGCAGTTCCGCCTGCCCGCCTGCCTGCCAGATCGCGTTCGCGTACGCCACGTCCTCGTCCCGGAACATCTCGGCCGAGCCGACGTCGATGTACGCGGGAGGCACCCCGGACAGGTCGGCGGCCCTGCCGGGTACCGCGGAGGGCGGCGGGTCGTCGGCATTCCGGACATCACCGAGCGGATCGACGCCCAGTTCGTCCGCGTGCCGCACCACCCAGACGAGTCCCGCGTGGCAGTCGTCCAGCGGGGCCGGATACCGGACTTGCGGCACCAGACGGTATTCGACGGAGATGACGGCGAATTGCAGCGGAAGGGCCCACTCCCGGACGATCCGCGGCAGCACCGACCACGCGTTGCCCATGACCATGGCCCCGCCGTGCATGTAGTAGAGCAGCGGCAGCGGTCCGACCGCCGCGGACGGCCGTACGATCACAAGCGTGACGTCGGGTGCGCCCGGCGGGCCGGGAACGCGCAACTCGGCGACCTCGTACCGGCCGTCGCCCCGCAGATCCGCCGCGGTGGGCCGGGGCCGGCTCGTGCCGTCCCGCTCCTGCCACTCGGCCAGGTTGTCCAGGGTCAGCGACTCGCGCGGGCCGTCGCCCGACAACGACAAGGCCCGCAGCGCGACGCCGAGTTCGGGATCGAACGGCGGCACGGGCAGGCGGGACGCCTCCCACTCGTCCGACTCGTTCCCCGCTCCCCGCTCCCCATGCCTGCGGCGGTTGCCGCCGCCGTCATCGCTGCTGTCGCCTTAGCCCACGTTCACCCGCCGCAGCCCCGTTCGGTTGCCGCAGCCCCGTTCGGTTGCCGGTGTGTGATCACCGGCAAACCCGTGCGATAACTCCGCGATCTTCCGCGCGTCAACGTAGTCGGTGTCCGCGGCGAATCGCTTGGTGACGTGGGGCCCAGGGGGACGAAGGGCTCCCGCACAGCGGGCGCTGCCGCGGAGTCGAGTCCGAGCAGCCATCAGACACCCGAACTCCTCGATGCCTTCCGTGGCTCACCCGTCACTTACCCGTCACTCACCCGTCCTACGGCTGTGGGCCGGCTCCCCCGGCTTGCTCTCCCATTGAGCCTCGCCTTCCTCCGCTGCCTCCGCGTCCCGTACTTCCGGCGCGTCCGGGCGGAACGTGGGCGTCAGCATGCCAAGCCGCATCTCCTCAAGGCGCTTGGCCTGGTCCTCGGCACGATCGACGAGGCGGTGCAGTTCGGCCTCGGACAGCCGGTCGTCGTGCTCGGCCACCGCGCGCAGGGTGCGCCAGCACGCCGCCTTCGTCTCGACTCCGGCGCGCATGGCCTCGAGTTCGACGACGGCACTCAGCGGGGAGCGGCTCATGAGACGGCCGTTCGGCTTGAGTCGCCCCGCTCGCTCGGCGACCCAGGCGAACGCGGATTTCGCCTGCGGCAGGGAGAAGCCGAGGTCGATCATCATGCGCCGCAGGGTCTCGCGGTCCTCCGCGATCTCCTGGGCGAACGCGGACAGCGGAGGTCCGTAGGCCTCGTTCTTGTGGACGTCGGCGATCCGGCGGGCGAGGGCCAGGCCGCCGGTAGCTCCGGCGAAGTGGTCGCCCAGGTAGATGCCGAGCAGGCGGTCGGCCTCGGCGTTGTCGTCGGCGCGGCGGTTCACCGGGAGCCCCCGGTACCACATCACCCTGGTGACACCGGGCGGTGCCGTTTGCGATTTCGGCATCGTACGTCCCGCCATGACGGGCCTCCATCTGTCGTCTACGTCGTTGTTTCCGATCGGGCGGATACCCGCGTTGTGCGCGCTGATACGCGATCGCACCATCCCTGCGCGGCGCGGTTTGGCGACCACGGCGCGCAACCCGGCGTCAGCGCGCGCCCTGGGTCTCCGCGACCAGCAGGTCCACGACGTCGTCGAGCCCCGTGTCGTCCGCGACGGCGCGCAGCCGGTGCGCCGCACCACCACCCGCAAGCTCGCGGTCGACGAGGTCCGCAACAGTCGCCCAGTCGCCGGCCGCCTCCAGGGCGCCGCGGAAACGCTCCAGCAGAGTGCGTACGACCTGGGCCGCCGGCGCCGCCCTCCGGTCGACGGGATTCAGCAGGTCACCGCGCAGACCGGAACGAGCCGCACGCCATGTGGCGGCGCGCAGCCACTCGGGGCGCACCGCCTGAACGGTCGGCGCCGCACTCTCACCGGGGGCGGTACCGCCATCCCGCACTGCCTCGCACGCGTCGACGACCATGGCGCGGAAGAGCCCGGCGATCATCACCACCGTGTCCACCCGGGGGCACGCATCGCACACGCGCAGTTCCAGTGTGTCCTGGTGGGCCGACAGGCGGAGGTCGAAGTAGACCATGCCCGAATCGGCGATCACCTTCGCCTGTATCAGCTCGTCGACCATGGCTTCGTACTCCGCGGCCGAGGCGTACGCCCCCGGCGGTCCGGAGGTGGGCCACCGCTGCATGACCAGGTTGCGCCAGCTCGCGTACCCGGTGTCAGCGCCCAGCCAGAACGGCGAACTCGCGGACAGGGCGAGCAGCACCGGCACCCAGGGGGCAAGCCGGGCCATGGCCTGGACGCCGGTATCCCGGTCGGGCACGTCCACGTGCACCTGTGCCGCGCAGATCAGTTGCTCGTCCGCGACAGCCGCGTACTCCTCCATCATCCGGGCGTAGCGCGATGTGGGGGTTGCGTCCAGCGTGCCGGTCCGGGTCTGCGGCGGGGCGCCCGCGGCCATGACGCCGAGGCCCAGCGGCGCCGCGGTCTCCGCCAGCAGCAGCCGGGTGCTCGCCAGGTCGGTGCGGAGCGAGTCGAGCGTGTCGTGCACGCGGCTGTTCGTCTCCACGACGGACTGCTGGAGTTCCCGGACGAACGTCCGGTCCGGCAGGCGTTCCAGCAGGCCGGACGCCGCGGAGACCGGCATTCCGGTGGACAGGTCCACGATGTGGAACTCTTCCTCGACCCCGATCCGGACCGGCACGACGCTCCTTCAACTTCAACTTCAACTTCAACTGCAACTTCAACTTCGGCCTCTCGGCCCTTCGGCCTTTTGACCCTTTTCGGCCATTTCAGCTCTTCAGCTTCGGCGCGACATACGCACGGCAATCGACCCGGCGGCGCCGGCCGCACCCCTGGCAGCACGCCAACCGCAGCACCTCAGCTGCGTCGGCGTGCGGCTTCGTGGACGCCTTCATGAGCGCCTGCGCCGTCGGCGGTCCACTGCCGGGCGCCGCCCCCGTCCACGTACTGGTCGCGCAGTTCGACGTCGCCCTCCTGGTGGTAGCCGGGCGGGACCCCGAACCCGAACATCGACAGGACCTTGCCTAGCACGGCGCCAACCGCCGCCACCCCGACACCGGTCCAGAACAGCCACGGTTCGGCCAGCGGCAGTGCCACCGCGGCGACGACGCAACCCGCCAGGATCACGGCCACCCCGATCCAGGCGGCCGAGCTGTGGCCCGCGTTGCCGGTACGGATGTCCCCGCGCCCGTACCGCTCCCGTGCCCTCTCGCGCTGGTCGTGGCTCGTCATACGTGTGCCTCCATCCGTGAGCCTGCGGCTCCTCGAGCCCTGGACTTCCTCACCTCCCCGCGGAGCGCCGCTACCCGCCCGGGCCGATCCGATACGCATCCGACTCCCGTTCACCGCAACCACGCCAATCCTCGGCGGCAACGGCAGCCACAGCAGCGCCGCCCGCCCCCCGGCGACGTTTCGGTGCGGCGGCGGTCAAGACCGTGCACCGTCTGTGGCCCGACGAGCAGCTGCCTGGGGAATTGGGTCAGAATCCCTCCGACGCCTCGACACTCCGAGCAGGCTGCGGAGTCGGTAACCGAGGAGATGGTGGGCGCAACGTGCCGTGCGGCGACGACCCGGCGGAACACCGGTCGGCGGTACGGGAGTACGCGGAAGCGGGCGTCGACGAGTTCTACGTCGGCCGGCTCGGCCCCCAGCAGGAAGGGTTCTTCGACTTCTACCGGCCCGAAGTCCTGCCTGCCTTCGGGTAGTTACGTCCGGCGCGTACGTCTCCCGCCCCAGCTTCCGATGCATGTCAGCCGGTCCGATGTGCGTCGGCCCGAGTTCGTACGGCTGTTTCCCGAGTGGCTCCGCCGGCACCGGGTAGCGGCGTTGCAGAGGTACCCGGGACAACCGGCCGGACCGACCGTTCCGGCCTTGGTGCAGACAACGGGTCGTACCTTCGCTGTAGAACGCGTGCCGACCGGTCGCCGTCGGGTCCTCACCGGATATGGACGGGCAGCGCTGCCCGCGGTTCCCGCGGGCAGCGCCCTGCCGTCACCGGCCGCTGCCGGCCAACAGGCCTTCCCGGCCGACAGCCAGACCTGTCAGCCGTCAGCCGTCAGCCGGGCCAGGTACCCGTCATCCGGCGCACCGCTGTCGCGCCGCCCCGGTCGGTGGCCGCCTTCACAGCCGCGAATATGGCGCCCTGCAGAGCCGCCGCAAGGAGCACCTCGCGCCACCGGCGGTCCTCGTCGGTGGCGTCAGGCGCGTCCTTCTCGTGGCCGAGAACCTTCCAGACTTGCTTGAACACGGCCCCCGCGGCCATCCCGCTCAGCGCCCCCGCCAGCAGACCCACCGGCTTGTACGCGATTTTCGCGGTGTTCATCGCACATCTCCCTCCACCCGTCGGCCGATCTTCGTCCGGCGGCTACCCGAGACACCGCACTTCACCCGCATTCGGACCCGCCGGTGACGCGCGTCCGCCGTCACTCACCCCTCCCCCGCACACCCTGTGGCGCGGGTCACATCAGCCCCATGTCACGAATCGAGGGCCGACTTCCATCTGGTGGTCATCAGCAAGCGCGGAACAGGCGCAGCACAGGCGCAAAAGGAGCGGACCGATGACCACACAGAACGAATCCACTGCCACCACCGCCCACCGCATCGTCGTACTGGGCGCGGGATACGCGGGGATGTCCGCGGCGGTCCAGCTCGCGGCCCGGACGAAGAAGCGCGAGGACGTGCAGGTCACCCTGGTGAACCCGGACGAGCGCTTCACCGAGCGGATGCGGCTGCACATGGCGGCCACCGGCCGGACGCTCGCCGAGCTGGACATCCGAAGCCTGCTGAAAGGCACCGGGGCCCGCTTCGTCCGCGGCTGGGTGACCGGGCTGGACGCGGACGCCAAGGTCGTTCGGGTCGACGACGAGCTGAACCTTCCGTACGACACCCTGGTCTACGCCCTCGGTGCCGCCTCCGACGTGTCGGCCGTGCCCGGCGTGGAGGATCACGCGTACACCCTCGGCGGCGCACACGACGCCGAGCTGCTGGCCGACCGGCTTGCCCGGCTGGCCGCCGGCGGCACGGTGGCCGTCGTGGGCACCGGGTTGACCGGCGTCGAATCGGCGGCGGAGATCGCCGAGCGTCATCCGCACCTGGACGTGGTGCTGCTGGGCCGCGGCGAGCCGGGCGCGGCCATGAACGCGAAGGCCCGGACGTACTTGCGCTCGGCGCTCGACCGCCTGGGCGTCCGGGTCCTGAGCGGCGTCGAGGTGGCCAAGGTGCTGCCCGATGTGGTGGAACTGTCCGACGGGGCGGGCATTGCGGCCGATGTCGTGCTGTGGACCGGCGGCACTCGGGTGTCACCGATGGCGGCCGCCGCGGGTCTGGCCGTCGACGAGCGCGGGCGCATCCGCACCGACGCGGCGCTGCGTTCCACGTCCCATCCCGCGGTGTACGCGGTGGGCGACGCCGCGGCCGTGCACCAGGGCTACGGCGTCATGCACGGCACCTGCCAGGGCGGCATGCCGACCGGGGTGCACGCCGCCATGTCGATCCTGCGCGAGCTGAAGGGCAGGCAACCCAAGCCGTTCCGGTTCGGGTACTACCACACGCCGGTGAGCCTGGGCCGCAACGACGCGGTCGTGCAGTTCACCCGCCCCGACGACAGCCCGCGGCGGGCGTACCTCACCGGCCGAAAGGCCGTCTGGTACAAGGAGACGGTGACAGCCGCACCATGGCCGACTTTCGGCCGCATGAAGAAGATCCCCGCCTCGGGCGCGTTCTGGCCGCACGGCGGCCGCTTCACGCGGATCCGGGGCACGCGGTGACCCGGCGCGACGCCGACAAGGGCGCCGACACCGACACCGACACCAACGACGAGACCGACAACAACAGAAACAGCAACAGCAACAGCAACAGGACCATCGACGGGGCCACCCCGGGGACGAACCCCGGGACCACGGACGCCGACGTCTTCCACGACAACCGCAACCTGCTGTTCTCCGTGGCGTACCGCATCCTCGGCACCGCCGCCGATGCCGAGGACGCGGTCCAGGACGCCTGGATCAAGTGGGCCGCCGCGGACCGCACCCGGGTCGCCGACCCCAAGGCGTACCTCACGCGCATCGTGTCGAACCTTGCCCTCGAACGGCTGCGGTCCACCCGGCACAAGCGGGAGACCTATGTCGGCCCCTGGCTTCCCGAGCCCGTCCTGACCAGCGCCGCCCGCGACACCGTCGTTGCCGCCGGTACTGCCGACACCGCCGACCTCGTCGTCGGCGCCGAGTCCGTGTCGATGGCCATGCTGGTCGTCCTGGAGACGCTCAGCCCTCTGGAACGCGCGGTGTTCGTGCTGAAGGAGGTGTTCGGTTTCGGCCACGCCGAGATCGCCGAGGCGGTCGAGCGTTCCGAGGCCGCGGTACGCCAGGCCGCGCACCGCGCTCGCGAGCACGTACGCGCCCGGCGGCCCCGCTTCACCGCCGACCGGTCGCGGCAACGCGAGGTCACCGAGCGCTTCTTCGCCGCCGCGACCGGCGGCGACGTCAACGCCCTGATGGAGCTGCTGTCCCCCGACGTCACCTTGTGGACCGACGGCGGCGGCAAGGTACGCCAGGCCCTGCGTCCGATCTTCGGTGCGGAGACGGTGGCCGGCTGGTTCGCGGCGATCGGCACGGTCACCTACCAGGGCATCGACCCCGCCGACATGAAGGCCGAGTTGGCGGAGATCAACGGCGGTCCCGGCATGGTGTTCAGCGGTCCGGACCGGGTGATCGCCACGGTCACCTTCGATTTCGACGCCGAAGGCCGCATCACCGCCGTCCACAACGTCGCCAACCCCGACAAACTCCACGACATCGGCAGCGGCACCACACGTGAGCTGGGGACGAACTGACCGACCCGGACCCGGACCCGGGAGACCGGGTCCGGTCCCCGCCGTCCGGCGCCCCCGGCACGCGGACGGACACGGCGGACACGGACGCGGCCGACACGGACACGGCCGAAACGTGCCGGCGTGAAACGGGCAGGGTCGAAACGGGCCGGGCCGACAGCGGCGTGTCCGCTGTCGGACGACGGAACTACGCTGGCCCCGGTTCCGGTCCTGCCGCACTTCGGAGGCGCGCTGTGGGTGGTCGTTCGTTCATGCTCGCAACACGAATCCCGATGGAACGGGACGGGTTCGACGCCTGGCTCGCGGCACCGCTGCCCGGTCTCGACGCCATCGCCGACCCGCGGGCGATGTACACCGGGTGGGGCGCCGACGGATCAGTCCCCGACTGGGACCTGACCGAACTCGCCGACTACCCGGCGGCGGTCGCCGCGATCCGCGCCGACCGGGAGAAGACACCGCTGGAACTGCTGGCCGCCCGCGCGGCCGGGGGCTTCACGCTGGCCCGCCACCACGATGGGGCCCTCGAGATCTACCTGTACGACTACCACGGCGAGTCGTCCACGACGCACACCGAGCTCCTGATGCTGGCCGGCGCGGGACGCTTCGCGCGGCCCGGCACCGAGTCGCCGGTGATGTTCTGGGGCGGTGACGTCGACCCGGGGCTGCCGCCGCGGGGCCACCTGCCGCTTGTGGTGATGGTCGTCGTCGGCGGCGGGCCGGCCCGGTTCGTGGAGACGTACCCCGTCCACGAACTGACGGACAGTCTGCGGACGGTCGAGCAGGCGTTCCTCGCCGCGGTCGTCGAGGGCGACGCCGAGTCGTACGGCTGGGACCCGTCCCAGGTGCTCGATCCGGCGATACGCGCCGTCGTGCCTGCCCGGGACTGAACTCAGGCCCCGTCGGTGTGCCCGGCACGCGCGCGACCGCGCAGCAGGATCGCATACGACATCGCGCCGATCGCCGCGGTCGCCAGCAGCGTGCGGACGATGTTCCAGGCGATCCACGGGTCCTCGAAGTCGGCGCGTACGGCCGCCGGGTCGGCTATCGCCGACGGCGCTCCGGCGTCGGAGAGGTCCTCGTTGAGCGGGATGTTGAACGCGACGGTGGTGACGATGCTGAGCGTGTAGAGCACGAGGGCGGTCACGATCCACCGCCCCACCGGGCCGCCGCCGCGGCGCCGCTGCATGATCGCGGCGGCGAGCGGGACCAGGAACGCGCCGAGGAAGCTGAGGAAGAACACCGGGTTCTCGATCGTGTCGTTGACCCGCTGGAGGAAGTCGATGAAGACGCGGTCGTCGGCATCCGCGAGCGCCGGCATGATCGCGCACGTGAAGCAGTAGTAGACGCCCGCGATCAGACCCATGAGCACGGTCGATGTGATGAGCACGGCGTCGAGGGCGTCGCGGCCGGTGCGGCGCGGGGATGCGGTCGAGGTATCCATGTGTCTCATTCAAGCGAGCGCGGACGAGCCTTCCCATCGCTCAGAAGCCAAGATGCATGTGCATCCGTCTCGCTGTTCGCCTACGACTCGCCATCCGCCTGCCGATTCGTCGCGCGCGTGCGACTTGGCGCGCCCGGCGAGCCACATGCGTGTGGAGCATGGATTTACGAGGATGCCGTTTCAGATTCAGCAGAACCTGACAGCAACCTTCGTCGTTGCACCATCCGTGGACGAACAGCTTGACATCGTCGTGATCGGTCCCGTGGATGCGGTCGAACGCACCAGGGCCCGGCTGACGGAGACCGGCGACCTGGCCGACGCGGAGCCGGTGCTGCCCGACGCGGACGACCCGACGCACGGCTCGTGCTGGATCCGCCTGGTCCCCCCGGACCGGACGCAGCCGCCGCCCGAACAGGCCGTGCGCCGGGGCGAGCCTCGCTGTCCCGTGAGCTGGCCGCCAACGACTGGCAGGAGCGCGAGCGCAAGGACCCGGCCGAGGACGGCAAGCGCGGCAAGGCGTCGGACCG
>NZ_JBEZFP010000193.1:0-14310 GCF_040649515.1 Streptodolium elevatio
CGGACCCGCCCGACTCGGGGCGGAGTCCGCGGATCTCGGCGACCGCGCGGGGGCGAGGCTCACCCGACTGCGCGGGGGCGACGCTCACCGAGCCGAGGGGGTGCCGTCACAGGGCGCGCTCGTCGTGGGTGACGATCTCCTTGGCGGGCTTGCCGCCGGCCTCCAGCCAGCCGCCTATCGCGGCGGGCGCGTCACGGGCCGGGTTGTAGCAGTCCTCCTCGGACGAGAAGAGGCCGTCTCCCGCGTACACCAGCCGGGTCCAGTTCGCGAACCCGAACTCGGCCCCCGCGTCCGTGGGATGCGGCAGCACGTTGCGCAGGCCGAGCACGATGGCGCCGTTCTCCTCGTCGTACGCGACCCAGTCCTGCGGGAAGCGCATCGTCGGGAACGGCGCCATGACCTCCTTGATCCACGACCGGACGGCCTCGCGGCCGGTGAACACGCCGTACGCGTGCTCGGTGTAGACGACGTCCTCGGTGAACAGGTCCGCGAACGCGGTCCAGTCGCCCGACTCGACGCATGTGGCGACGACCGAGTTGTAGTGGGAGAGAGCGCCTTGCAGTTCCTCGCGGGTGAAGCGGCCCATGCGTGGTACCTCCTGGACGGTGGCGATCCCGGGACGGGTGTTCCGGTGGTATCAGAGGACTCCTGCGACATCCAGGGACAGTGGGGGTTGCCGGGGCCGGGCGGCACGGGCAAGGTGCTATTGACTCGCCATTAAATAGTGTGGCTGTCCGTGGGCGGCTACTCCGGCCTCCCGGTTGCCGCAGTTGCCGCAGTTGACCCAGTTGACCCAGTTGACCCGAGGCCCCGGAGGCCGCCGCGTGCCCAGCAATGAACCATCCGCCCGCCTGCTCGCCGGACTGCTCGCCGGTGCCGCCGTCGCCCATGCCGCCGCCCCGTCCCAGTTCGACGCGGTCATCCCGCGGCAGCTGCCGGGGAAGCCGCGTACCTGGACCCAGGTCAGCGGAGCCGTCGAACTGGCGCTCGCCATCGGTATCGCG
Source organism: Streptodolium elevatio (assembly GCF_040649515.1). GTDB lineage: Bacteria > Actinomycetota > Actinomycetes > Streptomycetales > Streptomycetaceae > Yinghuangia > Yinghuangia elevatio. The sequence continues at coordinate 1,005 of NZ_JBEZFP010000193.1, forward strand.
GTGCCGAGGACCCGCCGGATGAGCGCCTACGCCGCCGCCGGGTTCTTCGTCGCCGTCACGCCCGCCAACGTCCAGATGGCGTACAACTGGCGCCGCCGCCCCGCGCCCTGGCGGGCCGCGGCCATCGCCCGCGTGCCCCTCCAGATCCCCTTGGTCCTGTGGGCCCGCAACGTCGCCCGGGCAGCCGGGAAGTAGCCTCCCGGGACCCCGCCTCCGGCCGGTGCGCGACCGGCAAACAAGCGGTACGCCCACGGAACTGCATGATCGAACGTGCGCCAATACGATGAGTGGGCGTTGGGGGTGTGCCGGTGACTCTCGGTGCCGGGCGGCGTCGGATCGAGCGACTATCGAGCAATTCGGGTGGGAGAGGCGTGGCAGAGACAGCAGGCTCACGGCAGACAGTGATTCTGACCGTGGACGACGATCCGGGCGTTTCCCGTGCCGTCGCCCGCGACCTGCGGCGGCGGTACGGCGGGATGTACCGGATCGTGCGCGCCGAATCGGCCGCGACGGCCCTGGACGCGCTGCGGGAGCTCAAGCTGCGCGGCGACCTGGTGGCGGTCATCCTGGCCGACTACCGCATGCCGCAGATGAACGGCATCGAGTTCCTCGAGCAGGCGGTCGACATCTACCCGAGCGCGCGGCGCGTGCTGCTCACCGCGTACGCCGACACCAACGCCGCCATCGACGCGATCAACGTGGTCGACCTCGACCACTACCTGCTCAAACCCTGGGACCCGCCCGAGGAGAAGCTGTACCCGGTCCTCGACGACCTGCTCGCGGCGTGGCGAGCCTCCGACCACAAGCAGGTGCCGACCACCAAGGTCGTCGGCCACCGCTGGTCGGCGCAGTCGTCGGCGGTACGCGAGTTCCTCGCGCGCAACCAGGTGCCGTACCGCTGGTACTCCTGCGACGAGCCCGAGGGGCAGCGGCTGCTGACCGCCGCCCAGGCGGACAGCGAGCGCCTGCCGCTGGTGATCACCCCGGACGGCACCACGCTGGTGGAGCCCGCGGAACCCGACCTCGCCGCGCAGGTGGGGCTGGCCACCATGCCGACCGAGGACTTCTACGACCTGATCGTCATCGGCGGCGGCCCGGCCGGGCTCGGTGCGGCGGTGTACGGGGCGTCGGAGGGGCTGCGGACCGTCCTGGTGGAGCGCTCGGCCACCGGCGGGCAGGCCGGGCAGAGCTCCCGGATCGAGAACTACCTCGGCTTCCCGGACGGCGTGTCGGGCGCCCAGCTCACCGACCGGGCGCGGCGGCAGGCCACCAAGTTCGGTGCGGAAATCCTGACCGCGCGCGAGGTCACCGGGCTGGAGGTGACCGGTTCGTCGCGCGGCGTGCGCTTCGCGGACGGGTCCGTCATCTCGGGGCACAGCGTGATCCTGGCGACCGGCGTGTCGTACCGCCAGCTGGAGGTGCCGGGGCTGGCGCCGCTGACGGGGTGCGGCGTCTACTACGGCTCCGCGCTGACCGAGGCCGCCGCCTGCTCGGGCGAGGACGTCTACATCGTCGGCGGCGCCAACTCCGCCGGGCAGGCCGCGATGTACCTCGCGCGCGGCGCCAAGTCGGTGACCCTGCTCGTACGCGGGCCCTCGCTCTCCGCGTCGATGTCGCACTACCTGATCCAGCAGATCGAGCAGGCGCCCAACATCAGCGTGCGCACCGGAACCGTGGTCGAGGCGGCCCACGGCTCGGACCACCTCGAACAGCTCACGCTGCGCGACGTGGCCACCGGGCAGACCGAACTCGTGGACGCGCAGTGGATGTTCGTGTTCATCGGCGCCGCCCCGCTCACCGACTGGCTGGAGGGGACGGTGACCCGTGACCCGCGCGGGTTCATCGTGGCCGGCCCGGACCTGACCATCGGCGGTCAGGAGCCCAGCGGTTGGGACCTGGACCGTCCGCCGTACCACCTGGAGACCAACGTGCCGGGCGTGTTCGTGGCGGGCGACGCACGCTCCGAGTCCGCCAAACGTGTCGCCTCCGCCGTCGGAGAGGGAGCCATGGCCGTGATGCTCGTGCACCGCTACCTGGAGCAGTCGTGAACGGGGAGGAACTGTCGTGACCGGCGTGCCGATGCCTTGTGAAGTCGAAGAGCTCAGCACGCTGTTCCTCTTCGAGAAGCTGACCGACGAGCAACTGGCCCGACTGTGCGCAGAAGGGCGCGTGGAGCGGTTCGAGCCCGGCTACCTCTACCGCGAGGGCGAGCCGGCGACATGCTTCTACGTCCTGCTCGAAGGCACGCTCGTGCTCTCGCGCCGGGTCGGTGCCGACGACCTGGAGGTCACCCGCAGTTCGGACCGCGGGGCGTACGCCGGGGCCTTCCAGGCGTACGCCACCGACCCCACCCGGGCGCACTACCAGGGTTCGTGCCGGGTGCCCGAGCAGTCACGCCTCTTCATCCTGCCCGCCGAGACCTTCGCCGCGGTCATGCGCGACTGGTTCCCGATGGCCGTGCACCTGCTGGAGGGGCTCTTCTTCGGCAACCAGAGCACCCAGCAGGTCGTCGGCCAGCGCGAACGGCTGCTCGCCCTCGGCTCGTTGTCGGCGGGGCTCACGCACGAGCTGAACAACCCCGCCGCGGCGGCCGTACGCGCGACCTCGGCCCTGCGCGAGCGCGTCGCCGGGATGCGGCACAAGCTGAAGGCCATCGCGTCCGGACCGTACAAGCGCGAGACGCTGGCGACGCTGGTCGAGATCCAGGAGCGCACCGCCGAACAGGTCTCCAAGGCGACGCCGCTCAGCCCGATCGAGGCCAGCGACCGCGAGGACGCCCTCGCCGACTGGCTCGACGACCACGGCATCGCCGAAGGCTGGAACATCGCACCGACGTTCGTACAGGCCGGACTCGACGTCGACTGGCTGGAGAACGTCGCGGCGGCGGTGGACGAGCAGATCCTCGAAGGCGCGATCCGGTGGCTCAACTACACCGTCGAGACCGAGCTGCTGATGGCGGAGATCGAGGACTCCACGACCCGCATCTCGCAGCTCGTCGACGCGGCGAAGCAGTACTCGCAGCTCGACCGCGCGCCCTCCCAGGACGCCGACGTCCACGAACTCCTGGACAGCACGCTGACGATGCTCGGCAGGAAGATCGGCTCCGGCATCCGCGTCGAGAAGGACTACGACCGGTCGCTGCCGCGGGTCCCGGCGTACCCGGGCGAGTTGAACCAGGTGTGGACCAACCTCATCGACAACGCCGTCGCGGCGATGGACGGCGAGGGCACGCTGACCGTGCGCACCACCCACGACCGCGACCAGCTCCTCGTCGAGTTTCACGACACGGGGCCGGGGATCGACCCGGAGATCCGGGAGCGCATCTACGACCCCTTCTTCACCACCAAGCCGGTCGGCGAGGGCACGGGGCTCGGGCTCGCGATCTCGTGGCGGATCGTGGTCAACAAGCATCACGGGAGCCTGCACGTGGTATCCGCACCTGGCGACACGACGTTCCAGGTACGTCTGCCGCTGACCGCACCGGACACCGGGACCGAGACGGAGTCAGGGTCCGAGACGGGGCCCGAGACCGGGCCCGCGCCCGGGGCGGAGACCGAGACCGGGCCTGAGACCGGGACCCGCGAGACACCCGAGGAGTCGCCATGACATCGCCCGCCGGAGTCGACCCCGCCGCCGAACCGAGCGGCACCGGATGCAGTGAGTGCGACGCCACCGGCGGCTGGTGGTTCCACCTGCGCCGCTGCGCCCAGTGCGGGCACGTCGGCTGCTGCGACTCCTCGCCCGCCAAGCACGCCACCGCGCACTTCAAGGCGACGGGGCACCCGGTCGTCCGCAGCTTCGAGCCGGGCGAGGCCTGGTTCTGGAACTACGAGACGTCCGAGATGTACGAGTCGGGGCCAGATCTGGCACCGCCGGAGAGCCACCCGGAGGACCAGCCGGCGCCCGGCCCGGCCGGGCGCGTACCCGCGAACTGGGCCGACACCCTGCGCCGCTGACGCGAGTGCCGGCCCGTCGGCATCCTGACCGCGCGGCATGCGCCGCGCGGCCGGGGGGCCGCACGGTTGCGGGGCACGTAGCCGACGGCCGCGCGGTCCCCGACCGCGCGACCCGGCCGGGTCAGGAGGAGGCGGCCAGCCAGTCCGCGAACGCCGGGCCGGCGAGCTTCGCGTCCGCGCCCGGGAGCAGGGCGCCGCTCTCCAGTAGCTCGCGGTCGGGAGTGTCGGGGGAGCTGACCTCGATCACCTCGACGGTCTCGCCGCGCCGCGCGAAGACCAGCTTCGCCACCGCGGCGAGGTTCTCCTCGCGCGGCCCGGCGATCTCCGGGAACGGCGCCGCCGCGGCACCCGCCTCGGGCGCCGGACCCTCGGCCAGGTCGACGAGGGCCTGCGCGACGGCCGAGCAGGCGACCAACTGGGTGCGCATCCGCGGCACGTACGCGGTGTCGCCCTGGCGGCCCCAGCTCACCAGCAGCTCGACGAACTCGTGGAACTGCGCCGCACGCAGGATCTGGACCGGCAGCGGCCCGGCGAGCAGGGCCTTCTCGTGGACCACCTTGGCCAGGTTGTAGCCGCCGGTCGACGCGTCGATCCCGATGATGGACACCGACACGATCCGCTCGACCCCGGCCTTCCCGCCCGCCTCGTGGAGGTTGGCCGCCGAGGCCGTGAAGAAGTCGACGGCGTCCTGCTCCACGGGCGAGGGGGTGCTCGCGGTGTCGACGACGATGTCGACCCCGGCCAGCGCGTCCGCGAGGCCCTCACCGGTGACGATGTCGACGCCCGCCGAGCGGGAGATCGCGACGACCTCGTGGCCGTGCTCGGTGAGGATCCGTACGACGTGGCTGCCCAGACGCCCGGTGGCCCCGGCGACCGCGATCTTCTTCGTGGACTGCTGCATCTTGATCCCCGCCTGTCTGCGTTCCGGACCCGTGTGCCCGGGCCCTCGTCTCGTGTTCTGCGCTTCGCTCTGCCTACACAGCACTGACGGAGCCCGAGAACACGATGTGACAGCGGCGCGAGGATCAAGTCCAAAACCTTTTCGCCGACACCACCACGGCCCGCCCCCGCCCCCACAGCGCCCCCCTCCCGCAGCTCCGCGTTTCGGTGGCCTCCGACGCCGCGGTTCGTGACTCGAAGGCCTCACGCGAGCGGTCGGCGCTGCGAGTGCCCGCAGATCGGTGGACTCGCTTCGTCGCAGCGACAGCAGAGCACGCATCTGCGACTTGAAGCTTAAGGAGGCCCCTCACTGACAACCGAAGCGTCTTGCTCGGCGTGGCGCGGTAGGACTGGCCACGTGGCGCCCTGGTACTCGCCTGTGACGGTTCGCTCTCCGCCCGGTGTCACGCTCATTCGGTACGCGTCGTGCGGGGGCTTGCCGTGTGCGACGTGCTCCGCCCAGAGTTGCCCGAGCAGGTCCGCGAGCCGCCGCGGTCCGGCCTCCTACGCTGTGCCGTCGCCGGTGATGTGCGCGATCGACCCGTCACGGTGCCAGATGACCAACCCCCCGTCTGCCGGTGTGTCGGTGAGGACATCGGCAGACGGCAGCGCGAAGGACACCAGGAACGTGAACCGGGTTTCTTCCCACGCGGCGAGCGGCATCCCGCAGGGTTTCGCGGGTCCGTCGGGTGCGTCGGGACGGACCATCAACGGGCTGCCGTCCGCCGGGCGCAACCCCATGAAGTAGGCGGCCGTCGCCAGGAACCTGCCATGCGCTCCGTGCTGCTCGTCCACGTCGAGCACCGCGACGCCTGCGCCGACCGGGGCGACGATGCGCCCGCCCGGCCGTACCGCCCGCAGCCACCCGACCGGGATGTCGTCGACGCCGCACGTGGCGATCAGGCGATCGGCGCTGTCCGCGCGCAGCGGTTCGGCGCTGCCGCCGTCCGCACAAATGACCGACACCTTGCCGTGCCCCGCACTGGCGAGTGAGGCGCGTGCAGCGGCGACCAGTTCGGGCGCGACGTCGACTGAGAGTACGTTCTCGTCCCCCGCGAGCCGCCCGAGGATGCCAGCGTTGTATCCGGTCCCGGCGCCGATCTCGGTCACCTTCATGCCGGGCCGAACGTCGAGCGCGTCGAGCATGTCCGCCATGAGCGACGGCACAGTGGACGACGACATGTTCGGCCACGTGGATGTCAGGAGCACCTGATCGGCGTAGACCTCGGACAACCAATGCGGGTGTCCCTCGCTCACCTCCTCCGTCTGCCATCCGCCGTCGTCCGTGCGGTGTTGGCGGATGAAGCGCGGTACGTACAAGTGTCGGGGCTCTTCCCGGAACGATTCGGCCACGCCCGACGTACGCGCGTGCCCGGCGGCCCGCAGCCGTTCCGTCAACTGCGCGCGCAGTAAGGCACCTTCGTCGCTGATCGGATCGTTCATGCGTGGGCGGCTTCTTCCAAGTGATCGGCGATGGCGTTGCAGATCTCGTCACTGTCGGGCGTGAATGCCCACTGCCCGGCGGGGTTGAGTTCGAGCGCCCATACGGTTCCCTCTTCGTCGCGCAACAGGTCCCACGCGGCAAACAGCAGACCGAACCCGCGGGTCACGGTCCGGATCGCTTCCTGTACGACGTCCGGTAGCGTCCCGGACTTGTAGACGACGTTGTCGGCGTTCACGGCGCGGATGTCGAGATAGGGACCACAGGCGTGCAGTTCGCTGATGAACAGCCGTTCCCCGACCACCGCGACGCGGTATTCAGCCACCTTTTCCGCGACCTCGCGTTGTAGCAGATTGGCGGTCGCCCGTGCTCGTGGGTCCCCGTAGTGTTCGGGCGGGACTCGGCTTGCATACAGCACGCGGTATCCATCGGGTCCGTCGTAGGTGATGGGCCCGAGTGTCTTCGAGACGGTAGGGCCTTCGGCGCAGAATGCGCCGTGACGCTCCGGCACGTTCCCGATCCACGTGTCGGGTACGGCGAGCCCGGCCCGTACGAACGCCGCGAGTTGCGTCGGCTTGGTGCACGCGATGATCGCGTGGGGATGGTTCATCCAGGTGACGTGGGGCAGCGAGTAGAGCACTCCTCCCATTCCGGCACGTGCTTCGCGGGACGCGAATGCGCGGGGCGGGCCGGGCGCAGCGACTTCGGCCGGGTAGGCCGATGGTCGGCGCCAGTAGACAGCGCGCAAGCCCTCCAAGCGGACAGCGCGCGACCCGGAGGCGATCTCGCCGGTCCATCCATCCGCGCCGACGCGCGCCGAGAGAGTGACCGAGTCCGGGAACGCTCCGGTGTCAACACGAGCGAGCCGAACGCGGCGCCGGTTGAGTTCGTCGATCACGAGATCGGCGGTTGCGTCGACAGGCCCTGTCGCGACCAGAATTCGCGGGCGGTCAGGCATTGGGCGTGGCGTCGTCCGGCTGCCCGGCGTCGATGGCGCCCTGCACTCCGTCCGACCGGATGTTGGAGGTCGTCACCTGCGAACGGATGCCCGGGTCGGTCTTCGAGAACGGCACACCGTCAAACAGCGTCACCTGGCGCTCCTGGTCGAAAGTCGTCACACCGTCCGGCACGCTGCCTTCAACGGCTGTCGCGTAGTCCAAGTGCAGAGGCACGAGTGCGCTCGCTGCCACATTCGGGGTCACGTTCATGCCCTTCCCTCCCAACGTGTACATGGACCTTCAAGGCACGCTCACACGGCAGTTCGTAGATGGACGTGGATAGTCGGTCCACATGCTCGGGCCGGGAGGGAAGCGCGGAGATCGGGCACTCACGCCCACGCTCCCAAGGCCCACCGGATGGTTAGTGCTTCGAGTGAACCGCGAATCGGTGGGGTGTAGAAAGATGCCGCGTGTAGGCCCAGTTGTAGACCAGACTGGACGGATGCGCAGGCAGACGGCGGCGGAGTTGATCAAGCAAGCGCGTACGGCCAGGGGCTGGAGCCAAGCGGACCTTGCGCGCGAGGTCTGTCGTGCCGCTGGGGTGCCTGTCGACACGCTCGGACGCCAGGAGATCTACCGCTACGAAACCGGGCGGCGCACACCGCGCGAGTGGCTGCCGTTCGTGGCCGGCGCGCTGTCGATCCCGGTAGCCGACTTGGAGCGCGCGGCATCGATCAAGGCCCGGGAGAGGACCCCCACGACGATCGCCGACTTCCTGCCGCCTGATGATCCCTTGGAGCCGCCGGACGCCGCGTCCGGTCGGCAGATCGGCATGTCCGCAGTACGGGATCTGACACAGCGCGTCCATGGGTTGAGGCTCGCCGACGACGTGTTGGCCGGCGGAGACCTGATCGGTCCCGCGCTGCGTGAACTCCGTACGGCGGTCCGCCTCTACAGCGATGCCTCGTACTCCGACTCGGTTGGTCGAGAACTGTTGCGGGGCATCGGCGAGTTGGCGCAGATTGCGGGGTGGATCGCGAGTGATGCGGGGCGGCACGTCGAAGCCGAACGCATCTACCGCCTCGGCATTGTCGCGTCGCACAGGGCGGGTGACTTGACGCTGGGTGCGAACCTCCTCGGGTCGCTGGCCTACCAGCGCAGCAACACAGGAGACGTGCGAGCCGGGGTCACCATGGCTACAACGGCTTGTGAGCAAGCCACGGACGGACCACCGCGGGCGAGAGCCCTGTACTCCGATCGAGTGGCGTGGGCACACGCCAAAGCGCAAGCCTCGCAAGACGCGATACGTGCGCTCGGAGCGGCTGCCGAAGCTCTCGCTGAGCATGCCGACGAAGACGAACCCGGCTACCTCTACTGGGTCGATGCCGGCGAACTGCAAGTCATGGAAGCTCGTGTCTACACGGAACTGCACCGACCGCTGAGGGCAGTTCCGATACTGCGAGATGTGCTCGAACGGTACGACGCGACGCACACCCGTGAGCTTGCGCTGTACCTGTCCTGGCTTGCGGTGGCCTACGCGGAGGCGAACGAGCCGGAGGAAGCCGCCGCGACGGCTCATCGAGTGATCTCTCTGTCCTCGGACGTGGCCAGTGAACGAACGGCGGAACGGGTCCGGGTGGTCCTCACTGCCTTGCGGCCGTACCGCGACGTTCCTGATGTGCGGGATGTGCTCGACTGGGTGAGCTGACGCGGGCAGCGCAGGGGGCTTTCTGTTGGCGTGGTGGTGGGTGCTCGGGCAGGGTGGGGGGATGGTTTCGGTGGTGCAGAACTTGGCGGTCGACTGTTCGGATGCGTACGGGCTGGCTCGCTTCTGGAGTGAGGTGACCGGATGTCCGCTCGATCCCGAGGCCAAGCCTGGCTCTCACGAGACGCAGGTGATGCTTCCGGAGGGCGCTGTGCTGTATTTCAACCAGGTGCCGGAGCCGAAGACGGTCAAGAACCGGATCCACTTGTGCCTGCGTCCGACGACCTCGCGCGAGGAGGAGGTCGAGCGGCTGTTGGCTCTGGGGGCCGGCCTGGTTGCGGACCGCCGGGAGCCCGACGGCGCGGGTTGGGCCGTACTCGCGGATCCCGAGGGCAATGAGTTCTGTGTCCTCCGTAGCGACTCCGATCGGGCTGGGATGTCCTCGCCGGGGCCGGAGGCCTAGTCACCATGTGTTGCCGAGTGTGCAGAACAGCATGACGGCGGCGATGCCGGTGAAGAAAACGCCGAAGATGATCGTCCCGAGGGGAGCGGACTCGCTGTTCAGGCCGTAGGCCAGGGCGTCCGTCGCGATCCGTACGGGCACGATGCTGGTGAACATCCATGCGATGGTGCGGAAGCAGAGCATGAAGAACCCGTCCCACCAGCCGAACAGCAGCCCCCAGAGCAGCACTCCGAGGCCGAAGTAGGCCAGGTGGAACCAAAAGCCGAGCGAGTCGGCGGCTTTGGGCAGGAACGTCTCCTCCGCGCCCATCACCTCCACGCCGACGACGTCGCCCCGCCACAGCCGCAGTGTGGCCGGTGCCCCTTCCTCCGCCTTCTTGTAGAAACCCGCCGACACGTCGCGGGACTGCCGGGAACCGTCCGCCCGTTGCCACGTGACTTCGTGGTGGGTGGTCGTAGTCGTGTGGCCGTCGGAGTCGGTCGACGTCGTGGTGTACGTGCGGCGGTCCGCAATCGAGGCAGGCTCCTCGGCGAGACAGTCGTCGCCTCGCTCGCACTTGGCGGTCGCGCGGAAATCCCGTGTCTCCTGGTACGGATCGACCGCCGAGACGAGCGCGAACACCAGCACTCCCAGCCCGACCGCCACGACGATCCATCGCCCGACCGAGCGGCCGAGCAGCGAGACGGCCGGTGTTGATCGACTGAACCGGCGAAACCGCATGGACGTCCCCCGTGATGTTGGTCCTTTCCTGCATGATGCCCCTCTTGGGCGACGGCGATAGCTTGTGCGGTGACACAGCCGGACGGTCGACAACCGGGGAGCCGCATGCGGTACCGCTTCACGTCCTATCACCCCGTGGATGACGCCGACGGAGCCGTCGCAGAGGGCACTCGGCTGGGCGGCCTGCCGTACTGGCTGGCGGCGCCGCAGTGGCCGGTGGATCCGTATACGAATGAACTAGCGTCGTTCATGGGGCAATTTCGGGTACGGGTGGGGGACGGCGGCGACGGAGACGGGCAAGGGGACCGCGTGGTGTATCTGTTCGCCCTCGGGTTTTCGGGCGAACACGCGACCGTCGTCCAGCCGGGCGGGCAGGTCACCAAGTCCGTCGAGACACGGGCGGCGGCCACCGGACCGACCGCGTTGGAGCGGGTGCACCTGATCCGGGTGGACGAGGAGGTCGACTTCGCCCAGGTCCAGCGGGATCTGGCGCCGGTCGCGGGCGAGGACGAGGACGACCGCGAAGTGCGTCTGGAGGAGTTGCTCGACGAACTCCGGAAGAACGCCGCGGGCAGCATCCGGATGAACCAGCTCGGCGGCCCCGAAGTGGTGCCGGTTTGGTTGCAGGGCGACGATCTGCCCGGCGAAGACTGGCAGTTGGTCGCACAGCTCGACTCGTACCAGCTGCCCTTCGAGGTCAACTTCGGTGACAACGGGGTCGGTTACCTGTTCCTCGCGCCGGACGGCGAGAACGCCGAATTCTTCTTCCAGAGCTGCTGAGGGGCGCGCCGGCAATGGAGCATCCTTCTGCAACCGGGCCCGCCGCCGCGCCTGCCGCCGCGCCTGCCGCCGGGCCTTCCGGCGGTCCCCCAGCCGAGGGGCCGGCCCCGGCCGTCGCCCTGGTGTTCGGGGCGACGGGCACAGCGGGATCCGCGGTCGTGGCGCGGTGCCTCGCCGACGAGCGGATCGGCGAAGTGCGGGCGGTCACAAGGCGACCGCTCGGACTCTCGCACCCGCGCCTCGTCGAAGTGCAGTGCGCCGACTTCGGCGACCTGACCCCGATCCGTGCGGCGCTGAGCGGGGTGAGCGGCTGCTTCTTCTGTCTCGGCGCGTCCTCGGCGCGAGTGCGCGACGCGGACGCCTACCGCGAGATCACCCTCGGGTACGCGGTCGCCGCCGCGGAGGCGCTCGCCGCGGCAAGTCCCGAGCACACCTTTCACTTTCTCAGCGCGCGCGGAGCGGACCCCCGGTCGCGACTGCGCTGGGCGCGGGTCAAGGCGGAGGCGGAGACACGGTTGGCCGGGATCAACCCGCGCCGCCTCCTCGTCTACCGCCCCGCGTACATACACCCGGCGCCCGACCGCCGTCCCGGGATGGCCGCCCGCGCGACGGCGGCAGTCCTGCGCCCGTTTCCCGGAGCGCTGATCCGCGCCGAGGACCTCGCCCTCGCCATGGTCAACCTCCAGTTCGACACCGACCACCCGCCGGTGCTCGACAACCGGGAGATCAGGCGGCACGCCGAGCCGTAGGTACGCCGAAGCCGCACATGATCGACAATGAGCCCGCACCTCCTCGCGGCGCCCACGCGGCGGCGCCCACGCGGCGGCGCCCACGTGGCGACGCCCACGCGGCGGTGCCTACAGAGACCAGGAGACGACGACATGGCGAACTCGCTCGACGACCCGAAGCAGGTCCTGGTCGACCGCGCCGCGCGCCGGATGGCGGAGGAGTTCGGCGACAGCGGCCTGACCCTCCGTCAAAAGCTGGCGCTCACCTGCCGGATCCTGTACGACGCGGGCCACGACTCCGGCCTGGCGGGCCAGATCACGGCTCGGGGCGACCGACCCGGCACGTACTACACCCAGCGCCTCGGGCTCGGCTTCGACGAAGTCACCGAGGACAACCTGCTGCTCGTCGACGAGGACCTGAACGTGCTCGAAGGCGACGGGATGGCCAACCCCGCCAACCGGTTCCACTCGTGGATCTACCGGGCCCGCGAGGACGTCACCTGCATCGTGCACACGCACCCGCTGCACGCGTCCGCGCTGTCGATGCTCGAAGTCCCGCTGGCGATATCGCAGATGGACACCACACCGCTGTACGACGACTGCGCCTTCCTCCCCACGTGGCCGGGCATACCCGTGGGCAACGAGGAGGGCGAGATCATCTCCGCCGCGCTCGGCGAAAAGCGCGCCGTGCTGTTGGCCCACCACGGCCAACTCGTCGCCGGCAGCGGGATCGAGGAGGCCTGCAACCTCGCCGTCCTGATCGAACGCGCCGCCCGCCTCCAACTCCTCGCCATGTCCGCCGGGACGATCAAGCCGCTGCCGGACGAGTTGGCCCGCGAGGCCCACGACTGGACGTCCACGCCCAAGCGCCACCAGGCCACCTTCGCCTACTACGCACGCCGCGCCCTCCGCAATCACCCCGACTGCGTCGCCGCGGGGGTTGTGGTTCGTTGAGGCTGGAAGCGGAATGTCGGGCGTGCGTTCGCCGTGCTCCTCTTGTGAGGCTTCGGCCTTGTGGGCAAGGTGAGTTGGTGCGCCGGACCACTCCGACACACGCCCCGGGGGCGACATGGCACGGAGAAGTACGCCACGTTTCAGGAGCCGCGCGGTACGTGCGGCAACCGCGCTCGCGATGGCCGTGGGAGCGGTGACGGCGGGCGTCGCGGCGGCGCCTCCCGCCGCGGCCGCCGTCCACTGCGACAACTGGACCAGCCAGTCGGCCCACGGAACGCAGTACAGCTGGCTGGTCCCGAGCGTCGGCAACAACACCGGTCAGACCAACTGCGTGCTGAGCCTGGACGACTACAACAACACCGCCGTGTGGGTGCTCCAGTTGGCGCTGAACGAGTGCTACGGCCAAGGCCTCACCCACGACGGTGACTACGGTCCGTCCACCAGGCAGGCGGTCGTCAACGTCCAGACGTTCCACGGCTTCCCGCCGGCCGACCGCGATGGCGTGTACGGGCCGCAGACCCGCAACGCCATGGAATTCCCGGCCTTCAGCGCCGGTGGCACCTTCCTCGGCTGCTGGTGGTGGGTCTAGGTCGTGTCTTCAAATTCTCGCCGGGCCCGCGAACCGTGGCACGCACGCTCGCCGCGTTGCGGACCTTGCCCGGCCAAACCCAGGCCGAGCTGC
>NZ_JBEZFP010000194.1:0-14231 GCF_040649515.1 Streptodolium elevatio
CACTCGCACCCGCCGATCTGGATGGCGTGCGGCAACCCCGGCTCGTTCGCCAAGGCCGGCTCGCTGGGCATCGGCGCGATCGCGTTCAACTTCGAACCGATCTACAACCTCAAGGGCCGCATCCAGGCCTACAAGGAAGCCGCCGAGAACCCCACCGAGATCCTGGGCGACTACCAGAACAACAACGTCATGATGACCAACGGCGTCATCTGCCTCAGCGACCGCAAGCGCGCCCGCGAGATTGCCCTCCGGGGCCAGGCCGGCTACCTGGTGACGCTGGTGAACCTCTACCACGACACCATGCCCAAGTCGACGGACGGCATCACCTGGCCGACGCCGCCCACCGACCTGTCCTCGCTCGGCGGCGACGAGCTCCTCGACCAGCTCATCGCGGGCGGGTTCCTGCTGTGCGGCACGCCCGAGGAGGTCTGCGAGCAGGTCGCCGCGTACCAGGAAGTCGGCTGCGACCAGCTGGTGTTCGGTCTCAGCGCGAACCTCACGCACGACGAGTACCACGAGCAGATCGAGCTGTTCGGCGACAAGGTCATCCCTGAGTTCGACAAGAACCCGGAGCACTCGACCTCGGTCTACCGCCGCAACGCGGGCGGACCGAAATACCCGCCGTTCAACGGTCCGGTCAACGAGGAGCTCGTGCACTCCGTGCTCCCGGCGAACGCCATCCTCGGCCTCGACGGACAGCCGCAGGGCTGACGCTCCGTCACGGCCGTACGCGTGACCGTACGCGTCACGCTTTCGCGCGTGACGGCCGTACGCCGTAGGCCGCCCGTCTCGCGGCCGCCCGCCGAACTCCCGCCGCCGCAGCGCCATGCCGACGCTGCGGCGGCGGGTCCGCGTCCATGCGCCTCATCCGCGCGCGGCCACCAGTTCGGCACCCAGTTCCGCCAACGCCGTCACCAGCAGGTGCGTGTTGGCGCGCGGCACGGTCGGGACCACCGACGCGTCGACCACCCTCAGCCCGTCGAGTCCGTGCACGCGCAACTGGGCGTCCACCACCGATGTTTCGGGGTCGTCGCCGATCCGGCAGGTGCCGACGCCGTGGTAGAAGGCGTAGTGCGCCTCGTCGATCACCCGGTCGAGGGCCGCGTCGCTGTCGTCCTGCGCCCCGAATCCGTCCGGCACCAGACCCGATGCCGCCACGACGCGCGCGGCGAGCCGCCAACCGTCCCGCAGCCGGGCCCGATTGTCCGGGTCCGCCGCGAACGGCCATACGATCCGCGCCGGATCCCCGACGCCACCACCCGTCGGCACGACGCTCCCCGCGCCCGTGGGCAGTTGCAGGGCCACGCTGACCTCGATCTCCCGGGTCCCGTCCGCGTTGCGGCGCGCGACGGGGGTGAGCTGGAGATCGTGGCGGCGGTCGCTCCCGGGCGCCGTGGCGCGCGCGATCGTCTGCAACGTCGGCGCACCCTCGGGTGTCGCCGCCGGGTCCACCGGCGCACGGTACGAGATCACCAGATGGTCGGTCAGGTTGCTTCCGACGGCCGGGAGTTCATGCACCGGGTCGATCCCGAGCGCACGTACGCCGACCGCCGGCCCGATGCCGGACCGCCACAGCAGCAGCGGATTCTGCACCACACCCGCCGCCAGCACGACCTGGCCCGCCCGGACCACCCGGCCGTCCGCGGTCACCGCGCCGGCCACGCGCCCGCGTTCCACGATCAGGCGCTCGACGTGGCAGTCGCCCCAGACCGCCAGGTTGGACCGGTCCCGGGCCGCCTCAAGGTAGGCGACGGTGTTCGAGACGCGGTCTCGGCCCTGCCGGTTCATCGGGATCGGCCCGGCGCCGGTCGATCCCGGGCGGCTGTGGTCGGCGCAGAACTCCAGCCCGGCCCCGACGCAGCCCGCCACGAAACCGCGTTGCAGCGGCGTCCAGTCCGCCTCCGGGTGCCGCAGGATCGGGATGGGTCCGGCGTCGCCGTGGTACGGCTCGGCGCCGAAGTCCAGGTCCCGTTCTATCCGGTTGAGGTAGCCGAGCATCCGGTCCCAGCCCAGTTCCTTCGGCCAGGAGGCGAAGTCCTCGGGCTCGGGCCGCATGGCCACCGCGCCGTTCGTCGCCGAGGAGCCCCCTGTCCCCCGGCCGCGCGCGTAGTTGAGCTCGCGGCCGCCGGTCGAGGTCACCCGGTCGCCCCAGTTGTAGGGCCAGGCGACCGGGCGGGACAGCGTACGCAGTTCGTCGGGCAGGTCGGCCGCGCGGTGGTCCGGCCCCGCCTCGACGAGCAGGACGGCCCGGCCGGGCTCCTCGGACAGGCGTGCGGCCAGCACACACCCGGCCGAGCCCGCCCCGACGATCAGTACGTCGACGGATGCGGTCGTGCGCCCGCTCATGCCGTCCGCCCTCCGGAGCGTTCCGCGACGAAGGCGTCGATCTGCGCGCCCACGTGGGCGATCATGGCGTCGGACAGCCCGTGGTTGCAGGAGATGAGCATGCCGTGCTCCATGACGTGGTCCGCGCCCGGCAGTCCGGCCGCGGGCTGCCGGAACCCGGCGTTCTTCATGAACGGCTGGCGGGCCGCGTTGCCGGTCCACACCACCCGGGTGTCGATGCCGCGCGCCTCCAGGTACTGCTGCAGGTCGCTGCGCCCGAACCCGGCGTCCGGCTTGATCAGGAAGCAGTACGACAGCCACGCGGTGTTCAGTCCGTCGAGCTGGCGCGGCGGCGTGAAGAACTCGGGGTGCCGGCTCAGTACCTCGGTGAAGCGGTCGAAATTGTGCTGCCGGCGGGCGTAGTTGTGGTCGAGCTTCTTGACCTGCTGGACGCCGAACGCGGCGCACAGTTCGTTCGGGAGGAAGTTCCAGCCCGCCTCGTCGAAGATGAACATGTTGTCGTAGTGGATGCCGTCGAGGTCGGTCCAGAAGTCGCGCGATCCGGCCTTCGAGCCGAACAGCTGGGTCTCCGACCGGCGTCCCCAGCCGCGCAGCGTGAGGCAGCGGTCCCGCAGGTCGTCGTCGTCCAGCATGACCATGCCGCCGCTGCCCGCCGCGGTGATGATGTGCGACAGGGAGAAGCTGGTCACCGAGATGTCGGAGCGCGCACCTGTGGGGGTGCCACGCAGGGTGGCGCCCACCGCGTCGCAGGAGTCCTCGATGACCTTCAGGCCGTGCCGGTCGGCGATCGCGCGGATCGCGTCCCAGTCGGGGGCGTTGCCCGCCAGGTTGGGGACGAGGATCGCACGGGTCTTCTCGCCGATCATCTCCTCGATCTTGGTGACGTCGATCTGGAACGTGTCGGGCTCGACGTCGACGAACACCGGTACGAGGCCGGCCCGCAGCAGCGAGGACAGGTCGGTGGAGAAGGTGAGCGGCGAGGTGATCACCTCGGAGCCCGCCGGCAGGTCGAGCAGTTCGACCGCCAGGAACAGGGCGGCGGAGCCCGAACTCACCATGACGCCGTGCCGTTTGCCGGCGAGGTCGGCTATCCGGCGCTCCATCTCGGCGACGTTCGGGCCGATCCGCAGGCCGTTCTGACCTTCCGTCAGAACGGCTACGACGGCGTCGATTTCGGCCTGGTCGTACACGGCCGTCGCGTAGACGACGCGCTTCTGCTCGCTCATTGATGCTTCTCATTCCGATCGACGCCACGGGACGGCGGTGACGGCCTCGGGTGCCGCAACCGATCCCTCTCGCTTTCATAGCTATCATGGCCATGATTAACAAGGCAAGGTTGCGCGCCCGGTATACGACGATCCATCCGCCTTTCTGGAGGCTCCGCACAGCGGGTCCGCGAAAGTCCGCGTTCTTTCCTCGGTCAGTCCGCGGTCAGTCCGCGGCCAGTCCGCGGCCAGTCCGCGCGCAGGCGTCCGGCATTCGCCGGAACGGCCGCGGCCGCTCCCCGCAAGATCCGCGTTCTTCGGCAAGCGCCCGCCCGTTCGCCGGTGATTCAATGACGCGGCTGATGCCTTTCAGCCGCGCGGCGGTCGGCTCGGAAGGACGTCGGAATGCCCTTGTCATGCGAGGAAGTGCGGTCACGCCTGGCCGCGTACCGTCTGGACACCCTGTCGCTGGACCGGCGCCGCGAAGTGGGCACGCACATGGCGGACTGCGTCGCCTGCGGCCAGGAGTGGAACAGGCACCGCTGGGACTCGTCCGCCCGGCACACCCTCGTCGAGGAGCTCAAGATGTTCCTCGGCCCGGCGTACATCCCGTACTTCGACCCGGCGTGGGTGGAGAGCGAGCAGCGCGGCAGCGGACTCGACGGCGTCGAGACGTTCCGCCGCAGCATGGCGAGGATGTACGGGCTGGCCGTGTGGGGGGCGAGCGGCAGCCGTCCGGACTACGTCGAGGCGGGCATCCCGCTGCTGTGGGCCGCGGGCGTCCGCACGATCGTGGACTACGGTTGCGGGCTCGGCAACGACGCGATCCCGCTGGCCGAGGCCGGCTTCTCGGTGACCGGGGACGAGGTCGACTCGGCTTCGCTGAGCTTCATGTTGTGGCGGCTGCGCCGCAGACCGACGCTGATGCGGCCCAGACTGCAACCCGTAAGGTCGGCCCCCGTCCCGGACGCGATATGGGCGATCCACGCGCTCAACCTGCTGTCCGACGAGGAGCACCACATCTGGCAACTCCTGCGCAGCGTGCGGATCGTGGTCACGGAGAACGTGCTGAACCGCTACGACCCGGGCATGATGGGCTACCCCGCGCACCAGCGCCGCCGCAGCGCCGCCGACGTGGCGTCGCTCCTCGAGGACCACGGGTTCAGTGCCGACAACCCGTCGAGCCAGGCGCCCGTCATCCTCTGGACGCGGCGCAGGCGGTCCCTGGGCCTGGCCGCCTGACCGGGCCGGCCCCGGCGGTTCCGCCCCGACACCTACGCGAGTTCGTAGCCCGCCTGAGCGCGGTTGTGGTGCACGAACGTTCCTGCTGAGCCACCGTGGCCCAAAGGCGCGGACCCAACCGCACAGAGCCCAACGGGGGCGGAATCGCGCCGCTACCGTGGGGGCTCGGTTTGCCGGGGCAAGCCGGTCGGGCCGGTGGGGTCCGGCCGAGCGGCCCCGGGAGAGGGGCGATGATGCGTCGTTTGGCAGGTACGGCAGTGGGGCTCGCGCTGGGCCTCACCCTGTTCGTCGGTCCGGTCGCGGGGGCCGCACCGAGCGGACCGGCGGCGGGTGCCGCACAGGCACAGACCGGCGCCGCCGTGCAGGGGGCTCCGGCGGAGCAACTGCCGCAGGCGCCAAGCTCGGTGGCGAAGGCGGAGAACCCGGTGGCGCACGCCCCGGCGGCCAAGCCGAAGAAGAAGAAAAAGAAGAAGAGCAAGTTCGGCGTCGGCCTGATCATCGGGATCGTGCTGGTGGTCCTGGTCGTGGGGATCCTGGTCTTCTTCCTGATGAAGCGCAGGTCACGCCACTAGTAGGACTTCGTTAGGTCTGTTTGGATCTTGCTGTGGTTGGGCGTCTGCGTTGTTCGGGCAGGGGGCGGTGGCAGGTGGTGCAGATGCCGGTCCAGCAGTTCAGCAGGCTCTGGAGGGTGTCCAGGACCTGGTAGAACGTCAGGCCGGCGTCGGGGCTTTTGGGTGCAGCCGGTGCTGGGTGAGGAAGGCGTGGGCGGCGGTGGCGAGGGTGACGTGGTGGTGCCAGCCGCGCCAGGAGCGTCCTTCGAAGTGGTCCAGGCCCAGGCCGTGTTTGAGTTCGCGGTAGTCGTGCTCGATGCGCCGGCGGATCTTCGCCAGCCGCACCAATGCGGTGACCGGGGTGTCGGCGGGCAGGTTCGACAGCCAGAATCCGGTGGGGATGTCCCGGTCGAGGGGCCATTCGGCCAGGAGCCATAGCGCGGGCAGGACACCGTTCCACGAGCCGTCGTGGTCGGTCGCGGCCGTTGTGGCGTGTTGCCGGGCCCGTCGGCCGGCCGGGCGCACGCGCAGTGCAAGGAACCGGGAGTGCATGGGGCCGCGGGAGCCGGGTCGCCAGGTGACCTCGGAGAATGCGTCGCGTCCGGCTGAGGTCGCCAGCTGGTTCACGCGTTGCGGGGGCAGGCGGTAGCGGGGCTCGGAGGGTCTGCCGGTGCCGGACCGGGGCAGGGCGACCGGCACCGCGTCGTGGGCCTGGACGTTCAGGTCGCCGCGGACCGCGACCACGAACGCCAGGTCCCGGCGGGTCAGTTCCGCGCGGAACTCGGCGTTCTGGCCGTAGCCGGCATCGGCCACCACCACCGGCGGGGCAAGGCCCCAGCTGCCGAGTTCGTCGATCTCGTCCAGGGCCAGGCGCCACTTCTCCCGGTGCCCGACCCCGTCGGGAATGCCGGTCCTGGTCCGGCGCTCGGTGTCGTGCGCCCATTCCTCGGGGACGAACAGGCGCCAGTCCAACGGACAGGAGACACGGTCGGTCACCGCGTGGACGGTGACCGCGACCTGGCAGTTCGCCTGTTTGCCCAGCGCTCCGCACCACTGCGGGGCCGTAGCCACCGACCACCGTCCGTCCTTGGGGAAGGAGACGTCGTCGACCACCCACGCGTCCGGGCCGATCAGCGGGACCATCCGCTCGGCGATCCGCCGCAGCACCGGGACCGGGTCCCACGGGGACTGGTTCACGAACTGCTGCAGGTTCTGCTCGTTGCCGTCCGGCAGCCGCCCGGCCATCGCCTGGACCGACTTGCGCCGCCCGTCCAGCATCAGTCCCCGCAGATAGCAATCGCCTTTCGCCCGCTGGTCCCTGCGCGGCACCGACGCGAACACGTCCGCGACGAACTCCGCCAACTCGATGCGTAAGCCCTCGATCCGACGCACATCCACCCGGACAACGTCTCACCGCAACCACCGCCCGAGAAGACCTAACGAAGTCCTACTAGTACGCGGACCGGTGGCCGGAGCGCGGGCTCATGGCCGGGCAACGTCCGGTCCGACCGGGGGAGTTCGCGCACCGCGGAGGGCGCCCACCGGCGGGCGCGTCGCCCGGGAGGCCATCCGCGGCACCACCTCCCGCAGGTTGTCGCTCCGCCGGCCGCCCGGTGGGCCTCCCCTGGAGGGCCCGCCGGGCCCGGCGCGTCCCGCGCCCAGACGAACCCCCTTGCAGGTCAAGTTCTTTCACGGATTCACTCGGCTCGCGTCCCGCGGATATTGCGAGCGACCGGCTCGGCAATAGGTTCTGGCCTTCCGCTTTCCCCAGTGAAGTTGAGCCGGGAGTCCCCCCATGCCCGCCACATCCGCACGCGTACCCCGACGCCTGGCCAGATCGGCCGCGACAAGCGTCACCCTGGTCGCGTTGCTCGCAACCGTCGCCGGTTGCGATCCCGAAAATCCCCCCGCAGGCGGCGCCGCGAGCCCTAGCGCGTCTGCCAGTTCGAAGCCGGCGCCGGCGTCCCCCGCGCCCGACGGCCCCAAGCCGGGCGCGTCGTCGCCCGGCGGCCCCGCCTCCAACACACCGCCCCCGAATGCGCCGAGCGTCCCGGGCCCCACCACCGCGGCACCGTCGACACCTCCCGCGTCGCCGGGCAACGGACCGCTCCCGTTCGACCTGCCGGGCACGGCGGAGTTGCGCGGGTCCGCGAAGAAGGTGTTCGCGCACTACTTCACGCCGTACCCGGTTTCCCTCAACAACAAGGGCGGAGCCGACGACTACTACACGAAGAACTACCTGAACCCGAACGGCGAAGGCGGCAAGCACAAGGCGTACGGCGGCCTGCTGCGCGACCGCCCGCTCCCCCGTGAGCCGCTGGCCGGGGACTGGGAGCTCCAGGACATGGAGACCGAGATCCGCACCGCGGTCTCCGCCGGGATCGACGGTTTCACCGTCGACCTGCTCAACCTCGACCCTGCCAGCCCGCACCGAAAGCGCGTCGACCTGCTGATCAAGGCCGCCGAGCGCGTCGACCCGGGCTTCCGCATCGTGCTGATGCCCGACATGACCGCGTCGCAGATCGGCGGTCTCGACCAGAACGCCCTGGCCGCCGCGCTGGTCGGCCTCGCGGCGTCCAAGAGCGTGCACCGGCTCGACGACGGCAGGCTGGTCGTCTCGCCGTTCAAGGCCGAGGGCCGCACCGCGCAGTGGTGGACCGACTTCATGAAGGTGATGGAGCAGAAGTACCGGCAGAAGGTGGCGTTCGTCCCGGTGTTCCTGAACTTCGGGGCCAATGCGCAGGCGTTCGCGCCGATCAGCCACGGCTTCTCGGTGTGGGGCAACCGCAGCCCCAAGGCCCAGGGCAACATCGCGGGCGACGTCGCCAAGGCGCACGGCATGGGCAAGATCTGGATGCAGCCCGTGTCGGTCCAGGACGAGCGGCCCAACCAGTCGATCTTCGACGAGGCCGGCAACACCGAGAACCTGCGGGCCACTTGGGAGGGCGCCATCGACAAGGGCGCCGACTGGGTGCAACTGACCACGTGGAACGACTACTCCGAGGGCACGCAGTTCGCGCCGTCGGTGCACAACGGCCGTGTCTACCTGGACATCTCGTCGTACTACCTGACGTGGTTCAAGCGCGGCGCCAAGCCCGCTATCGTGCGGGACGTCGCGTACGTGACACACCGTCGGCAGTTCGTCGCGGACAAGCCGACCGCGGCCGGCCAGACCAAGTTCATGGCACCGCGCGGCGGCACCACGACACCGCGCGACACCGTCGAGGCACTCGTGTTCCTGACCGCTCCCGCGGACGTGCGGGTGCAATCAGGCGCCCAGACGCGCGACGGCCAGGCCGGCGCCGGTATGACCGCACTGGTCCACCCGTTGGCGAGCGGCGCGCAAAGCGTCACCGTCACGCGCGGGACGGGCACAGTGGCGTCCGTCAGGTCGCCCTTCGAGGTCGGTCGGGACCTCGTCGTGCAGGACCTGCAGTACGTCGCGGCCGGTAGCGCCCGCAAGTAGCGGGCGGCCCGATGTCAGCGGTGGCCGGCGTGGCGACGCGGGTCCGTGTGCATCCACTCCGGAACGGAGTCGGGACACTCGGAGTTGTGACACGGGCCGGCCACCCAGACGGGGAACGAGACCCCCATCGTCTTGTGGCGCTCCGGGACAGTGGCGACGGGCTTGCCGCAGGTCGGGCAGACGTACTTGGCGTCCGCCGTCCTCATCCGCTCCTGCTCGTTCATGCCCATGATTTTACGACAATTCTCGTAAAATTTGGGACTTTTGGGGAATATCCCCCAGACGCATCCGGCCGGTCGCGCTCAGTTGCGCTTGTCGCCCTCGTGGGCCGGCGGACGCACGATGCTCAGCGTGATCGAGACCGCCAGCACGACCACGATCACCGCCAGGCTCACCAGCGACGGGATCTCCGGCACGTCCTTGCTGATCGTCTCGTGCGTCGCCTGCAGGGTCAGCTTGACGGCGATGAAGCCGAGGATGACCGCGATGCCCTTGTCGAGGTACTCGAACCGGTCGAGCATCTCCGCGAGCAGGAAGTACAGCGCCCGCAGCCCCAGGATCGCGAACGCGTTGCTGGTGTAGACGACGAAGGTGTCGCTACTCACCGCGAGGACGGCCGGCACGCTGTCGACGGCGAACACCAGGTCGGCCGCCTCGATGGCGGCGACCACCGCGAGCAGCGGCGTGGCGACCAGCCGGCCGCCCTCGCGGACGAAGAAGTGGTGCCCCGCGTACTCGTCGCGCACCGGGACGACCTTGCGCAGCATCTTGACCGCGACACTCTTGCCGGGGTCGAAGGAGTCCTCCTGACCCCGCGCGATCTTGTACGTGCTGTACGCGAGCACGGCCGCGAACAGGAACAGCACCGCCGCGAACCGGCTCACGATCGCGACGCCCAGGGCCAGGAAGACCCCCCGGAACACGAGCGCGCCGATGACGCCGAAGAACAGCACCCGGTGCTGGTCCTCCCGGGGCACGCGGAAGTACGCGAAGATCAGCGTGAACACGAAGAGGTTGTCGACCGACAGGCTCTTCTCCAGGAGCCACGCGGTCGTGTACTCGGTTCCCGCGTCCACCCCGACCACCGCGTAGACGAGCCCGCCGAAGGCGATGGCCAGGCCGATCCACACGGCGCTCCACGCCGCGGCCTCGCGGAACCCGATGACGTGTTCCCTGCGGTGCGCGAACAGGTCCACCGCGAGCGACACCAGCACCACCACGGCGAAGACCAGCCACAGCCAGAACGGCACGTCGTGCACGAGAACAGACCTCACAGACCACGCGTGGAGGGCGCGGCCGAGCGGCGCCCCTCATTCGAGTCTGCGCCTCTCGCCGCGCGCTGTCGTGCGCAGCACGTGCGACCCTGCGCCGGGTCAGGGCACCTGCCACGCGTCCATGAGCGCGTCCAGGCCGCGGACGAACTCGTGCTCGCCGCCGCCGGTGGCCATGGTCGGGGCGAGGGCGCGCAGGTACGGGAAGTCGGTGCGCAGCCGGTGCAGGCCGAGGCGGATGGCCGGCTCGGGGTCGTCGGGGGCGTCCACGACGGCACGCAGGTCGACGACGGCGTACCCGAGGACCCACCCGCTGAACGCCCGGTACGCCCCGACCGCCGACCGCCGGTCGACACCGGCCTCGGTGAGCAGGCCCAGCACCCGGTCGGGCAGCCGCAGCACGGCGGCCGGGCGCCGGGCCAGCGGCACCGCCAGCAGGCGCGTGGTGACCAGCGGCAGGACGTGCGGGTGAGACGACGCCACGTCGAGCAGGGTGCGGCCGATGCGGTGCAGCTCGGCGCGCACCGTGCGGGCGGGCCGCCCCTCGTCGAGACGGCGGTGGGCCTCCACGAAGATCATCTCGACCAGGCCGTCGAGCACCCCGCCCTTGCTGTCCGCGTGGTGGTAGAGCGCCATCGCCTCGACCCCGAGGTCGGCCGCCAGCCGCCGCATGCTCAGCGCGTCGAGCCCTTCCGCGTCGACCAGTTCGAGTGCCGCCTGGAGAACCCGCTCGCGGGTCAGCCTGCCGCGCGCGGACTCCGTCCCGTCGCTCATGGCGCCCTCCAGCCGATCACCCTGCGGAGCCCGGGGCCGGAACATACCGCCGTGCATATACACCGTATATCCACGAAACAATCTCAAAACGTACATTCGCCGCGAACGGCGAGCGGTTCACCCTCCAGGGCACGGGCACGGTCCGCGCACGGGGCCTGTCCGCGCGCGGCGCCGTCAGGTGTGCAGTTCCGGAACGCCGCCTACGTCGTCGGCGCCCCGCGGGCCTACGGCGGCCTCGGCATTCCCGGTGTCGGCCTCATTGGTCCCGTCGAGGAACCCGCCGGACTGGTGGTGCCAGAGCTTGGCGTACGTCCCGCGGCGGGCCAGCAGTTCGGCGTGCGTGCCCCGCTCGACGACCTCGCCGCGGTCGAGCACGACGAGTTGGTCCATCTGCGCGACCGTGCTGAGCCGGTGCGCCACCACCAGCGCGGTCCGCCCTTCCATCAGCTCCCACAGCGCCCGCTGGACCAGGACTTCGCTCTCCGAGTCCAGCGCGCTGGTGGCCTCGTCGAGCAGCAGGATGGGGGCGTCGCGGAGGATCGCCCGGGCCAGCGCGACCCGTTGGCGCTGCCCGCCGGACAACTTGATGCCGCGTTCGCCGACCACGGTGTCGAAGCCGTCCGGCAGCGCCTCGGCGAACTCGGTGACGTGCGCGGCGCGGGCCGCCCGCATCAGCTGCTTGTCGGTGGCTCCGGGGCGTGCGAAGGCGATGTTCTCCCGCAGCGTGCGGTGGAACATGGCCGGGTCCTGCGGCACGTACGCGATCAGGCTGCGCACGTCGGCCTGCCGCAGCTTGGCGATGTCCTGGCCGCCGATCAGGATCCGCCCGCCGTCGACGTCCATGAAGCGCAGCAGCAGCCGGGTGAGCGAGCTCTTGCCGCCGCCGGAGCGGCCGACCAGGCCGAGCTTCGAGCCGCTCGGGACGTCGAGGTCGAGCCCCGCGAACAGCGGCGGAGCGTCGCCGTACGCGAAGGTCACGTCGGCGAACCGGACGTCGGCCGCGGCCGGGCGCAGCGGCTCGGGCGCCGGCGGGTCGACGACCGTAGGCGGGTCCAGCAGCAGTTCGGTGAACTGGGCCGCCTCGGTCAGCGCGCTCTCCAGGCGGCGGTAGATCTGGTTGAACTCGAACATGATGCGCGTCGCGTTGCCGTAGTACGCGAAGGCCACGACCGTCGCCTCGACGCCGAGCCCGCCGTCGAGCGTGACCGCGAGCAGCAGGCCCAGCGAGTTGGCGAGGACCGACAGCGGTGCCACGAGCACGTCGATGCGCAGGTTGCCGTAGTCCCATGAGCGCAGGGACAGCCTGCGGCTCTCGGCGACCCGGGACTTGTGCTCGGCGGCCTCCTGCTCCTCGGCGGCGAAGGCGCGCACGGTCTCCATGTTGGTCAGGCTGTCGGCGACGTGCCCGGAGACCCGTGCGATCGCGGCCTCGCGCTGGTCCACCAGGACCTGGCGGCGGCGGATCAGCGGGGCGACGAGCGTACCGGTGACCACCAGCATGCCGATCAGCACGGCGACCAGGATCGGGCTGTAGAACCACAGCACGACGGATGCGAAGACCAGGGGGACGAGGTTGGCGACCACCGAAAACGCCAGGGTGTCGACGAACTCCTCGTAGCGTGCCGCGAAGCTGAGGACGCGCTTGGTCAGCGAACCCGCGAAGTTGTCGTGGAAGAACGCCGCGTCCTTGGCGAGGAGTTCGTCCATCCCCTGTACGTACAAGCTTTCCATGCCCCGGCCGTCGGTGCGGTTGAGGCAGTGCATGCCGATCCGCCACAGCACTTCGGCGAGCAGGCCGACGCCGGCGAAGGCCAGCACGTACGGCAGCACCGAGGTTCCGCCGCCGGCGAGGTGGCCGACCAGCGCGCCGACCAGCAGCGGTGCGACGTAGTGCAGCAGGACGTTGCCCAGCGCGGGCAGCATGAGCGCGGGTATGGCGACGCGTCGGTTGCGCGACAGTTCC
Source organism: Streptodolium elevatio (assembly GCF_040649515.1). Classification (GTDB taxonomy): domain Bacteria; phylum Actinomycetota; class Actinomycetes; order Streptomycetales; family Streptomycetaceae; genus Yinghuangia; species Yinghuangia elevatio. Next base: position 12,819 of record NZ_JBEZFP010000194.1, read on the forward strand.
CGACCGTAGAAGCGCAGTGCGAGGAACACTGCGGATTTGCGCTTCGGCGAACTGGGGCTGTTTCCCCCGGATCCGGGCGCAGACACTCGTCCCCCTTGGAGTGGCTTTGGCATGCGGTGGATCCATGCTGCCGCAAAGGGGGTCGGGACCACGACGGATTAAATCCGCCCCGCGGGTCAGTGGGAGTGGCCGTCCGAGGATTCGCCGGTGGCCGGGGGCGCAACCGGCGTCGACGGTAGGACAGTTGTCGGCACGGCGGTCGGCGAGCCCGCGTCCGGGGTGCCGACACGCACGGTGAACTCCGCGGTACGGACGACTCCTTCGTGCTGGAAGTCGAGGTAGAGGCGGTAGCTGCCCGCACTGGGGGCCTGCGCGTGGAACCCGATGCCGGGACCGGCCGGGGTCTTGCCGTCGCCCGGCTCACCCTGCGGGTGGACGTGCAGGTACGCGAGGTCGCCCTGCCGCAACGCGACCAGGTGGCCGTACGCGCCCAGGTACGGCTGGAGGTTCGTGACCGGGCGGCCGCCCTTGGACACGTTCAGCGTGAGCATGCTCGCGGACGTGGTGAGGTCCCCTTCGAGGGTCACCGCGTATCCGTCGACTTCGACGGTACGCACGGGCGCGGGCAGCGGCGTCGCCCGGTAGTCGCCGGACACCGAGACGTCCGCTCCCAGGGTGAGCCCGCCGTCCGGGTCGCCGGCGGGGGCGAAGTCCGCGAAGACGCGGTAGTCGCCGGCGCTCGGGAAGGTCAGCGGCACGCTCCAGGTGCCGTCGCTGCCGAGTACCGGGTGCACGTGCTGGAACCCGGACAGGTCGCGGCGCGCGACGATCAGGTGCAGGTCCTTGTCGTGGGAACGCTCGTACCGCGTCCAGGGCTTGCCGTCGGGGCCGATGATCTGGAAGCGGAAGTCGGCGGGGACGCCGACCGCCAGCGGGTCGCCCGACGGCACGAGGGTGTAGCCGCGTTCGGAGACCCGCAGGCCGCCCGGCTCCTCCGCCGCCGCGGGTGCCGCGGGTGCCGCGCCGGGGGCGCCGCCCGGCGGTGCGGGCTGCGCGGCCGCCGGGTCGCCGCCGTTGTGCCCGCCGTGCGTGGGCTTGGCGTCGGAGCCGATGGGCCCGACGGCGTTGCCCACGCCGAAGGCGGCGCCGAACGCCAACGTGATGCCGACTCCGAAAGCGCCGACCCGGGTGACCGTGTTCATCGTCCGCTCCTTCTCGCGTGATCTGTGCCGTTGTCGGCGGGTGGTCTGGTGCCGGGCCCGGTTCCGGACCCGGTGCGCTGCTTGGTACGAGGCTCGGTACTGGGCTTGGTGCGAGGCTCGGTACCGGGTTTGGTACGAGGCCTGGTTCGGGCTCGGTGCCGAGCCCGGTGCGCGCGGCGGGTCGGCGGGGGGGGGGGGGGGGGGCCGGGGG
>NZ_JBEZFP010000195.1:0-14216 GCF_040649515.1 Streptodolium elevatio
TTTCAAACCCATAACCCGCCATCCGCGATCGCCGGCGACGTGTTGGGTTTTCCGCGGGGGGCTCTCCCGCTCTCGGCGAGCGGCGTGCGCCCGCCCGTCGGCAGCGTCGCGAGCCGGGCCGCGCCCGCCTCGACGGACGACGTGGGCGGCAGCGCGAGTTCGGCGCCGACGCCCCGGAAGGTCACCAGCCCCACCTTGTCGCGGCGCTGGTACGCGTCGAGCAGCAGCGACAACACCGCGCCCTTCACGGTCCGCATGCGGGCCCGGGCCGCCATCGATCCCGAGGCGTCGACGACGAAGAGCACGAGGTTGCCCTCGCGGCCTTCGCGGACCGCCTCGCGCACGTCGTCGCGGCGCACGACGAGCCCGGGGCCGCGGCGCCCGCGCGCGAGCTGGTGCGGCGCGGCGGCGCGCACGGTGCCCGCCAGGTGCAGACGCCCGGGTCGTGCGCCGGTCGGGCGGCGCTCCCCGGTGGTCCGGCCGGTGCCGGTCTCGGCACGCGACCGACGCCCGGCCGCGCCCTGGCCGAGGCCGGGGACGGCGATCAGCCGCGCGCGGAAGGGCTCGGCCGCGGCGACGGCGGGCTGTTCGGCGGCGGCCGACCCCGGTGCGGCGGGCGGGTGTTCGGCCGCCGGGGGCGCTGTGTCGTGTTCGCCGTCTCGGGGCCGGTCGGCGGTGCGGTCGTCGCGGTCCGCGGCCGGGCCGGCTTCGGGGCCGTTGCGCGGTGCTCCCCCGCCGCCGGGGCCCGGTGCGTCGGGGCCGCCGTCCGGATCCGGGTCTGGGTCCTGCTCGGGTCCGTCGGGGGTACCCGACTCCGAGGGGCTGTCCGGGTCGTACGGGTTCTCCGGGGCGTCCGGCGCCTCGGGTTCGTCGGCCAGCGCCTCGTCCAACTTGTCCTCGTCGAGCCCTGGCGCGTCGAAGGGGTTGCGGCGGCGCCGGTGCGGGAGGGCGAGCCGCGCGGCCTGGCGTACGTCCGCCGCCTCGACCTCGGTGCGCCCGTGCCATGCCGCGAGGGCCATCGCGGTGCGTGCCGTGACCAGGTCCGCGCGCAGCCCGTCGACCTCGAACGCCGCGCACACGCGCGCGATCCGCTCGAGTTCGGTGTCGGGCAGCACGACGTGCGGCAGCAGCTCCCGCGCGGTGCGGATGCGCTCCGCGAGCGCCGCGTCGTCGCCGTCCCAGCGGCGCGCGAAGCCGTCGGGGTCGGCCTCGTACGCCAGCCTGCGCCGCACGACCTCGGCGCGCTCGCGTGGTTCGCGGCTGGCCGCCACCTCGACGGTCAGGCCGAAGCGGTCGAGCAACTGCGGGCGCAGCTCGCCCTCCTCGGGGTTCATGGTGCCGACGAGGATGAAGCGCGAGGCGTGCCGCACCGAGACGCCCTCGCGCTCCACGTGCGCGGTGCCCATGGCGGCCGCGTCGAGGAGCAGGTCGACGAGGTGGTCGTGCAGCAGGTTGACCTCGTCGACGTACAGCAGGCCCCGGTGGGCGGCGGCGAGGAGGCCCGGTTCGTACGCCTTGACGCCCTCGGCGAGGGCGCGCTCCAGGTCGAGCGATCCGACGAGGCGGTCCTCGGTGGCGCCGACCGGCAGTTCGACGAGCCGCGCCCGGCGCACCTCGCCGGGCACGCCCGGGTCATGAGGCCCGTCGGGGCAGGCCGTGTCGGGTGCCGCGGGGTCGCACGCGAAGCGGCAGCCGGACACCATGGCGGCGTCGGGCAGCAGCCCCGCGAGCGCGCGGACCACGGTCGACTTGGCCGTGCCCTTCTCACCGCGGACCAGCACGCCGCCGACGCCGGGCGAGACGGCGTTCAGGAGGAGCGCGAGGCGGAGGTCGGCGAGGCCGACGACGGCGGAGAAGGGGTAGCCGGCGGTCACCGGCGTACCGCCAGGCTCCGGGAACGGCACGGTATGCGCGGCGACATGGGCTGTCGGCCTCCCTCGGGTGTCCACGCCCTGGTAGGTGGCGGGCCCGCGGCGCGGGCCCGGACAGCCGGAAGTGTCTGGCTCCCGGAAGGCTGATGCCCCTCGCGCGGGCGCGTCGAACGGAGTCGGCGCGCCGGTCGGGTTCAGCCGTCCGGTCACAGTGGCGGGACCGCTCCGGTGTCGCACCGGATTCCTTCCCTGCTGTCGGGCGACAGCCTCTCATACCGCCCACGGGCCGGTATTTGCGGCGGTCGGGGCGCCTTGCGGGACACGCGGCACGGCGATGGCAGACTGCCCTGCATGGAAGACCCGGTATACGTACCCGACGTCCTGGGCGCGCCCTACGAGAGCGCGACGCTGCAACTCCGCGACGACGCGGAGGGCGAGGCGGTGGCGACGCTGGTCCGGCGGCGCGCGGATGCCCCGACACGTCGTGCGGTGCTCTATGTGCACGGGTTCAACGACTACTTCTTCCAGACCCATCTGGCCGACCGGTTCGTCACGCTCGGCTTCGACTTCTACGCGCTGGACCTGCGGTCGTACGGCCGGTCGATCCGCGCGCACCGCCGCACCAACTACGTCGACGACCTGGGCCGCTACTCCGAGGAACTCGACCTGGCCGCGCACATCGTCCGCGAGGTCGAGGGCCACGACACGCTGCTGGTGAACGGCCATTCGACGGGTGGCCTGGTGACGGCGCTGTGGGCGCACCACCGCGCGGGGCGGGGCATCGTCGACGGGCTGTTCCTCAACAGCGCCTTCCTCGACCTGAACGCCCCGTTGGTGGCGCGGACGGTCGGGGTGCGGGCCGTGCACGCGGCGCGCCACTACGTCTCGCAGCGGCCCCTGCCGGGCGGCCTCGGCGGCGGCTACGGGCAGAGCCTGCACGTCGGCCACCACGGGGAATGGGAGTTCGACCCGGCGTGGAAGGCGATCGAGGGCATCGCGCCCTACGCGGGCTGGGTGGCCGCCGTGCATCGCGGCCACCGCGCGGTGGCGCGCGGACTCGCCGTCGACTGCCCGGTGTTGGCGATGTCGTCCACCGCCAGTGTGGACGGGCGCGTGTGGCACGAGGGGCTGCACACGGCCGACGCCGTGCTGAACGCGGACCGCATCGCCCTGCTGGCGCCGCGCATCGGCCGCCACGTCACCATCGTCCGCGTGCCCGGCGGCATGCACGACCTGGCCCTGTCCGGGCCCGAGGTGCGTGCCCAGGTGTTCGACGAACTGGCCCGCTGGATCGGCGCGTACGTGCCATCCGGAACGTCGGCCTCCGCCACGCGAAGCCTGTCACCGGATCGGGTTAACAGGTGACGGCGAGTACACAAAATCCGTTCTACCTGCGGCGATTCACGGTCCCGGGCTGTTAGCATCGGCGCGTGGGGGCTCACGAGGTCGCGAACACCGGTTACGCACGCGCGGTACGCGTCTACGAACGGGCGCGCCCTTCCTACCCATTGCCCGTCCTGGCCGAGCTGACGGACGCGCTCGGTCTCGGAGCGGGCCGTACCGTCGTCGAACTGGGCGCGGGAACGGGCTTGTTCACCCGGCTGCTCATGCTCACCGGGGCGCGCGTGGTCGCGGTGGAACCGGTCGCGGCGATGCGCGGACGACTCGTGGAACTGCTGCCCTCGGTCACCGTGGCCGACGGGACCGCGGAGCACACGGGCGTCGCCGCCGGCTCCGCACACGCGGTCATCGCGGCGCAGGCGTGGCACTGGTTCGACGCGCAGGCGACCCCGGCCGAGGTCGAGCGGGTGCTCGCCCCGGGCGGCGGGCTCGGGCTGGTGTGGAACACCTATGACGACACGGTCCCGTGGGTGCGCGACTACCAGGACATCTACTTCCGCCGCGCCCCCGCGGACCTGCCGTCGCACCAGGACGGCACGTGGCGCAAGGTGCTCGAGTCCCGGCCCGGTTGGAGCGGCATCAGCGAGCGGCACTTCCCCAACCCGCACAGGATGTCGCGGGACGGCGTGATCGACCGCATGCTGTCGAGCAGCCACATCGCATGCCTGGACGCCGGCGAACAGGCCCGGGTTCGCCGCGAGGTCGAGGGCGTGCTCGACGGGCACCCGGAGACGCGGGGCCGCGACACCGTCGAACTGCCCTATGTGACCGACCTCTACTGGATGGTCCGGGCCAACTGAGCGGCCGGACTCAGCCGGTCGCGACCGGCGTGGCCGGGCGGCGCATCTCGACGTGCGGGATGTCGTCCTCCAGGTAGGTGGCGCCGGCGCGGCGGAACCCGAACCGGGCGTACCAGTCCTCCAGCGGCTCCTGCGCGTCCAGGATGCACGGCGCGTCGCCGATCAGGTCGATCGCGTGCTCCATGAGGCGGGCTGCGGAGCCGGTGCCGCGCTCGGCCCGGGTGGCGCACATGCGTCCGATCCGGGCGGTGCCGTCGGCCTCGCGCAACAGGCGCAGGGTCGCGGCGATCTCGCCGTCGCGCTCGAGCCAGAGCTGACGTGCGCCCGGTTCCAGGTCGCGGCCGTCGAGTTCGGGGTACGGGCACCGCTGTTCGACGACGAAGACGTCCACGCGCAGGCGCAGCAGCCGGTAGAGCACGACGACGTCGAGGTCGAGGGTCCGGGCGCTGCGGAACTCCAGGTCACTCACGCACTCCACGGTACGCTTTCCGGCCACGTGAACAGCCCGGCCGGGCCCCGTGTGTCGGGCCCCGGCCGGGTGAACTCGCCGTGCGCAGCGGTGCTCGGCGCGCGGGCGCAGGTAGGCGCGTACGCGGGCGCGCCCGTGTGGGACGGTGCGGACTTGCGCGGGCCTGTGCGGTCGGCTCAGAAGGCCGGGAGCACCGAGCCCTGGTAGTTGTCCTCGATGTACTTCTTCACCTCGGGCGAGTTGAGGAGCTTCTTCAGCTTCTGGACGTTCTCGTCGTTCTCGTGGCCCTTCTTGACCACAAGCACGTTGGCGTACGGGTTGCCCTCCGCCTTCTCCAGCACCAGTGCCTGCTTGGCCTCCAGGTTCGCCTGGAGCGCGTAGTTGCCGTTGATGACCGATGCGTCGACGTCGTCCAGCGTGCGCGGCAGCTGCTCCGCGTCGAGGGCCTTGAACTTGAGGTTCTTCGGGTTCTCGACGACGTCCTTCTCGGTGGCGTTGACGCCGACCCCGTCCTTGAGCTTGATCAGCCCGTTGTCGGCGAGCAGCTTGAGGGCCCGGCCGCCGTTGGTGGCGTCGTTCGGGAAGGAGATGGTCGCGCCGTCCTTGATCTCGGCGACGGACTTGTCCTTCTTCGAGTGCAGGCCGAGCGGTTCGAGGTGGACCGGCGCCACCGGGACGAGGTCCTTCTTGTTCTCCGAGTTGTACTTGTCGAGGTAGGGCTTGTGCTGGAAGAAGTTGGCGCCGACGCTGCCGTCGTCGAGGGCCGGGTTCTGCAGCGAGTAGTCGTCGAAGACCTGGACGTCGAGCTTGAGGCCCTCCTTGTCCGCCAGGTTCTTCTTGACGTACTCGAGGATCTGCGCGTGCGGTACCGCGGAGGCACCCACCTTGAGCGTCCCGGACCCGGAGGACGAGGAGTCGTCGTCGCTGCCGCAGGCCGCGAGGCCCAGCGCGAGGGTTCCGACGGCCGCGAGAGAAATGAGCTTGCGCACGAAGAGTGCCTTCCTACTTGGGTGGGTGGTTCTCAGCGGTGGCTCAGTCGGCGCGACACGAAGTCGCCGACCAGCTGGACCGCCTGCACGATGACGATCAGGACGACGACGGTCACGAGCATCGTCCGGTCGTCGAAGTTCTTGTATCCGTAGCGGATGGCCAGGTCGCCGAGGCCGCCCGCGCCGATCACCCCGGCCATCGCGGAGTACCCGATGACCGCGATCACGGTGACCGTGAAGCCGGAGACCAGGGACGGCAGGGCCTCGCGTACCAGAACCTTGCGCACGATGGTGCCCACCGAGGCGCCCATCGCCTGGGCCGCCTCGACCAGCCCCCGGTCGACCTCGCGCACCGAGGTCTCGACGAGGCGCGCGAAGAACGGGATGGCGCCCACGGTCAGCGGCACCACCATCGCGTCCGTGCCGATCGCGGTGGCCTGCCCGAACAGGCCCATCACCCAGCGGGTGAAGGGGATCAGGGCGACCAGCAGGATCAGGAACGGGAAGGACCGGCCGACGTTGACGACGAAGCCGAGCACCTTGTTGACCGGGGGCACGGCCAGCAGGCCGCCCTTGTCGGTCAGCACCAGCAGGACACCGAGCGGCAGTCCGACCAGGACGGTGAACAGCATCGTCCAGCCGACCATCGAGAAGGTCTCCTGGGTCGCCGTCCACAGCAGCGGGCGCAGTTCGTCCCAGGACATGTCAGGCCTCCTTGGCGAAGGTCGGGGCGGCCCCGGGTGCGGTGGCGGCGATCCGCGCGCCGACGATCCGTCCGGCGGCCGGCCCGTCGACGGCCCCGGCCACGTCGGCGTCGGCGTCGAGCACGTCCACCTGGAGCCCCTGTTCGCGCAGGTAGCCGATCGGGACGACGTTCTGCTCGAAACCGCCGTCCAGCGCGATGCGCATGCGGCCGACCTGGCGTCCCCCGACGGTCTCGACGGCGGCACCGAGGATGTTGACGTCGACGTTGTAGGTGCGCGCGAGCGTCGACACGAACGGATGCGCGGTCTCCTCGCCCCGGAACGTGATGTCGACCACGGTGGAGCCCTTGCCGTCGACCGGGCCGCCGAGCGGGAACATGTCCCGGGCGAGCCGCGAGTCGGGGCGGGTCAGCAGGTCCGCGACGGAGCCGGACTCCACGACGCGCCCGTCCTCCATGAGCGCGGCGGAGTCGCAGATGCTCTTGACGACATCCATCTCGTGGGTGATGAGCAGGATCGTCAGGCCCAGCGACGAGCGCAGGTCGCGCAGCAGGTCGAGGATCGAGCGGGTGGTCTCGGGGTCGAGGGCCGAGGTGGCCTCGTCGCACAGCAGCACGCGCGGGTCGTTGGCCAGTGCGCGGGCGATCCCGACGCGCTGCTTCTGGCCGCCGGACAGCTGGGCCGGGTACGCCTTGGCGTGTCCCGAGAGGCCGACCAGCTCCAGCAGTTCGGCGACCTTGCGGTTGCGCTCGGCACGTCCGACGCCGGCGATCTCCAGCGGTACGGCCACGTTGCCCGCCACGTCGCGGCTGCTGAGCAGGTTGAAGTGCTGGAAGATCATGCCGATGCGCAGGCGCTCGGCACGCAGGTCGCGGGCCGACAAGGCGGTCAGCTCGCGGCCGCCCACCGCGACCGTGCCGGAGGTGGGGCGCTCCAGGAGGTTGACGCAGCGGATCAGGGTGCTCTTGCCGGCTCCGCTGCGGCCCAGGACCCCGAAGATCTCGCCTTCGGCGACGTCGAGGTCGACGTGGTCGAGGGCGGTCACCTCGCGATCTCGGGCGCGGAAGACCTTGGTCAGGGCGTGGGTACGGATCACCGTGGATTCCAGGTTGCTCGGGGGGACCACCGCGACAGCGGGCAGGACGCGGCCCGCCGGGATGTCGGCGGCGAGCGCGGTCGGGAGCCGGCGGTTCGGGTCGAACGGGGATGAACCGGGGCGCCGCCGGTCGGCGGGGCGCTCATCCGGTCGCCGGGCTCAGGGCCTCAGCAGCCGCACATTCGACACATTCGGCACATACAGGGGCGAGCCGTGGCGATAGCCCCGACCGCGCGCATGTGTGCCGTGATGAACATGCCATGGATTAAATCAGACCAACGCCGACGATGGGAAATGCCATCGGATGCGAAAAGCCCCGACGACCATGACTTCGCAGGTCGGCGGGGCTTTTCTCAAGTTGTTTCCAAGGTATGAACGAGGGACTCCACCCTTGGGTCGGGCACGGTCACCGTGCGGCCGGGCCGTGCGGTCCGACAGTGCGCGGTGCAGCCAGGCGGTGCAGCCGGGCGATGCAGTTCCGGCAGTGCCGCCTGGTCGTGCAGCAGTGCGGTCAGGCCGTGCGGTCGGCTCGGGCCGGCCGCGTGGCGGCGGTCACGCGGCGAGCGACGTGGTCTTGGTGAGGTAGACGAGGCTGAGGCGCGGACCGACGCGCTCGACGCGGTCCGCCGCGTACCCGAGCCGGACGTACAGGCGCAGGTTGTCCTCGCTGCGGTGCCCGGTGAACAGTTCGAAGGACTCCGCGTGCGCGAGCTTGTCCTCGACCGCGTTGAGGAGACGCGTGCCGAGGCCGTGGCCCTGGAGCCTGGGGTGCACGATCAGGCGGCCGATGCGGGCCACCCCGTCCTCGACGACGCCGCGGACCGATCCCACGACCTCGTCGCCGAGGCGTGCGACCAGCACGGCGTGCGTCGCGAACTCCTCCCTCAGGCTGTCGAGGGTCTGGGTCAGCGGCGCGATGCCGTAGTCGTTGTAGAGGGCCGCTTCGCCCTGGTAGCAGAGGTACTGCAACTTCAGGATCTGCTCGGCATCGGATACATCGGCGGTATCGATGCGTACGTTCTGCCCCATCCGGTACTCCCTGGTGTACCCGTGGGCGCGTGCGACCGGGGGACGCCGTCCCGGCATCCCCCGGTCGCACAGGCCCTGATCGCCCTGATCGCCGTGCATGGTCCGGAGCGGCCGCGGAATGCCCGCCACCCCGTGTTCGGTCACTGTTCCACACGGCTTTTCCGGTTCTTCTACCCGGGTGGGAACGCGCGGCACACCCGCGTTTGTCGGCCAAAGCCCGTACGGGTCAGGGCAAACCGATCAGGCGGCGCACCGCCTTGTCGCGAAATTCCACCGCGGCCCCGAAGTTCTCCACGATGCGGGAGACCAGCAGGGTCACCTGCGCGTCGCGGCCCACCACGTACCTGCCCTTGGGCTCCGGGTCCGTCGCCGCCTCGGCGATGACCCGGGCGACCCGCTCGGTGTCCGTCCAGAACGGTTGGACCAGGGTGAACCCGAGGTCGAGGCGGCGGAACGCGGTGGCGTATTTCGATCCCCGGTACCGGTGCGCGACGTCTGCCATGTCGTCGCTGATGCCGCTGCGGAACCCGCCGGGCGCGACGACCGCGACGTGCACGCCGGAGCCGGCGACCTCCAGGCGCAGCGCGTCCGACAGCGCCTCCATGGCGTGCTTGCCCGCCTGGTACCAGCCCATGAGGGGGTAGCTGACCTTGCCGGCCACCGAGGAGATCTGGATCACGCGCCCCCAACCGCGTTCCTGCATATGCGGGATGGCCAGCCGGGCGAGGCGGATCGGGGCGAACAACGACGTTTCGAGGTGGTGCCGGGCCTCCTCCTCCATGACGTCCGCGACCGGCGCGTAGAGGGTGCCGCCCGCGTTGTTCACCAGGATGTCGGGGCGGACCTCGCCGACCACGTCCTTGCATCCGGCGGCGTCGGTGACGTCGAGGATGCGCGTCTCCACCTCGACGCCGGCCTCCTCCGCGGCCCGCCGCACCTTCTGCCCCTTCTCGGCGGAGCGCACGGTGCCGACCACCCGGGTCCCGTCCCGGGACGCCAGCTCGAGCGCGGCGGCCAGGCCGAGCCCGGAGTTGGCGCCCGTGACGAGAGCCGTCCTGTGCGGTGTTTCCTGATGCACCGTCACCCGCCCGTCACGAACCGGCCGTCGGCGCGCCCGCCGAGGCCGGGACGGGTGCGTCTGCGGCAGGTGCCCGGCTGACCGGAGCGTCCACGGCAGGTGCGGTCGGTGCCGCCGCGTCCGGCGCCGCGACCGGATGCGGCGGGGCGGTACGCCTGCCGCGCGTCTCCGCGGTCGCCTGCGCCGGTATCGCCACCCGCGCGGGACGCGGCGCGGACTGCGGCTGCTCCGGGGCCGCCGCCTCGGGCGCGGGGGCGCTGCGCTCGGGCGTCTCGGCGGCGGTCGCCGGAGACGGGGCCGCCGATGGCGACGGTGCGGAACGCTTCGACGTGGCACGGCTCGTGGTACCGCGGGCTCCGGCGGGCTTGCGGGCCGCCGGCTTCCGGGTGGTCGCCTTGCGGGCCGCCGCTTTGCGGCCGGCCGGCTTGCGCACCGCCGCTTCGGGGGTCGCGAGGGCCGGCTTGCTGTCGGCGTCGGGCTCGACCCCGGTCGCGGTCGCGGGCTCGGCTGCGCGCTCGGACTCGGGCGCGGGCACGGGCTCGTGCTCCGGCGCCAGGTCGGCCGCCGTCGTCGGGCCCGGGGTCGGGTCCGAAGTCGGGGCCGGCTGCGCGAACTCGTGGGCGGCTTTCAGCAGGACGTTCAATTGCTCGACAATGCTGTCCGCCAGCGCAAAGGGGTCGGGAAGCGCATCGCGGTCCGCCAGCACCCCGATGTCGATCTGGTCGTCGTAGCTCATGCCTCCGACGAAGAGGCCGAATCCGTCCGCGATTATGCCCATCGAGTGGAACGCCTCCACTTTCTGTCCCTGCGAATACAGCGTCGCGCTGGGGCCCGGAACGTTGGATATGACCGCGTTGCACACGGGCGGCAGAAGCGTGGACAGCTTCGCCGCTCGGTATGCGTCACCGCCTAGGCTGACCACGGCCGGAGGCGGGGCGTCCGCCAGGCCGGTCAGCAGGTCGTTGCCCAACGCGCCCTGCACCGCCTTGGAGGCGAGCGCGTTTTCGTGGATGCACAGCAGCCGCTCGGCCGGGTCGTCGACGTCGGTCGACAGGCCGACGAGCATGCCGGTGATGAGGTTTCCGCTGGAGCGCGTGTCGCCCTTCGTCGCGTCGACGGGAACGGTACCCACCAACTGCTTGTCGGGTGGTTCGCCGAAAGAATCGAGCAGGCCCCGCACCGCACCGCCCACGATCGCCAGAATGACGTCGTTGACCTTGACGCCGAACGCGTTCTTGACGGTCTTCACGTCCGACAGCGACACCGTGCAGAACCCGTACGAACGCGCCTTGCCGATCGGCTCGTTGAACCGGGTACGCGGCATGTTGAGGGGCATCGCCTGGCCCAGACGACCGGTCATGGCCGCGGCGATTACGCCCTGCGCGGTCGAGCCGAGCTGCCCGGCCAGGCGTACCGGGGTCCCGGCGACCGACTTGGCCAGGTCGGCCACCCGGGCGATGCCCTCGGGGACTCCGTCCTCCTCGTCCGGCATCGGCAGCGGGACCAGTTCGCGGGAGACGCCGCCGTGCGGGTCGGCGTCGAAGAACACCTCCTGCATGGACGCCCCGGCCCGCCCGTCGATGCACGCGTGGTGCACCTTCCACAGGTGGGCGGCACGGCCGTTCTCCAGCCCCTCGACGACCCACCACTCCCACAGCGGACGGTTCCGGTCGAGCCGGTGCCGGTAGATCTCGGTGGCCAGTTCGGCCAGCTCCGCGCGTCCGCCGGGCGCCGCGACGGCGGCGCGGTGCACGTGGTTGCGGAAGTCGAAGTCCGGGTCGGGGACCCAGTGCGGCCGCGACAGGCCCCAGGGACTCTGCACCAGCTTGCGGCTCAGCAGCGGCAGGCGCGGCAGTCTCTTGGCCAGCGTGTCCTTGAAGGACTCGTAGTCGACGCGGCCGCCGGAGGCGGAGGCATCCACGATCGTGAGGCACACGACGTGCATGGGCCATGTCTCCGACTCCAGCGCCAGGAAGGCCGAGTCCAGACCGGAGAGCTTCACCAGGTGTTCCTCCTCCCGATGCCCGACGAGGTCAGGGCATCATCGATGAAGCGGCGGGTCTGCCGGTTCCACATGGCCCCGATGTGCGAGCCGCGGTACCAGCAGACAGACGGTTCCTCCCAGTGCTTCCAGAGCCGGTACGCCTGCTGCGGGGTCGCCATCCGGTCGGCGAGCCCCGCGTAGACGAACCGGCGCTCCAGCGGCACCCGTGGGGTGAGGGCAAGGGGCGAGACGACGCGGTGCACGGTCTCGGCCTCGTCGCCGAGCAGTCCGGCGGCCTGCACCTCGCGCTTGATGTCGTCCGGCACGTGGTGCGACATGACCCAGGCCATGTCGACCGACGGCACGCCCACGATCACGCAGTCGAGGTCCTCCAGACCGGCGAGCAGTGCGGCCACGTACGCGCCGAGGGAGAGCCCGTGGACGGCGATCCTCGGCGCGCCCTGGCCGCGAGCCCAGTCCAGGCAGCGGCGCACGTCCCACACGGCCTGGCCCAGCCCGTGGACGTTGCCCAGGTAGTCGAAGGAGATGAAGGGCGCGTCCTGGGTGCGTGTCGCCTTGCGCGGTCCGTGCATCGGGAGGACCACGTGCATGACGTTGACGCCGAACTCGCGGTGCGCGCGCTGCGCGCGGAAGGCGGCCAGGTCGCCGGGGCGGCCCATGCCGAATCCGTGCAGGTTGACGAGCCAGGGGCGGGGCTTTCCCGGATGCCGGAGCACGTACGCCCACACGCGCTGGTTCGCGCCGGCGGACTGCCACCGGGTGGCGCCGGGGATGCCGGGCCACGGAACGTAGTCGCTGTCGAAGGCCAGTTGTTCGTAGCTGATGGTGCCGTACAGCTTGCCCCGGATGACCGGGTCGGTCAGCGGCGGTGGCTCGGGGTGGAACAGCGTCGGATCGTCGAGGTAGGTCTCGGCCTGGAACTTGCCCAGCGCCTCGGAGACCTCCTCGCGGATGCGCAGCGCGTCCGTCGGCCCCGGCGAGAGCCGGCTCGTGGACATGAACGCCACGACGAGTTCGTCGAGGAACGCCGCCGAGACGAGCCCCGGGGTGGGGAACACCGTCGGCATGTCCGGGTAGTTGCGGCGCTCGGCACGCAACGAGCGGACGTACGAGCGCACTCCGAATCCGACCGAGCGCGGGACGCTGCGCAGCATCGCGCTCGCCGGGATGTCGGAGAGCATCGACGCGGACTTCTCGCCCTCGGACCTGATCTGTCGCAAGCGATCGAACATGGTCGACTCCCCTCCCCCGAGTGGTGAGTACGCGGCCCCGTCCAAAGCAGGACAACACGACGCCGCCGATCACTCTCAGTGGTGCCGCGGCAACCCTGAGGCGATCCGGCACGGTCGACAGTAGTACGGAATCAACGGAGCGAACACAGTCACTCGCGAGTAGTAACGGCGAATTCACATATAGCTCCGGAACCTTTACTTCCGCTCAGGAACGCACACTCAGTAGAGACCGCGACGAAACGGAACGGCAATGTGGCGGTCCGCGCGGCGACCGAACGGCCTTTCCGGACAATCGTTTCCGCCAGGTCCTGGCCACTTCACGACCGAGGTGGTGAAACGATGTCTCGACGAGATCGGTTCCGCGATCACAGGGGGAAAGGGACCAGCACGTGCAGCCACTGCAATCTGACGACCCGTCACGGTTGGCCGACTACCGACTGTTGGCGAGACTGGGCGCCGGAGGCATGGGGCAGGTCTACCTGGCCCGCTCGCCCGGTGGCCGGACCGTCGCGATCAAAGTCGTCCGCCCGGAACTCGCGGACGAGGAGGGTTTCCGGGCGAGGTTCCGCCGCGAGGTCGCGGCCGCGCGCCGGGTCTCGGGCGCCTACACCGCGCCGGTCGTCGACGCGGACCCGGACGCCGAAGTGCCGTGGCTGGCAACCGCCTACGTCGCGGGCCCCGCGCTCGTCGACGCGGTGGCCGCGCACGGCCCGCTGCCTGAGCCCACCGTCCGCGCGCTGGCGGCCGGCCTCGCGCAGGCGCTGCGGGCCGTGCACGACGCGGGCCTGGTGCACCGCGACCTGAAACCGTCGAACGTCCTGCTCGCGCTCGACGGCCCGCGCCTGATCGACTTCGGCATCTCCCGTGCCGCCGACGACACTTCGATCACCAGCACCGGCCTGGTCGTCGGCTCCCCCGGCTACATGTCGCCGGAGCAGGCGAACGGGCTGGACATCGGCCCCGCGTCGGACCTCTTCTCGCTCGCGTCGGTCCTGGTCTTCGCCGCCACCGGGCAGGGGCCGTTCGGGGTGGGTTCCACACCGTCACTGCTCTACCGCATCGTGCACACACCGCCGGACCTGGAACCGACGCCCGGCTACCTGCGCCAGATCGTCGCGCCGTTCCTCGACAAGGACCCCTCGCGCCGCCCGGGTCCCGCCGAACTGCTGGACATGGCACTGCCCGACGGGCAGACCACCGAGGTCATGACGCGGTCGGGCTGGCTGCCGCCGGCGATCACGTACGCCATCGCGGAGCGCAGTGCCGCGCTCCTCGACCTCGACGCGGCGACCGGCGCCGCCGCCGCGCAGGCACCGCCGCCCTCGCCCGCGCCGCAGGGCCCGCCTCCGCCGCCGTCGTACGCGCCCTCGCCCCCGCCGTCACCGCAATCGGGGGCATCACCGGGCGGCGTCCCGTACACCGGAGCGCCGCAGTCCGGGGCGCCGCTGTCCGGGGCGCCGCAGTCCGGGGCGCCGCAGTCCGGGGCGCCGCAGTCCGGGGCGCCGCAGTCCGGGGCGCCGCTGTCCGGGGCGCCGCAGTCCG
>NZ_JBEZFP010000196.1:0-13810 GCF_040649515.1 Streptodolium elevatio
CGCTCGTTCCTCGCTCCGCCACGCGATTTCGCACTCCGACCGCTGACTTTCCTTCACCTCCACTCGCTTCGCTCCCTCCGGCGCAGGAAAGTCTGACTGGCGGCCTCCGGCCGCTCTCCTCGCTGCGCTCGTCGATCACACGTGGACATACCGCAACCTCCCGGCGGCCTCCGGCCGCGAAGGGGCGGGGCACCATCACGTGGCGGACTGCCCCGTAAGGACGCTTCCGGACCGGCAATTCGCCAATGGGGGTACACGGCGGCCTCCGCCACAAAAAGCGAGACACAACCACGAGGCGGACCACCCCGTGGAGTCTGCCCAGACCGGCAACTCCGGGCACGCACCGCGACCCCGCCGCAAAGGGACGGGCACCATCACGAAGCGGACCGCCCCACGAAGCGCTTGGACCGGCAACTCCCCCAGGGGTACACGGCAGCGTCCGCCACAAGAAGGCGGGACACCATCGCGAGGTAGACCACCCCGCCGAGACTCCGCCGGACAGACAAACCCCGGCGCGCACCCGCGGCCCCGCCGCAAAGAGGTGAGACACCATCATGAGGCGGACCGCGCCGCGAAGGCGCTTCCGGGCCGGGAACTCCTCCAGGGGTACACGGCAGCCTCCGTCGCAAAGGCGGGACATCCATCACGAGGCGGACCACCCCACGAAAAAACGCGTCCGGGCCTGCAACTCCGCCAGGGGTGCACGGCAGCCTCCGTCGCAAAGGCGGGACATCCATCACGAAGCGGACCGCCCCTTGGGAACTTGGCCCAACTGGCAAACACCCCGGCACGCAACACAGCCGCCACCGCAATCAGGTGAGACAGCGTTCACGAGACGGACCGCCCCGTGGGGACCTGTCCCGACCAGTAACTCCCCGCCTGCAATCCGCCTCCACCCCGCACGGGGGCGGACCCCGCCCGGGGTGGACCGCCCCGTGAATTGCCGCTTCCAGCCAGGGACTTCCGGTTCGGGGGGGGTGCTCCCCCGCCGGCCTCACGTGCTGTTTGGGGTGCGGGCGTGGCGTTGTGCTACAAGGCTGTGCCGGCGAGCCAGTGTGTCAGCAGGGGTTCGTCGCCGAATACCTCTACGGCTTCGGTGACCGGAGCGCGGCGGTTCAGGATGAGCATTACGGCTACCGCATCGCCGCGGAGGGCGGTGTTGCCCTTGGCGTGGCCTCGGGTCCAGGTGTAGCCGTCGGGGGTGAGGGTGATGGTCCACTCGCCCGGGCGGTCGCCGCCTGAGGTGTGGATGTGGAGGGATTCGCCGTTGCCGTGCGGGAGTTCTCGGTCGCCGAAGCCCGTGCCGGGGATGACGGTCAGGAGTTCGTCGATGCCGTCGACGGCGAGGTCCGGGTCGACCTTGGGGGTGATGCCGAGGGCGAGTTCGGCGTCGATGCGGTGGATCAGGGTCTCGTGCACCATGCGGCGGCCCCAGAACCGGGCGTGCGGGACGGGGCCGAACGTCCAGGCCGGGGCGTCCGGTCCTGCCTCCTTGAGGTACGCCGCCGAGCGCCGTGCGCCCGCCGCCAGCCACTCCGGCAGACCCGACGGGTCGTCCGGCAGGCCGAGGTCCAGCGAGCGCGCCACGACCGGGGTGGACGCCGCGCCCGCGCGTACGTTCGCCGCCGACCACGCGTGGGCGATCCCGACGTGCTTCACGAGCTTCGCGAGCGTCCAGCCGGGGCAGGTCGGCACTTCGGTCGTGAGGTCCGCTCCCGACACCGCCTCGGCGAGTACGTCCGCCTGTGCGACGAACAGGTCGCAGTAGTGGTCGTGGTCCCAGGCGTAGTACGGCTCGGCCATGGCCTGCCCCCGTCTCGAATGTCCCGGAGAAGTATCGGTCTCGTCAGCAGCATTCGACCCTATTGTTCGTCCTCTTGGGGCCGCTTCGCCGCTCATCCGATGCGCCGCTCCGGCCGAACTAACGCGGATCAGCGCGGATCAGCCCGGACCAGCCGGATCACCGGACCAACCGAATCAGCGCGGGTCGAAGCACATCTCCGTGTCGCAGCGCACGTCCGCAGGCGCGAGGCCGACCGGGAGGCCGGTCTCGGCGTAGCCCTCCGCGCCGCCGAAGACGGTCGTGGTGGCCGGCTCGCCGCCCAGGACCGCGGTGGCGAGGATCATCGCCCCGGCGGTCCACGCCGTACGCTCCTCGGGCCATATGGCGTCGTCCTCGAAGACGTAGCCGGTCCAGTAGAGGCCGTCGTCGTGGCGCAGGCGCTGGATCCAGGAGACGATCTCCACCGCGCGGTCGCTCTGTCCCAACGCCCACAGGGCGATGGCCAGTTCGCAGCTCTCCGCGCCGGTGACCCACGGCCGGTCCGAGACGCAGCGCGCGCCGAGGCCGGGGACGACGAAGGTGTCCCACTGGTCGGCGATGCGCGCCTGAGCGGCGTCACCGCGCAGGGCGGTGCCGAGGATCGGGTAGTACCAGTCCATCGAATAGCGGTTCTTGTCGAGGAACCGCTCGGGGTGCGACACGACCGCGTGGCCGAGGCGGGCGGTGGCCAACTCCCAGTCGGGCTGGGGCTCGCCGAGGTGATCGGCGACCGCGAGGGCGCAGCGCAGCGCCTGGTACATGCTCGACGAGCCGGTGAGCAGGGCGTCCGGCACCGCGGTGCCGTCGGCCTCGCGCTTCCAGCGGATCTCGCCGCCGGGCGCCTGCAGGTCGAGGATGAACTGCGTGGCCGCCTTCAGGTGCGGCCACATGCGGACCAGGAACTCTTCGTTCCCGGTGAGGAGATGGTGGTGCCAGAGGCCGACCGCGAGGTACGCGGTGAAGTTGGCCTCCTTGTTGTGATCGGTGACCACGCCGTCGGTGTACGCCGCGTACCAGGACCCGTCCTGGTTCTGCCGCGACGCGAGCCAGCGGTACGCCCGCTCCGCCTCGGCGTGTCGTCCCGCCAGGTCGAGTGCCATCGCGGCCTCGGTGTGGTCCCACGGGTCCAGGTGCCCGCCCACGAACCACGGGATCGACCCGTCGGGCCGCTGCACCGACGCGATTCCGTCGATCGTCTTCCCGATCTGATCAACCGTCAGGACCCCGTCCAGGGCCAGGATTTCGAGGGAATCCCGGCCCGTGCCCCCGTGGGCCCCGAGGCGCGTCACGCCGCGTCCTCGGTGGAGGCGGCGCGCGGCTTGACCGCGTACACGACGAAGCTCTTGCCGATCAGCGGGTTGAGCGCCTTTTCCGCCCAGCGGGTCGCGCGCGGTGCCTTCATGATGTCCCACACCAGGAGCTTGTGGTACATCCGCACCGGCAGCGCCTTGTCGTTGTCGACGCCGACCGCGCACTTGATCCACCAGTACGGCGAGTGCAGCGCGTGTGTGAAGTGGTCGCCGTACGGCTCGAATCCGGCGGCCTCGACGCGCTCGACCAGCTCGTGTCCGCGGTAGATGCGGATGTGCCCGCCCTCGACCTCGTGGTACGCGTCCGACAGCGCCCAGCAGACCTTCTCCGGCCCGTACCGCGGCACCGTCATCGCCGCGAGCCCGCCGGGCTTGAGCACCCGGAACATCTCCGCCAGCACGCCTTCGTCGTCCGGGATGTGCTCCAGTACCTCGGAGATGATCACGCGGTCGAAGCTGTCGTCCGGGAACGGCAGGTCGAGCGCGTCACCGGTCACCGCGACCGCGGTGGCGCCCTCGGGGGCCTCGCCGGCCTCGGACATCGCCTCGAACATCGTGTTGACCTCGCGGACGTCCTTCTCGTTGCGGTCCAGCGCGACGACGTGCGCGCCGCGCCGCAGCACTTCGAACGAGTGACGGCCGCCGCCGGCGCCCAGGTCGAGGACCCGGTCCCCGGGCGCGAGCGGGAAGCGTGAGAAATCCACGGTGAGCAAGTCGGCGGCTCCGTCTCCTGTGCAGAACTGCTAAGGCTTCGCGAGGTCGTTCGGGGCGGGGCGGGTGGGGGTTACGCGTGGACCGCGCGGGCGTCGGCATGGGCGTCGATCGCGACGCGGTAGCGCTCGGCGGTCAGGGCCGCCGCGTTGCGCCACGTGAAGCGTTCCAGGACGCGGGCCCGCCCGTTGCGGGCGAGCCGGGCTCTCAGCTCCGGCTCGTCCAGCAGCCGGCCGATGGCCTTGCGCAGCGCCTCGGCGTCGCCGGGCGGCACCGCGAGGCAGGTCTCGCCGTCGGGGCCGGCGACCTCGGGTATGGCCCCTCCGGTGCTGGCCACCAGGGCTGTCCCGCAGCTCATCGCCTCGGCGGCGGGCAGCGAGAAGCCCTCGTACAGCGAGGGTACGCAGGCCACCTCGGCGCTGCGGATCAGGTCGACCAGCTCCGCGTCGGTCAGGTCGCTGACGAAGCGCACCGCGCCGCCCAGGCCGAGCTGCCTGATCGCGCGCATGACCGGACCGTCGGTCTTGGGCTTGCCCACGACGACCAGTTCGGCCTCGCGCTCGGTGCGCAGCTTGGCGAGCGCCTCGACGAGATGGATCAGGCCCTTGAGCGGTACGTCGGCGCTCGCGGTGGTGACGATGCGCCCGGGCACCTTGGCAACCGTGTCACTCGGCGAGAACAGTTCGGTGTCGGCGCCGACCGGGACGACGGACACGCGGTCCGGGGAGACACCGAGGTGTTCGACGATCTCGGCCTTCGAGGAGCCCGAGACGGTGACGACCTCGGGGAGGCGGGCGGACACGCGCTTCTGCATGGTGGTGAATCCGTACCAGCGGCGCAGCGTCAGCTTGCGGCGCAGCGTCGCGGCCCCGGCGATCTCGAGGGCGCGGTCCACGGTGATCGGGTGGTGGATCGTGGTGACCAGCGGGAAGCCCATGCGGGGCAGCGCGAGCTGGCCGTAGCCGAGGGTCTGGTTGTCGTGCACGACGTCGAACTCGGCGCGGCGGGCCTTGAGGTGCCGGGCGGCGCGCAGCGAGAACGTCAGCGGCTCGGGGAAGCCCGCGGTGAGCATGCCGCCGACCTCCAGCACGTCGATCCAGTCGCGGTACTCGCGCGGTCGCGGCAGCCGGAAGGGGTCCGGGTCGCGGTACAGGTCGAGGCTGGGCAGCTTGGTGAGCTTGACCGGGTTGCCGGGGACGTCGTCGACGACGGCGTACGGCGGTCCGGTGATGACCTCGACGTGGTGGCCGAGGCGGGCCAGTTCGCGCGACAGATGCCGGACGTACACTCCCTGACCGCCGCAGAACGGGTCGCCGCGGTACGCCAGGAGGGCGATTCGGAGCGGCCGATCCGCGGGGGAAGGCGCGGCGGAGGCCGGAGATTCCGCGGCCCCCACGGTCTTCCGTATCACGAATGGCCCCCTTCGACGCTCTTGGCGGAGCATAGTAGTCGCGTAATCTAGAACGAGTTTCAGTATTGAGCGCAGATTGGCCCGTCGGAGACTGCAAGATACCGCCGGGCACCGGTCACTACGGCCACGGCGTGACCCGTAACACACGCAACGGCCGTATCTGAAGTGCAGTCAGGTGAACACCAGTGTCCGGCATGCCCAGGACGACGACAGACGGGCGGATGATGACGACGTACACCAAGGCCCCGGGAGCGCCCCTGACCGAGCGCCAGGAGGCCCGCAGACGCAGGATCCTGAGGGCCACGACCCGCCTCGCGGCACAGGGCGGGTACGACTCCGTCCAGATGCGTGAGGTCGCCGAGCTGTCGGAGGTCGCGCTCGGCACGCTGTACCGCTACTTCCCCTCGAAGGTGCACCTGCTCGTCGCCACGATGTACGACCAGCTCGAACAACTGGGCGGGCAACTGCGCCGCAAGCCCAACAAGGGCCTGCCGCCGCGCGACCGGGTCGTGGACACGCTGCTGCGCGCCTTCCGGGGCATGCAGCGCGAGCCGCACCTGACCGAGGCGATGATGCGCGCGCTGCAATTCGCGGACCGCTCGGTCTCGGCGGAGGTGGACGGTGTGAGCCGCATCACCACCCAGATGATCTTCGAGGCGATCCACGAGGACGACACGGTCGAGCCGAGCACCGAGGAACTGGCGGTGATCCGGGTGATCACCCACACCTGGCACTCGTCGCTGATCTCGTGGCTCAACGGCCGCGCGTCGATCTCCCAGGTACGGCTCGACATCGAGACCGTCGCGCGGTTGATCCCCGAGGACGCGCCCGGCGGGACAGCCGGGGAAGGCTCCGCGGCACCGCACGCCAGGTGACACGTGTCGCCCGCGCGGCACGGCGCGCGCGGAGCGGATTCCGGGCCGGCCAGGGCCCGGAACCGCCCGACGCACGTACTCCCCCGTCACCCCCGTCAGGCTCCGCCGCCCGCCGTCACTCCGGCGGGAAGAGCATCTCGCCGGACTCCGCGTCCACGATGCTGATCGCCTCGACGGGACAGCTCTCGGCCGCCTCCATGATGCCGTCGGAGGAGTCCAGGATCTCCAGGCGCGGGTGCGACTGCCGGCCCGCGTCGAGCTTGAAGTCGTCGGGCGCGCTGCCGATGCACATGCCCGAACCGATGCACACGGACCTGTCGACCTCGACGCGCCACTTGTCGCCCATCGGGTAAGTCACCTCTTCGTTCGCGGTTCTCGTGTCGTACTGGTCGTACTGGGTCGTACTCCGGTCGTACCGGTGGCTCCTTGGTGCCGTCGGCGCGGGCCGTTCCGCGCCGTTCGCGCCGTCCCGCGCTGTGCGGGCCCGTCAGCCCTCGTAGCCCTTGGGCATCGCGATCGACTTGCTCTCGACGTACGCCGCCAAGCCCTCGGGGCCGAATTCGCGCCCGATCCCGGAGTTCTTGAACCCGCCGAACGGGCCGTTGAAGTCCACGCCGTAGGTGTTGACCGAGTAGGTCCCGGTGCGCACCTGACGCGCGACGTCGAGACCGCGCTCGATGTCCTCGGTCCACACGCTGCCCGACAGGCCGTACTCCGAATCGTTGGCGATCTTCACGGCCTCCGCCTCGTCACCGTACGGCAGCAGGCACACGACCGGGCCGAAGATCTCCTCGCGCGCGACGCGCATCGCGTTGTCCACGTCGCCGAACAGCGTCGGCTCGACGTACCAGCCGGTGGGCTGCGAGGCCGGGCGGCCGCCGCCGACCAGGAGCTTGGCGCCCTCGTCCTGGGCGATCGCGATGTAGTCGAGCGAGCGCTGCCGCTGCCGGTCCGCGACCAGCGGACCGACCTGCGTCGCGGCGTCCAGCGGGTCGCCGACGACCAGTTCGGACACCCACGCCGCGATGCGCTCGCTGACCTCGTCGTAGCGGCTACGCGGCACCAGGATGCGGGTCTGCGACACGCAGGCCTGGCCGTTGTTCATGTACGCGTTCGGCATCAGGCCGGTGACCGTGTGCTCGAGGTCGGCGTCCGGCAGGATGATCGCCGCGGACTTGCCGCCGAGTTCGAGGGTCACCCGCGTGAGGTTGCGGGCCGCGACCTCCATGATGCGCTTGCCGGCGTTGACCGACCCGGTGAACGCGACCTTGTCGATGTCCGGGTGGCCGACGAGGTATTCGCTGACCTCGCGGTCGGCCGGGACGATGTTGAGCACGCCCTCCGGCAGGCCCGCGTCCTTGCATATCTCGGCCAGGATGTACGCGTCGAGCGGCGTCTCGGGGGACGGCTTCAGAACCACCGTGCAGCCCGCGGCGAAGGCCGGGCCGAGCTTGGCGGCGGTGACGAACTGCGGGACGTTCCACGGCACGACGGCCGCGACGACGCCGACCGGCTCGCGGCGTACGACGAGCGGGTTGAGCACGCCGGCGCGGCGCTCCTCCCACTGGTACGCACGGGCGGTGTTGATGGCCGTGTCGTACAGCATCCCGGCGCCCATCGACTGGGCGAAGATGCTCCACGAGTAGGGCGAGCCGTTCTGCGAGCTGACCAGCTTCGCGATTTCCTCGTACCGCGTCATGAACGCGTCCTTGATGCGCCCGACGACCTCCAGGCGCTCCTCCAGTGTCATGCGCGGCCACGGGCCGTGGTCGAACGCCTTGCGCGCCGCGGCGACGGCGGCGTCCACGTCGGCCTTCGACGCGTGCGGCACGCGCCCGATGACCTGCTCGGTGTGCGGGGACACCACCTCGATGACGTCCGACCCGTGCGGATCGACGAGGCTTCCGCCGATGAACAGTTGACCGTGGTCCAACACGTCCGTCACCTGGTCCTCCTGGGGCTGCTGCGGGGCGTTGCGGGCCGGCTCCGGGCCGGCTGCCTGGATGTCGGTCGCCGTGAGTCACGCGTCCGCGAGAAAAAAGAAGAGCCGAGTAGAACAGATATCAGTTGGACGCGGTGGTAACAACGGATTCCCGGTACCAATGAGACTGGAGTCTCACCCGGCGTCCCATAAGGCCCGCAAACCACCCCCCGCGGAATTACTAGACCTCGTCAACTATATTGCGCACTAGAATCGTGCATAGTGCACCGACCCGGGGAGGACGCCATGGCGGCAACGGAGCCCGACAAGGCACCTGACAAGGCGTCATCCACCGTGTCCGCCACGGACCTCGGCGGCGGCGTGTGGACGATCCCTGTCCCGATCCCGGACAACCCGCTCGGCAACACCCTCGTGTACGTCCTGGAGAGCGAGCGCGGACCCGTGCTCGTCGACGCGGGCTGGGACGACCCGGCATCGCTCGCGGCGCTGACCTCCGGCCTGGAGTCGATCGGCACCGCCATCACGGATGTGCACGGCGTCCTGGTCACCCACAACCACCCCGACCACCACGGCCTCTCGCAGGCGATCGTGGACGCGTCGGGGGCGTGGCTCGCGATGCACGAGGCGGACGCCGCACACGTGCACCTCTTCAACACCGCGCCGCGCTCGCAGTGGCTCGAACACCACCTGGCGATCCTGCAGGCCGCGGGGGCACCGCAGTCGGCGCTCGACGACCTCACCGGCCTGCGTACCGCCTCCATCGCGAGGAAGCCGCGCATGCGCCTCGCGACCCCGGACCGCACCCTCGTGCACGGCGAACTCGCGGATGTGGCCGGGCGCGACGTCCGCATCGTGTGGACCCCCGGCCACACCCCGGGCCACGTGTGCCTGCACCTCGAAGAAGCCATCGGCCCGGCCGGCGAACGCGCGGGCCGCCTGCTCTCCGGCGACCACCTGCTGCCCGACATCACCCCGCACATCGGCCTGTACGAAGACACCGAGGAGTCCGACCCCCTGGGCGACTTCCTCGCCTCGCTGGCCAAGGTCGCCTCGATGCCGGTCACCGGCGTACTGCCCGCCCACAAGCACCTGTTCACCGACGCGGCCGCCCGCGTCGACGAGATCACCGCCTTCCACGAGACGCGCCTCGCGAACCTGCGCGCCCGGCTCGTGGCCGCGCCGCTGACCCTGTGGGAGATCGCGGTCGGCATGGACTGGAACCGCCCCTGGGAGCAACTCAACGCCCAGAACCGGCAGATCGCCCTCAGCGAAGCGGCGGCGCACCTGCGCCACCTCATCAAACGCGGCCAAGCCGGCGCAGCCACCCTCGACGACCCGATCCGCTACACAGCGTCGTAACCTCCTACGGCGGCAAACCCCTACTACGGTGCCGCCCTCGAAGACCTCCCCGACCTCTCCGCGGCCGTCGCCTGGAACCGCGCCGCGCCGTCCAGGTGCGGGTACTTCAGGCTGACCGGATCCGGCGGCGTGGCCGCCAGCAACGCACGCAGCGCAGCCGCGTCCCGCCCCCCGACCGCAGCCATCACCCCGTCAGCATTCGCCGCCCCACCGGCCATCTCGCCGTCCCCGATCCGCCCGCCCTGGCAGGGCAGTCCGGAGAAGACCACCCAGCCGTCGGGTGCCGCGCTCCGCTCCGCCCGGAACACCGCGACGACGTACGTCGATCCGACCTCGTAGCGCGGCTCCCCCACGAGGGCGTAGGGCGGGCGCCCGTCGCGCGCCCGCACCCCAGCCGCGTACGACCGGAACACCCCGGGCACGGCGGCGCCCTCGCGGCTCCACACCGCCTCGTCGACCCGCATGTCGACCACGCGCAGCCACGGCCCCTCCGGACCGTCGCGCTCCCCGGTGACGGTCACGACCATCACGTGGTCGCCGTAACTCACCCAGTCGACGGCGTCCCGGGCGGGGATCACCCGGGGCTCGGAGAAGACCCCGTCGGACCGCCCCGGCTCCGCCCCCACCTGCGCGTCCCCGCTCCGCCCACACCCGCCAAGCACCGCCGACAAGGCCACCACCCACACCAGCCCCAAAGCCCGCCGCATCCCGGCCCCCCAACACACCCCAGGCCACTTCGACGCCCCACCCACCCAACCGGTTCCGACGACGAGTTTGATTTTCACCCTACGCATTCACTCGAACACGGATAGCGTTCCCGTGTTGGCGCGTCGACTGCTGGGCCACACTGGAGCCAGCAACCGCGAGAGGAGCTCGGGCGCATGAGCGTGGACTATGCCGATGTGTGGCACATGCCCCTCCCTGCCAAAGCCCACGACATGTGGGTTCGCGACGAACTCGCCGACTACCTGCACCTGCCGAACGACGGCACGCGCGTGGAGATCGTCGGAGGGGAGATCGTCGTGTCGCCAGGCCCCAGCCTGAATCACAACTACATCGTGGCCACGATTCAGGACACTATGGCGGTCGCTCGCAGCGTTCGCTCGGACTTCCCGTGGCGAGTCGTCCAGACGACGGATCTGAACCTCCCCGAGATCCGCGACGGGTACATCCCCGACCTGATCGTGATGCACCCTGACGCGCTACAGGCGGCGTTGGAGGCCCAGGCCAAGCACGTCACACCGGACGACGTCGCGTTGGCCGTGGAGGTCACGTCGCCGTCGAACGCGGTGAAGGACCGAGAGCCTGGCCTGCACCACCGCAAGGACACCAAGTGGAACGGCTACGCGCGAACCCTGGTTCCGCACTACCTGCTCATCGATTGCGCGCCCTCGGCTCGCCGCATCACCCTGTATTCGGAGCCCGACGCGGCGACCCGCAGGTATCTGTCCCACGTCACCTGGAAGTTCGGCGAACCGGTGCAACTCCCCGCGCCGTACAAGGTGGAGATCGACTCGGTGGACTGGCGGGACTGGGACGAGTGACGTCGGGTGCCCCCGTCGAGGCGGGGGCACCTGTAGGGGTCAGAGGCGTTGGATGAGGGTTGCGGTTGCCTGGCCGCCGCCGGCGCACATGGCGATGAGGGCGGACTCCTTGTCGGTGCGCTCCAGTTCGTGCAGGGCGGTGGTGAGCAGTCGGGTGCCGGTCGCGCCCACCGGGTGGCCGAGGGCGATCGCGCCGCCGTTGACGTTCACCTTGGACATGTCCGCGTCGAAGGTCTTCGTCCAGGCCAGGACGACCGCCGCGAAGGCCTCGTTCACCTCGATGAGGTCGATGTCGTCGAGGCTCATTCCGGCACGGCCGAGGACCGTACGCGTGGCGGCGATCGCGCCGTCGAGGTTCAGCGAGGGGTCGGATCCGACCAGGGCCTGGGCCACGACGCGGGCGCGGGGGCGCAGGCCGAGGGCGGTGGCGGACTTCTTGGAGGACCACAGAACTGCCGCCGCGCCGTCGGAGATCTGCGCGATGGTGCCCGCGGTGTGGATGCCGGCCGGCAGCACCGGACGGAGCGCGGCCAGCGCGTCGAACGAGGTGTCGCGCACCCCCTCGTCCTCCTCGACCAGGTGCCACGCGTCGTCGCCCGCCGGGACCTTGACGCCGAAGGTCTCGTGCTTGAAGCGGTGGTTGTTCCACGCCTGCCGGGCCCGCTCCTGGGAAAGCAGGCCCAGGCCGTCGGCGGCCTCGCGGGAGACGCCGTACTTGCGTGCGACGCGCTCCGCGGCCTCGAACTGGGTCGGCAGGTCGATGTCCCAGGATGCCGGGTAAGGGCTCCCGGCCGCGGCGCTCGCGGTGCCCAGCGGTACGCGCGACATCGACTCGACGCCGCACGAGATGCCCACGTCGATCGTGCCGCCCGCAATCAGGGCCGCGACGAAGTGGGCGGCCTGCTGGCCGGAGCCAGACTGCGCGTCGACGGTGGTGGCGGCGGTGTCGTACGGCAGCCCGGCCGCCAACCACGCGTTGCGCGCCACGTTGGCGCTCTGCTCGCCGGCCTGGGTCACGCAGCCGCCGACGACCTGTTCGACGATGTCGTCGTGCACTCCCGCGCGGGCCAGCAGCTCGCGGTACGTCTGGCCGAGCAGCTCGGCCGGGTGCAGCCCCGACAGGGCGCCGCCGCGCCTGCCGACCGGCGTGCGCACTGCCTCGACGATGACGGGTTCAGCCATGACAGGTCCTTTCCTCTCGGCCGCACCGGAGCCGCGTTGATCCGGCGTCGTTCCGGCCGTGAGGGGTTTCTAACTCCGCCGCACGGACCCGCACAAGAGGTTGACATGCTCCTAACTGTCTTACCTAAATACCAATAAAAAAGACATATAGGCGACCCTAAGGCAGCTTTTGCGGCATTTGGACGTTGTCATTAGGCACCGTCAGAAACGTTGTCGGGTACGGGAGTCCGGCGTCGGGGCGGGCACCCTCAAATGCCCGCCCCGACGGACCGTCAGACGGTCTGTGACCTCGCTCACCGACCGGGCAGCCGCGCGCTCACGCCCGCGCACCGGTCAGGGCGGCAGACGACCCCGGCACACGACCCGGCGCGCGGTCAGCGCGCCGGCCCGGTGACCACCGGCTCGGACTCCAGCTCCGCCGCCTCCTCTTCGGTGAACACGCGCGAGCGGATCAGGAAGCGGAACCCGGTGGGCGCCTCAACCGAGAACCCGCCTCCGCGACCCGGCACGACGTCGACGGTCAGGTGTGTGTGCCGCCAGTACGCGTACTGCGCGGCACTGATGTAGAACGGCGTGTCCGCGACGTCGCCTAGGTAGATGTCCGCGTCACCGACCCGGAACTCGCCGAGCGGGTAACACATCGGCGACGAGCCGTCGCAACATCCGCCGCTCTGATGGAACATCAGGGGCCCGTGCCGCTCGGCCAGTTCGCCGAGCAGCGCGGACGCCGCCGGGGTGATCGCCACCTTCTCCAACATGCGCGCCTCCGGCCCGGTTGAAGCCTCGGACGGGCTCCAGGTCGTGTCTCCTAGAAAAACCCGAGCTTCTTCGGGCTGTAGCTGACCAGCAGATTCTTGGTCTGCTGGTAGTGGTCGAGCATCATCCGGTGCGTCTCGCGCCCGATGCCCGATGCCTTGTACCCGCCGAACGCCGCATGCGCGGGGTACGCGTGGTAGCAGTTCGTCCACACGCGCCCGGCCTTGATCTCGCGGCCCAGGCGGTACGCGCGCGTCGCGTCGCGCGTCCACACCCCCGCGCCCAGCCCGTACAGCGTGTCGTTGGCCAGGCGCAGCGCCTCCGCCTCGTCCCCGAACGTCGTGACCGACACCACCGGCCCGAAGATCTCCTCCTGGAAGATGCGCATGTCGTTGGTACCGCGGAAGATCGTCGGCTCGACGTAGTAGCCCTCTTCGAGCCCTTCGACGATCTTGCGGCCGCCGCCGATCAGCACCTCGGCGCCTTCCTGCCGCCCGATGTCCAGGTAGGAAAGGATCTTCTCCAGCTGGTCGTTGGACGCCTGGGCGCCGACCATCGTCGCCGGGTCCAGCGGGTCGCCCTGCACGATCGCCCGAGTACGTTCCAACGCCCGTTCCATGAAAGCGTCGTAGATCGACTCCTGGATCAGCGCGCGCGACGGGCACGTGCACACCTCGCCCTGGTTGAGGGCGAACATGACGAAGCCCTCGACCGCCTTGTCGAGGTAGTCGTCGTCGGCGGCCATAACGTCGGCGCAGAAGATGTTCGGGCTCTTGCCGCCGAGTTCGAGCGTCACCGGGATGATGTTCTCGCTGGCGTACTGCATGATCAGGCGCAGCTCGATGCGGTCCTCGACGGTCGGCTCGGCGAGGAAGAAGGCGCCGTGCTGGGCGGACAC